>NZ_AP025032.1:3170833-3805000 GCF_019973775.1 Aureimonas sp. SA4125 | reverse complement strand
TCAGTAGCGGCGAGCGAACGCGGACCAGGCCAGTGGCACTATATGAGAGAAGCCGAACACGTTGGAAAGCGTGGCAAGAGTGGGTGACAGCCCCGTAGGCATAATGCTCTTTAGTGTCCTCGAGTAGGGCGGGACACGTGAAATCCTGTCTGAAATTAGGGGGACCACCCTCTAAGCCTAAGTACTCGTGCATGACCGATAGCGAACCAGTACCGTGAGGGAAAGGTGAAAAGCACCCCGACAAGGGGAGTGAAATAGAACCTGAAACCGGATGCCTACAAACAGTCGGAGCCATCATGGGTGACGGCGTACCTTTTGTATAATGGGTCAGCGACTTAGTCTGGCGAGCGAGCTTAAGCCGATAGGTGGAGGCGTAGCGAAAGCGAGTCTGAACAGGGCGTTCAGTTCGTCGGATTAGACCCGAAACCGAGTGATCTAGCCATGAGCAGGTTGAAGGTGCAGTAACATGCACTGGAGGACCGAACCCATATCTGTTGCAATAGATCGGGATGACTTGTGGCTAGGGGTGAAAGGCCAATCAAACTCGGAAATAGCTGGTTCTCCGCGAAATCTATTTAGGTAGAGCGTCGACCGAATACCCCCGGGGGTAGAGCACTGAATGGGCTAGGGGGACTCACCGTCCTACCAAACCCAATCAAACTCCGAATACCGGGGAGTACTAGTCGGCAGACACACGGCGGGTGCTAACGTCCGTCGTGGAGAGGGAAACAACCCTGACCACCATCTAAGGTCCCCAAGTCATGGCTAAGTGGGAAAGGATGTGAAGATCCCAAAACAACCAGGATGTTGGCTTAGAAGCAGCCATCATTTAAAGAAAGCGTAACAGCTCACTGGTCTAATTAAGGGTCTTTGCGCCGAAAATGTAACGGGGCTAAAGCCATGCACCGAAGCTGTGGATTGACAGAATTCTACGGAATTCGTCAGTGGTAGCGGAGCGTTCCCTAGGCCTGTGAAGGCGGACCCGTGAGGGCTGCTGGAGGTATGGGAAGTGAGAATGCTGACATGAGTAACGATAAAGGGTGTGAGAGACACCCTCGCCGAAAGTCCAAGGGTTCCTGCTTAAAGTTAATCTGAGCAGGGTTAGCCGGCCCCTAAGGCGAGGCCGAAAGGCGTAGTCGATGGGAACCACGTTAATAATCGTGGGCCTGGTGGAGAGTGACGGATCGCGTGTATCGTAGGGTCTTATTGGATTGATCCTGCGGTGAAGCGGTTCCAGGAAATAGCCCCACCGTATAGACCGTACCCTAAACCGACACAGGTGGACTGGTAGAGTATACCAAGGCGCTTGAGAGAACTATGCTGAAGGAACTCGGCAAATTGCACGCGTAACTTCGGAAGAAGCGTGACCCCCATGTACGCAAGTGGGTGGGGGTGGCACAGACCAGGGGGTAGCGACTGTTTACCAAAAACACAGGGCTCTGCGAAGTCGCAAGACGACGTATAGGGTCTGACGCCTGCCCGGTGCTGGAAGGTTAAGTGGAGGGGTGCAAGCTCTGAAATGAAGCCCCAGTAAACGGCGGCCGTAACTATAACGGTCCTAAGGTAGCGAAATTCCTTGTCGGGTAAGTTCCGACCTGCACGAATGGCGTAACGACTTCCCCGCTGTCTCCAGCATAGACTCAGTGAAATTGAATTCCCCGTGAAGATGCGGGGTTCCTGCGGTCAGACGGAAAGACCCCGTGCACCTTTACTATAGCTTTACACTGGCATTCGTGTCGGCATGTGTAGGATAGGTGGTAGGCTTTGAAGCATGGGCGCCAGCTCGTGTGGAGCCATCCTTGAAATACCACCCTTATCGTCATGGATGTCTAACCGCGGTCCGTTATCCGGATCCGGGACAGTGTATGGTGGGTAGTTTGACTGGGGCGGTCGCCTCCCAAAGAGTAACGGAGGCGCGCGATGGTGGGCTCAGACCGGTCGGAAATCGGTCGTCGAGTGCAATGGCATAAGCCCGCCTGACTGCGAGACGTACATGTCGAGCAGAGACGAAAGTCGGTCATAGTGATCCGGTGGTCCCGCGTGGAAGGGCCATCGCTCAACGGATAAAAGGTACGCCGGGGATAACAGGCTGATGACCCCCAAGAGTCCATATCGACGGGGTTGTTTGGCACCTCGATGTCGACTCATCGCATCCTGGGGCTGGAGCAGGTCCCAAGGGTATGGCTGTTCGCCATTTAAAGCGGTACGTGAGTTGGGTTCAGAACGTCGTGAGACAGTTCGGTCCCTATCTGCCGTGGGTGTAGGAGTATTGAGAGGATCTGTCCCTAGTACGAGAGGACCGGGATGGACGTACCTCTGGTGGACCTGTTGTGGCGCCAGCCGCAGTGCAGGGTAGCTATGTACGGACTAGATAACCGCTGAAGGCATCTAAGCGGGAAACTAACCTCAAAACGAGTGCTCCCTATCAGGGCCGTGGTAGACCACCACGTTGATAGGCCGGGTGTGGACGAGCAGTAATGCTTGAAGCTTACCGGTACTAATCGCCCGATCGGCTTGATCATTCCCATTCGCCAATGTTCACCCCCAAAGGGGTGTGAACATTGGTTTGTCTCGAGGCGCTCACGCCGACTTGTCACGGACAAGTCGTCTGCGCTGGCGCGGATTGCCATGGCAATCCGACGGACGGTCGTCCTACGGGCGGCCAGCCTGTTGCCGCTGAAAAGAGACGGTTCTCATTCCAATCCAAACGGCCTCCCTGCAGAGGCCTTCCAGAACTCAGCTACTACCGCGGCTTTCCCGAAAGGGGCGCCCCTTGGTAGCCCGACCGGGCGTCGGGCCAACTGGCCCGCCCCAGCGGAGACGGCCGGGTCTTTACCCGGCTGGCGTGAGCCCCCTGAAACAAACTCCAGCTTCATCTTGCCATTCGCTGACCTGGTGGTTCTAGCGGAGCGGCTGCACCCGATCCCATTCCGAACTCGGCCGTGAAACGCTCCAGCGCCCATGATACTTCGTCTCAAGACGCGGGAAAGTCGGTCGCCGCCAGGTCTGCAAATGACAAGAAATCTCATCACATACCCAACAAAACACAAACCAAACAGCCCCGTCGCACCCGCGACGGGGCTGTTTGCGTTCCCAACACATAGTCAACGCCGTAAGCGCCTGGTGACAATCGCTGCATGACGGGGAATGGCTGCCGCGCCTTGGCGCGGTGACGGAGACACAACGCTTCCGAAGGGCGACGCGAGCGCGTTGGTTATCCTTCTGATTGTTGGTTTTCCTTCTGATATTCGCCTTCGATATCCGACGCGGCCGTTTGACGCGGTTTCGTCACGCCGCGCCGCTGGCCTGGCGGGGAAGCGGTCTCAGGGTCGAAGCCCGTCCCGGGACTGCCGTTCGGCCGCGGTTCTGATCGATAAGAACGACCTCTCCTGGCGAATTGGTTGGCGCGATGGCTTCCACCCTGTTCTGTCCGGACCCTGTTCTGTCCGGGTCTGTCTGCCCGATCTGCTTGCGTCGCATCGTGCGACCGCAACGGCGGCACCCCCGATGCCTCGACCGCCGGCGCGACGGACGGGGCGTTCAGCCGGTCATCTGCCGCAGCACGTATTTCTGGATCTTGCCGGTCGACGTCTTGGGCACCTCGGCAAAGATGATGGCGTGGGGACATTTGAAGCGCGCGAGATGCTCGCGGCAATGGGCGATAAGCTCGTCGCTCGAGGCGCTGCAGCCGGGCTTCAGTTCGATGAAGGCGACGGGCGTCTCGCCCCATTTCTCGTCAGCGCGCGCGACGACGGCGGCCGTCTGGACCGCGGGGTGCTGATAGAGCGCATTCTCGACCTCGATCGAGGAGATGTTCTCGCCGCCGGAGATGATGATGTCCTTGGCGCGATCCTTCAATTCGATATAGCCGTCCTCGTGCAAGACGCCGAGGTCGCCGGAGTGGAACCAGCCGCCGCGGAACGCTTCGGCGCTGGCGGCGGGGTTCTTCAAATAGCCGCGCATGACGATGTTGCCGCGGAACATGACCTCGCCGATGGTCTCGCCATCGACAGGCACCGGCGCCATCGTCTCCGGATCCATGACGGTCAGGTCCTCGAGGGCGGTATAGCGAACGCCCTGCCGCGCCTTCAGGGCCGCCTGCGCCGCGTCCGGCAGCAAGTCCCAAGCCGGTTGCCATTCGTTGACGACGGCGGGGCCGTAGGTCTCGGTCAGTCCGTAGAGATGGGTCACGGCAAAGCCCGCAAGCTTCATCCCCGCGAGCACGGACTGCGGCGGCGGGGCGGCCGCGGTATTGAAGGTCACCGTCTGGCCGAAATGCCGCTTGTCCGCCTCCGCCGCGTTGATGAGCAGCGACATGACGATCGGCGCGCCGCAGAGATGCGTGACGCCGTGATCGGCGATCGCGTCGTACATCGCCTTCGCCCGGACCCAGCGCAGGCATACATTCGTCCCGGCCTGAACCGCCAAGGTCCAGGGAAAGCACCAGCCGTTGCAATGGAACATCGGCAGGGTCCAGAGATAGACGGGCCGCTTGCCGAGATTTGCGGCCACGACATTGGCATAGCCCATCAGGGCCGCGCCGCGATGGTGGTAGACGACGCCTTTCGGGTTGCCGGTCGTTCCCGACGTATAGTTGAGCGAGATCGCATCCCATTCGTCACGGGGCAGCTGCCAGCCGTAATCCGGATCGCCCTCCGCCAGCAGCGCCTCATACTCGGTCTCCCCGATGGCGGCGCCCTTCGCGACCGGCGCGTCGCTTGGGAAGTCGGGATCGTCGTAATCGACGACCATCGGCCGAACCGTTGCCAAAGCGAGGGCCTTTGCCATCACCGCGGAAAACTCCCGGTCGACGATCACAAGTCGGGCCTCGGCATGGTCGAGCTGGAAAGCGATGGTTGCGGGGTCGAGGCGGGTGTTGATCGAGAGAAGCACGGCCCTGGCCATGGGCACGCCGTGATGGGCCTCGAGCATCGCCGGCGTGTTGGACAGCATCGCCGCCACCGTTTCGCCGGGCCGGATGCCACGCCGTTCGAGTGCCGAAGCGAGTTGCCGCGAGCGGCTGTAGAAATCGCGATAGGTGCGGCGCAGGCGGCCGTGGATGATCGCCACCGTGTCTGGAAAGGTGTGGGCGGCGCGCGACAGAAAAGTCAGCGGCGTCAGCGGCTGATGATTGGCCGCGTTGCGGTCGAGGTTCTCGTCGTAGATGCCCATGTCCGTCCTCCCAGACTGTTCTTTCGACAGTGATAGGAAATCGCGGACGTCACGTCACGCGGCTCCGTTGCTTCTGGCGGCCGGGCGGGAAGCAAGGCATCGGGCGAAGGCAGGCCACCGGGACGGCAGGGATCTGGCTGGTTTGCTGTCTGGCGGCCGATGCGCGCTTTTCGACTGGCGGAGAAGGGATTGGCTGAGTCCAGCCATCGTATTCGGACATTGGCGCGAAGTCGCAGTGCGAAAAACAATGACCAGGCTCGGTCGCGAGCCCAGGGTGCGGCTAGCTCTCCGGGCGCTCGAGCATCGCAAGGAGCCTTCGGCAGAGCAGATTGGGTGGGTCGGAGACGTCGAATGGGACGCCGAGTTCGGCACCTTTGGCGCGGGAGAGCACCGCGGCCTCTTCCAAGAAACGACCATTCTCGAATTCTGCTTCATCGATGGCGCGCGCGGCTCGGCGCACCCCTATACGCCGGACATTCTCCTCCATTGGCAGCGTAAGGAGGAAGCAGTGAAAGCGAAGGTCGCGAGTCAGTCGCGCCAGCCGGTTCCGAAGGTCTGCGATTTCGGCCGGTGCGGACCAGTAGTGGTTGATGATGAAGCGGCTATATCCGTTCGCCAGATGGCGTCTGACGAGGAGCGCCAGTGTTTCGTGGAAATACGCGGTCTCGTCAGCCGGCGGTGGATTGCATGCCACCAACCAGTCACCGTCGAGAATGACCGAGCCCTCGATGGCTTCGCCGATCACCTCCCCCAGGGTGGACTTGCCCACCCCTAAGGAACCATTGAGCAATATGACCAAGACTTCGCGCGACATCTGCCAGTTCTAGCAACGGCTGCTCAGCCTCTGCAACGGGCCGCAACCGGCCGAGTTTTGGTGGCTTTTGCTACCCAATGCCGGCATGGGTCGATGGGCACTTGACTGCGGCCGCCGCCGAGGTGGTCGTGGCAGGCGTGAATTCCTGCCCCAGGCCGGTCTCCATCTGCCGGAACGGCCGATCCCGGGCCGTTGTTGGTCCTGCCGGCGGGCTATCCCCATTGCGGCCTCGGGCGCCGCGACTGGACGGGCGGGGTAGTGTCCGCGCTCGTGGTGGAAATTCCGACATTGAAAGGTGTGGCTGAGGCGGTCACCGGATAGGGCGGCTAAGGTGGAGTTGCGAGACTTCAACCTGACCGGAGAACCCGATGACCGAGGACAGACTACCGCTTGCCGAGCTTTTTGCGAAAGCCGGGGACGGCGATTTCCTGAGAACGATAGCCGAGAGCGTGATGCAGCTCCTTATGGAGGTCGACGTTGAAGGCATGATCGGCGCCGGGCGCCACGAACGGACGCAGGAACGGGCGACTTATCGCAATGGCTACCGCGACCGCTCGCTCGACACGCGGCTCGGCTCGTTGCAGCTTCGGATACCCAAGCTTCGGCAGGGCAGCTACTTCCCGCCGTTCCTGGAGCCGAGAAAGCTCTCGGAGAAGGCCTTGGTTGCCGTCATTCAGGAAGCTTGGATCAGCGGCGTTTCCACCCGGCGGGTCGACGATCTGGTACAGGCCATGGGGCTGTCGGGGATCGGCAAGAGCACCGTATCGAAGCTGTGCAAAGACATCGACGAACGCGTCGGCGGCTTCCTCGACCGTCCTCTCACTGGCGACTGGCCCTACCTCTGGCTGGATGCGACCTACCTGAAGCAGCGCGAGGGTGGACGCATCGTTTCGGTCGCCGCCATAATCGCCGTGGCCGTGAACACGGACGGCAAGCGCGAGATCGTCGGCCTTCACATCGGCCCCTCGGAAGCGGAGACGTTTTGGTCGAGCTTCCTCAAGAGCCTCGTGCGCCGCGGCCTGTCCGGCGTGAAGCTCGTGATCTCGGATGCTCACGAAGGGCTGAAAGCCGCCATTCGCCGGGTGTTCAGCGCCTCCTGGCAGCGCTGCCGGGTGCATTGGATGCGCAACGCCCTGTCGTATGTCCCGAAGGCGCAGCAGAGCATGGCGGCGGCCGCGCTGCGCCAAGCCTTCGCCCAGCCCGATCGTGCTAGCGCCAGCCAGGCGCTGCGCCACGTCGCCGACCAGCTTCGGGGAAAGTGTCCAAAGCTCGGGGCCTTCATCGACAACAGCGAGACCGACGTGCTGGCGCACATGGATTTTCCCAGTCAGCACCGGACCCGGATCCATTCGACGAATTCCCTGGAGCGCCTGAACAAGGAGGTGAAGCGGCGTGCCGACGTCGTCGGAATCTTCCCGAACGAGGGATCCATCATCCGGCTCATCGGCGCCGTCCTTCTCGAGGCCAACGACGAATGGCAGATCCAGAACCGCTACATGCAGACCGAACCCATGGCCGACCTCATGGCCATGGGCAACACTGCAAAACCCGAACAGATTTCCACCGAAGTCGCCTGAAACGGAGCCGCTTCAGCTACACTCAATTTCCACCACGTTGACGGACACGACCACGGGCGGGGCGCGGAAATGCGAATAGTCTGCCTTCTCGCTGCTTTGGGAAAACCCGCCGGTGGCCCTGCCGGGCCGCCGGCATCTTCGATTCTTCTCCAGTTTCCCGGGATACCCATGAATCGTCCGAACTTCCTCATCCTGATGGTCGACCAGCTGAACGGCACGTTCTTTCCCGACGGTCCCGCGGATTTCCTGCATGCGCCGAACCTGAAGGCTCTCGCTGCCCGCTCCGTGCGCTTTGCCAATGCTTATACGCCGAGCCCGCTCTGCGCGCCGGCGCGGGCCGCCTTCATGGCCGGGCAGCTGCCGTCGCGGACGCGGGTCTATGACAATGCCGCGGAATTTGCGTCCTCGATCCCGACCTACGCCCATCATCTCCGGCGCGCCGGCTACTACACCGCGCTGTCGGGCAAGATGCATTTCGTCGGTCCGGACCAGCTGCACGGCCTCGAGGAGCGGCTGACCACGGACGTCTATCCCGCCGACTTCGGCTGGACGCCGGATTACCGCAAGCCCGGCGAGCGCATCGACTGGTGGTATCACAATCTCGGCTCGGTCTCCGGGGCCGGGGTCGCCGAGATCACGAACCAGTACGAGTATGACGACGAGGTTGCCCATCTCGCCGGGCAGAAGCTCTACGACCTGTCGCGCGGGCACGAGACGCGACCCTTCTGCCTGACGGTCTCCTTCACCCATCCGCACGACCCCTATGTCGCGCGCCGGCAGTACTGGGACCTCTACGAGGATTGCGCGTTCCTGCAGCCCGAGATCGCGAAAATCGCGTATGAGGACCAGGACGTCCACTCCCAGCGCCTGATGAGCGCGTGCAAGGACGAGGCCTACGACATTTCGGCCGAAGAGATCGCCCGGGCGCGGCGCGGCTATTTCGCCAACATCTCCTACATCGACGACAAGATCGGCGAGCTGCTCGGGATCCTCGAACGCTGCCGCCTGGCCGAGAACACGGTCGTCGTCTTTCTCTCCGACCATGGCGACATGCTCGGGGAGCGCGGTCTCTGGTTCAAGATGAACTTCTTCGAAGGTTCCGCGCGCGTTCCGCTGATGCTGGCGGCGCCAGGCCTCGCGCCGCGCCGCGTCGAGACGCCGGTCTCGACGCTGGATGTCGTGGCGACGCTTGGCGACATCGCCGGAATCGACCTCGGCGAGATCGAACCCTGGACCGACGGCGTGTCGCTGATCGACACGCTGGCGCGGGGCGAGCGGCGTGAGGCCGTGCCGATGGAATATGCGGCCGAGGGCAGCCAGGCGCCGATGGTCTCGCTGCGCGAGGGCGACCTGAAATTCAACCACTGCGAGCTCGATCCGCCGCAGCTCTTCGATCTTTCCGCCGACCCGTTCGAGCTGACGAACCTTGCCGGTGATTCGGCCTATGGGGACGAGGTAAGGCGCTTCCAAGCGCTCCTGTCGGCGCGCTGGGACATGGCGCGATTCGATCGGGAGGTGCGCGAGAGCCAGGCGCAGCGCCATGTCACCTACGAGGCCCTGCGCAACGGCGCCTATTACCCCTGGGACTACCAGCCGCTGCAGCGGGCATCCGAGCGCTACATGCGCAACCACATGGATCTGAACGTTCTGGAAGAGGCGAAGCGCTTTCCGCGCGGCGAATAGGCTTCGCTAACGCTGCCGCCTTTTCGCACTTGCTCACAAGAGGGGCAGGGCGTATTGAAAAGGCTCCTGCCGCAGCGGGAGAGACCGGTGAAGAGCCGGCACCGAAGGAGCAACCGCCCCGGAAACTCTCAGGTACCAGGGACCGCGCGGCCGACAACATATCCGGAGAGTGACGGGCACACCCGTCCGCCGAAGGAGCAAGCGCCGGCCGGGATAACCCTTGCGGCGTGAAACTTTCAGGCCAAGAACGGAGGGGCACAACGACAGACTCGGGGGGAAATGCCCTCGCGTCGAAAGGATCGATTGTGACCTCTATCGCCGTTATCGGCGCCGGCATCACCGGCGTCACCACTGCCTATAAACTCAACGCCCTCGGCTACGACGTGACGGTCTTCGACCGGCAGGGTCATGCCGGCATGGAAACCTCGTTTGCCAATGGCGGCCAGCTCTCGGCCAGCAATGCCGAGGTCTGGAACCATCCCTCGACCTTCCTGAAGGGTCTGAAGTGGATGCTGAAGAAGGACGCGCCGCTGCTCGTCCATCCCGCCCCGTCCTGGCACAAGATTTCCTGGATGGCGGAGTTCGTCGCCGCCGCCCGCAACTACCACGACAACACGGTGAAGACCGTCCGCATGGCGGTGGCCGCCCGCGCGCATCTGATCCAGATGGCGAGCGACGAGGGGATCGACTTCGATCTCGAAAAGCGCGGCATTCTCCATGTCTACGAGACGCCGGCTGAGTTCGAGCACGGTCTCACCGTCAACAAGATGA
Source organism: Aureimonas sp. SA4125 (assembly GCF_019973775.1). NCBI lineage: Bacteria > Pseudomonadati > Pseudomonadota > Alphaproteobacteria > Hyphomicrobiales > Aurantimonadaceae > Aureimonas > Aureimonas sp. SA4125. The sequence continues at coordinate 3,794,983 of NZ_AP025032.1, read as the reverse complement.
TGGCCGAGGGCGGCGTCGATCGCCGTGCCGTGACGCCCGAGGAGATCCGCGCTCTCGAGCCGGCCATCAAGGGAACGTTTCATGGCGGCTTCTTCACCGAGAGCGATTTCACCGGCGACATCCACAAGTACACGCAGGGACTTGCCGCCGCCTGCGTCCGCAAGGGCGTGAAATTCCGCTATCATGCCGACGTCTCGAAGCTCCGGCACACCGGGCAGGGCGTCGACATCGCCTTCCGCCAGGGTAGCTCGGTGGAAACGGCCCATGTCGATGCCATCGTCATCTGCGCGGGAACGCAGAGCCGTCGCTTCGCCGCCATGCTCGGCGACCGCGTGAACATCTATCCGGTCAAGGGCTATTCGGTGACGGTCAACCTCACTGACGCCGCGAGCCAGGAGGCGGCGCCCTGGGTCAGCATCCTCGACGACAAGGCCAAGCTCGTCACCAGCCGCTTCGGCGCCAGCCGCTTGCGGGTTGCCGGTACGGCCGAGTTTACGGGCGAGAACCGCGACATCCGCATGGCGCGCATCGACCCGATGACGGCCTGGGTGCGCAAGCGCTTTCCCGGCGTCTCTACCGCGTCCGTCGTGCCCTGGGCCGGCCTTCGGCCGATGATGCCGGACATGCTGCCGCGCGTCGGTGCGGGTTCGAAGGCCGGCGTCTTCTACAATACCGGCCACGGCCATCTCGGCTGGACGCTCTGCGCCATCACGGCCGAGACGGTCTCTGCCACGCTCGACGCGGCGATGCGCAAGACGTTCCAGCCGGCCCCGGCGGCTCCCGTCGCCGCCCGCGAGCTGGTGCACAGCGCCTGAGCCTCGCGGATCCCAGCAAAGACTGTCGCGCCGACAAAGGCCGGGGAGAAATCCCCGGCCTTTCCATGTCTGCGACAATCGCCTGGGTCGGATCGAGGGAGGGTGGCATGGCGTTGAATGCGGAGGTAATCCTGGCAGCGAGGAAGACCGAGACGTCGACGGGCGTAACGGCGGCGGTGCTTCTCGCGATCGCGACGGTCGAGACGAACGGTGTTGCCTATGCCGCCTTCGACGGACGGCGCGAGCCGCTGATCCGTTTCGAAGGTCACTATTTCGATCGCCTGCTGGAGGGTCGGCAGCGCGAAGGCGCGCGCGCGGCGGGTCTCGCCGATCCCAGGGCCGGTGCGGTCCGCAATCCACTGGCACAGGCAGCCCGCTGGCGGATTCTCGATCGCGCCGCGGCCATCGATCCGGCCGCGGCCTTTGCCGCGACTTCCTGGGGGCTTGGCCAGGTCATGGGAGCGCATTGGCGGCGGCTCGGCTATGGGTCTCCGCAGGCCATGGCGGCCGAGGCGCGCCAGTCCGCCGAGGGGCAGTTCGCGATCATGGCGCGCTTCCTGAAAGAGGAATGCCTCGAGGCGCTGTTGCCGGCGCTGGACTTCGCGGCATTCGCCCGGCGCTACAACGGGCCCGCCTACCGCCGCAACGGCTATGATCGCAAGATCAAGGCGGCCTATGCCATTGCCCGGCGGCGCCTGGAGCGAGCGGACTGATCTCCAGGAGAACCACGGCCGTCCGAGGTCATGGCCGCCGGGCGCAGGCCACCGTTTCCATGATCTTCGCGGGCGCGCCCCGCCGAGGAACCGGTATCGGGCTTCTCGGCTCGGCGGCGCTTCATCCCTTTCTTGCAGGACAGAGGCGGCGGCGGGCGGCGTGGATCGTGTCCAAAGGGTGGCGAATCCGAGATGCTGTGCTATCTACACCCGCATGATGAGCCCGCCCCCCGCCCTTCGTGCCGAGGCGCACGCTGTCTTTCTCGACTTTGATGGAACGTTGGTCGAATTCGACGACGATCCCGGCAATGTCGCCATCAAGCCTTCGGCGCTGGCTTGCCTCGAGGCCTTGCAGCGCAGCCATGACGGCGCGCTTGCCATTGTCAGTGGCCGGCGAATCGCGGATCTCGATCGATTTTTGGCGCCCCTCGCCTTCGTCGCCGCCGGCGTTCACGGGCTGGAGCGGCGTCTTGTGCCCGGCGGCGGCATTACGATGCTGGCGGGTTCCGAAGCGCTCGACACCCTTCGCGCAGGGCTTTCCGAACCGCTGGCGGCATCGCCGGCGCTGCATCTCGAGGACAAGGGGACGGCCCTCGTCATCCATTACCGGACAGCGCCGGAGCTCGCCGGCCACGCCAAGGCGATGATGCAGGCAGCGATCGCCGGCAGCGACGATCTCGTGCTGATGCAGGGCGAGGGGATCGTCGAGGTGCATCCCGCGGGCATGGACAAGGGGAGGGCGGTCGCCGACCTCATGGGGGCGAAACCGTTCGCGGGGCGCATTCCTGTCTATGTCGGCGACGACGTCACCGACGAGTTCGCCCTCGACTATGTCCGCGGCGCTGGCGGCATTTCGGTGAAGATCGGTGCGGCGCACAGCACGGCGGAATTTCGCTTGAAGGATGTCACGGCCCTGCATCGTTGGCTCGGAGTCACGAACTGATGGCGCTGGGGTGCGCCAAGGGAGATCTGCCATGACCAACCCAGAAAAGGGTCGTCTCGTCGTCGTCTCCAACCGCGTCGGCCCGCTGACGGACGAAGGCAAGGCCGGCGGTCTCGCCGTGGGTCTTGCCGACGCCTTGAAGCGCCGGGGTGGACTGTGGTTCGGCTGGAGCGGCGAGACGTCGCCCGAGGGGACCCACAGTCCGGAGAAGACGGAAGTCTTCGGCGGCACCGCGCTGACGACCATCGACATGACGGCGGAGGAACTCGACGGGTTCTACCATGGCTACGCCAACCGCTCGCTCTGGCCACTCCTGCACTACCGGCTCGACCTCGTGCAGTTCGACCGCCAATCCGACCGGATCTACCGCTCGGTGAACCAGCGCTTTGCAGCGCGGCTGGCGCCGCTCGTCAACGAGCACGACCTCGTCTGGGTGCACGACTACCACTTCTTCTACATGGGCTCGGAACTGCGTCAGTCCGGCTTCAAGGGGCGGCTCGGCTTCTTCCTGCACATCCCCTTTGCCCCGCCGGAGATCCTGTCGGCCCTGCCGGCGGCGCGCGATCTCGTCCGTTCGATGCTGGCCTACGATCTGATCGGCTTCCAGACCGCGCAGGACCGGCGCAACTTCGCGAATTTCTGCGTGCACGAACTCGGCGGCGAAAAGCTGCCGGGCGACCGGATCCGGGTGGGCGGGCGCGTCGTCCAGGCGGCGGTGTTCCCGATCGGCATCGACGCCGAGGGCTTTTCGCGCTTTGCCGTCTCGCCGGAGGCCGGCGAACACGAGGAGATGCTGCGTGACCTTGCCCGGGGCCGGCTGCAGATCGTCGGCGTCGACCGGCTCGACTATTCCAAGGGCCTCGTCGAGCGTCTGCTTGGCTTCGAGCGGCTGCTGGAGGACTATCCGGAAAACCGCGGTGCGGTGAATTTCCTCCAGATCGCGCCCTTGTCGCGCTCGGAACTCGACGCCTACATCGACCTGCGGGCCGAGCTCGAGGGACTGGCGGGCCGTCTCAACGGCCGCTTCGCCACGCTCGACTGGACGCCGATCCAGATCATGACCACGGGCTTTACCCGCCGCGCGCTTGCCGGCATCTACCGGGCGGCGCGGGTCTGCATGGTCACGCCGCTGCGCGACGGGATGAATCTCGTCGCCAAGGAGTTCGTCGCGGCGCAGGATCCCGACGATCCCGGCGTTCTCATCCTGTCGCGCTTTGCCGGCGCGCGGGCCGAGTTGCAGGATGCGCTGATCGTCAATCCCTACGCCACCGACGAGATGGCCCGGGCGCTGCAGCGGGCGCTGACCATGCCGCTGGACGAACGGCAGCGACGGCACGAGAAGATGCGTGCCAAGGTCTTCGGCGGCACGGCGGCGCACTGGTGCGAGAGTTTCATCGCCGCGCTGGAATCGGCCGAGATCGATGCGGGATGGTCCGAGGACCTTGCGGCGGCGGATCCGCTCGCACCGGCCTAAATTTCGCCGGAGGATCGATTCCGATCCCGCGGCAGATGCGCTAGAACGTGCCGCGACAGCTCATCCCCATTACGAAGAAGCGGAGCCTCCCGACATGGCACAGAACAAGCAGGCGCTGATGGCGGTGCTGAGCGCACAACCGGTGATGCCGGTCGTCGCCGTCGACAGCGCGCGCGAGGCGGTCAATCTGGCACGGGCGCTGGCCAAGGGCGGGCTGAAGGCGATCGAGATCACGCTGCGCACGCCGGCGGCGATGGATGCGATCAGGGCGGTCGCGGACGAGGTGCCGGAATCGATCTGCGGCGCCGGGACGATCCTCGGCCCGCGGCAGTTCGATGCGGCCTGCAAGGCCGGCGCAAAGTTCATCGTCTCGCCCGGCACCACGATCGAACTCCTCGATGCCGCCCGGAACGCGTCTGTGCCGCTGCTGCCTGGCGCTGCGACGCCGAGCGAACTGATGGCGATGCTGGAAGAGGGCTACGAGGTCCTGAAGTTCTTTCCAGCCGAACAGTCGGGCGGCATCGCCTTCCTCAAGGCGCTGGCGCCGGTCTTTCCGCAGATCCGCTTCTGCCCGACCGGCGGCGTCTCGATGAAGAACGTTCGCGACTACCTGGCGCTGCCGAATGTCGTCTGCGTCGGCGGGTCCTGGGTCGCACCGAAGGACGTGGTCGCCGCCGGCGATTTCACCGAGATCACCCGCCTGGCCGCAGAAGCCGCGGCGCTTGTCGCGGCCTGAGCCGAGCACGCCATGGTGACGGCAGCGACATCGGCGACCTTGAAGCGGCAGGGGATCTGTCCAGCTACCGCGGGTCAATCCCTCCTCTGCAGGTCGTCATGCCGTTTCGCTTGCCGCTTCTCATCTCGTGCTTGTCCGTCCTCGCCCTTGCAGTGTCCGGCTGTTCAGGCCCGGCCTTGCTGAATGCCGTCACGAGCAGCGCCGGCTACAGCGTCACGAACGACATCCGCTACGGCGCCGGAGATCGCGGCACCTACGACCTCTACGTGCCGGACGATGCCGACGGGCAGACGCCGGTGGTCGTCTTCTTCTACGGCGGCGGCTGGGATTCCGGATCGAAGGATATCTATCCCTTTCTCGGCCAGTCTCTGGCGAGCGCCGGCATCATCGTCGCGATCCCGGACTACCGGATCTATCCCGAAGTGCAGTTTCCCGCCTTCGTCGAGGATGGCGCCAAGGCGGTCGCCGCGGTCGTGACCGCGGCACGCGAGGGAGAGATGGGGGTGCCGGCCGGGTCCCATCCGCTGTTCCTGATGGGGCATTCGGCGGGCGCCGAGATTGCCGGGCTTCTTGCGCTCGACCGGCATTACCTCGCCGATGCCGGGCTGGCGTCGATGCGTCTCGCTGGCTTCGTCGGCCTTGCCGGGCCTTACGACTTCCTGCCGTTGACGGAGGAGCGCTACAAGCGGGTGTTTCCGCCAAATCGTCGACAGGCCAGCCAGCCGGTGAACTTCGTGACGGCTGCGGCGCCCCCGATGCTCCTTATCGCCGGCGACGCCGACACCACCGTCGACCCCGCCAACAGCCGCTCGCTCGGCGACAAGGTCCGCGCCGCGGGCGGCAAGGCGATCGTCGACATTCGGCCCGGTGTGGATCATATCGAAGCTGTCAGCGCGATGGCGACGGCGCTGCCGATCGGCGACAGGGCGATTCGTCCAAAGGTCATCGCCTTCATCGAGGAACTGAAATGACGGACGATCTGAAATCCTGGTCGCCGCGGCAGCGCCCCGACGGGCTGTCAGCAACCGGGCGCACCGTCCGGATCGAGCGGATCGTCGACGATCGCCGTTTTGGCGAGTTGTACGACGCCTTCTCCGCCGACGCCGAGGGCACACTGTACGCCTGGCTCCCCTACGGCCCCTTCGAGAGCCGCTCCAACTTCATGGATTTCGCCAGGCGAACCTATATCGGCGGCGAACCCTGCTTCTATGCCATCATCCCCCAGGCGAGCGACCGCGCCGAGGGCGTGGCGGCGCTGATGCGCACGGATACGGTGATGGGCGTTACCGAGGTCGGGCACGTCTGCCTCGCGCCCTCGCTGCAGCGGACGGTGGCGGCGACCGAGGCTTTCGCGCTGCTCATGGCCTATGTCTTCGACGCGCTCGGCTACCGGCGCTTCGAATGGAAATGCGACAACGGCAATGCTCCGTCGAAGAATGCGGCGGCGCGCCTCGGCTTCGTCGAGGAGGGCCTCTTTCGCCAGCACATGATCGTCAAGGGACGCAACCGCGATACCTCCTGGTGGTCGATCGTCGACACCGAATGGCCCGCGCTGCGCCATGCCTTCAGTCGCTGGCTCGATCCGGCGAATTTCGACGGATCGGGCCGGCAGATCCGTCCGCTTTCCGAGTTTCGCGGCTGACCGTTCTTTCCCCGGTCGCCACGGTTCGGCGCCCGTCGGTGCGTGACGCCGGCGTCGCCCGGCACAGGCGACTCAGCTTTTGGCGGGAACGATCGTGATCAGCTGGTTGGCGGGGTAGATGCTCTCGTAGAGGACTCCGTCGCCGGGAGCGAATTCGAGGATGGTGCCGCCGCCGCTGTCGGCCATGATCAGGGCGCCTTCGTCGGTCGAACGCCAGAGCGATACTCTCGAAAGACCCGGCGAACGGATGCAGTCTGGACCGAAAGGCACCGGGTGGAAATCGCGCGCGTCCGGATCGGGCTTGGCCACCTTGCAGGTCGCGCCTGTCTTCAGGTCGATCAGGCGCATGGCGCCGGGCGCCTCCGCCGAAGCAACCGCTGCAATGGAGCCGGTCGTAATCGTCCCGTCGACCACCGTCGTGAACGCCAGGTCATCGGTCGATGCCGTCAAAGGAGCCTGAAGGTTTGACGCGAGAAAGGCACCGACCAATCCGACGGCCATCGCGATCGTGGCAAATCTCATGGGGGAGCTCCTTGCGGGATAAACTGCACTATCGCTCCAAGGATATGAACAAAAGGTTAAGTGAGGCTTGCCTCCTGAACGCATCCTTCACGACGTTCGCACCGGCGCTCGATTCAGTAAAGATTTCCGTGTCGTCTTCGCCGCCCGATAACCCGCATCTGCCTGCAACCGCAGGCCTTTCTCCGGCGGCGAAAGTATTTTGCCGGCTACCATTTCGGTCTGACGGTCAGCCGCGGCGTTCGAGCCCTGCCTTGACGGCTTCCGGCACCGGCGTCGCCGGTGGTCGTCCCGAGAACCAGGCCTCCAGGTTCTGGATGACGAGATTGCCCATCTGCTGCCGCGTATGCTCCGAGGCCGACGCGACATGTGGCAGCAGGACGGCATTGTCGAGATCGATCAGCGCCTGCGGCACATGCGGTTCGCGCGCGAAGACATCGAGACCGGCGGCGCGGATCGTGCCGTTCTGCAGCGCCGCGATCAGCGCGTCTTCGTCGACGACGGTGCCGCGGCCGATATTGATGAGGACGCCGTCCGGCCCGAGCGCGGCGAGGACCGCCGCGTCGACCGCCTTGTCGGTGCCGGCGCCGCCGGGGGCGGCGACGATCAAGGTATCGACGGCCGCGGCAAGAGACTTCAGGTCCGGGTGATAGGCATAGGCGACATCGTCGCGTTCCGACCGATTGTAGTAGGCGATCGGGACGCCGAACCCTTCCAGCCGCCGGGCAATGGCAAGACCGATGCGGCCAAGGCCCATGATGCCGACACTGCGGCCACGCAGCGTGGTCTTCGTCAGGGGATAGTTGCCGTTCTTCTCCCAGTTGCCGGCGCGCAGATAGGCCTCGGCCCGTGACAGCTCACGCACCGTGTTCAGGAGCAGGCCTATGGTCGTGTCGGCCACCTCGTCCGTCAGCACGTCGGGGGTGTTCGTGACCATGATGCCATTGGCCGCGGCATAGCCCGCGTCGACGCCGTCATAGCCGACGCCGAAATGCGCGATGATCTCGAGGTTCGGCAAGAGCTTCATCATCTCGGCGGTGAACACGCCCATCAGCGCGACGCCCCGGATGCCCGCCCGCTCGCTCTCGCTCAGCGATTCGATCGGCTGGCCCTGCGCCTGCCGGACATCGAACAGTCCCTGCAGCGCCTCGAGCGTTCCGGCATGCATCCGGCCCGGGATCAGGACGGGAATGGTCTTGGTGTCGGTCATGGAAGCTCCGTTGCGGTTGGGTGTCGGCCCGTAGGCCAAAGAAAATCGCAGGACTGCCGGATCTTCAGTTCCGGTGTGATGAGTTCCACCTGGTCGAGAGCGGGCGCCCCCTGCAGGCGGGCGAGAAGGGCGGCGGCAGCGCGGCGTCCGACCTCCCGCTGTCCGTTGGCGACGGTCGTCAGCGGCGGCATGGCGATCGCCGCCTCGTCGATGTCGTCATAGCCGGTGACCGCGATGTCGACGCCGGGCCGGAGCCCCGCACGCGATAGCCCGTACATGAAGCCGAGGGCGACGAGGTCGGAAAAGCAGCACGCCGCCGTCGGCCGGTCGGGGATGGCCATGAAGGCCGGCGTGATGTCGAAACCGGAATGGCGGCTGCGCGGACCGACGATGCGCCATTCCGGACGATAGGCGATGCCGGCGGCGGCAAGGGCATTCAGATAGCCCTTTTCGCGGTCGCGCCCGGTCGATGTCAGCTCGGTGCCGCCGACCATCGCGATGCGGCGATGGCCGCGGGCGATGAGGTGCTCCACAGCAAGGCTCATGCCATAGCTGTCGTCGCCGCGAAAACTCGTGACGCCGGCGCCCTCGACCGTTCGCGCGATGAGGACGCAGGGCAGGTCGTTGTCCTCGGCGAGCCGGATGTCGTCGGCCGGCGTGCCGATGGCCGGCGACATGATCAGCCCGTCGGCGCCCAGTTGCAGCATGGTGTCGACGAAGGCGCGTTGCTTGGACAGCTCGTCATAGTGGTTGCACAGGATGAAGGTCTGGCGGTGCCGGTCGAGCTCGTTCTCGATCGACTGCAGGATCTCGCCGAAGAACGGGTTCATGATGTCATGCACGCAGACGCCGACGATCCCGGACTTCGACGTGCGCAGGCTGGCGGCGCGACGGTTGTAGATATAGCCGGACGTGCGCGCCTCCTCCTTGATGCGCTCGCGCGTCACCTCGGCGACCAGCGGACTGTCGCGCAGCGCGAGCGACACCGTGGCCGTGGACAGCCCGAGAGCATCGGCTATCGTCGACAGTTTGACCTTCTGCGCCACCTATGCCCGATCCGGTTCCGTCGTGTTCGTCATCCCTGAGCTATGACAAAGACCGACGCGAACGGGAAGCCTGCAATGCGACGCTGCACAGCCGTCGCCGCACCAAGCGGGCGCGATCACTCGGCGCCGTCTTCCGAACCGGGCTGAAGTCCGAGATTGCGCTCGATCCGCTGCAGCAGCTTGCGCAGCGTCTTGCGCTCCTTCTCCGACAGGCCGCGCAGCGCGTTGCGCTCGACCGTCTTCTGCGCCGACCGGACTTCCGCGACCAGCGCCAGACCCTTTTCGGTAAGAAAGGCGTGGCTCTGGCGCGCATCGCTGTCGGAGGAGCGCTTTTCAATGAGGTTCTGAACGGTCAGCCGAGCGACGGTCTTCGTTACTGTCGGCGGGCGGACAGACAGGCGCTCGGCCAGATCGCGCAGCGAAAGGCCATCCTCGGCGCCAAGAGCCAGGAGCACCGCGTCCTGGCCGGGATAGAGATCAATCGCCGCGAGACGCGCCGACAGTGCCGTGCGACTGGCGCGCGCCGACAGGACAAGCTGCGTCATCGTCGATCGCTTCTTCTTCTTGACCTGCATCGCCACCCCAAGCCGTTACGGGGTGAAGATGGCGGATGGGTCGGCGAAAGTCCACCAGAGTAAGGCTGCCGCCTATCCCTCGGGAAGCCGCCGCGATAGAGACCACACTGGACCTTGCCGACGACGGGATGCCGATGCGCCGCCGCTACGAAGAAATGACGTCGACCGAACTCGCTGCCGAGACGGATATGGCAGCCGCAATCGCCGTCGTGCCCATCGCCGCGATCGAGCAGCACGGCCCGCACCTGCCGCTCGGGACCGACGCGTTGATCGCCGACCACATGATCGAAACCGTCCTCGGCATTCTCCCGGATGATCTCGCCGTGACCTTCCTGCCAGTCGGGCGGATCGGGGCCTCGGCCGAACATGGCGGCTTTGCCGGCACGCTCGACCAGGGCTGGCGGCAGGCGGTCGAGGGTCTGGTCGCCGTCGGCGAGGGGCTGGCTGCCGCCGGGTTCCGCCGTCTCGTGGTGGTCAGTGCGCATGGCGGCAACACGCCGGCGATGGAGACGGCGGCACTCGAACTGCGCCGTGCGCACGGATTATTGGTCGCCACTTGCAACTGGATGCGCTTTGGCTTTCCCTCGGGGCTTCTTCCCGACGACGAGCTGGCGCACGGCATTCACGGCGGCGCTGCCGAGACCGCCTTGATGCTGCATTTCCGCCCCGACCTCGTCCGCAGCGACGGGCTGGCGGCGTTCCCGTCGTTGCAGGCCGAGCTGGAGCGGACGTCGACGCGCCTTCGCGCCCATGGCCGCCTCGGCTTCGGCTGGATGGCGGGGGACCTCAACCCGGCCGGGGTCGTCGGCGATACCAGGCTCGCCACGGCCGAGATCGGCCGCGCCATCGCGGCGCATCAGGCCGAGGGCTTTGCCGAGCTGCTCCGCGACGTCGCAGGCTTCGACCTCGGCCGGCTGGCATAGTCCACCTCTCTTCCGGTCGTTTCCGCCAGCACCCCCGTGCAATCCTTCCGTGACGGGCCTATATCCGGCCGATCATCAAGGAGGCAGAGATGTCCGACACCGCATCGACCGATCAGATTCCCGTCACCGTCCTCACCGGCTATCTCGGTGCCGGCAAGACGACGCTTCTCAACCGCATCCTCTCGGGCGACCACGGCAAGCGCTATGCCGTCATCGTCAACGAGTTCGGCGAGATCGGCATCGACAACGACCTCATCGTCGAATCCGACGAGGAGATCTACGAGATGAACAATGGCTGCGTCTGCTGCACCGTGCGCGGCGATCTCGTGCGGGTCGTCGAGAGCCTGACCAAGCGCAAGGGCCGCTTCGACGGCATCATCGTCGAGACGACGGGCCTCGCCGATCCCGTGCCGGTGGCGCAGACCTTCTTCATGGACGAGGACGTGCGCGCCAAGACCCGGCTCGACGCCGTCGTCGCGCTGGTCGATGCGAAGCATCTGCCGCTCCGCCTGAAGGACAGCCGCGAGGCCGAGGACCAGATCGCCTTTGCCGACGTTATCCTCCTCAACAAGACCGATCTCGTCACCCCCCAGGAACTGGCGAAGATCGAGGCGACGGTGCGGGCCATCAATCCGCATGCGGTGATCCACAAGACCGAGCGCGCCGGCATCGACCTCTCTCGCGTGCTCGATCAGGGTGCTTTCGATCTCTCCCGCGTCCTCGATGCCGATCCCGAATTCATCGAGGCCGCCGAGCAGAGCCACGACGAGCACGCCTGCGGTCCCGACTGCGACCACGAGCATCATCACCACGACCATCACGGCCACGGGCACGACCACCACGATCATGCCGGCCACGATCACGCCGGCCACGATCATCACGGCCACGCCTCGCCGATCCACGACATCACGGTCACCTCCGTCTCGCTGCGCGGTGGCGAACTCGACCAGAAGAAGTTCTTCCCCTGGATCCAGGCACTGACGCAGGAGCAGGGGCCGAACATCCTGCGCCTGAAGGGCATCATCGCCTTCGCAGGTGATCCCGACCGTTACGTCGTGCAGGGCGTGCACATGATCGTCGAGGGCGATCACCAGCGTCCCTGGCGTGACAACGAGGCGCGCGAGAGCCGACTGGTCTTCATCGGTCGCAACCTCGACCGCGAGGCGCTCTCGGCCGAATTCGACGCCTGTTCCGCTCGCGTCCAGCAGAAAGCTCATGCCTGATGCCCTCGATTGCCCCGTATGATTTCGAGGCTTTCGTCGAGACGGCATTGTTTCTGGGGGGCGAACCGGTCTTCGCTCTTGTCGACGGGACGGTCCGTTTTCCCGCCGGCGGCGAGCGCGTCGTCGCCGCGCACCAGGGCGGGCTGACCACCGCCCGCTACGACCATTTCGCCCACCGCCTCCTGACCGGCGGCGAGGATGGGCGCGTCGTCGCGATCAAGGCGGACGGAAGCCATGCCGAGCTCGTCCGTATCGAGCGCAAGTGGATCGACGCCGTGGCGGGCGGGCCGAACGACAGCGTCGGCTTTGCCGTCGGCCGCACGGCGAGCGTCCGCTTTGCCGACGGCCAGGTGAAGGATTTTCCCCATACGCGCTCGGTCGAGGACATTGCCTTCGCGCCGAAGGGCATGCGCCTGGCGACGGCGCGCTATGACGGGGCGTCGCTCTACTTCGCCGCGACCGAGAGTGCCCCCGCCTCGCTCGAATGGAAGGGCGCGCATATTGGCATCGCCTTCTCGCCGGACGGGCGCTTCCTCGTCACCCGCATGCAAGAGAATGCTCTCCACGGCTGGCGGGTCGAGGACGGCAAGCACATGAAGATGACCGGCTATCCCGCCAAGGTGAAGAGCTGGTCCTGGTCGGTGAAGGGCAAGTATCTCGCGACCTCCGGAGCGCCGGCGGCGATCCTCTGGCCCTTTTCCGGCAAGGACGGTCCGATGGGCAAGGCGCCGCTGGAACTGGGCACCCGCGGCGATTCGATGGTGACATCCGTTGCGTGCCACCCGGTCGAGGAGATGCTGGCGATCGGCTATCAGGACGGCATGATCCTCGCCGTGCGCCTCGCCGACAGCCGCGAGGCGGTGTTGCGGCGCCCCGGTGCGAGCCCGGTGCGGACCATGGGTTGGGACGCCAAGGGCGCGCGCCTGGCCTTCGGGACGGAGTCAGGCGAGGCCGGCGTGATCGACATCGCCGGCTGAAGGCCAGCGCCGCCAGGGGAGGCGCCGAACGCACGCGCGATCCGGCCCTCTTCGACGGACAGGGCATCGTGCCGGGCTGCATCTGCCGAGTTTGGCATCAAGAGCGGGGGTGACGCTGCCTGGCGGTCAGCGTCACCCCCGGGACTCCCCCGTCGAAGGGCCCTCAGCCGGCTCGCGACAGCCGCAGCGGGACGGGCGCCGGTGCGACCGGTCTGCTGCCGGCGCCGGCCTTGCGGCCTGCCGGCCGGATCAGTCCGCTTGTTCCGGCAAGCGCCCGAGGGGCAAGTTCGAGGCCAAGCAGGCGATGCCGCTCGAAGGGTCCGGGCATGGCAAGGTCGGCCGCCGGTCGGGCGGTGAAGCCGAAGCGTGCGTAATAATCGGGGTCGCCGACCAAGAGGATCGCGGCGTGGCCGCGAAAGTGGGCCTCCGCCACCGCGCGCCGCATCAGCGCCGAGCCGATGCCGCAGCCGGAAAGCTCGGGGGCAACGGCCAGCGGTCCGAGAAGAAGCGCCGGCGTACCCGCATCGCCTGCCGCGACATGCCAAAGCCGGACGCTGCCGACAACGACGCCGTCGTCGGACCGTGCGACGAGCGCCAGTCCGTCGGCCGGCAGCCGGCCGCGGCGGATGGCTTCCGACGCCTTGCGACGCCGGCCGGGACCCATGGCGCGGTCGAGCAATGCCTCGCGCGATGCGGCGTCGTCCGGCGTCTCCGCACCGATGTGGACGACGGGCGCGACGACGGGCATTGCCGCGGTGGCAGCCGAAAGGGGGGCAGATGCGATCATGCGATCAACCTCGAGACAGAAGAGGCCGAGAAAGGACGCGCTGGACCGTCGGGGCATCCAGCGCGCGGGCGAAAAGCCCGGCGCGGGATGCGCCGGGATCAGATCACGTAGGATCGCAACGGTTCGAAGCCGTTGAAGGCGACGGCCGAATAGGTCGTCGTGTAGGCCCCGGTGCCCTCGATGAGGATCTCGTCGCCGACGGTCAGCGTGATCGGCAGCGGGTAGGGGTTCTTTTCGTAGAGAACGTCCGCAGAATCGCAGGTCGGGCCGGCGATGACGCAGGCTTCCATGCGGTCGCCGTCACGCGGCGTGGTGATCGGGTAGCGGATCGCCTCGTCCATCGTCTCGGCGAGACCGCCGAACTTGCCGATGTCGAGGAAGACCCAGCGGTTCTCGTCGGTCGCGGACTTGCGCGAGACGAGAACCACTTCCGCCTTGATCACGCCGGCGTCGCCGACCATGCCGCGGCCCGGCTCGATGATGGTGTCCGGGATGCGGTTGCCGAAGTGGCGGCTGAGTGCGCCGAAGATCGAGCGGCCATAGGCCTCGGCCGACGGCACGTCCTTGAGGTAGCGCGTCGGAAAGCCGCCGCCCATGTTGACGAGGGTCAGGACGATGCCCTTCTCGGCAAGCGCGCGGAAGACATGGCTGGCATCGGCGATCGCCGCGTCCCAGGCCTCGGTGTCGGTCTGCTGCGAGCCGACATGAAAGGAGACGCCGGTGGCGACGAGTCCGAGGCTCTCGGCGTGAACCAGAACGTCGATCGCCATGGCCGGGACGCAGCCGAACTTGCGCGACAGCGGCCATTCCGCGCCTTCGCCATTCGTCAGAACGCGGCAGAACACCTTCGCGCCGGGGGCGGCGCGGGCGACCTTCTCGACTTCCTCGACGCAGTCCACGGCATAGAGGTTGACGCCGAGGTCGAAGGCGCGCGCGATGTCGCGCTCCTTCTTGATCGTGTTGCCGTAGGAAATGCGGTCGGCGGTCGCGCCGGCATCCATCGCCATCTCGATCTCGGCAACGGAAGCGCAGTCAAAGCTCGAGCCGAGCGCGGACAGGAGGCGCAGAACCTCCGGCGCCGGATTGGCCTTAACGGCGTAGTAGATCGCCGAATTCGGGAGCGCCTTGCGGAAGGCGCCGAAATTGGACTCGACGACATCGAGGTCGACGACGAGGCAGGGGCCGGCCGGACGTCGGGTGGCGAGGAAGTCGAGGATGCGCTGCGTTGCCATCTGGGTTTTCCCATGAACCGAAGGAGATGAGCGGACGAAGACGGTCCCGCGATCGCCGGACAGGCGCTCGCAAGCTCGAATACGTTCGCGACGTAGTCCGACGACGAAGCGGCGTGCTTCGGCATCGGTCGATGTCTGCCTTGGCATGGAGGGCTTGAACCCGCCGCACATGGGGCAATGAGGGTGTGCCTCTTCAGTTTTCCCGGCTGTGGAGACCAGGGGAGACCAAAAAAGCCCGCACCGTCGTTGCTTTAAGGCGTCCTCGACTTCGCTTGGCGCGAAGACGACTGGAGGGTATTACTCCAGGACCGTCCCGATGGCCTCGCATATGAGGATCGGGGGACGCCCACAGGCTCGTGCGACTTTGGGCAAGGCGGGATATATGGATGACTCGCGTCATACACAACTGCAAAATCTTGTGGCGGTTGATTTTTACAGGCGTTGGACCGACGAAGGGTGCGAGTGTCGGAATCGTGCAACATTGCACCAGTTCCGCGCAAGCCTGGAGAGCCGATGGACACCCTGACACGGATGCGCGCCTTCATCGCCGTCATAGAGAACGAGGGGTTTTCCGCCGCTGCCCGCAAGACCGGGCGCTCGAAGGCGCTGCTGTCGAAATATGTGCGCGAGCTCGAGGATGAACTGGGCGTCCTCCTGATCAACCGGACGACACGCCAGATCGCGCTGACCGGCGCCGGGGAGGTCTATCTGGCGAGGGCCTCGGCCATCCTCTCAGACCTCGAAAGCCTGAACGAGGAGGCGCGCGAGGCCACTGGCGAAGCGAAGGGGCGGATCAGGGTCTCGGCGGCCCGCACGTTCGGCGATGCGGAGCTCGGGCATTCGCTCGTCGATTTCGCCGTCGCCCATCCCGACATCTCGCTGGACATCCACCTCGACGACAATTTCGTCGACCTCGTCGAGGATGGCTTCGACGTCGCCATCCGGATGACGCGGCTGTCCGACTCGGCGATGATCGCCCGGCGGCTCGCTTCGCTCGACCTTGCGCTCTGCGCCAGCCCCGCGCTGATCGAGCGGCTCGGGCGGCCGACCCATCCGTCGGAGCTGGCGAACTTTCCCGCCGTGATCGATTCCAATTCGCGCATGTTCTCCAGCTGGTCGTTCCGCGATCCCGAAACGGGCGAGCCGTTTCCGGTTCCTGTCTCCGGCCAGTTCACCGCCAACAGCCCCGTCACCGTCAGAGCCGCGGTGCGGGCGGGGCTCGGCTTTGCGATGATCCCGGAATTCGTCGTGCGGGCCGATATCGCGGCGGGGCGCCTTGTCACCGTTCTGGAAACCTTCATGCCGCAGGAGGCCGGAATCTATGCCGTCTTCCCGCATCGCCGGCACCTGCCGCTGCGGGTGCGCCTCTTCGTCGATTTTCTGGCGGTCTGGTTCCGCAAGTGCGATGGAGAGCGCGCGGCGCCGGAACTCGTCACAATGTCCGAAGCGGACGCGCGCTGACGGCACGCTCGGGGTCCGAAGCGGACGCGCGCTGACAGCATGCTCACGGTGCGAGGCAGTCGCGTACTGAGGGGCACGCTCACGCTCTGGAAACGATTGCCTCGCATACTGTCGTCGGCCCTCATCGACCGGGGCGACCGTGACAGTTCGACGGAGTGCCGATGCGTCCTCTCCTTTCCGCCGCCCTTCTCGCTCTGTCGATTGCGGGGGTGCCCGGCACCGCCACGGCGGCCAGCGACCCCAAGCCGAAATGGGCGGAGGAGAACTTTGCCAGCGGCTATGATCCCGGGACGATCGTCATCAAGACCAGCGAGCGCAAGCTATACCTGATCACCGGGGCGACGACGGCTCTGCGCTACGAGATCGCCGTCGGGCGACCGAGCGAGCAGTGGTTCGGCGAGAGCTTCGTGACACGCAAGCGCTTCAATCCGACCTGGGTCCCGACGCCCTCGATGCGTGAAAAGAACCCGTCGCTGCCGGACTCGGTCGGTCCGGGACCATCCAATCCGCTCGGCGTCAGGGCGCTGAATCTGGGCTGGGGAACGTATCGCATCCATGGCACGAACGCGCCGCGCTCGATCGGCAGCGCGGCGTCGTCGGGATGCTTTCGCATGCGCAATGCGGACGTCGCCGATCTGTTCGAGCGGGTCCATGTCGGCGCGCAGGTGATCGTGTTGAAGTAGCGGGCAGGGACGCGGCAACTCCGCATCCCCCCAGCAGGGACAAACCCGTCGCGCGCTCAGTCGCGGCGGAGCAGGGCGCCGATGACGAGCAGCACCACGGCAGCGAGCGCGACCGAAGCAACGGGGTTGTCGCGCGCCGTCCGCTCGAGCTGACGGGCCTGCTTGCGCACTTCGCGGGCCATGTCAGGTCCACGATCCTGGACGTAGCCGTAAAGGTCGGACGCCCGGTCTTCGATATCCTCGAACGCCGCGCTGCCACGCCGGGACAGTGACTTCGTCAGCGATGCCAGTTCGGCCCGCAGGCTGGTGATCTGGTCTTCCAGTTCGGCTTGTGTCGTCTTCATGCGATATCTCCGGGGATCGGCCAGACGTGGCGATGTCAGACATGTGGTGTCGGCGATCCCCCAGGCCAAGGGCGCACGGCATCTTGCGGCCGTTCCTGTGTCGGCGCATGAAACGGCGACGCCCGCCGAAGTCCTCCAAACTTCGGCCATGCTTGTCAGGTCTGGACGGACGATACCGAGAAGGAGAGGCCATGACGTCGATCACCCGCTGGGCGGCCCTGGCACTGTTCGCGAGCCTCTATCCGACCGCTGAGGTGCAGGCGCATCCGCATGTCTACGCCGATGCGCGGATGGAGGTCGTCGGCGACGCGGCCGGCAAATTCGTTTCCGTGCGCAACATCTGGCGGATGGACGAGCTCTTCTCCTCCAGCGTCGTGGTGGACTTCGACAAGAACGCCAACGGCATTCTGGATGACAACGAACTGCAGGAAATCGGCGATACCGTGCGGGAGTCGATCGCCGAATGGAGCTTCTACACCTTCGTCGCCATCGGCGATAAGACCGTGAAGATGCTGCCGCCGGAGAGCATCAGGGCGCTGAACCAGGATGGGCAGTTGCTGCTGTTCTTCGAGATGAAGGCGGGCGAGCCTATCGACTTCAAGGCGCAGAAGGTGACGCTGTCGAATTTCGACGAGACCTTCTTCGTCGCCTTCACCTTCGAGGACGATGCCAGCTTCCAGCTGGTCGACATGCCGGCGACCTGCCGCAAGGAGATCGTGGTGCCCGACGAGGACGAGGCGGCGCAGCAGTGGATGGCCTCGATCGCCGGGCTCGGCGCCGACGAGACCGTGCCGGCCGACGGCGTCGACTATGCCAAGGTTCTGGCGACGCGGCTGGAAATCACATGCAGCTGACACACCCGCCGCTCGGCCGTCTGGCAGTGCTGGCGCTTCTGGCGGGCCTCGTGCTGATGGCGGCCGTCGATCCCGGCCTGGCAAAGTCCTCGCTCGGCATCGGCACGGCCGAGACCGTGTCGCAGCCGAGCGGGCTCTTCTCCGGCCTGTTCATCGAGATCAACGCCTATCAGCGGGAGTTCTTTGCCGCGCTGCGGGCGGCGCTGGTGGGGATGAAGAACGGCTCGGGCGGCGTGTTCTTCCTCATCGGACTCTCCTTCGCCTACGGCGTCTTTCACGCCGCGGGGCCCGGCCATGGCAAGGCGGTCATCTCGTCCTACGTGCTGGCCAACGAGGTGCAGTTGCGCCGCGGGATCGCTTTGTCCTTCGTGTCGGCGCTGCTGCAGGCGGTGACCGCGCTGGTCGTCGTGGGCGCCGGATGGTTCGTCCTGCGCGGGACTGGCGTGTCGATGACCGACGCCACCAACGGGCTCGAAATCGCCTCCTTCGTCCTCATCATCGCCTTCGGCTGCTGGCTGCTGCTGCGCAAGATCCTGCGGCTGGTCGAGCGGTCCCGGCGTCCCGCCCTGCCGTCGCCGAACCCGGTCGCGTCGTCATTCGGGATGGGGACGTCTGCCACCGGCCTTGCCTTTGCCGGGGGAGTGCCGGCGGCGGCGAGGCCTGGCCCCACGCGCCTGCGCGGCGCCGAGATGCCGGTGGTGGCGCCCGGCGGACCGATCATGCGCCCGGCGTCGGGCGGATTTTCCAGCGAGGTCTGTGTGGACGACGCCGAGGACTGCGACTGCGGCCGCGCCCACATGCCCGATCCCCGCGCGCTCGGCGCGACGCGGCTCTCGCTCGGCTCGGCGGCCTCGGCGGTGTTCGCCGTGGGTCTCAGGCCCTGCACCGGGGCGATCGTGGTCCTGACCTTCGCCCTTCTGAACGGGCTCTATCTCGGCGGCGTGCTCTCCGTCCTCGCGATGGCGCTCGGGACGGCGATCACCGTCTCGGCCATTGCGGCGCTCGCTGTCTTCGCCAAGGACGTCGCCCTGCGCTTCGGTGCGGCGGGGGGGCGCCGCGCCGCCGTGCTCGATAGCGTCGAAGTGATCGGCGCCCTTCTCGTCATCGCCCTCGGCGTCGCGCTGCTCGGCGGGGCGCTGGCCTGATCAGCGGGCCGTGGCGCGGCTCTTTCGAAAAGCCCGGCAGGCTTCGCCGAAGGCACTGAAGATGGCGGCGGAATCGGCGTCGCTTTCGGCCCAGTATTCCGGATGCCACTGCACGCCGAGGGCGAAGCCGCGGGCCGCGTCGACCGACACCGCCTCGATCGTCCCGTCCGGTGCCGTCGCCTCGACCGTCAGTCCCTCCGCCAGACGATCGATCGCCTGGCGGTGCAGCGAGTTGACCTGGAATTCGCTCTTGCCGAGGATCCGGTTCAACTTGCTGCCGCTCTCGGCCGTGACCTTCTGACGGATGGCGTAGCGAACGCCCTGTTCGGGATCATCGGCGGCGCGGTGGTCCATCCGGCCTTCGATGTCCTGGATCTCCGTCGCCAGCGAGCCGCCGAGCGCGACGTTCAATTCCTGCAGGCCGCGGCAGATCGCGAGCAGCGGCACGTCGCGCTCGATCGCACCCTTGATCATCGCCTCCGTCAGCGCGTCGCGATCCGGATCGTAGGGCTCGTGCGCGGCGCTGGGCTCGGTGCCATAGCGGCTGGGGTGGACGTTGGTGACCGATCCGGTGACGAGCACGCCGTCGACCCGCGACAGGATCTCGCCGATGTCGATCTCCGCCGCGAGGGCCGGCACGATCACCGGAATGGCGCCGGCGACGCGGATGACCGCCTTCAGATAGGTCTCGGGCGCGGCGTGCCAGCGGTGATTGCCGATGGTGCGGATGTCGGCGGGGACGGCGACGAGGATCGAGTGCGCAGGCATGCGGGAGAACTTTCGCGAAAACGGCGGGATTTCTGCGACCATCACGGAAATGGGCGCGAGGTCAATGTGTCATCGCAGGCATGGCCCAAATGCAAGCCCGTGCCGCACCGACATCGGTCACATCCTCAGCCTGCAGAAAGATATCGGTACGCCGTGCTTTCCAGTTTCACGAAATCTTCGGGTCCCACACAGGGAGCCGAACTGTTCAGTCAACTGGCCTTTCGCGGAACGACGCCGCTGGAGGCGCATTCCCCGCACCCCTTCCGAAAGGCGCTCCGTCATGATTCCCGTTCTCTCCGTCGGCTCCCTGAAGACCTCCGGCACCACCACGCTCGCGCTGACGCTCGCCAGCGTCGCCGCGGCTGCCGACATCCCTGTCGTGCTGATCGACGCGGCGCGCGACAAGGATCTCGTCGCCTGGGCCGGCAAGGGCCAGCACAACACCCGCATCACCGTGGAGGCCGCCGAGGACGAAGCTGCGATGGAGCGTCTGGTGCGTGCTGCCCGCCGCCGCGGCGATCTCGCCATCATCGACGCCGGCGACACCGCCGAAACGATCCGCGCCGCCGCCCGCCTGTCGGACCGCACGCTCATCCCGGTCCGCTTCTCGCCGCTCTCGGCCTATGCCGCGATCGCCACCGAGTGCCTCCTGTCCTCGGAAGCCGGCAAGGGTCGCCGTGGCCGCGACTGGGCCTTCATCGCCAGCGCCATCACGGCGATCCCGAGCCGGATCGCCCGCGTCGTCGAGACCGTCATCCAGCAGAGCCCGGCAACGAAGATCAACTGTGGCATGGTCCTGCGCGCCGCCTACGAGGCGCCCTTCCTGCACGGCGGCACGCTCTTCAGCCTTGCCGACGAGATCGCGCCGGGCCTCGACCGCGCCCGTGCCGAGGCCGCGACCATCGCCTATGAGTGCGGCATTCTCGGCAATGTCGCATCGCGTGCACCGGCCGAAGCCACGCAGGATTTCGCCCGCGCCGCCTGATCGAGGCGCCGGATTTCCGGCGGACGACAGGGCAGGGCCAACGGTCTGGAAAGGCCCCGATCCGCAGACCGGATCGGGGCCTTTCGCTTGTCGCCCGAGGTCAAGGCACTCTATATCGTCGCGATGAGCCGCCCGCCCCCGCCCGCCCCTCCGCAACGTCGTCCCCGGCCCGTCACGCCGGAATGGCTGTTCCGCGCCGCCGCGCACTATCTCGGCCGCTACGCCAGCACGGCGGAAAACCTGCGGCGGGTGCTCGAGCGCAAGGTGGCGCGGCGTGTCGCCGAGGCGGAGGAGGGCGGTGCGCCCAGTTCCGCAGACTGCCGGGCGATGATCGATGCGACGCTCGCCCGTTTCCACGATCTGAAACTCCTCGATGACCGCGCTTTCGCCGCGGCGAAGCTGTCGAGCCTCCGGCGCGGGGGCGCGTCGCTTCGCAAGATCGAGGCGAAGCTTTCCGAAAAGGGCGTCGACCGCGACACGATCGCGGTGACGCTGCAGGGCGACGAGAGCACCGATCACGAGGCGGCCTTCGCCTACGCCCGGCGACGTCGCCTTGGCCCGCATCGCCTGCGCGACCGGGCGGAGCGGCGGGAGCGCGACATGGCGGCAATGATGCGCGCGGGCTTTGGCTATGGCGATGCCCGCGCCGCCATCGATGCTGACGGTGCTGCCGATTCTCCCGACGAGGTTTGAGGGCAGGGTGCGGCATCCTGCCCGTCTGCCGGAACGATCGGCCATGGGCTGCATTTTCCTTATCTATCCGAAACATAGCACGGTACACGCGGCGCCTCAGGCGGCGCAGCGACTTGCTTTTGAAGGAACATGCCATGACCGATATTCGCAAAGCCAAGATCGCCATCCTCGCCACGGACGGCTTCGAGCAGGCCGAACTCACCCAGCCGCTGAAGATGCTGCGCGAAGCGGGTGCCGAGGTGCACGTCGTCTCGCTGAAGGCCGGCTCGATCAAGGGCTGGGACAAGGACAATTGGGGCGAGAGCGTTCCGGTCGACCGCGAGCTCTCGGCCGTGAAGGCGGCGGATTACGACGCGCTCGTTCTGCCGGGTGGGCAGATCAACCCGGACGTGCTGCGCGCCGATGAAAAGGCCGTCGCCTTCATCCGCGACTTCTACAATACCGGGAAACCGCTGGCCGCGATCTGCCACGCACCCTGGCTGCTGATCGAGGCCGATCTCGTCCGCGGAAAGGACGTCACCTCCTACGGCTCGATCAAGACGGACCTGAAGAATGCCGGCGCGAACTGGATGGACAAGGAAGTGGTCGTCGACCAGGCGATGATCACTTCGCGCAATCCCGGCGATATCCCGGCCTTCGTCGCCAAGATCATCGAGGAGGTCGAGGAAGGCCGTCACGAGGATCGCCGCCAGGTCGCCTGATACGACCGCTTTCATGCCGGAGATAACAGAAGGCCGGGTCCGAAAGGGTCCGGCCTTCTGCTATCTCCGGCGGCATTGCCTGTTCGGGGAGATAGCGTGTATGTGCCAGAGCAGATTGTCTTGTCGGCGGGGAGCGACCATGCTTGCCGCTGGCCGGCATCAGCAACACGGCATCCAGCTTCGTCCCCCTGCCGGACGGAGGCGCGTTCGGGAGAATGACATGACTGAAGATCACGGCCATACCATCACCTACGCCGACAAGATGGACTACAGCGAGCACGAGCGCACCTATGAGCGGTTCCTGCTTCTGGTGAAGTTCGGCTCGATCTGGGTCTTTGCGGTCGTCGTCGGCATGGCGGTGGCGCTTGTCTCCTCTGCCGGTTTCCTGGCCGGCATTCTAGCCTTCCTGATCTTCGGCGCCGTGGTCAGCTATTTCATGAAGTGACCGCCCCGCCCGCGTGGGGAGGGGAGATATCGACCGGATTGGCCACAGAGGCCCGGTCGCGGGGGAGGAGATCCGTATGAAGGTTTTCGTGCCAAGGGAGCGGGACGAGGGCGAGCCGCGTGTCGCGGCGTCTCCCGACACCGTGAAGAAGCTGAAGAGTTTTGGTGTCGACGTCACGGTCGAGGCCGGGGCCGGCCTCAGATCGCGCATTCCCGACGAGGCCTTTGCTGCCGTCGGCGCCACGATCGGCAGTTCCGCCGACGCAGCAGGCGCGGATGTCGTGCTGAAGGTACGACGGCCCGAGCGCGAGGAACTGTCCGGCTATCGCCGTGGCGCCGCCGTCATTGCGATCATGGATCCCTACGGGCGTGACGACGATGTCGCGGCTATGGCCGATGCCGGCATTCTCGCCTTCGCCATGGAATTCATGCCGCGCATCACGCGCGCACAGGTGATGGACGTCCTGTCGAGCCAGGCCAATCTTGCCGGCTACCAGGCCGTCCTCGACGCTGCTTCCGAGTATGACCGGGCCTTTCCGATGATGATGACCGCCGCCGGCACCGTGCCGGCCGCGCGCGTCTTCGTCATGGGCGTCGGCGTCGCCGGCCTGCAGGCCATCGCCACCGCCCGCCGCCTCGGCGCCGTCGTCACGGCGACCGACGTGCGGCCCGCCACCAAGGAACAGGTCGAATCCCTCGGGGCGAAGTTCATTGCCGTGGAGGACGACGAGTTCAAGGCGGCCGAAACCTCGGGCGGATACGCCAAGGAGATGTCGGCGGGCTATCAGGCCAAGCAGGCCGAACTGGTGGCCGCCCATATCGCCAAGCAGGACATCGTCATCACCACGGCGCTGATCCCCGGGCGGCCGGCCCCGCGCCTCGTCACGCGGGCCATGATCGAGACGATGAAGCCCGGCTCCGTGCTGGTCGATCTTGCGGTCGAGCGCGGCGGCAATGTCGAGGGTGCCGAAGCCGGCAAGATCGTGGACGCCGGGCCGGCCCGGATCGTCGGTCACCTCAACGTCGCCGGCCGCATCGCCGCCACCGCCTCGCTGCTCTACGCCAAGAACGTCGCCTCGTTCCTCGAGACGATGATCGACAAGGAGGCGAAGGCGCTGAAGATCGATTTCGCCGACGACCTGGTCAAGGCGACGCTCCTGACGCGCGACGGCGCGGTGGTGCATCCGAACTTCGCCAAGGCCGCCCCCGCGCCGGCGGCGCCCACCATGGTCGCTGCCGACCCGGGAACGGCCGGTGACGCGCCTGCTGCACAGACGGGAGAGGCATGATGGAAAACGAGCTTGCGCGTGCGACCCTGCAACGCCTCAACGAGGCGGGCGCCGCCATCCGCGATGCGCGCATCGGCGTCGAGCAGATGATGACGTCGCCGGTCGCCGACCATGTCGCTTCGGCCAATCCCTTCGTCTTCCACCTCGCCATCTTCGTCCTGGCGATCTTCGTCGGCTACTACGTCGTCTGGTCGGTGACGCCGGCGCTGCACACGCCGCTGATGGCTGTCACCAACGCGATCTCCTCGGTGATCATCGTCGGGGCGATCCTTGCCGTTGGCATCTCGGCCTCCGGCATCGCGACGGGTTTTGGCTTCGTCGCCCTGGTGCTGGCAAGCGTCAACATCTTCGGCGGCTTCCTCGTCACGCAGCGCATGCTGGCGATGTACAAGAAAAAGGAGAAGTGAGGCGATGATGTCCGAGAACTTCGCCGCCTTCCTCTATCTGGTCTCCGGGGTGCTGTTCATCCTGGCACTGCGCGGCCTGTCGCACCCGACCTCAAGCCGCCAGGGCAACATCTTCGGCATGGTCGGCATGGGCATCGCCGTCGTGACGACGCTGCTCCTCGCCAACCCCTCCGCCGGTGCGCTGCTCCTCATCCTCGTCGGCATCGCCGCCGGCGGCGGGATCGGCGCCGTCGTGGCAAAGCGCATTCCGATGACGGCCATGCCGCAGCTCGTCGCCGGATTCCACAGCCTGGTCGGCCTTGCCGCGGTCTGTGTCGCCGCTGCCGCGCTCTATGCGCCCGAGGCCATCAACATCGGCACCGTCGGCAACATCCATACCCAGGCGCTCGTCGAAATGGCGATCGGCGTCGCCATCGGCGCGATCACCTTCACCGGCTCGATCATCGCCTTCCTGAAGCTCGACGGACGCATGGGCGGCAAGCCGATCATGTTGCCCTCGCGCCACCTGATCAACATCGCGCTGGCCGCCGGCCTCGTCCTTTGCCTCATCATCTTCGCGGTGACGGAGAGCCACATCGCCTTCTGGCTGGTGGTGCTGTTTTCCCTGGCGCTGGGCGTTCTTCTGATCGTGCCGATCGGCGGCGCCGACATGCCGGTCGTCGTCTCGATGCTGAACTCGTATTCGGGCTGGGCGGCGGCCGGCATCGGCTTCACGCTGCAGAACCTTGCGCTGATCATCACCGGCGCGCTCGTCGGCTCCTCCGGTGCGATCCTGTCCTACATCATGTGCAAGGGCATGAACCGCTCCTTCATCTCGGTCATCCTCGGCGGCTTTGGCGGCGAGAGCGGTCCCTCGGCTTCGGCCGGCGGCGAGGAGCGTCCGGTCAAGCAGGGATCGGCCGACGACGCCGCCTATCTCATGATGAACGCCTCCAAGGTGATCATCGTGCCGGGCTACGGCATGGCGGTCGCGCAGGCGCAGCACGCGCTGCGTGAGATGGCCGACACGCTGAAGAACCATGGCGTCGAGGTGAAATACGCCATCCACCCCGTCGCCGGCCGCATGCCTGGGCATATGAACGTGCTTCTGGCCGAGGCGAACGTTCCCTATGATGAGGTCTTCGAGCTCGAGGACATCAACTCGGAGTTCGCCCAGACCGACGTCGTCTTCGTCATCGGCGCCAACGACGTCACGAATCCCGCGGCGCGGGACGACAAGACCTCGCCGATCTACGGCATGCCGATCCTCAACGTCGATCAGGCCCAGACCTGCCTCTTCGTCAAGCGCTCCATGGCATCGGGCTATGCCGGCATCGACAACACCTTGTTCTACAAGGACAACACGATGATGCTGTTCGCCGACGCCAAGAAGATGGTCGAGAACATCGTGAAGGCGATGGCCCACTGATCCTGGCCCAGCCGGACAAACGAAAAGGCCCGCATGCAACCAGCATGCGGGCCTTTTTTATGATCGCCACCGACTGTGCGGCGGGGACCAGCGACAGGCGATCCCCGGCGGCGTCTGCCGGAAGACAGGCTTTGCCGTCGGCAGAACGCCGATTGCGTCGGCGATCAGTTCGCCGGAACGACCACTGTGCCCTCGGGAAGGACGACCGAACCCTCGGGCACAACGACAGAGCCCTCGGGAACGACCACGGCACCCGTGGGGGCGGCGACGGCGCCGGCCGGTACGGCCGAGACCAGCGTGAATTTGGTGACGCCGAGGGCGGCATTCACGCCTTCCTGAGCCTGGACACTGAGCGGCTGCAGGCTGAAGCCGCCGTTCGGGCCACCGGTCAGAAGCTTCACGCCGCCGCCGGCTGCAAAGGAAGCGTCCGCGCTCGCGCCGACATAGGTGCCGGCCAGCTGCGAGGGCTGATAGCCGTCTGTATCGGCGAGCACATTCCAGGACATGATGGTCTCACCGGTGACGCCGATGTCGAGGCCGACATTGTCCAGCGTGCCCGAATAGACTTCCACGGGCTGCGCCGCATTGGCCGGCGCGAAATCGCAGATCACGTTCTCCGAAGAGCCGATGATGTATCCGACCGAGCCTTCGCTCTTGCAGGTGAGGATGCCAAGCGCGGTTTCGGCATGGGCTGCCATCGGTGCGGCGAGCAGCGAGGCGAAGGCAGCGGTGGCGAGGAGGATTTTCATGGAGGTCGGTTCCTGTTGCAGTGTCTCTTCGCGTCAGGAAGGCGTTGGAGACGGCAAGGTTCCGATCGTCACGCGTGATACACGCGGCCGGTACTGCGAAAAGGCGGGCGGCCGGATAAAGCCGCCCGCCCTTCCAGTCATTGCAGCCTAAGCGCGTGTGCGGCCCATGCCGTCCTTGGCCGGCTGGTAGGCGGGGTCGAGCTGGGCAGCGCGGGCGTAGGACTTGAAGGCGCGCGCCTTTTCGTTGCGGCGCTCGTAGATGATCGCCTGGTTTGTCCAGTATTCCGCGTTCTTGTCGTCCAGCTTCAATGCCGTGTTGAAGTCGGTGAAGGCGTTTTCCTCGTCGCCGAGGGCGAGATAGGAGACGCCGCGGCCGGAATAGGGCTCGGGCGCGTCCGCCTGTAGCGAGATCGCGGTCGAGAAATCCTCGATCGCCTGCTTGTGCTGCCCGTCGATCTGGTAGAGCAGCCCACGGTTGTGGTAGGCGCGCGGATCGGTGGTGTTGAGGTCGATCGCCTTCTGGAAGTCGCCCAGCGCCTCACGATTGCGGCCGGCCATGCGATAGATGTTGCCGCGGCCGATAAAGGCACTGTCGTAGCGCGGGTTGATCTGCAGCGCGGCGTTATAGTCGGCGACCGCCTTGGCGTTGTCGTTCATCTGGCGATAAACGAGGGCGCGGTTGGCATAGGCCTGGTAGAAATTCGGGTCGAGCTGCAGGGCGGTGGTGAAGTCCTGCACCGCTTCGCTGTTGCGCCCGGCGCGGCCGTAGGCCGTGCCGCGGACATTGTAGGCTTCCGGATCGCGCGGATTGGCGTTCACCGTCGCGGTCAGCGAGGAAATGTTTTCCGACGAGCCCGAGGCCTGGTCGAGACGAATGGCATTGGCGGCGGGCATGCCGGTCTGACAGGCGGAAAGGACAGCGACGAGGCTGAGGCCCGCGAGCGTCTGCACGACCACCCGGTCCCAGGAGGGGCGGAAACGGATCGCGCCGGAAGCGCCATTCAATTCAGGTCTCAAGCCATCAGTCCTTGTTCGTCGTGCCGTCTTGGTCGTGCTGTCCCGGCGGTGTCGTGCCCGACTTTATGCCATGCCGCGCGGCCGCTGTCGCTGCACATGGCACAGCCACTCGTCAACGTCCCGCCCATCACGCCGTTCCGCCATCGATGCCAGGCTATCGTTGGAATCCGGCGCAGGGCTGGAGCGGAGGCACGGCAGCGAGGGATGAACGTTCACCGGGCATTGCCTTGCCGATATTGGTGTTTTGTCAGATGGAGACTTTTGGATCAACAGCTGTCGACGGCGTGGCCCGCTGTCAGACGGATCCGGGAATGTCGAGGTCGCGTGCAGCCTGTATGCGGCAAGGCGGCTCGACGGCTTCCTTGCCTGAATCGACGGGACGCTCCATGCCGAGACGGCCGCCGCCATGCGCGGCGCGGTCGATGATGTGCGGCAGGACATCGAGGCGGTCGCTGCTGCGGTCAGCAGAACCTTCGGTCGCATGCAGCTAATTCTCGCACATATTTACCTGGACCCCGGAACGAGCCGCCTTTGCGGGGGTTCAGCCGCTAGACACAGCCAACGCGCAACGCACGGCGGTGCGAGACTGGCGGCGGCGGTACAGCGGCGCCGGCCCCTTTGCCCAGGAGAATACCCCATGTCCGATACGATCATCGATCGATCCACCGTCCTTGCGACGCCGGTGGTCCAGCAGGGCCCGCTTCGCCGCATTTCCTGGGGCGCCATCTTTGCCGGGGCCATTTTGACGCTCGTCGTCCAGGTCATGCTGGGCCTTCTGGGCCTCGGCATCGGTATGGCGACGATCGATCCGGCCAGCAACGGCTCGCCGGACCTTTCCGCCATCGGTTCGGCCAGTGGACTCTGGACGCTCGGAACAGTCCTCATCGCAACCTTTTTCGGCGCCTGGGCCGCCGCGCGCCTTGCCGGTTCGCCTGAGAAGGCCGACGGCGTCCTGCACGGTCTCGTGACCTGGGCGACGTCGACCCTCGTCGCCGTCTACCTCCTGACATCGGGCGCCTCGGCCCTGATCGGTGGTACGTTCGGCGCCCTCGGCGGCTCGATCAGCGCCCTCACGAGTGCTGCCGGCAATCTCGGCCCGAATTCGCTTTCGGCGCTGCCGGACGGCATCGAAGGCCAGGCGCGTCAGCTTCTGCAGCGCCGCGAGCAGCAGGTCGACCAGGCCGCGAACGCGGCCGTCCAGCAAGGTCAGCAGGCCGCCGACACGGCACGCCAGACAACGGGCGAAGCCGATCTCGGCGAGGCAATTCCCGAAATCGTCGCCGGTCTTGGCGAAGGCGCGACCCCGGAGCAGCGCCAGGCTGCCATAACCGTCATCTCGCAGCAGGCCGGAATCTCGCCACAGGAAGCCGAGCAGCGTCTCAACGACTTCCAGGCGACCTACGACCGGGCCGTCGAAGAGGCCAAGGTGGCAGCCGATGCAGCCGCCGAGACGGTTTCGACCGCTTCCTTCGCCGGCTTCATCGCTCTCCTTCTCGGCCTGATCGTCGCCGCCATCGGCGGCATGGTCGGTCGCCCGCATTACCGGGCACGTGCCGTCGCCGTCTGATTGTGAACCCTTCGAACGACTGACGATGGCGGGGTGCTTCGGCGCCCCGCCATTTTTTTAAGGCCGCGTGCTTTGCCGGAGACATCGGGACAAAGCGTCACGACCCGTCGCAAAATGAGCATGATCTGAGGCTGAAAGGGCTAGCGTGCCCCGGCATGTGCGATACACCCCGGAGACTGCGGGACGTCGCCGCGTCGACACCAGATCTAAGGGATGCCCGAATGCGTCGTTTCTCAGCCTTTGCGCTGGCCCGGGAGGCCTTGCGGAACCATACGGGCTGGGGCGAGCAATGGGCTTCGCCCGAGCCGCGAAAGCACTATGACGTGATCATCGTCGGCGCCGGCGGGCACGGTCTCGCCACGGCCTACTACCTTGCCAAAGTGCACGGGATCACCGATGTCGCCGTCATCGAGAAGGGCTGGCTCGGCGGTGGCAATACCGGCCGCAACACCACGATCATCCGCTCCAACTATCTCTACGACGAGTCGGCGGCGCTCTATAACCACGCGCTGAACCTCTGGGAGGGACTCAGCCAGGAGCTGAACTACAACGTCATGTTCTCGCCGCGCGGCGTCCTGATGCTCGCCCACAACGTCCACGACGTGCAGGTCGCCAAACGCCACATTCATTCCAACCGGCTGAACGGCGTCGACAACGAGTGGCTTGACGCCGAAGAGGCGAAGGCTTTCTGCCCGCCGCTGAACATTTCGTCCGACGCACGCTACCCGATCGTCGGCGGCGCGCTGCAGCGGCGCGGCGGCACGGCGCGGCATGACGCGGTCGCCTGGGGCTATGCGCGCGCTGCCTCGGCGCTCGGCGTCCATATCATCCAGAACTGCGCCGTCACCGGCATCCGTCGCGGCGCCGACGGCTCGGTCAAGGGCGTCGAGACCGCGCGGGGCTTCATCGGATCGAAGAAGGTCGGCGTCGTCGCCGCCGGTTCGACCTCGACGGTCATGGAGATGGCGGGCGTGCGCATGCCGCTCGAGAGCTTTCCGCTTCAGGCGCTGGTGTCCGAGCCGATCAAGCCCTGCATGCCTTGCGTCGTGATGTCGAACACCGTCCACGCCTACGTCTCGCAGTCCGACAAGGGCGAACTCGTGATCGGCGCCGGCACCGACCAGTACCCGTCCTATTCCCAGGCCGGCAGCCTGCACATCCTCAACCACACGCTCGACGCCATCACCGACATGTTCCCGATCTTCCGGCGGCTGAAGATGCTGCGCACCTGGGGCGGCATCGTCGACGTCACGCCGGACCGCTCGCCGATCCTGTCGAAGACCCCGGTCAAGGGTCTCTACGTCAACTGCGGCTGGGGCACCGGCGGGTTCAAGGCGACGCCGGGCTCGGGCCATGTCTTCGCCCACACCATCGCCCGCGACGAGCCGCACAAGATCAATGCGGCCTTCAACCTCGACCGTTTCGTCACCGGCCGGTTCATCGACGAGGCGGCCGCCGCCGCCGTCGCGCACTAGAGGGGGCCGACATGCTGCTCATCCACTGCCCCTACTGCGCCGAGGAACGGCCAGAGACCGAATTTCGCCACGCCGGCGAAGCCCACCTGAAGCGTCCCGACGGCGCCGCGGGTCTCACCGACCAGGCGACGGCCGAACTTCTTTACTTCCGCTCCAACGGCCGCGGCGTGATCTTCGAGCGCTGGCGCCACATCCATGGCTGCGGCCGCTTCTTCAATGCGGCGCGCCATGCCGTCACGGACAAGTTCGTGATCACCTACAAGGCCGGTGAGCCGAAGCCGGATATCGACGACAACGGGCAACTCGCAGCCGCATCGCGCGACGCCCATGTCGACCCCGACCACATGGGGGATGCCGCGCACACGCAAGTCGCCCGCACGGAGGCCCAGCAGTGACGTCCCATCGCCTTCCCGGACAGGGCCGCCTCAAGGGCGCCCGTCGCCTCGGCTTCAGCTTCGACGGTCGCCGCTACGAGGGCCTCGAGGGCGACACGCTCGCCTCGGCGCTTCTCGCCAACGGCGTCCACCTCACCGGCCGCTCGTTCAAGTATCACCGCCCACGCGGCATTCTCGGCCACGGCTCGGAGGAGCCGAACGCGCTCGTCGACATTTCGCGTGACGCGGCCCGGCGTCAGCCGAACATCCGCGCCACCATGCAGCCGCTCTACCAGGGGTTGACGGCGGAGAGCCAGAACCGCTTTCCGACGCTCGACTTCGACGTCGGCGCGGTCAACGGCCTGTTCGCGCGGTTCCTTTCCGCAGGCTTCTACTACAAGACCTTCATGTGGCCGAAATCCTTCTGGCACAGGGTCTATGAGCCGAACATCCGCTCGGCTGCGGGCCTTGGCAAGGTGCCCGGCAAGCCCGATCCGGACCGCTATGCCAACCGCTTCGAGCATGTCGACGTCGTCGTCGTCGGCGGCGGACCGGCCGGCCTCTCGGCCGCGCTCGCCGCGGGCGAGAGCGGGGCGAGCGTCATCCTCTGCGACGAGGGCGACGCCTTCGGCGGCTGGCTGAAGGCCGAGAGCCAAGTGACGATCGACGGCGTCACGGCTGCCGACTTCGTCGCCGACGCGGTGGCCCGTTTGAAGGGCATGGCGAACGTCCGCGTGATGCCGCGGACGACGGCCTTCGGATACTACGTCCAGAACTTCATCGGCCTCGTCGAAGAACGCGCAGACCATCTCGCCGCCCCCGACCCCGCCGCGCCGCGCGAACGGCTTTGGCAGGTGAGGGCGAAGAAGGTCGTGCTCGCCATCGGCGCCATCGAGCGGCCGCTGGTGTTTCCGGACAACGATCGGCCGGGCATCATGCTCGCCAGCGCCGGCCGGACCTATCTGAACCATTACGGCGTCAAGGTCGGCAAGCGTGTCGCCGTCTTCACCTGCCACGACAGCGCCTACGCCGCCGCCTTCGACCTGAAGCGGGCGGGCGTCGAAGTACCGGCGATCGTCGACCTGCGCGAGGATCCAAACGGCGACCTGACGCGCGAGGCACGCGAACTCGGCATCGAGGTCCTGGCCGGCTACGACGTCGCCAAGGTGCGCGGCGTCAAGCGCATCCGCGGCATCACCGTCGTCGAGACCAAGTCGGGCCTCGATCGCCGCGGCTTCGACTGCGATGCGCTGCTGATGTCCGGCGGTTTCACGCCCTCGGTGCACCTCTTCTCCCAGTCGCGCGGCAAGCTCGCCTTCGCGCCGGAACTGCAGGCCTATATTCCCGGCGAATCGGCGCAGGACTGCGTCTCGGTCGGCGCCTGCGCCGGCGACTTCGATCTGGCCTCGGCCGTCTCCACGGGCCGCGCGGCAGGCCTGTCGGCGGCGTCCGGCGCCGACAATGATTCCGGCGGGATGGTCGTGTCCGGCGCAGTGCGTATCAGCGGTGCTGCTGGCACTGCTGGCGGCATGGCCGGGGCAGCGCCCTCGGCGGGTCCGGGTCGTTTCGTGAAGGCTTTCGTGGACTTCCAGAACGACGTCACCGCCAAGGACATCCGCCTCGCCGCCCGTGAGGGCTTTCGCTCGGTCGAGCACATCAAGCGCTTCACCACCAACGGCATGGCCACGGATCAGGGCAAGACGTCGAACATCAACGGCATCGGCGTCGCCGGCGAGGCGCTCGGGCGGACCATGCCGCAGGTCGGCCTGACGACGTTCCGCGCGCCGTTCACGCCCGTGACCTTCGGCACCATCGCCGGCACCTCGCGCGGCGAGCTCTTCGATCCCGTCCGCAAGACGCCGATCCACGACAGCGCCGAGGCCGAGGGCGCCGCGTATGAGGATGTCGGCAACTGGAAGCGCGCCTGGTATTTTCCGCAAGGCGCCTCGATGCACGATGCGGTCAAGCGCGAGTGCCGCGCGGTGCGTGACGCCGCCGGTATGTTCGACGCCTCGACGCTCGGCAAGATAGAGGTCTGCGGCCCGGATGCGGCCGAATTCCTCGACCTGATCTACGCGACGCCGATCGCCAGTCTCGCCGTCGGCAAGTGCCGCTATGCGATCATGCTGAGCGAGGCCGGCTACGTCATGGACGACGGCATCGTCGCCCGCATCGGTGAGAGCCGCTACCACATCACGACGACGACCGGCGGCGCGCCGCGCGTCTTGAACCACATGGAGGACTATCTCCAGACCGAGTTCCCGCACCTCAACGTCTGGCTGACCTCGGTGACCGAGCAGTGGGCGACCATCGCCATCCAGGGCCCGAAAGCGCGCGAGATCGTGACGCCGCTCGTCGGCGGGATCGACATCTCGCCGGACGTCTTCAAGCACATGTCGGTGGCCGAGGGCACGTTCATGGGTGTTCCCACGCGCTTCTTCCGCGTCTCCTTTACCGGTGAGACGGGTTTCGAGATCAACGTGCCGTCGAACCGCGGCCGTGCCGTCTGGGACGCTCTGCGCGAGATCGGCCGTCCTCATGGCCTTGCGCCCTACGGCACCGAGGCGATGCACGTGCTCAGGGCCGAGAAGGGCTATATCATCGTCGGCCAGGAGACGGACGGCACCGTCACCGCCGCCGACGCCGCGCTCGGCTGGGCTGTGTCGAAGAAGAAGGCCGATTTCGTCGGCAAGCGCGGCATGACGCGGCCGGACCTCATGGCCCCCGGTCGCAAGCAACTGGTCGGGCTCCTGACCCGCAACCCGCTGACCGTGCTGGAAGAGGGTGCGCAGATCGTCGCTGATCCGAACCAGCCCGTCCCGATGACGATGATCGGGCACGTCACGTCGAGCTACTGGTCGGAAACGCTCGGCCGCTCGATCGCGCTGGCACTGGTGCGCGACGGCGCTGCCCTGACGGGCCAGACGCTGCACGTGCCGATGCCGGACGAGACCATCGCCGTCGAGGTCACCAAGCCGATATTCTTCGATCCGGAAGGGGAGCGGCTCAATGGCTGATCCGATCACGACGGCCTCGGCCGGCACCATGCCGCGGACGCTCGAGGCGCTCGCCGGCCATTACGCCGCCGGCCCCGGCGTCTCGCTGGTGCCCCTCGCGGCCCGCGCGCATGTGAGCCTTCGGGCGCATCCCGATGCGGTTTCGGCCGTGGGCGGGGCGCTGGGCCTCAGTCTGCCCGGAAAACCGAAGACGAGTGTCGTCGCCGAGGGCGTGTCGGCGCTCTGGCTCGGCCCGGAAGACTGGCTGCTGGTCGGCGGGACGCCGGCGTCGCAGATGATCGCGGCCATCGAGGGCTCGGGAACAGTGCTCCATTCGGCCGTCGACGTCACCGACCGCTATGTCGGCATCCGTATCGAGGGCCCGGCCGCCGAGGCCGTGCTGTCGTCGAGCTGTCCGCAGGACCTGCGCCTCCAGAGCTTTCCCGTCGGCGCCGTCAGCCGCAGCGTGTTCGCCAAGGCCGACATGGTGATCTGGCGGCGCGGCGAGAGCGAGTTCGAGCTCTTCTGCGTTCGCTCCTTTGCCGACTATGTCTGGGGCCTTTTGACCGAGGCGGCGCAGTTTCCGGCTGTGTGAAAAGTCGAAGGGGCGGAGGCGACGTATCGCGGATAAGGCGGGATGGCTTTTCTTCGAACCGCCGTCCCGCTTTCCAGCGAAGCCGGCACCTGTCAATTCCCATGAGATCGCCTTTGCGAGATCCTCTGAAGACGCGCGCACCCAATGAGGGGCAAAGCTTGGCTCCTTCGTCGCGTCACAGCCGCGGATTGACGGTCGGTAAGCCGTAATCTAAATATTACATATGCTTGAAATTCGCCAAACCCGCGTTTTCCGCGACTGGCTTGAGGCATTGCGGGACAGGCGAGCCCAGGAGCGCATCGCTCAGCGACTCGTCCGATTGCAGGTCGGTCTTTTCGGTGATGCAAAATTCTTCGATGGCATTGGAGAACTGCGCATCGACCATGGACCGGGATATCGCGTCTACTTCGCCAGACGCGGACCTATCCTCGTCGTCCTGCTCTGCGGCGGCGACAAGAGCACGCAGGCCCAGGATATCCGAACGGCCCGGGCTTTGGCGGACGAACTGGAGATTTGAATGATGCCCATCGACACTCTTCCCTTCGACGCCTCAAACTATCTCGGAGACTCGTCGGCGCAGGTTTCACTGCTGGAGGATGCTTTCCAATCCGGGGAGACCGCGTACATTGCTGCAGCGCTGGGTGTCATCGCCCGGGCGCGGGGCATGACGCAGGTGGCCAGAGAGGCCGGCATTACGCGGGAGGCGCTTTACAAGGCGCTGAGTGCCGAAGGCGACCCCAAATTGTCGACCCTGCTCGGAGTGGTGCGCTCACTGGGTCTGCAACTGCGCGCTGAGGCGGTGTCCGTTTCCTGACGGCGGTATTCAGCACATCGGCGGTTCCTTTCGTCTGGAACTCGTCGACACCGTTTGGCTCCTGCCTCAAATCGCCAGGATATGATTGTCCCACAGCACCTTCTGCGAGGGCTGGCGATCCGTGCCGCCGGGGAGGGCGATGACGTCGCCGCGGCCGCTGGTGGCGAGGAGCCCCTCGGGCATGGGCGCGAGGCCGCAGCCGTCGGCGAGCGTGTAGCTGGCGGCGGCCTTCCCGGTCGCGGCGTCGAGCGTCAGGATGGTGTTGCCCTTGGGCGAGGCGAAGGCGACGAGGCTGCCGTCGCCATTGGTCGCGACCGAGCCGACATAGTTCGACAGAGCGGCGAGCCGTTCCGGCGCGAGCGTCACTAGCGAGAGCGCTTCGCCCGGCCGGACGAAACCGGCCAGCGGCGGCAGGTCGCTCGGATTGCCTTCGTACTGGCAACCGAACCAGACGCGGTGACCGGCGTCGATGGCCAGATGCCGGATCGACAGCTGGTGGAGGTCTTGGGTCAGGACGTGCTTCTCGATCAGGTCGCCCGAACGCCGGTCGATGAACACCAAAGAGGGCTCCATCGTCGCGATGTTCAGCTTTTGGCGTCCGTAGTCGGGATAGGTCTCGATGCCGCCATTGGCGACGACGATGGTCTCGCCGTCCGGCATCAGCAGCGCCTCGTGCGGGTCCATGCCATGGGTGGCGAACTCGCCGACGCGCCTGAAGTCCGCCGTCGCATCGTAGACGCCGATGAGGCCGGCGGCGGTGTCGATCTCGTTTTCGGTGGCGTAGAGAAGCTTGCCGTCCGGCGAGAAGAAGCCGTGGCCGAAGAAGTGGCGGCCTTCGACGGAGGCGATGGTCCGCAGCGTGGTGCCGCTCCGGGGATCGAAGACGACCGCGAAGGTCCGGGGGCGCCGGGCGAAGGCCACGGCCCGACGGGTGGCGACGTCGAAGGTGACGTCGTGCCCGCGGTCGGGGAGATCGATCATCGACAGGATCTCGCCGCGTTCGGAGAAGATCGCGCAGCCGAAACTGCCGTCGGCCTTCTGGCAGGCGGCGCCGAAGACGGCGGCGGTCCGGTCGAAGGCCTCGGCCGCGGCGGGGGCAAGGCCCGAAAGGAAGGCGGCACCCGCGCTGGCCAGAAAGTGGCGGCGGTCGATCATCTCAGTCGCCGTCGAGCGAGGAGAAGCCGGTGCTGAGGCCGAGCGCCGGGGCGATCTCGTTGACGAAGATCGGCTGCAGTGTCTGCGTCGCCACCAGAAGCCGGCCGACTTCGGTTCGCTCCACCGGGTCGACCAGCGCCTTGTCGATCGGCATCTTCATGGTCGCAAGGGTCGCTGCCGCATCATTCAGCGTCGAGCGCACCGAAACGGCTGATGCCGCGGCCGCCGGCGGCAACAGCTCGTCGAGATCCGAGGACTCGAACAGCTCCGAGAGTCCGGAAAAATTGCCGCTGAGGCTCGTGGCGGTGAGACCCGAGCGCCAGAACAGCAACGCCTTCGGCTTGGCATCCCCCGGCAACCGTCCGAAGGCCGGACGCAGGCGGAGGTCGCGCATCAACTCGAATCCCTGAATGAAGACGCCGGTGATCTGCTGCAGCGAATCGGTGATGCTGCGATAGGCCGGGTTCGTCGGCTTCGGGGTCAGCATGTCCTCCGCAAAGCCGATCTTGCCCTCTTGCCAGCCTTTCACGATGGCGTCCGCCATGCCGAGGACGTTGGCTGCGATCGCCGCACCGTAGCGACAGCGATAATCGCCTTCCGCACCGGCAAGGGATTGGGCGTCCGTGCCGTAGAGAACGAACTCCAGAGCCGTCAGTCCCTGGACGGCGACGCTCTTGCCATGCAGCGCCACAGGATCAGTGGCAGTTTCGTCCTTGCCGGCCAGAAGCCCCTGCACCTGGCGCAGCGCGATTCCGCGCGGATCGGGCCAGAAGAGGATGCGGTCGACACGGTTGTCGGCCATCGCGGGGCCGAAGCGCACGAACTCGACCTGGGAAAATGTCATCACGACATCGGCGAAGCTTCTGCGTGCGGCGGCAAGATTTGCCTCCGACGGCGAGGCGCAGAGCGCCTTCTGTGCTTCCGCCATGCCCTCCGCGGCCTTGTCGAACCGCTGGTAGCCGGGGCGGATGTAGCCGTCGACGGCCTGCCGCACGACATCGGCCGGCGTGATGGCAGCCGCAGCGCTCGTGGTGAATGCCAGCAGCGCGGCGGCGAGGCAGGATCTTGCGAAGGTCATAGCGACTCCAGAAAGACGAGGAGGGCGTCCCTGTCGGACTTGCCGAGAGCCTTGAAGCTGTTGCGCGATCCTTCAGCTTCCCCGCCGTGCCAGAGGATCGCTTCGGTCAGGTTGCGCGCCCGCCCGTCATGGAGAAACAGCGTGTGGCCGTTGACGGTCTGGGTCAGGCCGATGCCCCAGAGCGGCGGTGTGCGCCACTCCGTTCCGGTGGCATCGCCGTTGGTGGAGCCGTCGGCAAGACCCTCGCCCATGTCGTGCAGGAGGAAGTCGGAATAGGGCCAGATCAGCTGAAAGGCCTGCGGCGCGTCGGCGGCATCGCGGCTGGTGACGTATTTCGGTACGTGGCACGACGCGCAGCCGCTGGAATAGAACAGGCTCTTGCCCTTCAGCACGTCGGGCGCGCCGACATCGCGGCGGGCGGGGACGGCGAGGTTGCGCGAGTAGAAGGTGACGAGATCGAGCACCGGGTCGGGCGCCTCGACCTCGCCGAGCCGCGGCTGGACACCGTTCGGCGCGTCACGGCAGAGTGCCTGGGCGATCGAGCATTCCCCGAAGGAATCGGTCACGAGCGGCGTCGATATGCCGATATCGCCGGCAAAGGCTTCCGCCGCCTGGACCTTGATGGAACTTGCGCTCGCCTTCCAGCCGAAGCGGCCGAGTGTCATGCCCCCCGTCTCGGGATCGCGCACCATGCTTGCCTTGCCGGAAATGCCATCGCCGTCGGTATCCTCGGGATCGGCATGAGCGAGGATGTCGGCGGCCGGGATCTCCTCGACGAGGCCGAGGCCGATCATCGGGGGGGCGACGCGCGGCGACAGGATCGCATCCGGCGCCATCGGGCCGTAGTTGAGATCGGTGACGGAATAGCGGGGATGGCGGAGCTGGACGAGGGTTCCGTCGCCGAGCTCGACCGGCACCTCGGTATAGTCGATGCGCATCTGCCCTTCCGGCAGGATGCCCGGCACGCCGAAATTCTGCAGCTGGCCGCCATAGGTCGGCTCGGGAATGCGCTGCATGCTGCGGTCGGCAAGCGCTTGGCGCTCCTCGTCCGTCTTCGGCGGCACCGACAAGCGCAGGAACATGGAGACCCCCGGCTCGCCCTCCGCGGGCGGACGACCACGACCGTCCTTCAGATGGCAGCTCTGGCAGGACCTCGCGTTGAAAAGGGGGCCGAGACCGTCCGAGGCCTCGGTCGAAGAGGGCGAGGAGACCCAGAACTTCGTGAAGAGCCCATTGCCGATGTTGAAGCTCTCGCGCGCCGCGAAAGACTGGTTGGCGGCGATCTTGCTGAAGCTGTCGCGGTTGACGATGTTCTGCAGCGTCCCGGCACCGCCCTGCATCAGCTCGAATTTCTCGGGCGTGGTGAAGTCCGTGGTCGGGCGGGTCACCGCCGTGACGCGGGCGAGATCCTTTGCCGACAGGTCCGTGCGCAATTCAGGCGTCACGCCGCGCGCTGCCACCACCGGCAAAAGCGCTGCGCCGCCGAGAAGGGCGGCGAGGATGGCGAAGCGGGGGATGGTCATGGCCGGCATACTCTGGTCGCGTGGCCGAAAGCGGCCGCGGACGCACCATTCGGCGCGTCCGACACTGCAGGATGGAGCCTACTGGAATACCGCGTCGGCGTTGTCGAGGCTGTCCGAGCCCTCGATGGTCACGTTCTTGAGGTCGAGCGCCGCGACGGCCCGCTCGATCGTCCGTGTCTGGGCGATCAGCGCGTCGATGCCGGCCTGGACGCGCGCATTGCCCGCCGCGTTGCCCTCGCCGATCTGCTGGTCGTAGGCCTCGCCATTTTCGGCCGCCTTGGCGATTTCCTCGAGGGCCAGGACGCTGGCATCGAGCTTGGCGCGCAGTTCGTCGTCGATCGCCTTGTCCTTCGACGCGACAAGGGCCGAGACGGAGGGCCCTTCCAATATGCTGCCGTCGCTGCGGGTGTAGCGGCCGGTGTAGACGTTGCGAATGCCGATGGCGTCGTAGAGGTGGGAGGCATGGGTGTTGTCGGAGAAGCAGTCGTGCTCCTCTTCCGGATCATGCAGGAGGAGGCCGAGCTTCATGCGTTCGCCGGCGAGTTCGCCATAGGACAGCGAGCCCATGCCGGTGAGCACCGCCGAGACGCCGGCGGCCGGATCGGCCAGAAGATGCGCGCGCGCCGCGCCATCCTTCTGCCAGTTGCCCACCATTTCCGTCAGGTCGGTGACGAGGAGGTCGGTCGCGGCCTTCAGGAAGGCGGCGCGGCGATCGCAATGGCCGTTGGTGCAGTTGTCATTGGAGAAGTCGGTCGCCGGGCGCTGGCCGGCGCCCGGTCCGGTGCCGTTGAGATCCTGACCCCAAAGGAGAAACTCGACCGAATGGTAGCCGGTCGCGACGTTCGCCTCGACGCCGCCCGCCTCCTGCAGCTTGTCCTTGAGGAGCGCGGCATCGATCACCGTGGCGTCGACCGTCTCGCCGCCCAGGCTCAGCGCCGTGTTCGCGACGACATTGGCGACGTAGAGCGGGTTGGAATCGGATTCGGAACCGTATTGCGGCGCGACGTAGTCGATGAGGCCCTCGTCGAGGGGCCATGCGTTGACCCGGCCTTCCCACTCGTCGACGATGGGATTGCCAAAGCGGAAGGCTTCGGTCTGCTGATAGGATGGACGCGCTGCGCGCCAGGCATCGCGTGCAGCTTCCAGGGTCGCGTCGGTCGGCGTGGCGATGAGCGCGTCGACGGCCGTGCCGAGCACCTTCGCGGTGGTGAGCGCGTCAGAATAGCCGGCCAGGGCGATGTCGGAATAATTGCCGAGGATGGCGGTCAATTCCGGCGCCGACGTCTCGTCGGCGTAGGAGGGGCTGTGAAGAGCGGTGACGCCGAGGACGGCGATCCAGGCAGGAAGACGCGGGCGGCTGCGGAACGAACGAAACATTCAACCTCCATGGGCCATCGGTCGGGAGCGGCCGAGGGCATCAGGCAGCCTGTCGGCGACCAGTGCACTGCCCGATGGCTAGGTTTGTTGAATGAGCCTGTCAACATAAAATGCTTGTTTAGAGCTGTTCTATATTGCCGGCGAGGCTGTATTTGTTAGCCGTTACTGAGGCGCATCCCCTGTTCGCAGTCGACGTCTTCGAGTTTTGCCTTCGGGATGCATTGTGCCGGACTCTCGGGCAACTCTGGTAGTGTCCGCGCTCGTGGTGGAAATTCCGACATTGAAAGGTGTGGCTGAGGCGGTCACCGGATAGGGCGGCTAAGGTGGAGTTGCGAGACTTCAACCTGACCGGAGAACCCGATGACCGAGGACAGACTACCGCTTGCCGAGCTTTTTGCGAAAGCCGGGGACGGCGATTTCCTGAGAACGATAGCCGAGAGCGTGATGCAGCTCCTTATGGAGGTCGACGTTGAAGGCATGATCGGCGCCGGGCGCCACGAACGGACGCAGGAACGGGCGACTTATCGCAATGGCTACCGCGACCGCTCGCTCGACACGCGGCTCGGCTCGTTGCAGCTTCGGATACCCAAGCTTCGGCAGGGCAGCTACTTCCCGCCGTTCCTGGAGCCGAGAAAGCTCTCGGAGAAGGCCTTGGTTGCCGTCATTCAGGAAGCTTGGATCAGCGGCGTTTCCACCCGGCGGGTCGACGATCTGGTACAGGCCATGGGGCTGTCGGGGATCGGCAAGAGCACCGTATCGAAGCTGTGCAAAGACATCGACGAACGCGTCGGCGGCTTCCTCGACCGTCCTCTCACTGGCGACTGGCCCTACCTCTGGCTGGATGCGACCTACCTGAAGCAGCGCGAGGGTGGACGCATCGTTTCGGTCGCCGCCATAATCGCCGTGGCCGTGAACACGGACGGCAAGCGCGAGATCGTCGGCCTTCACATCGGCCCCTCGGAAGCGGAGACGTTTTGGTCGAGCTTCCTCAAGAGCCTCGTGCGCCGCGGCCTGTCCGGCGTGAAGCTCGTGATCTCGGATGCTCACGAAGGGCTGAAAGCCGCCATTCGCCGGGTGTTCAGCGCCTCCTGGCAGCGCTGCCGGGTGCATTGGATGCGCAACGCCCTGTCGTATGTCCCGAAGGCGCAGCAGAGCATGGCGGCGGCCGCGCTGCGCCAAGCCTTCGCCCAGCCCGATCGTGCTAGCGCCAGCCAGGCGCTGCGCCACGTCGCCGACCAGCTTCGGGGAAAGTGTCCAAAGCTCGGGGCCTTCATCGACAACAGCGAGACCGACGTGCTGGCGCACATGGATTTTCCCAGTCAGCACCGGACCCGGATCCATTCGACGAATTCCCTGGAGCGCCTGAACAAGGAGGTGAAGCGGCGTGCCGACGTCGTCGGAATCTTCCCGAACGAGGGATCCATCATCCGGCTCATCGGCGCCGTCCTTCTCGAGGCCAACGACGAATGGCAGATCCAGAACCGCTACATGCAGACCGAACCCATGGCCGACCTCATGGCCATGGGCAACACTGCAAAACCCGAACAGATTTCCACCGAAGTCGCCTGAAACGGAGCCGCTTCAGCTACACTCAATTTCCACCACGTTGACGGACACGACCGCAACTCTCTCTACGCAGCGGCTGTACGCTGTACGCAGCGGCTGTACGCTGTACGCAGCGGCTGTACGCTCTGCGCAATGTCAGCAAGGATGCTCGGCCGGCGTCTGCACGAATGGTCCGTCGGCGCGGACCGCCTTCTAGTGGAAGCCGACAAAGTATCCCGCGCCGGCCAGGAGGACACCGACCAGAGCCGCCGTAACCACGGGGCTCTGTGAGGTCCGCTCGGCGGGTGCATTGTCCGATTCGTCCTGGGGATTGACGGGGAGCAACTCGTCGTCGACGAGGACGACCGGCAGGACCGGGGTCATCGTCATTCCAGGAGCAAGCCTTGACCTGCGTCCGGCGACGTAACCCGCTGCACGTTCGCCCATGACGGTCGGATCAAAACCGAAACCCCGAGGGAAGTCCGTCAACATTGCTCTTCTCCCGCAGTGCCATCTGCCAATAAAGGGTTAACGCGGCCACGAGCCATTTGTTCATCCGTTCGTCACCTCTACCCGCCCGATGGACGCTGGAGGCGCGGACGGTCTCCGGCAGCCCTCCTCGAGGACCCTGCCGCCGTACTATCCACCCGAGCGAATTCAAACGATTATAATATTGGGAAGGCTTGTCCGGTCTCTTTACCTATCCGTCACAGTGTTCCAAAGACAGCGACAACAATGCCGGCAGGATAAAACCACCGTGCTCAAGTCGCAGCAAATGAAAGAGACCCGATGCTCAGAAGCGAAACCGTCCGCAAGATCCTGTCCTGGTATGAAGGCGAGACCCCAGGACTGAAAAGCAATCTCTCGCGGCTGCTGATGCATGGCCGTCTGGCCGGCACCGGGCGCCTCGTGATCCTGCCGGTCGACCAGGGCTTCGAGCACGGTCCGGCCCGCAGCTTTGCGCCGAATCCCGCGGCCTACGATCCGCATTATCTGTACGAACTGGCGATCGAGGCTGGCGTCTCGGGCTATGCGGCGCCGCTCGGCCTGCTCGAGCAGGGCGCCGATACATTCGCGGGCGAGGTGCCGCTGATCCTGAAGCTGAACAGCGGCAATTCGCTCGCTTCGGGATCCAACGACCAGGCGCTGACCGCCACGGTCGAAGATGCGATGCGGCTCGGCTGCGTCGGCGTCGGCTTCACCATCTATCCCGGATCCGACAGCGCCTACGACATGCTGGAGGAACTGCGCGAAATCAGCGTCAAGGCAAAGTCGCGCGGCCTGATGACCGTCGTCTGGTCCTATCCGCGCGGCGGCAAGGTGACCAAGGAGGGCGAGACCGCTGTCGACATCATCGCCTACGCCGCCCACATGGCGGCGCTGATGGGGGCAACCATTATCAAGGTGAAGCTGCCCACGTCGGACATCGACCTCGACGCCGCCAGGCCCTTCTATGAAAAGCATGCGATCAAGACGGAAGACGCAGCCGACCGGGTCCGCCACATCATGCAGGCTTCGTTTGCCGGCAAACGACTGGTGGTGTTCTCCGGTGGTGCCGCCAAGACGCCCGAGGAACTTCTCGACGAGGTTCGGGCCATCCGCGACGGTGGCGGCAACGGCTCGATCATCGGGCGCAACTCCTTCCAGCGTCCGAAGGAAGAGGCGCTGCATCTTCTGAAACAGGCGATGGACATCTACGCCTGATCGGTCTTCCATCCCCCTGGCGCGGAGTCGGGCGTGAGCGTGCCCCAGACCAGGGACCCACGTCCGAATGTCGCCATCGTGTAACGATGGGTGCCGGCTAGGAGATAGGCTGGGGGGATGACGGGTAGTCTCGAACGAGGTCGGAAGGCATGGTCGCCGGCAGCTGCAGCCGTTCTCTCGCTGGCGCTTCTTGTGCAAATGCCTGCCGCCCCGGCGAAAGGCGCAGAACTCCTGATGTTCGAGCAGAGAGCCTGTCCGTTCTGCGCGCGGTTCATCGAAGAGATCGCGCCGGACTATCCGCGCAGCGCCGCCGGCGCTTTGGCGCCTTTGCGCCGGGTCGACATCTATGAAAGCCGCACGGGCGACGTCCCGGGGCTCGATCCCGCCGTCTTCACCCCGACCTTCGTGCTCGTCGATGGCGGAAGCGAGATCGGGCGGCTCGTCGGTTATCCCGGCCGTCGCTATTTTTACGGGGAGTTGCAGGCCCTGATCGACCGTCTGCCGCCGGCAGCGGGAGCGCCCGTGCGCTGAGGAAAGGCGGGCATTGCGCCCGCCCACCGATCTGCTTTGGTTCAGTTCGCGGCCGCTGCACCCGTCTCGTCGAAGCTCTTGAGATAGGCAATCACGTTGGCGATTTCCTCAGGCTTCTTCAGGCCGGGGAAGGCCATCTTGGTTTTCGGCACGACAGCCTTCGGATTGGCAAGCCAGGCAGTCATGTTCGCCTCGTCCCAAGTGGGATTTGTCGCGGCGTATTCCTTCAGTGCCGGGGA
Source organism: Aureimonas sp. SA4125 (assembly GCF_019973775.1). Classification (NCBI taxonomy): domain Bacteria; kingdom Pseudomonadati; phylum Pseudomonadota; class Alphaproteobacteria; order Hyphomicrobiales; family Aurantimonadaceae; genus Aureimonas; species Aureimonas sp. SA4125. The sequence goes on along the minus strand of NZ_AP025032.1, from coordinate 3,750,247 downwards.
GAAATTGTAGCCTTCGACGGAGGCGACGGCTTCGCCGATGATGCCGTTCAACTCCGGTCCGACCTTGTTCTTCGCGTTGGGACCGACCGCGTGACAGGCCATGCACTTGTTGAATACCTTTTTGCCCGCCACCGGATCGCCTGCGGACTGGGCGAGAGCCGGGGTGGCGAATGCCGCGGCGACAAGAGCGCCGGCAAGAAGAGTCGATGAGAACCGCATGTTTCCTCCATGAAGCTTGATGCCCCTGGCGAGGATATATGCAACAGCCTGAACGCTTTGCAATCGATGCGACGTTTTGTGCGCTCCGGGCCGACCAAGCCTTCTCCGGAGATGGTCACCGGGCGATCAAGTGCGCGTGAGAAGTCCGGGATCTTCGATCACGCGGATTGCAGCTCATCGCAGTATTTTCCAGAGGACCCATACCATTGCCGCGTTACCGGCTTTTTCGTCGCGCCAAAATAGTAAGGGTCTTTGTGCTTATTCTGCAACTCTATTGGTCCCGCTCTTTCAAGCGGCCTTGTTCAGGGAGAAAGATCGAGCATTCTGCCTGCAGACGAGCAGCAGTAGCGGCGGTGAATGACACGCCGCACCGTCCGACATGTCCAAGCAGGGGTCAGACCATGAACCGCATACCACTCATTCTCGCCGCCACCGCATTGAGCGCCGCTCCGGCTCTGGCTGCCGACGTGATCTATGACGAGCCGCCGGCGCCGATGGCCGTCGTCGCGCCGGCCGCCGGATGGACAGGCGTCTATATCGGCATCCAGGGTGGCGGCGCTTTCAATCCGGAGAGCCCGGACGATCTCGGGCTGCGCACTAACGGCTTCGCCGGCCCGATCATCGGCGGCGGCGTCGATGCCTTCGGCAACAATTTCGATTCGAGCTTTGATTCCAGTTTCATCGGTGGCGCGCACATCGGCTACGACTACCAGATGGGCAGCGTCGTCCTCGGCGCGATTCTCGACATCAACGCTCTCGACGTGACGCAGACCGCAAGCGCCTTCTCCAATACCCCCGCCTTCTACACCGCCGAGCGCGGCCTCGACTATCTGGCGACCGCCCGTCTTCGCGCCGGCTACCTGGTGACGCCGAGCGCGCTCGCCTATGTCACCGGCGGCGTCGCCTATGGCGAGGTCGACTATGGGTTCTCGACCGACTCGCCCGCCGTCACCGGCGTCAATCCTGCCGCCATCGTCAATCAGGACGAGGACGACTTCGGCTACACGGTCGGTGCCGGCATGGAAGTCCTCGTCACCGACAACATCTCGTTCGGCGCCGAATACCTCTACACCAATCTGGGCGGTGGCGACTCCTTCACGCGGCTGAGCGGCGGTCCGTTCGACGGCAGCGGCACAGCCGTCATCGCCGGCAACTCGACCGACTTCACCAGCGGCGGCGACTTCGACTTCCACACGGTCACGGCCAAGCTGTCCTACCGCTTCAACTAAAGGCGACGCCGGGCGCTGCCCGGTTCCAACACCGTTTCGTGACCCGCGGGGCTTCGGCTCCGCGGGTTTTTTAATTCAAAATCAACGGTCTCCCCTTAGTCACTCTTAACCAACGCCATGCCCGGTTTCGGCCGATGTGGCGCTTCGGCAACAGGGTCGCCTGGAAGTCAGCCTGCCACTGCAACGCTTTCTTGCGGCCGACATTTGAACACAAGACGGGCCCAGACAGCCCCGGTAAAGTTTCGGTCGGCCTTACGAGGGAAATGTCGATCGATCAAACGTCGCTGCTGGCGACATAAAGTTGGAGTACACCTACATGAAACGTTTCGCTCTTCTCCTGGCTTCGGCCACCGCCTTCGTCTCGCCCGCTCTCGCCGCCGACGTCATCTATGACGAGCCGCCAGCACCGGCGCCGATGGTCGAAGCCGCTCCCCAGTACAATTGGTCCGGCCTCTACGTCGGTGGCCAGGCTGGCGTCGCCTTCAACCGCGACTCGGGCGCCTTCTCGTCCGACACCACTGGCTTCAGCGGCGGCAACGACGACAGCAATTCCGGCTTCATCGGCGGCGGTCACATTGGCTATGACTACCAGATGGGCAACTTCGTGATCGGCGCCGTTGCCGACCTGAACTACATCGACGCCGAGGCGAACACGAGCTACACGCTGCCCACCGCGACGGGCACGCAGACCTTTGGCGCCGACCAGGAAATCAACTACGTCGGCACCGTCCGCGCCAAGGCCGGCTACGCCATGGACCGTTTCATGGTCTATGCGACGGGCGGTCTCGCCTATGCCGACATCGAGAACAGCTACAACGGCGGCGGCACCTACACCGATGGTCTGGGCAATGCCTATGACGTCTCGGCCCGCACGGACAACGACGACATCGGCTACGCCGTCGGCGGTGGCTTCGACGTGCTCGCGACCCAGAACGTTTCGTTCGGCCTCGAGTACCTCTACACCGACCTCGGCGAAAGCTCGGTCGATGTCGACTACACGCCTGTTGCCGGTGGCCTCGGTGGCGCCAGCTTCTCGACCGACTCGAACAACGACCTGACCTATCACTCGGTGATGGCCAAGGCTTCGTACCGCTTTAACTAAGTGGACCAGCGCCGGCGGCGAAAGCCGCCGGCAACGGCAAGACAGTGAAGGGCCCGCCGGATGATCTCCGGCGGGCCTTTTCCGTTTGGACCATCGTCGGCACGCCGCGGGGCAGCCCTCAGAGCGGCGGCAACCCCAGGTCTCCGCGGCGCGGCAGGTCGGCACCCCGGCGTCCGCAGGTGACCGCGGCGGCCCGAATGGCGAAGTCGAGGAGTGCCTGCAGTCCGGCGTCGTCGAGCGCTTTCAGCCCCTCGCGGCTCATCACGCCCGTCTCCTTCAGCCTGGCGAGCGTGGCTGCCTGAAACGTGTCGCCGGCGCCGACCGTGTCGACCACCTCGACCTCGATCCCGTCCATCGCCGCGCCGACGCCGCTCGACGACAGCGCGATCGCGCCCTTTTCGCCGCGCGTCACGATGGCAAGACTCGCGCCGGCCGAAACCCAGTCCGCCAGGACGTTCTCCAGCGATCGCCCGGGATAGAGTTGAGCCAGATCCTCGTCGCTCGCCTTGACGAGCGCCGCGGAGGGAACGATCTCGGCAACCTTGGCGCGCCAGACGTCGAGGTCGGGTTCGATCGAGGCGCGGATGTTCGGATCGTAGGAGATGAAGCGCCGGTGTTTTTCCTGGTCGATCAGCCTGACGAGGGCGGAGGCGGTCGGCTCGGTCACGGTCGAATAGGACGCGACATGGATCGCTTCGAGCCCGGGCGGCAGATCGGCGGGAACCTCGCTCGGCTCGACGGAGCGGTCGGCGGTTCCGTCGATGTAGAAGGAATACTCGGCCGAGCCGCTGGCCGACAGGGAGACAATGGCGAGCGTCGTGTTGCGCTCGGTTGGGATCAGGAAGCGCTGGTCGATGGCTTCGGCCTGCATGAAGTCGCGAAGGCGCCGTCCGAACAGGTCGCTCGACACCTTGGTGAAGAAGCCGGCGGGATGGCCGAGCCGGGCAAGGCCCAGCGCCACGTTCAGGGGCGAGCCGCCGACGACGGCCCTCAGCCCGATTCGCGACACGTCGGCATCCGGCTCGGCAAAAACATCGAACAGCGCATCGCCACAGCTGAGAAACATCAGACTTCCCCTCGCGACGGCGCCCCGCGCCGCTTCAACGGCTTCGCGCTAGCAGGAATCTGCGCCGGCTGGAACCGTTCGCGGTGTGGGGGCGCCTCAGACCGTGGCGGGCCGCAACGCGAACGTGCCGAAGGCCGGAATCTTCACCGCTAGCCGTTCCGGATCGATGCCGGCGACGAGGCCCAGAAGATTGACCTCGAATCCCGACATCCGGCCGATCGTGATACCGGCATAGCCGAAAAGCGACAGGCGGAGTTCGCCGCGCTCCCGGTCCAGGGTGACGAGATCGCGCCCGACGGGATAGTCGCGGCCGACGGCGACAGGGGGCAAGGCCGCCGCAAGACCTGCCGTCTCGGCGAGAACGAAGGCGACGAAGGTGTTGGAGTTCGGGCCGGGGAAGATGTGGTAACCGCCGCGTTCGGCGAAGGGGTAGGCGGCGACCGCCGCGCGAATCTTCGGGATCAGCCCTTCAGCTTCCGCACCGTGCCGGCCGACGACGATCTCGGGAGCGTTGGAGTACCAACGCCCGTCAGCGGCATAGGCATTGTGCCGGATCGGTGCGCCCCACCCGACCTTGTCCCAGCGCTCGTAGCGTCGCGCGCCCTTCTCCTTCACGACGATCCAGGAGTGGCTTGATATCGCGCCCTTCAGCCCGCCGGTCCGCGCCGACATGACATAGACGGCAGCCTCCGACGACGCAGCCGGATCCGGCAGCATTTTCGCACTGCTCCAGTCGGCACTACCCCATGACGCGGGATGATCGCCGAACCAGAACAGAGTTGCGGCAAGGAGGGCCGGCGCGACGTAGACGACGCCGAGGGTGAGAAGCAGAATTTTGAACAATCGCATCGGGTTCCCGGGAGATGGCGTCACGCGCGCCACATCCCAGGATATGGCGAAGCACACGCTGCGCTGCTAGAGCACGCTCATGATGCAGAGCGGCGAAAATGAGGACTTCCGTATGAGCAATCCCATCCTGGTCGAAGTGACGCGGGGCAGCCGGGTCGAAAGCTGCCACCGCGGCTCCGTTGCGGTCGTCGACGGCGAGGGCGAATCGGTTCATGCGCTCGGCGATATCGCCGCTTTGGTGTTTCCCCGCTCGGCGATCAAGGTGATGCAGGCCCTGCCGCTAATCGAGTCCGGGGCGGCCGATCGTTTTGGCTTTGGCGACAAGGAGTTGTCGCTCGCCTGCGCTTCGCATTCCGGCGAGGAGGGGCATGTGGCGCTCGCGGCCGATCTCCTGCGCCGCGCCGGCCTCGACGAACGAGCGCTCGAATGCGGCTGCCACTGGCCGTCCGATTCCGGCGTCGCGCGCGTTCTGGCGCGCCAGGGCCGGTCGCCGGGCGCGCTCCACAACAACTGTTCGGGCAAGCATTCCGGCTTCCTGTGTACGGCCGTCGCCATGGGCGAGCCGACGGCAGGCTATATCGGCGCGGACCACCCCGTGCAGGTCCGGGCGAAGGCGGCGATCGAGGATCTGACCGGCACCGCGCTCGGCGAAGAGGATTCCGGCACCGACGGTTGCTCGATCCCGACCTATGCCGCGCCGCTGCAATCCTTCGCGCATGGCTTTGCCAAGCTCGTTTCGGGCCAGGGCGTTTCGGCGGAACGGGCAAGAGCTGGCCAGCGCCTGATCGCCGCCTGCATGGCCGAGCCCTGGTACATGGCGGGGACGAACCGCGCCTGCGTCGCGCTGATCGAAGCGGCGCCGGGCCGTGTGTTCGTCAAGACCGGTGCCGAAGGCGTATTCTGCGGCGCTGTTCCGGAGCTCGGTCTCGGCTTCGCGCTGAAGATCGACGATGGCGCCGGACGGGCGGCGGAGATCGCCACCGCCGCAACCCTGGCACACATCTTTCGCGACCGCGATCCGGATGTGGCCGGAGCCTATGACGCACTGGCGCGTAAAACGCTGAAGAACTGGAACGGCATCGTCGTCGGCGAGCTGCGCGCCGCCCAATAGGGATGCCGGGCTCGGAAGACGGGGCCCGGCGACGCCTCAGCCGCGGGGCGTTCCGAGCGGCCGGCGCGTGCGCGGCCGCGGCTTCGGCACGGCATCGGCCGCCTCGATGCCCGCGGCATCGCTGGGGGCGGCGAAGATCGGTACGGGTTTGGGCGTCAGCGGTGCGGAGATCGCTGCAGCGCGAGCGGGCGTCGCTTCCGGTGCCGAGAGGGGAGCCTTCGCTGCGGGAGCTGCAGCGGCCGTCTTTGGCGCTGGGGAAGGTTCGGCCGCCGCGACCGGCGCGGGCGCCGCGACCGTATCAGCCTTGTCGGCGGCTGGCTTCGCTGCGGCGGACTTCGCCGCCGAACTCCGCCGGGACGTCGCCGGCTTGCCGGAAGCGGTCTTGGCGGCGGGGCGACGACCGGCCGGCTTCGGCGCCTCGATCGGTTCAGCCGTGATCTCCGGCGCCTTGTCGGCGACCGGTGCCGCGGGCAGACCGGCCGGCTTTGGCGTGGCATGCTGCTTCAGGCGGATCAGCATGCTGCCGCCTTCCGGGTGGTTGATCTCAAAGGCGTTGGTCCGGCGCACGAGGTCGGAAAGCTTGCGCTCGCCGTAGGTGCGCGGGTCGAAGTCGGTGTAGAGGTTCTGCAGCTGCTTGCCGAAAGTGCCCAGATTCACCCAGCCGTCTTCGCTCTCCATCTGGTCGATGACGCGCGACAGCATCGGCAGGGCGTCGGCCTTCTCGCGCAGCGGCGCCTGGATCGGTCCGGCTCCTGCTGCGTCGCGGCTCTGCGACGCGCGCTGCGGCAGGAGGTTCTCGGTGTAGATGAAGCGACGGCAGGCCTGGCGGAAACTCTCCGGCGTCTTCTGTTCGCCGAAGCCGAAGACGTTGACGCCCTGCTCGCGGATGCGCGAGGCAAGGCGGGTGAAGTCGCTGTCGGATGAGACGAGGCAGAAGCCGTCGAAACGGCCGGAATGCAAAAGGTCCATCGCGTCGATGACGAGCGTGATGTCGGAGGCGTTCTTGCCAGTGGTGTAGGCGAACTGCTGGTGCGGGATGATGGCGTGGCGGGCGAGGATGTCGGTCCAGCCCTTCATGCGCTGGGTCGAGAAGTCGCCATAGATGCGCCTCACGCTCGCCTCGCCGATCTTGGCGATCTCCTCGAACAGGCCGTCGGCAATCTTGGCGGACGCGTTGTCGGCGTCGATGAGCACCGCAAGGCGCGCGGATCGGGTGTCGTTCATGGTCTTGCCCCTGGAAATTTCCTTCGGACATAGCGCCGGTGGAGGTTTTCCGACAGGGGTTTCTTGTCGCCGCCGCTTTGAACGGCAGAAAAGTCGCTCTTATCCGGCATTGCCGGCGATGGTGAGATGGTCCGGCGGCCGCGCTCCTTCTGCCGCGAGGTCGCCCGTCACCGCCTCGCTCCAGCGATAACCGAGGATGGCGCCGCGGTCGGCCCCGGATATGACGTTGCCGGAGAGGACGGCCGTTCCCGCGCCCTCGACGACCGTGACGGCAATGCCGACCGGACAGAGGCGGAAGACGTTGCCGGTTGCCGAGACGTTGCGCAGATAGGGTCCCCAGCCGAGCTTCAGGCCGTAGAGCGGTGCGTTCTCGACGACGTTGTTCGACACCACCGTGTCGGCCTCGACGGAGATGCCCATGCCAAAGCCCGGCGCGTCGGCAGGGTAGGGGCCCTTTGTCCTGAGATTGCGAACGAGGTTGCCGGTGCACACGGCAAGCCGGCCGCCCTCGTTGAAGTTGGCGATGGAGATGCCGATGGCGGCGCCGTCGACGAGGTTGCCGGAAATCACGGCGCCCTCGAACTGAAATTCGGCATAGAGCGCGGTCTCGCCGGAGTTGCGGCACTGGTTGCCGGCAATGATCGCGTTCGAACCGCCATTGGCGCGGATGGCCGAAAAGGCGCAGTCGTCGAGCTGGTTGTTCGAGACGGTGACGCCGTGGGCGCGAAACAGGTTGATGCCGTTGCCGTTCTGGCCCGTGCCGCCGGCATCGGCGCGAATCCGGGCAAGGCGGTTGCCGGTGACGATGGAGGCGTCGAGGCCGGGGGAATTGCGGTGGACCAGAATGCCGCCATTGCCGCAGTCCTCGATCCGGTTGCCATCGATCGCCAGGCCCGAGGAATCGCGTGACTGGATCGCCGCCAGTCCGGCACGAACGATGACGCAGTTCTCGATTCGGCCGCCGCTTCGGGTGAGATCCAGCGCGTTGCCGGCGGCGTTGCCGATCTCGCACTCCGTCACGGTGAGATTGGGGCAGTCGGCGATGTCGAGGAGCGGCCGGCCGGTCCCGCCTGCTGGCACCGCCAATCCGTCGATCGAGAGACCGTCGAGGATGATGCGCTCGGCGCCGGCCGATGTCAGGGCGAGCCCCGGCCCGAACAGGCGCGAGGCACCCGGTACGCCGGCAAGCCGCGTGACGCGCGGCAGGGCGAGGCTGTCGGCGAAATAGTCGCCGGGGGGCAGGAACAGGGTCTCGCCCGACAGCGCCGCCTCGTCGAGGAGTTTCTGGAGGAGCCGTGTCTGGTCGCCGCCGGCGGACGGCGTCAGGCCTCGCGACGTGGCGTCGAGCGCGCCGCGCAGGCCCGAGCTGCCGAGCCCGGTGCCGGACTTGCGCATCTCCGCCCGGAGGGGCGATGCCATGGCGATGCCCGCCACGCCGAGCGCGCCGGCGAGAAAAAGGCGACGGGAGGAGAACGAGGCGCTTTGCGACATGGCCGAAGCGTCGCATCCCCTGCTTAAGGCAGGGTGTCGCCCTCGGCGCCGCCGTGGCTCCCCGGGCAAAATCGCCCGGACTGGTTAGCGGGCGGTAAAGAGCTGCAGAATCGCCTGAGCGACCGCCGTCGGCGCCCGTATGCCGCGGACGATGTCGGCCTCGCCCTCGGCGATGGCCGCGGCGACGCCGTCATGGTCGAGCAGGGCTCTGCGCAGGGCCTCATCCAGCATGGTCCACATCCAGCGGACATTCTGGCCGGCGCGGCGACCGGCAAAGGTCCCGGCACCTTCGGCGACACCGCAAAAACGCGAGATGGCCGACCACAGTTCGGCAAGGCCCTCGCCGGTCTGGCCCGACAAGGTCAGGACCGGCGGCGACCAGAGCGGGTCGCGCGGACCGAGGATGTTCAGCGCGGCGCGAAGTTCCGCCGCCGCCAATCGCGCCCGGCGGGCATTCTCGCCGTCCGCCTTGTTGACCGCGATGATGTCGGCGACCTCGACGATTCCCTTCTTGATGCCCTGCAATTCGTCGCCCGCGCCCGGCAGCATCAGGAGAACGAAGAGGTCGACCATGTCGGCGACGGTGATCTCCGACTGGCCGACGCCGACGGTCTCGACGATCACCACGTCGAAGCCGGCGGCCTCGCAGAGGAGCATGGTCTCGCGTGTCTTCGCCGCGACGCCGCCGAGCGTGCCGGAGGAGGGCGAGGGCCGCACGAAGGCGGCGGGGTCCGTCGCCAGCCGCGCCATCCGCGTCTTGTCGCCGAGGATGGCGCCGCCGCTGCGCACCGATGTCGGGTCGACGGCCAGCACCGCGACGCGGTGTCCAAGCGCCGTCAGCATCGTGCCGAAACCGTCGATGAGCGTCGACTTGCCGACGCCCGGAACCCCCGTCATGCCGATTCGGATCGACCGGCCGGTACGTTCCGCCAGCATGTCGAGCAAGGCCGTCGCCGCCGTCCGGTGGTCGCTGCGGGTCGATTCCACAAGCGTGATCGCGCGCGCGAGGGCAGTGCGGTCGCCGGCCGCGATCCGCGTCGCCAGGAGGTCGGTGTCGGACGGGGCCCTGTTCATCATCGCCTTGCCTCTAGGGGCCGGACAGCGGCCTGTCGAGAGCCGGACAGGCGGTTCTGAGCGTTGGAAACGTGGTCGCGGCACATGTTTAAGGTCGTTGTGACCTTACGCTTATTTAATCGCGCCCCCACTTCAACGATGGCGTCCGCTTCTGTATGTTCGAATTCTAGTGGGCACCGATCAACAAGGCCGGCATCAAGCCGGTCGCATATTGGGAGCTACAAGATGGCCTGGAAGAAACCCGTTCTCGTCGAAGTTTGCGTCGCGATGGAAATCAACGGCTACATGCCGATCGAATTCTAAATCGTGTCAGCCTCTGACAGCCGCGGGCGGGGCCAATCCCGCCTGCGGCTTTTCATTCTCGGGTCGGCCGCGGGAGGAGGGTTCCCGCAATGGAATTGTCTCTGTCACGTCTGTCGTCTCCACTGGTCGGGTGATCCGCGCGTGACCGCGCGCTCGCAGTCCTCGATCGCGGCCACGGCCGACGGAGTCCATTGGCTCCTCCTCAATGCCTCGCCCGACCTGCGGGCCCAGATCATGGCCTCGCCTCCCTTGATGCCCAGCTGCGGCGCCGATGACGCGGCGCGGCGCGCCTCGCCGATTGCGGCGGTTCTCGTGACCAATGGCGACGTCGATCACGTCGCCGGTCTTCTGACCCTGCGCGAGAAGCAGGCCTTCGACCTCTACGGGACGGAAGGCGTTCTCGGTGTGATCGCCGACAATCCGGTCTATTCGGTGATGGATCCGGCCTGCGTGACCACGCGGCCCGTGCAGATGGAACAGCCCTTCGAACCCGTTCCGGGCCTGACGGTGGAAATCTTCCCGGTGCCGGGAAAGGTTCCGCTGTATCTGGAGCGCGGCGAGATCGATGTCGGTGCCGAGGGCGACATGACGGTCGGCGTCCGCCTGTCGGCGGGCGGTCGCACTGCCTTCTATGTTCCGGGCTGCGCCTTCGTGCCGGAGCATCTGGCCGCGCGCGTCGCAGGGGCCGATGTCCTCCTCTTCGACGGGACCGTGTTCGTCGACGACGAGATGCAGCGAGCTGGCGTCGGCGCAAAGACAGGGCGACGGATGGGACATATGCCCATGACCGGCGAGGGCGGCAGCATCGATGCTTTCGACGGACGTGACGTCGGCGACCGCGTCTACATCCATATCAACAATACGAACCCGGTGCTGATCGAGGGATCGGACGAACGCCGGGCGGTCGAGGCGGCGGGATGGCGTGTCGCCCATGACGGGATGGAGATCGTGCCGTGACGATGATGAGCCCCGACGACTTCGTCTCCGCGCTGCAGGAAATCGGCGCGACGCGCTACCACCATCTCCACCCGTTCCAGCAGAGACTGAACGCCGGCGAGTTGACCAAGGCGCAGGTGCAGGCCTGGGCGCTCAACCGCTACTACTACCAGTCGCAGATCCCGGTGAAGGACAGCTACATCCTCGCCCGGCTCGGCACGACGGAACTCAGGCGCGACTGGCGCTCGCGGATCATCGACCATGACGGCGACGAGGAGAACCGGGGCGGCATCGAAAAGTGGATCGCGCTGACCGACGGCGTCGGTCTCGACCGGGACTATGTGCTGTCCGGCGAGGGCATCCTGCCCGGCACGCGGTTTGCCGTCGACGCCTATGTCACTTTCGTGCGCGAGCGCACGCTGCTGGAGGCCGTCGCCTCCTCGCTGACGGAACTGTTCTCGCCGCAGGCGATCGGGGCGCGGGTGCGCGGGATGCTCGAGCACTACGACTTCATCTCGCCCGAGACGCTCGCCTATTTCGACAAGCGGCCGGTACAGGCCAAGCGCGATTCCGACTTTGCGCTCGACTACTGCCTGAAGCACGCGCGGCGACCGGAAGAGCAGCGCGCCGTGCTGAATGCGCTGCGCTTCAAGTGCACGGTTCTCTGGGCCCAGCTCGATGCACTGCATCACGCCTATGTCGACCCGGTCATGCCGCCGCCGGACGTCTGGCAGCCCGGCATGGGCGAAGCCAAGCACGGTACGGTCGCACCGGTCGGGAGCGGAAGAACGTGACCGGCATCGCCGACGAGGTCGTGCCGCGGTTTCCGCACGGCGTGCGGTTTCGCGAGGACAAGGCGCGCGGCACCTTCATCCTGGTCGCGCCCGAGCGGATCTTCAATGCCGACGAGGTGTCGGTCGAAATCTTGAAACGCATCGATGGCCGGACACGGTTTGCCGATCTCCTGGCAGCCCTGGCCCTCGTCTTCACCGCCGATCTCTCGGTCATCCGTCCCGATGTCGAGAGCTTTCTCCTCGACCTCCAGGGCAAGCAGATGGTGGAGCTATGAACGAGATCGTCTTTCCCACGCCGCAGACGGATGCTCCCGCTCGCCTCGCACCCCCGCCGCCGATCGGGCTCCTTGCCGAACTGACGCATCGTTGCCCGCTGCGCTGTACATATTGCTCCAATCCGCTGGAACTCGACGCCCGCTCGAGCGAACTCGACACCGAGACGTGGAAGCGCGTCTTCACCGAGGCGGCCGAGCTCGGCGTCATCCACATCCACCTGTCCGGCGGCGAGCCGACGGCGCGGCGCGACATCGTCGAGCTGACGCGCCATGCCGCCGAGGTCGGGCTCTACACCAACCTCATCACCTCCGGCATCGGCGTCAGCCCGGCCATGCTCGACGACCTGCATGCCGCCGGACTCGACCACATTCAGCTGTCGCTGCAGGGGGCGGATGCCGCCGTGACCGAGCTGGTCGGCGGCTACAAGGGCGGCTTCGAGCGCAAGGAGGCCTTTGCCGCCGAAGTCGTCAGACGCGGCTTCCCGCTCACGCTGAACGCCGTCATCCACCGCACGAACATCCATCAGGTGCCCCAGATGATCGACAAGGCCGTCGCCTTCGGGGCAAAGCGGCTGGAGATCGCGCACACCCAGTATTACGGCTGGGCGCTGAAGAATCGGGCGCAACTGATGCCGGCGCGCGAGGATGTCGACCGCACCATCACCGAGGTCGAGGAGGCGCGCCTCCGGCTGAAAGGCGTTCTCGTCATCGACGCGGTCTTTCCCGACTACTACGCGCGCTATCCCAAGACCTGCAATGGCGGCTGGGGGCAGCGGACGCTCTCGGTCACCCCGGCGGGGCTGGCACTGCCCTGCCACGCTGCGCAGACGATCAAGCATCTCGACTTCTGGTCGGTCCGCGATCATTCCATCGCCGATATCTGGGCGGCATCGCCCGCCTTCGAGGCCTATCGCGGCACCGACTGGATGCCCGAGCCCTGCCGCTCCTGCGAGCGCAAGCATGTCGACTTCGGCGGCTGCCGCTGCCAGGCGCTGGCGCTGACGGGCGACGCCCGCAACACCGACCCGGCCTGCATCAAGTCGCCCTTCCACGCCGAACTCGGCGACATCGCCGTCACCGAATCGGCCATGGCCTCGCCGGGGCCGGCGACCTATCGCGGCTTCAGCCGCGGCTGAGCGCCGTCGCTACAGCCAGCGCTTGTAGCGGAAGAAGATCAGCGGCAGCACGGCCGAGATCGCCATCAGGCCGATGGCCATGGGGTAGCCGAGCTGCCAGTCGAGTTCCGGCATGAACTTGAAGTTCATGCCGTAGATCGAGGCGACCAGCGTCGGCGGCATGAAGCCGACGGCCGCGACCGAGAAGATCTTGATGATGGCGTTCTGTTCGATCGAGATCATGCCGACCGTGGTGTCGAGCAGGAAGGTCGTCTTGTTCGACAGGAAGGCGACGAAGTCGTTCAGCGAGGTGATGTCGCGCGACATCGCCTTGACCCGGGACTTGGCGTCCTTCGGGGATTTGCGGCGGTCGAGCACGAACTGCAGATAGGGCATCATCCGGTCGAGGGTGGCGAGACTCTCCCGGGTGCGCGAGATCAGGTCGCCGGCGGCACCGATGCGCCGCAGCAGGGACTTGAAGTCGGCATTGGCGGTCGGGCGCTTGTTGCCGGAGGCCGAGAAGATGTCGGAGGCGATGCGGTCGAGATCGGCGGCAATGGCTTCCATCATGTCGGCGACCCGGTCGATCACCGTTTCCAGGAGGCCGATCAGGATGGCGTCGGCGGTCGGCACTTTCGGTGCCTTGCCGTTGGGCGCGGCCGTGGCGGACGTCGCTTCGCCCTCCATCTCCGTGGCCTCAGCCAGACTGGCGCGAAACGTCCCCTCGCTGGCATCCTTGCAGAGCTTGGCCGAATAGATGACGAAGGATTTCGGCTCGGTGTAGCGTAGGGTGACGAGGCGCTTGCCCGCCAGGATGAACGTCACGGGCGCGAAGGCGGGCGATCCGGTGTCGAGGCCGAAGACCACGGAGGCCGTCATGAAGTCGGCATCGTCCTCGGAATAGAGCCGGCTCGAAACCTCGATCTCGCGCATCTCCTCGCGCGTCGGCACCTCGATGGCGCAGAGACGCTCGACCAGCCGCTCCTCGGCCTTGCTCGGATTGATGAGGTCGAGCCAGATCGCGTCCGGCGGGACGGCGTCGCCATCGATCCTCTCGGCGCGCATATGGCCGGACGGGTCCGAGCGGTAGATTTCGAGCATCGGTGAACTCCTTCACTCGATGGATCGAGCAGAACGGGTCGGACGCGGCTGCATGCACCGACCTTGGTCATCTCGCAAGCCCCGACTCTGCAATAGCGCGCCTCGAAACGGCTCATGACGGCCGCGCAGGGCTACACCCCGGCCCTGGTAACCATCCGCTGCTGCTTTTATGAGACCTGTGCGCGGGGGCTTGCCGGCAGCCTGTATCGTTGATTCACTGAGGTTCTTCGGACGGAGGATTGGGTCATGGCGCGGCGTCCCATTGGTCAGGAAGCTCTTCGACTTCGAGACGCGGGGGCAAAGCGGAGCCTTGGTGCCCTGGACGACATCGCCGGGTTGATCAACTGGTCCAAGATCGACCAGGATCTGTCACCGATTTACCGTTCCGCGACGGGTGAGAAGGCCTGGCCGCCACTGGTGATGCTGAAGGCACTCCTGTTATCGGTCTGGTACGACCTGTCGGATGTGAAGCTGGCCGAGGCCCTCGACGACCGGGCCTCGTTCCGCCGGTTCTGCGGCTTTGCCGCGAGCGAGCCGACCCCGGAGCGCACCGCCTTTGTCCGGTTCCGCAGGGAGCTCGTGAGGCATAGCCTCGACACAATCCTCTTCGAAGCGGTGACGCGCCAGCTCGACGAGAAGAACGTCATGGTGAAGACCGGCACGCTGGTGGATGCGACCATCATCGCCTCCGCCAGCATCACCAAGGACGGGGAAGCCCGCTGGGTCGGCCATCGCCGCAAGGCGGCCGTGCACGGCTACAAGGCGCATGTGGCGACCGACGCCGATGGTGGAATTGTCCGGTGTATCGAGATGACGCCGGCCAACGTCAACGACGGGCGCATGCTCGGTGCCGTACTGCCGCCCGAGCCCGGCAACGTCCACGCCGATCTGGCCTATGCAAGCGTGCGCAACGAGACCTTGATCAGGGATGCTGGCGGCTCCTCTCGTTTACCCGGTCGATCGGTTTGGGGCGGACCCGAGGCTCTCGCAAAACTCGAAGGCTGGAACCGCGAGGTCGGGCATGTCCGCCGCCGGATCGAGAAGGTCTTCGGTACCTGGAAGCGCAGCTACGGTCTGCGGCGCATGCGCTGGATCGGCCTCGCCAAGGCCGGACTTCAGGTACGGCTGACGGCAATCGCCTTCAATCTCACGCGAACGCGAAACATCCTGCGCGAGCGAGTGGCATGAGGACGGGACACGTGCGTCCGCCATCGGCCAATAGAGGCCAAAAGTGCCTCGAAACTGCTCGTCGCAAACGGAAATTCCAGCCGCGGCGGAATGGCGAACTCCCCGACGCTGAAACCTGAAATCCAAGTCCCCGCGCACAGGTCTCTTTATACCAACGAGCGCTGATCAGAACCTGTGTGCCCAGTCACGCATGCCGATGGAGATGATTTTCCAGGGTTGGTCGACGAGCTTGTTCCAGGCCTCGCAGCAGTGTGTGACGATGTCGTCGTAGTCGATGAAGATGCGGTTTGAGAGCCAGTTGTCGCGCATGAACTGCCAGACGTTCTCGACCGGGTTCAACTCAGGGGCGCGAGGCGGTAGGAAGAGCAGCGTGATGTTTTCGGGCACGACGAGCTTGGGCGTCATGTGCCAGCCGGCGCGATCGAGGATCAGCACGGCATGGGAGCCAGGATCGACGGCGCGTGAGATCTCCGCCAGGTGCTGGTTCATCGCGCCGGTGTCGCAGTAGGGCAGGACGAGGCCGGCACCCTTGCCCTTCTGCGGGCAGACGGCGCCGAAGATATAGGCCCACATGGTGCGTTGGTCCTGCGGCGCGGACGGTCTCGTGCCGCGCCGGGCCCAACGGCGGGTGATCTTGTTCTTTTGCCCTATGCGGGTTTCATCAGCCCACCAGAGCTCGATCTCGGTACCCTTCGGGAGCTTGGCCTGGATGGCTGCCAGTTCGGCGGGGAAGTTTTTTTGAAAGCATCCACCTCGAACTCGTTCTGCGCATAGTGGCGCGGACGCGCCGAGAGCTTGGCAAAGCCAAGCGCCTTCAGTTCGCGCCCGACCGTGGTCTCGTCCAACGAGATGGCGAATTCCTCATAGATCCACTGCGCCAGATCCTTGCGCCGCCAGCGCACGACGCCGTGGATCGCCGGGATCGGGCCGCTCTCCACAATCTTCGCCAAGGCATGGCGCTGCTTGTCATTCAGCTTGGAGGAACTGCCCGGCGCCTTGACGTTGACGAGACCCACAGGACCTCGTTCGTTGAACCGTACGACCCAGTCACGCACGATCTGCACAGTGACGCTGCCCACTTCGGCCGCCTGGGAACGAGAGCCTCCATCGTAGATCGTCGCAAGCGCCAGAAGACGGCGCGCCTGGTTGGCGTCCTTGGTCTCCCGCGCCAGACGACGCAGGCCAAGACCGTCAAAATCAACGCGCAGCGGAATGGGTCTCACCATGGCAAACCTCCGTTTGCCTCAATGATTCAGACTTTCCTCGATCTGGGAATCCCATACGAGTCAGAAACGGCGCACGTTGGTATTAGTGAGACCTGTGCGCGGGGACTTGGATTTCAGGTTTCAGCGTCGGGGAGTTCGCCATTCCGCCGCGGCTGGAATTTCCGTTTGCGACGAGCAGTTTCGAGGCACTTTTGGCCTCTATTGGCCGATGGCGGACGCACGTGTCCCGTCCTCATGCCACTCGCTCGCGCAGGATGTTTCGCGTTCGCGTGAGATTGAAGGCGATTGCCGTCAGCCGTACCTGAAGTCCGGCCTTGGCGAGGCCGATCCAGCGCATGCGCCGCAGACCGTAGCTGCGCTTCCAGGTACCGAAGACCTTCTCGATCCGGCGGCGGACATGCCCGACCTCGCGGTTCCAGCCTTCGAGTTTTGCGAGAGCCTCGGGTCCGCCCCAAACCGATCGACCGGGTAAACGAGAGGAGCCGCCAGCATCCCTGATCAAGGTCTCGTTGCGCACGCTTGCATAGGCCAGATCGGCGTGGACGTTGCCGGGCTCGGGCGGCAGTACGGCACCGAGCATGCGCCCGTCGTTGACGTTGGCCGGCGTCATCTCGATACACCGGACAATTCCACCATCGGCGTCGGTCGCCACATGCGCCTTGTAGCCGTGCACGGCCGCCTTGCGGCGATGGCCGACCCAGCGGGCTTCCCCGTCCTTGGTGATGCTGGCGGAGGCGATGATGGTCGCATCCACCAGCGTGCCGGTCTTCACCATGACGTTCTTCTCGTCGAGCTGGCGCGTCACCGCTTCGAAGAGGATTGTGTCGAGGCTATGCCTCACGAGCTCCCTGCGGAACCGGACAAAGGCGGTGCGCTCCGGGGTCGGCTCGCTCGCGGCAAAGCCGCAGAACCGGCGGAACGAGGCCCGGTCGTCGAGGGCCTCGGCCAGCTTCACATCCGACAGGTCGTACCAGACCGATAACAGGAGTGCCTTCAGCATCACCAGTGGCGGCCAGGCCTTCTCACCCGTCGCGGAACGGTAAATCGGTGACAGATCCTGGTCGATCTTGGACCAGTTGATCAACCCGGCGATGTCGTCCAGGGCACCAAGGCTCCGCTTTGCCCCCGCGTCTCGAAGTCGAAGAGCTTCCTGACCAATGGGACGCCGCGCCATGACCCAATCCTCCGTCCGAAGAACCTCAGTGAATCAACGATACAGGCTGCCGGCAAGCCCCCGCGCACAGGTCTCATTAGTACCGAGACTTATCGGTCCCGGGAGACTTGGAAACATTGATTGGCGAGTGCTGGAAGCCATCACAGCCAGTCGACCAAGCCACTTTCGACCACCCAGCTGTCAAGACGCTTCAGCGAACAATCAGACTGAATCGCCCGCTCACCTCTGCCCACGTTCGTTCGGGCAGGTGTCCCATAAACATCCTTCTGTTCGCACCAAAATCTAGAAAGAAGTCCATTCTGTGGTGGAAAGTCCCTTGGAAATGGTCTTCCTCAATGAATCCTACAGCTTGACTGAACATATCGGCACGAATTGCGAATGGTATCGCCATCTTTTCCTTTGAACGAATTTCTGTTGGGAACATAGTCCCTTTTGGGGTAATTACCCACCCCCGCATTCCGTAGAATGTCAGGCGCCTACCGTCTCGAGAATTGTGTTGAAGACGTTGCCCCCTTGGCGCAGCCGGGCGGTATCGACGACGGTTCGGATGTCAGCTTCGCCTTCGGCGGCCCACATGGATCGATAGCCGTTGGTGACCTTGCGCTGGATCACGGCCGGTCGCAGGGCGCGCTCGCAGCCGTTGTTGGTGGCCTCGACCATCCCGGTCCAGAGAGTGAAGGTCAGGAGCTGGTCGCGCGCTCGCCTGAACTTGTGCTGGACCACTCGAGCGAAAGGGCAGGAGGTCGGTGCGGCGAGGATCTCGGAAAGACTTCGCTCCAGTGCACGGCGCTTGGCGACGATGGTCGATGCGGCGAAGGTCGTGATGCCGCTGGCCAAAGCGAAAGCCTTGGACAGCCAGATCCGCAGCCGCGACGGCAGCAGATCCTCGCCCGCCTGTTCGGCGTAGGCGACGTCGCGGGCCAGATGAGCCAGACAGGTCTGATGGGCGTCGGCATGTCCCTGCTGGGCAGAGTAGCGATCGGAACACCAGACCTTTGGCCGGTGCCCGTCCATCAGGGTCCTGACCACGATGGCACCACGGGTCGGAGCGGCACGATGGACGACTGCGTCATCGCAGCGAAACACCCATTGGAAGGCGTTGCTGCCTTCGATGCGAACGCCGGTCTCGTCCGAGGCCACCACCTTGGAGCGGCGCAGGGCGGCAATGGCGAGATCGCGGTCGGCGACGAAGGTGCCCTGCGCCCGGCGCAGCATGTTCATCAGCCCGCCCTGGCTGATCTGCAAGCCGAAGAGATCGGCCAGAGCTTTCTGAAGCCGTTCATAGGACAGGGCCTGGAAGGTCTTAAGATAGGTCGCCACCGCATGCAGCCGCGGCCCGAACGGCGTCCCCCTTGCCGCATCGGGCAATCCCGCTGAGACAAGCGTGCCGCAGGAAGGACAACAAACCGAAAGCCGGCGATGACGCGTCACGAACGGCTTGATCTCCGGCAGATCGACCGTCTCGTACGTGCCGCCGATCTCCGCGGGAAGGCTATCGGCCAGGGCTGCCTGGCAGCAGGAGCATTGCTCGGGACGGTGATCGACGAGCCGATCGAAATCCTCACCCATCGCTCGGCTGTGGCCTTCGTGACCGGGCTTGGCGCCGCCAGGTCTTGCCTGCTCACGGCGCTCCTTGCGGTCACTAGACGGAGGCTTCGAGGATGTGCGTGACGTCTTCTCCGGACGCTGAATCTTCAGCACCAGATCGATCAACTCTTCCTTCGTCAGACGCTGCAAATCACCGCGATCCATCCGTCCATGGATTCAGGGAATTCGGCCCGTGACAAGGGGGTGGGTAATTACCTTTTGGGACTGAAACTCGAGTCAGATTGGTGAATACAGTGGGGCGACTACGATCGTCAGATATATATTCATCAACTGTTCTAAACTCTAATCTATCAATTCCCATTGCTGAAAAATATTGTTGCATGGTCCCGTACGCAGAGAGAAATGAGACGACGGCGACAATCTCTCCATTATCTGCACGACTGATGCCTTCGCCAGTTATTCCGTTTTGAATACCTTCTTGAGACCCTTTTTCAAAAATTTTATGCTGAAACTTATGTTCTTCGTATACTACATATCCAGTCTTTATTTCTAGTTTCGAGCGTAAGCCTTTAGCGATCGGTTTTGAAAGATCGATCTCAAATTTATTCAGTCGCCTTATTGCCGAAGGACTCAATACATTCTGTATATTTTGGGTAATTTTATCAATATCTACATATTGCCACTCCGCAATTGGATTATCTGGATAGCTCGTTCTGTATAATTTCCACTCTCTACCGTTTGTGATTAGGTATAGTATTGCAGCAATTTCTGGATGGGCGGCATAGGTATGAGCTTGATGCGAATGCTCAACAGTCAATGCTTCGCTGGGAGGTTTTGCCTCTATAACCCATCGCCCGGCCGGGATTACTTCAACTATATAATCCGATCGCCCTTCGATTTTTATATCTTTTCCAGGTTTTTTTCGGCCCAAGAAGTGATATTCATATCGAAGCGGAACTTCATACCGAACAAGAGTGTCTGATTCAGGTGTATATCCCAATTCTGTCAGAAACGGTCTAATTAGCTCCTCGCGAATTGCTTGCTCGTTTTTTCCATCAAACGTGTAATTTTGGTGGAAAAGTGCCATGGCGACCTCAATCGACTGAAACCGATAGCCGGAGCTTACGTATCATATAGCTATTCGCTAACTGCAGCATCTAGCTTGCCTTCAAGCAAGTGATTTCTATAGCCTTAAATTTTTTTCTTGCAGATTTTCCCCCGACGTCCCAGGTTCGCTAATTCACTTGCCGGCGCTGCCTATTCTGCGGCGAGACTGCCATGGCCGAGCCGGTTGGCGAGTTCGTCGAGGAGTTGCTCGGCCGCCTCGGCGATCACCGTGCCGGGCGGGAAGATGGCGCTGGCGCCGGCTTCGCGCAGGGTCTGGAAATCCTGCGGCGGAATGACGCCGCCGACGACGATCATGATGTCGCCGCGGCCCTCCTTCTCCAGCGCCGCCTTCAGCGCCGGCACGAGCGTCAGGTGGCCGGCGGCGAGCGAGGAGGCGCCGACGATGTGGACGTCGTTCTCCACCGCCTGCCGTGCCGCCTCTTCCGGCGCCTGGAACAGCGGGCCGATGTCGACGTCGAAGCCGAGATCGGCGAAGGCCGAGGCGATCACCTTCTGGCCGCGGTCGTGGCCGTCCTGCCCCATCTTGACGACGAGGATGCGCGGCCGGCGCCCCTCCGCCTTGGCAAAGCGCGCGGTGCGCGCCAGCATGGATTGGATGCGCTCGGACATGGCGCCGGCCTCCCTGATGTAGACGCCCGAGATCACCCGGGATGTCGCGACATGGCGGCCGAAGGCCTTTTCCAGTGCCATCGCCATCTCGCCGACTGTCGCATGGGCACGCGCGGCGTCGATCGACAGCGCAAGCAGGTTGCCCGTGCCATCTTTTGCCGCCGCCGTCAGAGCGCCGAGCGACGCTTCCACGGCGGCCGGGTCGCGCGACTCCTTGAGGCGGACGAGCTTTTCGAGCTGCTGCCGGCGGACATCGGCATTGTCGACACGGAGCACGTCGATCTCGTCGAGGCTGCCGGAGCGGTAGCGGTTGACGCCGACGACGACCTGCGCGCCGGAATCGATGCGCGCCTGCGTCTTGGCCGCGGCCTCCTCGATCCGCGTCTTCGGCAGGCCCTTCTCGATCGCCTTGGCCATGCCGCCGAGCTCCTCGACCTCGGCGATGTGGGCCCGCGCCTTCTCGGCCAGCGCGTGCGTCAGGCTCTCGACATAGGCCGAGCCGCCCCAGGGATCGATAATCCGCGTCGTGCCGCTTTCGCGCGCGAGGATGTGCTGGGTGTTGCGGGCGATCCGGGCGGAGACGTCGGTCGGCAGCGCCAGCGCCTCGTCGAAGGAGTTGGTGTGGAGCGACTGCGTGTGGCCTTGGGTCGCCGCCATGGCCTCGACGCAGGTTCTGACGACGTTGTTCATCACGTCCTGCGCCGTCAGCGACCAGCCGGACGTTTGGGAATGCGTGCGCAGCGACAGCGAGCGCGGGTCCTTTGGCTGAAATTGCTGCTGCATCAGCTCCGCCCAGACGAGGCGGCCGGCGCGCATCTTGGCGACCTCCATGAAGAAGTTCATGCCCGTCGCCCAGAAGAAGGAGAGCCGCGGCGCGAAGCGGTCGATGTCGAGCCCGGCGGCGACGCCCGCCCGGGCATATTCGAGCCCGTCGGCGAGAGTATAGGCAAGCTCGAGATCGGCCGTCGCCCCGGCCTCCTGCATGTGGTAGCCGGAGATGGAGATCGAGTTGTATCTGGGCATGCGCTCGGACGCATAGGCGAAGATGTCCGAGACAATGCGCATCGAGGCCGCCGGCGGGTAGATGTAGGTGTTGCGGACCATGAACTCCTTCAGGATGTCGTTCTGGATGGTCCCCGACAGCGCCTCCTGCGGCACGCCCTGTTCCTCGGCCGCGACGATGTAGAGCGCCATCACCGGCAGCACGGCGCCGTTCATCGTCATCGACACGCTCATCTCGCCGAGCGGGATGCCGTCGAAGAGCTGGCGCATGTCGATGATCGAATCGATCGCGACGCCGGCCATGCCGACATCGCCGGCGACGCGCGGATGGTCGGAATCATAGCCGCGATGGGTGGCGAGATCGAAGGCGACGGAGAGACCCTTCTGCCCGGCCGCCAGGTTGCGGCGGTAGAAGGCGTTCGATGCCTCGGCCGTGGAGAAGCCGGCATATTGCCGGATGGTCCAGGGTTTCTGCACGAACATCGTGGGGTAGGGGCCGCGGATGAAGGGCGCAAAGCCCGGAAACGTGTCGAGCGCGGCGAGGCCCGCCAGATCCGCTTCGGCATAGACGGGCTTCAGGACGATGCCCTCCGGCGTCTCGAAATCCGTGCCTGATGCAGGCAGGGGCTCCGCTTCCGGACGCTGCCATTCCAGTTCGGCGAAGTCTGGAATGGAGCTCATGGATGGGCCTCCGGGGTGGCGGCGAGTCTGGTTGCCTGCAGCGGCAGGACGGCAGGTGGGGCATCTCCAGCATCGCCGGTCCGCGCCTCTTCACGCGTCGTCAGCAGCGGCGCGGCCTGTGTCTTGCCGAGCGGGTAGTGCGTCACGCCGATGATGGCGTGGCGTCCTGCGGCGATTTCCGCCTCTCGTGCTTGCCGCGTCTCGGCGATCCTTGCCTGCAGGATGCCGGCCTTGAGGCTGGCGAAGATGCCGCCCTCGGTCTCGATCTGGCGGAACGCGTCCCAGCCGGCTCGTGCCAGCGCATCCGTCAGCGCCTCGACGCCGCCCGAGCCGGCGCTGGGGTCGGCGACGCACGCAAGCCCCGCCTCCTCGCGCAGGATCACCTGCGTGTTGCGCGCGAGCCGGCGGGCGCGCGCCTCGGCGAGGCCGTTTGCTGCGGTGAAGGGGAGGACGGCGATGGAATCGGCGCCGCCGGTGGCGGCAGCGAAGGCGGCGATCGTCGTGCGCAGGATGTTGCCGTGCGGATCGTGCGCCGTCATCATCCGGTAGGACGTTTCGACATGCAGCCGCGCCGGTGCCGGCGAAGCGACGCCCGACAGATCGAGCACGCGGCGCCAGAGGAGGCGCAAGGCGCGCAGCTTGGCCATGACGAGAAACTGCTGCTGGTCGGCGGCAAGGGTGAAGCCGATCGCATCGGCGGCGGCACCGGGCGCCATGCCCGCGCCGACGAGGGCGCGAAGATGCCAGACGGCCGTCGCAAGGACCGCGCCGAGCTCCTGCGCCTCGCTCGCACCGGCATCATGATAGACACGGCCGTCGGCTTCGACGGTTCTTCCTCCCATGCCATCGTCGGCCCGCGACCTGGCCAGCGCGCCGCAACCCGCCCGCAGCGCGCGATCGTCATCGGGGAACCGGCCGGAAAAGGCGAGCGGACCGACCATGTCGATGCCGGCATCGATGCTCAGCGCCGACGGTGAGAGGCCGCGCCGCGCCGCAAGGCGGAGGAGCGCGGCGAGGGCTTCGCTGCCCTGCGGATGGGGTTCGACGCGGATGTGGACGATGTCGAGCAGCACGCCGTCCAGCGCGGTGGCGAGGGTCTCGTCCTCCAGCTTCAGGCCGAACCCGCGCGACGCGGCGGCACCCTCGAAGCAGAGGGACAGCGCCTCGGCGCCGGCTTCGAGATCGACGAGCGCCTGGGTATTCGCGCGGGAGGGGTCGGGATCGTCGAGCGGCTGGACGATCGTCCAGCCCGTGCCCGCGGCGCGGCCCGCGATCGGCATCGCCGGCGTCCGGCGGGGATAGAGCGGGCCGTAGGCGATGCCGTCGTCGCTGCGGGACACGAGCGTTTCGAAGCCGGCGCCGGCCAAGGCCTTTTCGGCGACCGCCCGCCACTCGGCCTCGTTGCGGTCGGCGAACTGCGTCGCCACCCCGTTGTCTCCCATCGGCATGTCCTCCCCGTCCAGTCATAGGGCAGAGCGGGGCCGGCGGAAACGCTTCCTTCGGCTAAGGGCCACGCATTTGGCGTCTTGCCCGCTCAGTGCGCGAGGATGGCCTCGCGGGGCGCCGTCAGCTTCCACACCACGCCTGTCGGCGCATAGGCCATGTCGACCTCGCCACCGAGCCCGCGGGCGGTCATCTTCTGCGTTACCAGCGTGCCGAAGCCTGAGCGTTTCGGCTCGGTCACGAGCGGGCCGCCGTGTTCGCTCCAGTTGAGGACGAAGGTCTCGCCGAGCGACCAGTCGAGCCTGATATAGCCACCGTCGACCGAGAGGGCGCCGTATTTCGCCGCGTTCGTCGCCAGTTCGTGGAGGGCGAGACCAAGGGTCTGCGCGGCGGCCGACGACAGGCTGACGGCGGGACCGTGTGTCTCGATCCGCTCGCTGTTGCCGGCGCCGAAGGCCTTTAGCTGGCTGGTCACGAGATCGTCCAGCGAGGCGCTCTCCCATCCGCGGCCGGCAAGAAGATCGGCGGAGCGTGCCAGCGAGTTCAGCGCCTCCGACAGGGTTTCCAGAAACTCGTTGGTGGAGGCGCTTTCCTTGGCGGCTCGGCGGGCGATGGCGGCGATGAGCGCATACTGGTTCTTGGCGCGGTGGCTCATCTCGCGCATCAGGAACTGGTTCTGCTCCTCGGCTTCGCGGCGCTCGCGCGACGCCTGGGCGAGGACCTTCGAGACCTCGGCAACCTCCTCGATGTTGGTCCGGATCGGCATGGCCGGGCCGCCCCGGCCGATCGCCTTCGCCTGGTCGGCCAGAAACAGGATCGGCGCGGCGATCCGCCGGCCGACGAAGACGGCAAGGCCGGCGCTGAACAACAGAAGAAGGACGCCCGTGCCCACGAGAAGGAGCCATGAGCGCAAGATCGGCTGGCCGATCACGGCATCGGGCAGCGCCACGAGTGTCGTCCAGCCGGTCAGGACCGAGCTGTAGGAGGCCTCGATCAGATCCTCATGCAGTTCGCCGCCGACTTCTGCCAGCGAGGGCGTGTTCGACGTCGTTTCACTCTCGCGCACGCGCCCGTTACTGGCGAGGGCGGCGATCACCTTGTGTCCGGCGCGGTCCTTGATGATGGCCGTCCAGGGCGTCGGCAGGTTTCTTTCCGCGATCACGGTGCCGAGGTCGCGGGTCTTCTTGGTGATGGCGAGGACGAAGACGACCTGCTCGCCGCGCACCACTGGGACCGCGATCTGAAACGCCAGAGCGCCCGAGCGTTCGGCGAAGAAGACGTCGGACACGTGCGGCAGACGTGAGCGGAAAACCGTCTCCGCCGCGTCCGTATTCGCCTCGACGAAAGGCGCCTGCCCCCAGGGCGAGCGGGTATCGACGACGACGTGGAGGGATGGATCGACCAGCGTCGCATCGGTCCGCGTCGAGGCGAGGGCGGCGATCGTCCGCCGATGGAACTCCGCCAGGTTCTTCTCGTCGATCAGCGAGGAGGAGGCGAGCACCTTGGCTGCCGTCAACAGGCCGTAGATTTCCCGGTCGATCGCGTCCGAGATGATCCCGGCGGCATCCACCGCCTGGGTCGCGGCGATCTCCTTCTGCTGCTGGGAGAACTGCAGGATCAGGAACGCGCTGAAGAGGAGCGCCGGTATCAGCACGATGAGGGCAAAGCCGGCGAGGTGCACCAGCAGCGGCGGGCGTCGCATCATCCGCGAAAGCCGGAGATGGCGCATGACGCCTTTCGTGCGCGCCGTATTCAACACCTGCGTCATTGCGTGCTTTGCTCTATCGTCCGAGAGGCCCGGATGATGTCACTGACCCGGGCGAAGGTGTCATGATGGCTCACGGATGCGGCTTCCGTCGGGCAAAGCGACAATCCGGCCAAATTTCGCCACCACGCCGCAAGCGATGCGCGGCCGGCCGTCGAGGCCGGCGCGCGGAAAGGGCGCGCCGGCAGGTCTTGCTGTGCGGGTGACGCCGGCCGGGTCAGGCGAACTGAGCGAGGCCGGGGGTCGTGGCGATGACGCGGTCCACGGTCTCGGCGCCGGCATTGGCCTTGGCATAGGCGACGAGTTCGGTCGCGATCATGCGGATCTGGCCCATGTCGAGGCCCATGCCCATCAGCTTGGCGCCGAGCGCCATGATGCCACCGCCGAAGGCGCCCATGACGCTGCCCATCACGCCGTTGCCGCCGGCGGCCGCCATGGCCGTATCCGCGCCAGGAGTCTCGGCGATCATCGTCTCGACGGCCGGATCGGTCGCCTCGTTTTTCATGTAGTTCAGGATGTGGCCGACGGCCTCCATCGCCTTTTCCGGCGTCAGGCCGGTCTCGGCCGCGATACGGTTCAGAACTTCCTGCATCCGGTAAACTTCCTTCGTCCGTTGACGGCGCAAGGCGCCGAATCTCGGCGACCATGTCAAAGCCGCCGCGCGGAGGCAATCGCAAACGACGATGCGGCAATTGATGGCGTCGAGCAGCCGGATTGTTTCGCTTGGCCGGCTCTGCTTATTAGCGTTGCAGGGGACGGGAGAGAACGGATGCTCGAGCAAGGCAAGATATTTCTCGGCGCCAGCCATACGGGCGATGGCGCGGTCGCGCAGGGCGAGTATCTGCATCTGCCGCTGGCCAACCGGCACGGCCTCGTGACGGGCGCAACCGGTACCGGCAAGACGGTCACGCTCCAGATTCTCGCCGAAGGATTTTCGGAAGCGGGCGTGCCGGTCTTCTGTGCCGATATCAAGGGCGATCTCTCGGGCATCGCCATGCGCGGCGAGCCCAAGGACTTTCTGACCGCCCGCGCCGCGGAGATCGGCCTCGATCCCTACTATCTCGACTCCTATCCCGTGATGTTCTGGGACATTTTCTGCGAGAAGGGGCACCGCATCCGGTCGACGGTGGCCGAGATGGGTCCGCTCCTCCTGGCACGGCTGATGAACCTCTCGGAGGCGCAGGAGGGCGTTCTCAACATCGCCTTCAAGATCGCCGACGAGGAAGGGCTGCTCCTTCTCGATCTGAAGGACCTCCAGGCCATGCTCGGGCATGTCGCCGAGAATGCCGAGGAGATTTCGCGGCTCTACGGCAATGTCGCCAAACAGTCGGTCGGTGCGATCCAGCGTTCGCTGCTGGTCCTCGAGCAGCAGGGCGCGGCCGACTTCTTCGGCGAGCCCGCGGTGAAGATCGCCGACCTGATGCGCACCGACCGCGACGGCCGCGGCTATGTCAACGTGCTCGCCGCCGACAAGCTGATGATGAACCCGCGGCTCTACGCGACCTTCCTGCTCTGGCTCTTGTCGGAACTGTTCGAGGAATTGCCGGAGATCGGCGACTCCGACAAGCCGAAGCTCGTCTTCTTCTTCGACGAGGCGCATCTCCTGTTCGATGGCGCGCCGAAGGTTTTGACCGACCGGATCGAGCAGGTCGTGAAGCTGATCCGTTCGAAGGGCGTCGGCATCTATTTCGTCACGCAGAACCCGCTCGACGTGCCGGACGCGGTTCTTGCCCAGCTCGGCAACCGGGTGCAGCATGCGCTCCGCGCCTATACGCCGCGTGAGCAGAAGGCGGTGAAGACCGCGGCCGAGACGTTCCGCGCCAATCCCGACTTCGACGTCTACGAGGCGATCACCCAGCTCGGCGTCGGCGAGGCGCTCGTTTCGACGCTGCAGAAGGGCGGCGTGCCGTCGATCGTCGAGCGCACCAAGATCCGCCCGCCGGCCGGGCGCCTCGGGCCGATCTCCGACGAGGAGCGGTCGGAGATCATGGCGAGAAGTCCGGTCGCAGGCCTCTACGACGAAACCATCGATCCTGAATCGGCCTATGAGCTGCTCGTCGGGCGGGCCGAGGCGGAATTGCGCCAGGAAGCGGAGCAGCGGCGGGCGGAGGCGGAGGCGAAGGCGACGGCTCGGTCAGCCGAATCGCAGCGCCGCGCGGAAGGCGCACGCCAGCGCGCCGAAGAGGAGGACCGGGAGGCGCCTGTCCGGCGCACCCGCACCGGTTTCCAACTGCCCGATTTCGGCCTTGGCGGGGGAGGGCGCGACGACGTGGAGGAAGTGGAGGAGGAGCCGCAGACCCGGCGCCGGCCCGCGGCGCCGCGCCGACAATCGTCCGGCTATCAGCGCCAGACGCTGACCGAGACGGTGATGAAGCAGGTCGGGCGGACCGTGGCGTCGACCGTCACCAGCGCGATCCTGCGCGGCGTGCTCGGCAGCCTGAAAAGAGGGCGATAGGCGCCCGCCTGGCGGCGGAGGTCTCAAAATCCTGGAGGCGCCATCCTATATCAGGATCATGACCAACACCCTGGACCCACGCCCCATGCGCTCCGCTCCTGCCGCTTTCATCCTCTGGCTTCTGTGCTTTGCCGGCCTTTGCGGTCTCCACCGCTTCTATCTCGGCCGACCCTGGACAGGCCTTCTCTGGCTCCTGACCTTCGGCCTTCTCGGCATCGGTCAGTTGATCGACCTGTTCCTGATCCCCTCGATGCTGCGCGAGGGCGCACTGGAGAGCCGGATCGACAGAATGGAGCGCGAGCGCGCTCTGTCACGCGGCTAAGGTGTGAGGTGGCCGGCGCGGATCAGCGCCGGCCCGTCTCTCAGGCCATGCCGCTCTGGATGACGACGACGGGCGTGCCGTCGGGAACGCGGTCATAGAGGTCTATGATGTCGTGGTTCATGAACCGCACGCAGCCCGACGACACCGCCTTGCCGATGGTCCAGTATTCCGGCGTTCCATGCAGACGGTACAGCGTGTCCACGCCGTTCTGGAACAGGTAGAGCGCGCGGGCGCCCAGCGGGTTCTTCAGCCCGGGCTCCATGCCGTTGCGATAGACTTCCAGCTCGGGCTGGCGGTCGACCATTTCCGACGGTGGCGTCCATGTCGGCCATTTCCTCTTGAAGCGGACAATGGCACGGCCGCTCCACGAGAATCCCTCGCGGCCGATGCCGACGCCGTAGCGCATCGCCCGACCGCCGGGTTGCGTGAAATAGGCGAAGCGGTTGGCGGTATCGATCACCATCGTCCCCGGCGCCTCGCCGGTCATGTTGGCGACCTCCTGGCGAAAGAACATCGGGTCGACGAGTTTTGGATCGATCGGCGGAATGAGATAGCCGCCGTCCTCGATCGGGCCGTACATGCTCAGAAAGGCAGGATCTCTCATGCTGCCGCCCGGGCCGGCGCGCCCTTCGAGAATGCGGGCGCGCGAACCTGAGCTCGTGCAGCCGGCAACGGCGGCGGCCGCCGAAAGGCCCATCCCCATGAGAAGATGGCGCCGCGTCAAACCGCGACCTCGAATCTGATCGTTCATGAAATGCCTGTTCCGGAGATTTTTGATGCATGGCAGCGCGACGATCGGGTGATCGTTATGCCGGCTTGGGCCTCGAACATGGCGGCAGGCCGGTTGGTTGCGCTGCGGGGACCCGTTCTGGCCAGGCTGTTGCATTGCGGCAACGCTATTCGGGCGGCGGTGTCACCGGCCTGCCGGCGCGGGTACCAAGCAGTGACGCCAGTGACGGCAGTCCGGTCAGTCTGCGTTTGATTGCCCGGCGGTCCTTCAAGATCCGCCCCGTCAATCGCCGAAATCCTGTCAGAGCATGCCGGCAAGGCCCCGGAGATCGGGCAGGATCGCGTTCGGCTGCAGGTCGGGATATTCGTCCGGCTCGTTGCCGCGGTTGATCCAGACCGTGTTGAAGCCGAAGCGCGTCGCCCCGGCGATGTCCCAGCGGTTCGACGACTGGAACGACACCGCGTCCGGATAGAGGCGGAAGGTCGTGGTGACGAGATCGTAGATCTCCGGCGCCGTCTTGTAGCGACCGACGTCCTCGGCCGACAGCACGGCGTCGAGCAGATGGTCGATCTTGGCCGAACGAATGGCGCGGTCCAGCATCTGCCGCGAGCCGTTGGACAGGATCGCCAGGCGTGCGCCGCCGTCCTTCAGGACGCGCAGTGTCTGCGGCACCTCCTCGAAGCAATCGAGATCGCGGTAGGCCTCGAGCAGCCGGCCGCGCATGGCGCCGTCGACCGCCGGCATTTTTGCGAGCGCGAAGTCGAGAGCATCTTCGGTCAGGGTCCAGAAATCGCGGGAGGCGTCGCCCATCAGCGTTCGGATCCAGGAATATTCGAGCTGCTTGCGGCGCCAGATGTCGGCAAGCCGCCGCCCTTCCTCGCCGAGATCGGCGGCATGGCGGGCGACCGCGGCGCCGGTATCGAACAGGGTGCCGTAGGCGTCGAAAACATAGACCGAATGCACAGCGAATTCTCCCCAGGCGCCCACTTACCGTTCTGTCATAGTCCAAACATTGGCGAGAGGAAGGGCTTTTCCCCGCAGGTCCCGCGTGGCATGACGGCACCCATCGGCAGCTCCGGTGGCATGGCCCGACGCCGGCGGCGGGCGCTCCGGCACGCCAGGTGCGGCCCCGGAAAGGATCCAGCATGGCACAGGAACTCAGCCCGACCTTCACCTTCGTCGACGGCGAGTGGCTGGAGGGCAATCCCGGCCTCATCGGCCCGCGCAGCCATGCGATGTGGCTCGGCAGCACCGTCTTCGACGGCGCCCGCTGGTTCGAGGGAATGTCGCCCGACCTCGATCGCCACGCCGCGCGCGTCAACCGATCCGCGCTGGCGCTCGGGCTCGAGGCAAGCGTCGCCGCGGACGAGATCGTGCGGCTGACGCATGAGGGGCTGGCGAAGTTCGGCGGCGAGACGGCGGTCTATATCCGCCCGATGTATTGGGCGGAGGCGGGCGGCTACATGGGTGTTCCAGCCGATCCGATCTCGACGCGCTTCGCCCTCAGCCTCTACGAATCGCCGATGATCCCGTCCTCGGGCTTCACCCTCGGCGTTTCGCCCTTCCGCCGCCCGACGCCCGAGACGGCGCCGACCGCGGCCAAGGCCGGCTGCCTCTATCCCAACAGTGGCCGGGCGATCCTCGAGGCGAAGGCACGCGGCTACGACAATGCGCTCATGTGCGACATGGCCGGCAATGTCGCGGAGACCGCGACGTCGAACGTCTTCATCGTCCGCGACGGTGTGGTGAAGACGCCGGTGCCGAACGGGACGTTTCTCAATGGCATCACTCGCCAGCGGATCATCGCCTTGCTGCGCGCCGATGGCGCCGAGGTCGTGGAGTGCACGCTGACGGTCGAGGATTTCCTCGGCGCCGACGAGATCTTCTCGACCGGCAACCATTCCAAGGTCGTGGCGGTGACGGGCTTCGAGGGACGCTCGCTGCAGCCGGGGCCCGTCTGCGAACGCTCGCGCGAGCTCTACTGGGCGTTTGCGCGCGGCTCGCTGGCCAAGGCGGCCTAGCGGACCGCGGAAATCTTTCGCCGGGAGGGACGGGCCGCATGGCCTTCGCCGGCCCGGACCCTAGCTTACCCACATGCTTCCCATGGGCTCTGCAACGCCGGTCGGCGGGCGCGCTGCCCATGAGACCTGAATGATCTGAGAAGGAGACACCGCATGGCTTTCACGCTTCCCGAACTGCCCTACGATTACGAGGCGCTCGCTCCCTTCATGTCGAAGGAGACCCTCGAATACCATCATGACAAGCACCACAACGCCTATGTCGAGATGGGCAACAAGCTCGCCGCCGAAGCCGGCATGGGCGACGCCTCGGTCGAGGAGGTGGTCATGCAGTCCTATGGCAAGAATCAGCCGCTCTTCAACAATGCCGCCCAGCACTACAACCACATCCACTTCTGGAAGTGGATGAAGAAGGGCGGCGGCGGCAAGAGCCTGCCAGGCAAGTTGCAGACCGCCTTCGACAGCGATCTCGGCGGCTATGACAAGTTCCGTACCGACTTCATGGACGCCGGCAAGGGCCAGTTCGGCTCGGGCTGGGCCTGGGTCGCGGTCAAGGACGGCAAGCTGTCGATCATGAAGACCCCGAACGGCGAAAACCCGCTGGTGCATGGCGCCAAGCCGATCCTCGGCGTCGACGTGTGGGAGCATTCCTACTACATCGACTACCGCAATGCCCGGCCGAAGTACCTGGAGGCTTTCGTCGACAGTCTGATCGACTGGGATCACGTGCTGGAGATGTACGAAGGCACCGGCGCCTGAACCACGACGCTCTCGAGTTTTGACGCGAGGCCCCGGCGGTAACGCCGGGGCCTTTTGGTGCCGAAGGGTCGGCGAGTAGACGGTTGCGAGCGCGCGCACGCCGCGGACGTCGCGCCGACCACATTCGCCTCACCGCGAAGTGACAGTTCCCGCGACTTGCATGGCCGGTCAAACAGGGCATCCATGCTGTAGTGCAGCCTCTCCTCCGCGCCGCGGATGGTCCTTTGGAGCCCCCTCATGAACGTTCAATCTCTCGCTTTCGCCGCCGCCCTTGTCGCAGCTTCTGCTGGCGCTCTGGCCGTTCTTCCGGCCGGCGCGCAGAATCTCGACGTGATCAAGCAGCGCCAGGAGGCGATGAAGAACATCGGCGGCGCTGCCAAGGCTGCCGGCCAGATGCTGAAGGGCGAGGTCGCCTTCGATGCGGCCAAGGCGGCGGCGGTCTTCACTGTCATGGCGAGCAATGCCAAGGAGTTCGGCACCCACTTTCCAGAGGACAGCAAGACCGGTGGCAAGACCGAGGCCGCTCCGGCGATCTGGACGAAGCCCGAGGAGTTCAAGGCCGAGCTCGCCAAGTTCGAGGGCGACATCGCCGCCGCTGCGGCGACCAAGCCCGAGAGCCTCGACGCCTTCAAGCCGGCGTTTGCCAGCGTCGCGCAGAACTGCAAGGGCTGCCATGAAGAGTTTCGCGTCGATAACTAGGTCGACCTGGCGCCGGCGGTCTCCTTCTCTCGCCGAAAAGACGGGAGCGGGGCCATCGGGGCCATCCGACCGACGCCCATGAGCAGCGCCGGTTTGTCAGCACAGCGATCGGTGAGGCAGAATTCATGCAGAAGCGGTTGCTCCTCGGCCTGATGGCTGTCGTCGTCATCGCAGCGGGAGTGTTCTACGTCCTCACCATGCCGCGCCGGCTGGAGGCGAGCGAGATCGCTGCCGACGGCAGCGGCGACGCCGCGCGCGGCGCTACCGTCTTCTGGGCCGGCGGCTGCGTCTCCTGCCACGCGCCGGCGAAAAGCGAGGGCGAGGCGCAGTTGCGTCTCGGCGGCGGCGCGCCGCTGGTCACGTCCTTCGGCACTTTTCACGCGCCCAACATCTCGACCGACCCCGCGGACGGCATCGGCGACTGGAGCCTTGCCGATTTCGCCAATGCGATGCAACGCGGCGTCGGTCCCGACGGCACCCATCTCTATCCGGCCTTTCCCTATACGTCCTATGCGCGCATGACGAAGGGCGATGTCGCCGACCTCTTCGCCTACATGAAGACGTTGCCGCCGGTGGAGGGCAGGGCAGCGGACAACGTCCTGTCCTTCCCCTTCAACATCCGCCGCGGCGTCGGGTTGTGGCAGCTGGCTTTTCTCGACCCCGATCCCGTCGTCGCGCTTCCGGCCGACGCATCGGAGCAGGTGAAGCGCGGCCAGTACCTGGCGGAAGGCCCCGGCCATTGCGGCGAGTGCCACACGCCCCGGCTCTATGGCGGTGCCGGCGGTCTCGACAGGACGCGCTGGCTTGCCGGCGCGCCCAATCCCGAGGGCGAGGGCAAGGTGCCCGACATCACCTCGTCCGAGACGGGGATCGGCGCGTGGTCCGAAGCGGACATCGCCTACTACTTAGAGACCGGCTTCACGCCCGACTTCGACTCCGTCGGCGGCGCGATGGTCGAGGTGCAGAAGAACCTCGCCAAGCTGCCGGCGGGCGATCGCGAGGCCATCGCGGCGTATCTGAAGGCCGTGCCGGCGCCGTAGCGGATCAACCACGCGGGATGCCGTGCGGGGGGCATGATCGCCGCTCCGGCGTCGTCACCCCGGCTCAAGGCCGGAATAACCGGGGAAGGGGAGGCGACCGGTTGCCAAGCCGTCTCCGCGTCCAACGGTGCCATCGCTCCAACAAGCTGCCATAGCGCCCCTTTGCATCAAAAGGGCGGTCTGCTTGTCGCGCCTTCCCCTATGCCTTGCCCGTCACCATCAGCGAGAAGGCGTAGATCGAGGCGACCTCGTCCAGACGATTGAAACGGCCGGAGGCGCCGCCGTGGCCGGCGTCCATGTTGGTGTGGAGGAGGACGGGATTGGCGTCGGTCTTCAGGGCGCGCAGCTTCGCCACCCATTTTGCCGGCTCCCAATAGGTGACGCGCGGATCGGTGAGGCCGGCGAGAACCAGCATCGGCGGATAGGCTTTCGCCGCGACATTGTCGTAGGGGCTGTAGCCGGCGATGCGGTCGTAGTCGGTGGCCGAGGCCAGCGGGTTGCCCCATTCCGGCCATTCCGGCGGGGTCAGCGGCAGCGTGTCGTCGAGCATGGTGGCGAGAACGTCGACGAAGGGCACCACGGCGATGATGGCGCCGAACTTGTCCGGCGCCATGTTGGCGATGGCGCCCATCAGCATGCCGCCGGCCGAGCCGCCCTGCGCGACGATCCGATCGTGGCGCGTGTAGTTCTCGGCAACGAGATGGTCGGCGACGGCGATGAAGTCGGAGAAGGTGTTCCCCTTGTTCTCGCGTCGTCCGCCCTCGTACCAGGCAAAGCCCTTGTCCTTGCCGCCGCGCACATGCGCGATCGCCCAGACGAAGCCGCGGTCGACGAGGCTGAGGCAATTGGTGTTGAAGGCGGCCGGGATGGCGATGCCGTAGGCGCCGTAGCCGTAGAGCATCAGGGGCGCCGTGCCGTCCAGCGGGGTGTCCCTGCGGTAGAGCAGCGAAACCGGCACCATTTCTCCATCGGCCGCCCGCGCCAAGATGCGGCGGGTGACATACTCATCCGGAACATGGCCGGAGGGAACCTCCTGCGTTTTCAGGAGCGTCCGCTGTCGGGTCTCGACGTCGTAGTCGAAGGTCTGCGTCGGCGTCGTCAGCGAGGAATAGGTGAAGCGGATGAGCGTCGTGTCGAACTCGTAGGTGCCGGAGAGACCCAGCGAATAGGCTTCCTCGCCGAATGCGACGATATGTTCCGCACCATCGGACAGGCGCTTGACGACGATGCGCGGCAGGCCCTCGCGCCGCTCCAGCCAGACGAGGTGCCGCTTCAGGACCATGTGGGCGAGGATCAGGCGACCGTCTTCGTGCGGAACGTAGTCGGTCCACTCGCTTGCGTTCGACGAGTCGGTCGGGGCGGTGACGAT
The DNA here is from genome assembly GCF_019973775.1 of Aureimonas sp. SA4125. Lineage (NCBI taxonomy): Bacteria > Pseudomonadati > Pseudomonadota > Alphaproteobacteria > Hyphomicrobiales > Aurantimonadaceae > Aureimonas > Aureimonas sp. SA4125. The sequence goes on along the minus strand of NZ_AP025032.1, from coordinate 3,715,202 downwards.
CTTGAAATCACGGGCGCCGGCGGCATTCGTCAGGATGTACAGCGTGCCATCGGCCTCGTCGACGTCGTACTCGACGCCGGTCTCGCGCTCGGCAAGAAGGCGCGGTTCGGCCGCCGAGTTGGAGGCAGGGATCAGCCAGGCCTCCGAGGTCTCGTGGTCGTGAATATGAATGACGATAAACTCGCCCGACTGGGTCTTGCCGACCCCCATGAAGAAGCCGGTATCGGTCTCCTCGTAGATCAGCGCATCATCGGCGGGATCGGTTCCGAGGCGATGGAAATAGACCCGGCTCGGACGATGGTTGCCGTCGAGCCGGGTGTAGAAGAAACCCTTCGAGCGGGCCGACCAGACGGCGCTGCCACTGGTGTTCTCGATTCTCTCGCCGAGGTCCTCGCCGGTCGCCAGGTCGCGCACCGAGATCGCGTAGAACTCCGAACCCTTGTCGTCGTGCGACCAGGCCAGCCAGTTGTGATCGGTGGAATGGGCGACGCCGCCGAGCGAGAAATACTTGCGCTGCGCCGCTTCCTTCTGCCCGTCGAGGATCACCGTCTCGCTGGCCGCGTCGCCGCCGAGGGGGCGGCGGATGAAACGGGGATACTCCGCACCGGCCTCGTAGGACATGCCATAGGCGAAGGGGCCGTCGGGCGCGGGCACCGAGGAATCGTCCTCCTTGATGCGGCCGCGCATCTCCGCGATCAGCTTCTCCCGCAGCGGCGCCAGCGGCGCCATCATCGCATCGTGATAGACGTTCTCGGCGTCGAGATGGGCACGGATCGCCGGGTCCAGAACCGCCGGGTCCTGGAAGACATCCTGCCAGTTGGGCGCGCGCAGCCAGCCATAGTCATCACGGCGCTCGCGTCCATGGAGATCAAAGCGTTCCGGGCGCTTCTCGGCCTTGGGCGGATTCGCGGCGCCATCCGCCCTGGTGTGCGTCGGCATATCGGCAGTCGTGTCGGTCAAAAGTGTTAATTCCAATGGTGAGGCGCCGGGCCTCTGATCTCGTCCCTGCCTGACTGTACAGGCTTTGTTCACGGCGAAGCAACCCGGCCAGAACAAGCATCGCCGCGCCGCGGAGATGGCTTCTCCGAGCAACTGTTGCGGCACCCGTTAGGGTGGGTTCGGGTTGCGGGCGGCGGGATGCTTGACTAAGACGGAGACGTCACACCGGATGCGGCGCCGTGACGGCGTGTCCCCACCAAAAGTCTAGGCCAACTCCAAAAGGGCATCCGGATCGAATGATGGGCAGCCTGCCGCCGCAAGAGGGCTCGATGCCCGACCTTCTGACCCTTGTGCTTCTGGGCCTGCCGCTGGCGGCAGCGCTCCTGGCGGCGCCCCTGGCGCGCGGGCTCGGCTCCCGCGCCGCCTGGCTGCTGGCCGCCTTTCCCGCCGCTGCCTTCGTCATTCTGTGCGGCCAGGCCGACGCGGTGCGGCAGGGCGCGGTGCTTCTTTCCGGCTTCGACTGGATCCCCTCCTACGGCATGCGTTTCTCCTTCCGTCTGGACGGCCTGTCGCTGGTCTTCGGCCTGCTCATCACGGGCATCGGCACGCTGATCGTCCTCTACAGCGGCGGCTACCTCGCGGGGCACCGCGATCTCGGACGCTTCTTCACCTTCATCCTGATGTTCATGGCGGCGATGCTCGGCCTCGTTCTGGCCGACGATCTGATGACGCTGATCGTCTATTGGGAGCTCACCTCGATCACCTCCTTCCTGCTGATCGGCTTCGACCACGAACGGGAGCGGGCGCGGCGTGGGGCGATCCAGGCACTGGTGATCACGGGCGGCGGCGGCCTTGCGTTGATGGCCGGCCTCGTCCTGATTCGGGAGGTTCTCGGCCTGACCTCGATGACGGAGGTGCTTGCAGCCGGCGACGCGCTGCGCGACAGCGCCTGGTATCTGCCGATCCTTCTCCTCGTCCTTGGCGGCGCGTTCACCAAGTCGGCGCAGATGCCGTTCCACGTCTGGCTGCCGAACGCGATGGAGGCGCCGACGCCGGTCTCGGCCTATCTGCATTCGGCCACCATGGTGAAGGCCGGCGTCTATCTCCTGATGCGTCTCAACCCGGCGCTGGGAGAGACGTTGCTGTGGGAGACGATCCTGCCTCTGTTCGGCGGTGTCACCCTTGTCGGCGGCGCGCTGCTGGCGCTGCGCCAGACCGACATGAAGCTCATCCTCGCCTATACGACCGTCGCCTCGCTCGGGCTCCTGGTGATGCTGATCGGCGTCGGCAGCGAGGCGGCGATGGAGGCGGCGGTGCTCTATCTCGTCGCCCACGCACTGTTCAAGGGTGCGCTCTTCATGGTCGCCGGCAGCGTCGACCATGGCGCCGGCAGCCGCGATCTCCTGCGGCTCGGCGGCCTGCGCCGGGCGATGCCGATCACCTTCGTCGCCGCACTGCTCGCCGCGCTCTCGATGGGCGGCGTCCTGCCCTTCTTCGGGTTTCTCGCCAAGGAAGTGATCTACGAGGCGACGGCCGCGCCGACCCCGCGCGGCATCGCCCTGACGCTGACCGCGATTGCCGGGAACGCGCTGATGTTTGCCGCGGCCTTTCTGGTGGCGCTGAAGCCTTTCCTCGGGCAGAAGCCCGCCGCACTCGACCATCCGCACGAGGGGCCGGCGCTGATCTGGCTCGGACCGCTCGTCCTCGGTCTCGCCGGACTGTTCACCGCGCTGTTTTCGGGCTCGACGCATGCATGGCTGACGAGCCCGATGGCATCGGCCGTCATCGGGACGCCGGTGGAGATCACGATCTCGGCCCTGCCGCATCTCGGCCTCGCCTTCGCGCTGTCGATGCTGACGCTTGCCATCGGCGCAGGGCTCTATCTTGTCGCGGGCAGGGTCCGGTCCGGTGTGGACGCCGCGCTGAACCACATCGGCTGGGGTCCCGACATCGGCTTCGACCAGGCGATGCGGGGGCTTCTCGCGCTGTCCTTCGCCGTGACGAGAAAACTCCAGTCGGGACGGCTCGACCGCTACATGACCCAGGCCTTCATCGTCATCGCCGCGGCCCTTCTGGTGCCGATGGTGCTTGCCGGTGCCCTGCCGGCGATTCCGGCGATGCCGCAGTTGTCGTTGTCGGAATGGGCGGTCTCGGCTCTGCTGGTCATCGGCGTGCTCTCGGTCGTGATCGCCCGCAGCCGGCTGACGGCGATCGTCTCGCTCGGCATCCAGGGTATTGCCGTGGCGCTCCTGTTCATTCTTCTCGGCGCGCCGGACCTCTCCTTCACCCAGTTCATGATCGAGACGCTGTCCGTCGTGATCCTGGCGCTGGTCATGACGCGGCTGAAGCTCGAGGTCGAGGATCGCCGGCCGCTGCGCGAGACGCTGATTGATGCGGCGGTCGCGGCGGCGGCGGGCATCGGCATCGGCCTTCTGCTGCTCAGGGTCACGCAGGTGCCCTTCGATCCCGTGATGTCGGATTTCTTCACGCGCTACAGCTACGCGATCGCCCATGGCCGCAACATCGTCAACGTCATCATCGTCGACTTCCGCGGCATGGACACTCTCGGCGAGATCGCCGTCGTGATGGTGACGGGCCTCGCGATCCTGGCGCTGATCCGCATCCGCGTCGGCAAGCCACGGCTGCGAACCGCCGATCCGACGGAGGCGACGCCATGAACTCGGTCATTTTCCGCTTTACGGCACCCTATCTCACCAGCCTGATGCTGCTCTTCTCGGTCTTCGTTCTCCTGCGCGGACACAACGAGCCCGGTGGGGGGTTCATCGGTGGGCTCGTCGCGGCCTCGGCCGTGGCGATCTACGGCCTTGCCGGCGGCGTCAGCTCGGTTCGCCGGGCACTCTACTTCGACCCGATGACGCTGGCCGCCGCCGGGTTGATCATGGCGGTGCTCGCCGGTGGCGCTTCGTTCGTGGCGGGAGTGCCATTTCTCTCCGGCCTCTGGTGGTTTCCCGCCGTCCTCGACGGCGTCGCCATCTCGACGCCGCTGTTCTTCGACATCGGCGTCTATCTCGTCGTCGTCGGCTCGGTCTCCTCGATCGCGCTGACGCTGGCCGAAAGCGAGGACGCCTGATGGAAACCGTCCTCGCCCTGCTCGTCGCCGTGCTGTTTTCGGTCGCGGTCTATCTTCTGTTGTCGACGCACATCATCCGCATGCTTCTGGGCATCGTCCTTCTCGGCAATGCGGTGAACCTGTCGATGTTCACCGCCGGCCGCGTCTCGACAATGGTCCCGCCGATCATCCCCGGCGGGCTGACGGTGCCGGCTGTCGTCACGGCCAATCCGCTGCCACAGGCGCTGATCCTGACGGCGATCGTCATTTCCTTTTCGTTTTTCGCCTTTCTTCTGGTCCTCGCCTTCCGCGCCTACCAGGATCTCGGCACCGACGACACCGACCGCATGCGCGTCGCCGAACCCGAGGGGGAGGGGCTCCCGCCCCTCGGTTACTGATGGCTGTCTCCCCCGAACTCGCCGCCCTCAAGGCGCTCGCCATGGTCCCGCCGGCAATGCCGGCGGACTATCTCATCGTCCTGCCGGTGGCCCTGTCGATGCTGTTTGGAGCCGCGCTCCTGTGCATCCGCAAGCGCACCAGGCTGCATCCGCCTGTCGCGCTGACGGGTCTTGCCCTGATCTTCGCCATCGACGCGGCCGTGCTCTGGCAGGTCGCCGCCGAGGGGCCGCGGACGATGATGATGGGTGGCTGGAAACCGCCTTTCGGCATTGCCTTCACCGTAGATCTGATGGGCGCGCTGTTCCTGGCGACAGCCGGCTTCGTCGCGCTCGCCTGCGGCATCTACGCCGTCGTCTCGGTCCCCGCCACACAACGGCGCTTCGGCTTTTTTCCCTTCCTGTTCCTGATGATGGCGGGCGTCTCCGGCGCCTTTATCACGGGCGACGTCTTCAACCTCTACGTCTGGTTCGAGGTCCTGCTGATCGGCTCTTTCGGCCTGATGATCCTCGGCTCGGAACACGGCCAGCTCGACGGGGCGACGAAATACTGCTTCCTGAATCTCGTCGGGACCACGCTCTTCCTCGTCGCCACCGGATTTCTCTACGGCGTCTTCGGCACGCTCAACATGGCCGACATCGCGGTCAAGGCGGCGGCGCGCCCGGCCGACGGCGTGGTCGTCTCGATCGCCGCTCTCTTTCTCGCGTCCCTCTGCATGAAGGCCGCGGCCTTCCCGCTGAACGCCTGGCTGCCCTCGTCCTACCACACGCCGCGCTTCGTCGTGTCGGCGCTGTTTGCGGGTCTCCTCACCAAGGTCGGCATCTTTGCGCTGATCCGCATTCTGTTCATGCTGTTTCCGCCGGAGCAGGCGAGCCTCTCGCCCGTCATCGCCTGGATCGCCGCGGCGACCATGCTGGTCGGGGCCTTCGGGGCACTGGCGCAGAGCGATATCAGGCGACTCCTCAACTATGTCGTCATCGCCGGCATCGGCACCATCCTCGCCGGGCTGTCGTTGCCAGCGCTTGTCAACGAGCCGCTCGTGCTGGCTGCCGGCGATGCTGCCGCGGCCATCGCCGCGATCGCGCCGACGGTGCCGACGGCCGCCGCATTGGCGCAGGAGACCGGCCTCTCCAGCGCGATCTTCTATGCCTTGCACTCGATCGTGGTGATGACGGCACTGTATCTGGCGGCGGGCATCATGGTCCGGCGCGCGGGGTCGGCGTCGCTGCACGAGATGGGCGGGCTATGGCGGCGCTTTCCCGGTCTGTCCGTTCTCGTCCTCGTTCTGCTGCTCGCCGCGTCCGGCCTGCCGCCGTTTTCGGGCTTCTGGCCGAAGCTTGGCCTCGTCAGGGCGACGCTGGCAGGCGGGATGGGATGGCTGGCGGCCGCGATCCTCGTTTCCGGCCTGATGCTGACCATCGCCTGTGCCCGCGTCTTCGCTCTGGCCTTCTGGCGACCCTCGCCGGGGGGCGACGCCGTCGCCGGGGCCGCCGACCGGTGGCGGCCGGGACGCTTCTATGCCGCGGTGCCGCTGGTCTTCCTTACGATCGCGGTCGTCGCTGCCGGCGTCTACCCCGAGCCCCTCGCGGCCTCGACCCGCTCGGCGGCGGCATCGGTGCTGGATTCCACGGCCTTCGTCCGGTCGGTTTTCGGAGAAGCCCCATGACGCTCTATCTGATCAATGTCGTCCTCGCGGTGATCTGGGCCGTCGTCACCGGCTCCTTCACCTTGGTCAACCTCGTCTTCGGATTCGTTCTCGGCGCCTTCGCGCTCTATCTCACGCGCGACCAGATCGGAACGGCCGGCTACGTCCGTGGCAGCCGCCATCTCGGGGCGCTGACGTTCTTTTTCCTTCGCGAAATGATGCTCTCGGCCTGGCGCGTCGCCACGCTCGTGCTCGCGCCCAAGCTCGACCTCAAGCCCGGTATCTTCGCCTTTCCGCTGACGGCCAGGAGCGATATCGAGATCACGCTCCTGGCCAACATGATCACGCTGACGCCGGGAACGCTCTCGATCGACGTTTCCGAGGACCGGTCGACGCTCTACGTCCACGCGCTCGAATGCTCCAATGCCGAGGGTCTCCGCCGCGATATCGCCGAGGGCTTCGAGCGACGGATCCGGGGGGCGTTCCGATGACGCTGCACGGCTTTGCTGAGGGCTTCCTGCCTGTTGCCACCGATATCGCGCTCGCGCTTCTGGCCTTTGCGCTCGTGCTGACGGCGATCCGAATCATCCGGGGCCCGAGCCTTCCGGACCGCGTGCTGGGTCTCGACCTCATGACCAGCATCGGTGCCGGCGTGATCGTCGTGGTCGGTATCGACAGCGGCTTTACCCTCTATGTCGACATCGCCATTGCGCTCGGTCTCGTCGGCTTCCTCGCCACGATTGCCTTCGCGCGCTTCATCCGGGCGCATGCGCGCTCGTCCGGAACGGATACCGGTCAGGCGTCTGTCGAAAACCCGAGCGATTCGGCGGCAGGAGAGACGCTATGATCGGCGACATCGTCACGATCCTTGCCGGCGTGCTGGTCATCGTCGGTGCCGGCTTCACCGCCATCGCCGCCATCGGCATCCTGCGCCTGCCCGATCTCTTCACCCGCATGCATGCCGCGTCCAAGGCCGGGTCGGTCGGGGTCGGGCTGATGCTGCTGGCGCTGGCGCTCGTCGCGGACCAAACGGCAGAGGCGCTGCGCGCCGTCGCCGCCATCCTCTTCTTCATCCTGACGACGCCGATCTCCGCGCATCTCCTCGCCAAGGCCGCCTATGCCGCGGGATATCCGCTATGGAAAGGCTCGGTGCTCGACGAAATGCCGCCCGAGGCGCGGCTTCGCAATGCCGTCGATCAGGACGCCGATGCCCGGGGCACATCCCAACGGCCCGTCGCAACGAAAGCGGGATTGGCGAAGTCGGCCGAGTCGCTGCGGCCACGCTTGCCATAGCGCAGGGCCGTGCCGCCGAGGTCCCGAATGGTGCCCCCGGCAGCTCTCAGCACGGCGTGGGCCGCGGCGATGTCCCACTCCATGGTGCGGCCAAGACAGGGATAGAGATCGGCGACTCCTTCCGCGATCCGACAGTATTTCAGCGACGAGCCCATCGGGATGACGGAGTCGAGCGTGAAGTCCCGGAGGTAAACGTCCGTCGCAAGGGTGCGGTGGGAGCGGCTCGCGAGCGCGATGATCTCGGCCGGTCGCTCTCGCGCCGCGATGCGCCGGAGCGCCGTCCAGACGCCGTCGCGCTGGCGCCAACTCTTGAAGGCGCCCTGTGTGGAACCGACGAAGAGTTCGCCATGGGCCGGTGCGACGACAACGCCGCAGACCGGCACGCCGCCGTCGACCAGGGCAATGTTGACGGTGAAATCGGGAACGCCGGCGATGAATTCCTTGGTGCCGTCGAGCGGATCGACGAGGAAAAAGCACCCGCCGAGATCGGGCGGAACGTGCCCGGTTGAAATCTCCTCCTCGCCGACGATCGCAATCCCTGAGAAATCGGCCGCGAGGTGCCGACCGATCAGGGCTTCGGCGGCCTGATCATATTCCGTGACCGGCGAGGCATCCGCCTTGTGCTCATGGGCGCATTCACCGCCGAAGCCGGCCAGCAAAAGATCGCCTGCCTCCTTACCAATGTCGATCAGACGCGTCAGAAGCTTGTCAGTATCGATTGTCGATGCATGGTTCATGAACGGCTCCTTTTCGCCAGTCGTGACAAATCGACGTCCTGAGGTAAAGGGCTTGCGCGGCGGGTTTCCCTGGTGTTGCGTCACCGCCGGCAGTGCAGCAGCCCCGAACCAGGGCGATGACCGGGAGACCGGGAAAGGGGGCGGGGATGGCAGTCGGGTTTCAGGTCTTGGCGCCAATGGCGGCGGGGCTCTTCGGCGCCCTCGGCGTCGGCGGTGCGGCGCTCGCCGCGCATGGCGGCGACAACCGGCTGATCGCCATCGCCGCGGCGATCGCTCTCGTGCATGCGCCGGCCTTGCTGACGCTGGCCGCCGTGCCGGACGAGCATTTGCGGCTGCGCGCGGCGGCCGGACTGTTTCTGATCGTCGGCACGATCCTTTTCTCCGGCGATCTGGCGATCCGCAGCCTTGGCGGCGAGCGGCTCTTCGTCAACGCGGCGCCGACAGGGGGCTTCTTCCTCATCGTCGGCTGGCTGCTTGTCACGATCGGCGCGGGCATGGCCGCCTTGCGCCGACGGCATCACGAGCGGCTGCACGCAAGGGAGGGAATCCATGGGATTTGACGAAAACCTGTTCGCCGGTCGGCGCGTCGTCGTCACCGGTGCCGGGCGCGGGATCGGCGCGGCGGTGGCCCGTGCTTTTCTCGCGTCGGGCGCCTCGGTCGTGGCGCATGCCGGCCGCAGCGACGCCTATGTCGCCCGCGACCTGACACCGGGTCTCGCGCCGGACGCGCTGGCGCGCCTGACGATCCTGACGGCCGATCTATCCAAGCCCGGCAGCGCCGAGTCCCTCGCCAGTGCCATTCTGGCGAGTGGCGCGAGGGTCGATGTTCTCGTCAACAATGCCGGGACGATGGGCGGGCGGGTTCCGGCGGCGGCGGTCATGGCATCGGCCTATGACGCGGTCCTCGATCTCAACATCCGCTCGACCGTCGCCCTGACGGCGGCGCTGCTGCCGAGCCTGAGGGCGGCGAACGGGGCCTCGATCGTCAACACCGTCTCGATCTCGGCGCGCACGGGCGGCAGCGCCGGCTCCTCGCTCTATTCCGGTGCCAAAGCCTTCGTCTCGACCTGGAGCCGGGCCCTTGCGCGGGAACTCGCGCCGGACGGAATCCGCGTCAATGCGGTGTCGCCCGGCACGATCGATACCGACTTTCACGAACGCTATTCGTCAGCGGAAAAACTGAGGGTCACCGCGGAAGCGATCCCGCTGAAGCGGCTCGGTTCGGCCGAGGACTGCGCCCCGGCCTATCTCTTCCTCGCCGCCAACGCCCTGTCGGGCTACATCACCGGCCAGGTGATTGAGGTGAATGGCGGCCAGTTCATGGGCTGAAAGCGGGGACGCCGCAGGCAGCCGGGGATGTGTCGGCACCGCTGGGAACCGAACCGGCCAAAGCCGTCAGGCCGCTGCGATGACGATGACTTCGACGAGGTAGTCCCGCGTCGCGAGCTTCGATTCGCCCGTGGCGCGCGCCGGTGGATTGGCCGGGTCGACCCAGGCGTCCCAGACAGCGTTCATCGTGCCGAAGTCGGCGATGTCGGCCAGCCAGATGGTGGCGTTGAGGATTTTCGACTTGTCGGTCCCGGCCAGCGCCAGCAGCCGATCGACTTCGGCGAGAGCGGTCTTGGTCTGGGCCGTGACGTCGTCGCCGGCCTTGCCGACCTGGCCGGCGAGATAGACGGTGTCGCCGTGGACGACGGCGCCGGACATGCGCGTTCCCGGCTCGATGCGGCGGATGGTCATGGGATTCCCTTTCGACGGTTGCGATGGGTTCTGCCTAGCAGGGCTCGGCCCAGGCTTGAAGCAGCAATCGGACGAGGGGCCATGGCGCGCAGGCGCGTGCCAGTTGCGGCGACACCGGTCCGTCGGCCGGCTGGCAAGGCGAGCCCAATGCGGATAATCGGGTGGCGGATCATTGCCTCTCCGTGCCGCCCTTGCGAAGCGCCGCGAGAGCGTGGCGTGGCGGTGGATGCGAAAGGGCCGAACCATGAATGTCATCATCGCCGGCGGGGGACAGGCAGGCTTCCAGGTTGCCTCCAGCCTGAGGCAAGGCGGTTATCGCGGCGGCATCGTTCTCGTCGCCGAGGAGAACCGGGTCCCCTATCAGCGGCCGCCGCTCTCCAAGGCCTATCTGAAGGAGGACATGGGGTTCGACAGGCTCGAACTGCGTCCCGAGAGCTTCTACGCCGCCCAGTCGATCGAGCTGCGCCTCGGCGAGACCGTTGCGCGGATCGACCGGGGCGCCGGCACGGTCGTCCTGGGGTCGGGCGAAAGCCTGGCTTTCGATCACCTGGTCCTGGCGACGGGAGCGCGTAACCGCGTGTTGCCGATCCCCGGTGCCGATCTTGCGGGCGTCCATCTCCTGCGCAGCGCGGAGGACGCCGAAGGGCTGCGGGGCGCGCTTCGGACGGCGCGGCGGATGGTCATCGTCGGCGGTGGCTTCATCGGCCTCGAGGTCGCCGCGTCGGCCCGTGCGAAGGGTGTCGCGGTCACCGTACTGGAGGCGGCCGACCGGCTGATGGGTCGCGTCGTCTCGCCGGCGATCTCGGCCTTTTTCCTGGCGGCCCATCGCGACATGGGAACAGACGTCCATTTCGGCGCCAAGGTCGTCGGCATTCGCGGCGATGGCCGGGTGGCCGCCGTCGCGACCGAGACGGGAACGCATGAAGCCGATCTCGTGCTGATGGCGGCAGGTGTCATCCCCAATGACGAACTGGCGGCTTCCGCCGGCCTGCCGACGGCTTCCGGTGTCATCGTCGACGCCACCATGACGACCGAGGATCCCCGCATTTTCGCCATCGGCGACTGTGCCGTCTTCGAGAGCCGGCATGCGGCGGGCAGAGTAAGACTGGAATCGGTGCAGAACGCCGTCGACCAGGCGAAATGCGTCGCCGCCCGCATTCTCGGCGGAACGATCCCCTATGACAGCCTGCCGTGGTTCTGGAGCGACCAGGGGCCGTACAAGCTGCAGATTGTCGGGATCACCAGCGGTGCCGACCACGTCCATGTGGTCCATGTCCCCGGCGAGGACCGGCTCATCGCCTACTGCTTCGCCGCCGAGCGGCTTCTGGGCATCGAGACCGTCAACAGGCCCGGCGACCACATGGCCGGTCGCCGCCTGCTGTCGAGCGAGCTTCGGCTATCGCGGGCCGAGATCGAGCACGGCGACTTCGACCTTCGCGCCCATATCGCGGCGCTGACAAGAGCCTGATCGCGTCAGACGCGGGTCCAGCGCTGGGTCTTGCACAACACCTTGAGAACGCAGCCCGTCATCTTCAGGACATCGCCCTCGATGACGGCCTCGCCCTGGTAGGTCTTGTCGTCGCGCGGATCGGTGACCGAACCCGCATAGACACCGTCGCTTCCGTTCATCGCGCCGGCATCCTTTCCCTTGTGCTGACCGCTGATGACGGTGGCGCAGAAACCGGCGCTGCAGGAAGTGACTTCGACGATACCCCCGCCGGGAGCACGCCACTTGCCGAGAATCGGCTCGTCGGCGAGCGCCGTCGAAGCGGTGGAGAGAATGAGGAACGCTGCAAGGATAGGTCGCATCGTGAGCTCGGCTTTCTGGATGATTGACGGGAGATTATCGGGGAGGGAAGGCAGACCGGCAAGTCGGGGTTCCGTTTTCACGCTTTTGTCAGGGTCCTGATGCCCCGCCGGGATTCGCCGCCGCTGCAAAGACGCCGGGGAGAAACCCGATAGGACCGGTTTTCGCTCACAGCCGCGCGAGCAGCTCCGTCTTCTTTGCCGTGAACTCGTCCTCGGTGATGATTCCGGCGTCGCGCAACTCGGCCAGCTTGCGGATCAGCTCCAGCGGATCCTTGCCGTCCAGCCGTGATCCCGTGGCGTTCGGGGGGAAGGTCTCTGGCAGCGATCGGTGAGGAGCATCGACGCCCTTCTCTATTCTCCCGGCGCTCGCATCGGCGGACCGATGGGATGCGGCGCCGTGAAGGTCGTCGTCGGCCTTTTCGGGCTTCGCCGATCCGTGGCGGACCTCCGGGAGAGTTTCGAGCCCGACGGCGCCGTGCTGGCTGGAAAACCGCAAGGACGAGGACGAGCCCTGATGCTGCGACGCCCCACCGATCCGGTGGTCGCCGCTGTCATGGACGGTGACCTTTCCATCCCGCTCGACGACGACGCGTCTCGCCTCGGGAAAGACGGCATAGCGCATGCCGTCCTGGGCGCCGCTCGATGCCGGCTCGCCCAGATCGGCCGGCCACCAGCTTCCCCTCGCTCCGCTTCCCAAGCCGCCGCGCGCGTCGCCAGCACTCTCACTGCCCTGGTTGTCGGCGCCGTCGCCGCCCGGTTTCGGCTGGATGGCACCGCGCTGTGCTGCTTCTGCCAGTGTTTCGGCGAGATTGCGCACGCGGGATTTCAGCCCATCGTTGAACATGTCGGCAATCATCAGCATGCCGCCGCGCACCCATTGTCCCTGGCCGCCGAGATCGCGATGGTTGAACTGCGCCATGGAGCCGACGCCGCGGGAGATCGCCTCGGCCATGGCAAGGCCCGCCTCCTCGCTGAAACCGTTCTTGGCCGCAATGTCGGCGATCTTGCGCTTCGCTTCCGAAGACCATTGCTCTGTCATCGTCTGTCCTATCCGTCCTGTGCCCGGCAAGGCTATCTCGCCTGCATTTCCTGGCGCCGCATGGGCATCTGATCGATCAAGCCGAAGAGTGTCGCGGCCGCCATCGGCGCCGTCTCACGCGCCTTCACTCCGCCATCCTTGCCGACGAGGACGGCGAGGAACGGCACATCGTGTGCGACACCGAAGTCATTCCGCAGGGATGCGGGGGAGGGAAGGGGATCGAGGCTCCCCGCCACTCCCCGCACGTCTCCGCGAGACGGAACCACCAGCACCATCAGATCGCGTTCGCCAAGCTCCCGCAACGGGAGAGAAGCCAGCTGGCGCGCGACCGCTGCGGCATCGTCGGAGAAGACGAGAAACACGCGCTTTTTCCAAAGCAGACTGTCCAGGAAGCCGGCCGATACCGGTTGAGCCATCGCCAAACCTCCGAGGAGCATCAGTGCAAAGCGGACCATGCGCTTCTCCCGGTTTACTGAAGTCACAATACGCAGCTGCCCTTCCTGTTCCCATCGCCGCGGCCATCCGCTGCCGCGTACGGGCGATCAACCCTTTGCGGTTGCTCCGGCCCCCTTCTGCCTGGGAAGCGCGCGGCGTCCCGGGCCGCACCACCGCCCATGCGCTCCAAACCGATCCGCCGCGCCGGCATGACGGACAGCGGCCCACCCCTCCGCCCGACGCCGCGGCAGGCAGCGCATAAGACCAGGTTTCCGCGTTCGCCTGGCGCGCCGAGCCGGAAGCGCTTGCCATGCTGCCGGCGATGTCGGACGCTGTCTTCCAGTCTCCGGAGATCCTGACATGGCAGAGGCCTGGCCCGACATTCCCTATCTGCCCTGGCGCGATACCTGTTCGGCCCTGCACCTGTGGGCGCAGATCGTCGGGAAATATCGGCTGGCGAACACGCCCTGGCTGAACCACTCCTGGCACGCGACCCTTACCGTCGACGCGCGGGGACTGACGACAGGGCTCGTCCCGGACGGACCGGGGATCGAGGTCGCCTTCGACTTCCAGCGACATGCGCTGATCGGCGTCGCCACGGACGGGCGCAGCGCCGAGTTCCCGCTCGGCCCCATGTCCGTCGCCTCGTTTCACGCCCAGTTCCGCGATCTCCTGGCCATGCTCGGCGGCAATCCGGACTTCCACGGCCGGCCGAACGAGGTGGTGGCGCCCACAGCCTTCGCCGAAGACCGGGCCGAGCGTCCCTATGACGCGCAGGCGGTCGCGCGGTTCTTCGGCGCCTGCGTTTCGGTCGACCGGGTGTTCAAGCGCTTTCGCACCGGCTTTCTCGGCAAGGTCAGTCCGGTCCATCTCTTCTGGGGCAGTTTCGACCTCGCGGTCACGCGCTTCTCCGGGCGCAAGGCACCGCTGCATCCCGGCGGGATCCCGGCTCTGCCGGATGCCGTGACGCGGGAAGCCTACAGTCACGAGGTCTCGTCGGCCGGTTTCTGGCCGGGCGGCGGCGGGGTCGACTACCCCGCCTTCTATTCCTACGCCTATCCGCCGCCCGCAAGGTTTTCGCAGGCGATCGTCGCGCCGGCCGAGGCCTTCTTCCACGAGACCCTCGGCGAGTTTCTCCTGCCCTACGAGGCCGTGCGGCGGGCGGAGGATCCGGATGCCATGCTGATGGCCTTCCTCGGCAGCACCTACCGCGCCGCCACGGATGCCGGCAACTGGGACTGTGCGGCGCTCGAATGCCTGCCGGGCATGCCCGGTATTCCGCGCTCCCTGACGCGCTGACGAGAGGCGTTGGCGAGACACGCTGGCGAGACACGCTGGCGAGACGGGCCAGGACGATGCCCGGCCCTTCCCGGACATCGTCGGCGTCCCATCGGCCGCCTGCGTCGGGTCCGGCTAGTGCGCGTGGGCCACGCCGTCCATCGGGGCCATGTCCGGCGCCATGGCATCGTGCTTGTGTGCCGGCGCAGGCTCGGCGATCTTTCCGACATTCAGGACGACGTTGACCTGACCACCACGCTCGAAGGTCAGCGTCAGCGGCACCTTGTCGCCCTCGGCGAGAGGCTTGGCCAGCCCCATCAGCATCACGTGATAGCCGCCGGGCTCCAGCGCCACGCTGCCACCGGCCGGAACCACGAGCCCGCCCTCGACGGCGTTCATCTTCATGATGCCGTCGGTGACCGACATTTCGTGCACCTCGGTCCTGGCCGCCGCGGGGGTCGACAGGCCGATCAGCCGGTCGTCCTCGCTGCCGGCATTCGTCAGGACCATGTAGCCGGCACCGGTCTTGGCCGACGGCGGCGTCGCGCGGCTCCAGGGGTGGTCGATGGTGAGCGTGCCCAGCGTGTATTCGTGCGCGATGGCTGCCGGAACCGGTCCGGCGAGCGGGATGGCGCCGAGGACGGCGCCGGCAAGGAGGAGAGCGCGCAGGACGGAGTGCGGACGCGTGGCGATCGGATGGATTGTCAACGGAGGAGCCTTTCGGAAAACGCAGCCGGCCGTTGGGCAGCGGACAGCGTTCATTTCTGACGGATCGCCCTCGGGCGAGGTTTGGTGGCGTCAGACGGCGACAGGCGGGCCCCGGCTGCTGCGGGGCGTGTCGGCGATGCCCGCGCGGCGATCCTCCAAGGCCGACTGCAGCCTGCGCAGGGGGGCGGAGCGGACGATGGCAAGGCCCATGACCGTCGGCGGCGTCAGAAGATGCGCGTTACTGGCGGCGCTGCAGGCCGCCAGGCAGCAGGCGTCCTGCCCGTCATGGCTGCCTTTTTGACCCATCGGCATCTGGCCGGGATGGCCGTCCGTGCAGATGACGTTGCCGAACTGGTCGACAAGCCTTGGTGCGGCATGCGCGCCGAGGTTGACGGCAAGGAGGAGGGTCTGGACGAGAAACAGGCAGGCGGCCAGGCGCGTCGCCCATGTCGCCGCCGTGCGTCCCCGATGGCTCAATGCCGTTCTCCGTCATTCGTTGGCTGGCGTTAGCATGCCAGGGGCATCATCCGCCAGCGGTCGCGCGGTTCTGCCACTGGCCTGCGCGTTCGAATTCTCTGGTTGTTCGCCAACCGCAGAAATCTCGGCCGGTTCCCTTGGCCTGAAAACACGCTCCATGGAACGTCATTTCCCGCATAATACCGTTCTCCCCGCCGGGGCGCGTTCGCCCGCACTTCAGGACGGTTGGACAGGTTCATCTGAAAAATTCTTGACCAGATGATCAAAAATTTGACGAGGCCGGAGTTTGCGATCATTCTAATCTGAGAGCTGAAACAGGCTGGTTCGGTGCCGCAGCAGAAGAGGCGTTTTCGGATGAACGAAGCATCGATGCCGCAACCCGATATCGCCGCCCACAGGCTCGATCGCGACGCGCTCGCGCGCAACTTTTCCGACCTGCATCCGCCGCTCGACCGGCACGAGGCGCTGGTCGAGGCGGACCGGTGCTACTTCTGCTACGACGCGCCCTGCATGACGGCCTGCCCGACCTCGATCGACATCCCGCTGTTCATCCGCGAGATCCAGACCGGCAATCCCGTCGGCGCGGCGAAGACCATTCTCGACGCCAACATCCTCGGCGGCATGTGCGCCCGCGTCTGCCCGACCGAGACCTTGTGCGAGGAGGTCTGCGTTCGCGAGGTGGCGGAGGGCAAGCCGGTGAAGATCGGCATGCTGCAGCGCTACGCGACCGATCACCTGATGGCGCGGGGCGGGCATCCCTTCACGCGCGCCGAGCCGACGGACAAGCGCGTCGCGGTCGTCGGCGCGGGGCCCGCGGGGCTTTCCTGCGCCCATCGCCTGGCCATGCTCGGCCATGACGTGACGATCTTCGACGCGCGCCCCAAGGCAGGCGGGCTCAACGAATACGGTATCGCCAGCTACAAGGCCGTCGGTGATTTCGCGCAGGCGGAAGTCGCGTTTCTTCTCGAGATCGGCGGCATCACCATCCAGAACGGCATGGCGCTCGGACGCGATATCCATCTTGCCGATCTTCGGGACGATTTCGACGCGGTGTTTCTGGGTCTCGGCCTTGCCGGGGTCAACGCGCTCGGGATCGAGGCCGAGGATGCGCCGGGCGCACATGATGCTGTCGACTGGATCGCCCGATTGCGGCAGGCGGAGGATCTTGCGGCCCTGTCGATCGGCCGGCGCGTCGTCGTCATCGGCGGCGGCATGACGGCAGTCGACGCGGCGGTGCAGGCAAAAGGTCTCGGCGCCGAGACCGTGACGATCGCCTACCGCCGCGACCAGACCGCGATGAACGCTTCCGCCTACGAGCAGGAACTGGCGCAGACCCGCGGCATCCAGATCCGCTGCAACCTTCGGCCGGTGCGCATCCTCACCCAGAATGGTGTCGTCACCGGTGTCGAACTGGAGCGGACGAGCATGCTCGGCGGGGCGCTCGTCGGCACGGGCGAGGCCGTCGTCGTCGAGGCCGACCAGGTGTTCAAGGCGGTCGGTCAGGTGTTCGTCGCGGACGGGGTCGACGGCGCGCGGGACGCCGTCGCGCTGGAACGCGGCCGCATCAAGGTCGATGCCGAGGGACGGACGAGCCTTGCCGGCGTCTGGGCGGGGGGCGACTGCGTCCTCGGCGGCGAGGACCTGACGGTCGTGGCTGTCGCCCACGGCAAGCGCGCCGCGCTCGACATCGATGCCGTCCTGCGCCGGCCGGCGGGGCTCGCCGCCCGTTTCGGCCGCGCGGTATCGGCTGCCGTGTCGCGGCTCACCCCCGCCGAACCTTCCTGAGGAGCAAGGCCATGGCCGATCTTTCGACGCGTTTTCTCGGCATCTCCTCGCCCAACCCGTTCTGGCTTGCTTCCGCACCGCCGACCGACAAGGAATACAACGTCAACCGTGCCTTCGAGGCAGGCTGGGGCGGCGTCGTCTGGAAGACGCTCGGGGAGGGCGACCCGGTCGTCAACGTCAACGGTCCCCGCTACGGCGCGATCCACGGGCCGGACCGGCGGCTTCTCGGCTTCAACAATATCGAGCTGATCACCGACCGGGCGCTCGACCTCAATCTCGAGGAGATTGCGCGGGTCAAGCGCAACTGGCCGGACCGGGCGATGATCGTCTCGCTGATGGTGCCCTGCGAGGAGAAGAGCTGGCAGTCGATCCTGGCCGCCGTCGACCAGACCGGTGCGGACGGCGTCGAGCTGAACTTTGGCTGCCCGCACGGCATGAGCGAGCGGGGCATGGGCTCGGCCGTCGGCCAGGTGCCGGAATACATCGAGATGGTCGCGCGCTGGTGCAAGCAGTATTCGCGCCTGCCGGTGATCGTGAAACTGACGCCGAACATCACCGACATCCGCTATCCCGCCCGCGCGGCGAGGGCAGGCGGCGCCGACGCGGTGTCCCTGATCAACACCATCTCCTCGATCGTCTCGATCGACCTCGACAATTTCGCGCCGACGCCGACGATCGACGGCAAGGGCAGCCATGGCGGCTATTGCGGGCCTGCGGTGAAGCCGATCGCGCTGAACATGGTGGCGGAGATCGCGCGTGACGCGGCGACGCGCGGCATGCCGATCTCGGGCATCGGCGGCATCACCACCTGGCGGGACGCCGCCGAATACATCGCGCTCGGCTGCGGCACCGTGCAGGTCTGCACGGCGGCGATGACCTACGGCTTCAAGATCGTCCAGGAGATGGCGTCGGGCCTCTCCGACTGGATGGACGAAAAGGGCTATGCCACGATCGAGGATTTTCGCGGCCGCGCGGTCCCGAATGTCACCGACTGGCAGTATCTCAACCTCAACTACGTCACCAAGGCGAGGATCGACCAGGACAAGTGCATCGGCTGCGGCCGCTGCCACATCGTCTGCGAGGACACCTCGCACCAGGCCATTACCAGCAGCGTCGACGGTGTGAGGCGCTTCGAGGTGATCGACGCGGAATGCGTCGGCTGCAATCTCTGCGTCAGCGTCTGCCCGGTGCAGGACTGCATCACGATGGAGGCGATCGCCGGCGTCGATCCACGGACGCAGCAGGCGATTCCGGAGAGCTATGCCAACTGGACCATGCATCCGAACAATCCGATGGCCAAGCTCGCCGCGGAGTGACCGGAGATCCGGCTGACGCGGCAAGCCTGCCGCTTAACCTTATGGAAAAGCTTGCCGCCTAGGGTGGGGATGAGACCAGGTGAGCCTGCCGCCGTTGTGGCGCGCATGCCAGCTTCCATCTCCAAGGGCCTCAATGTCCATCAATTTGAAGCTCATTTTCGGCTGCATGGCTTTTGCCCTTCTAACCGTCCTCTTCGCGCTGGCGAGCCAGCGCGAGCATGTCGACATGCGCCGGTTCCTCGAGCAGAGTCTTGGTCCGACCCAGGCGGAAGTCGTGGGTCTGCAAGATGGTCGCAGGCGTGCGGCGCTCCTCGAGGCTCACTTCGCCGGTGGCAACTCGGCAGTCGAGAGCGATGCCGTGCTGGATGCTGCCGGCCGGCTGGTTCTCAAAGACGCCGTCGAGAGCATGTTGGCCAGCGTCCGGGCGGCAACGAGTAACTCCGACGGCGGACAAGGCAGACACACGAACGCGATCGTCAACGCCCTGCTGCGACTTCAGGCAACGGGGGGCGAGATGACGCGTCGGCTGGCTCTGCGGGAAACGAGCAAGCTCAGCGAAGCGTTCGATGCCGCCACCGCCGCCTACAGCCAGGACATCGAGGAACAGCAGGATCGGTTCATCGCCCAGCTCGGTGCCGCCGGTCGAAACAACGTCCTCTTCTTCGGCGTCACGCTCGCGGCAATGCTGACCCTGTCGCTCTTCCTCTCGCGCTCGCTGGTTCATCGGGTGCGCCGCGCCACGGCCATGGTCGCCGCCATGGCAAGCGGCAATCTCTCCAATCTGCGCAAGACGGATTCGACCGTGGAATTCACGGCCTTCTACGATGCGCTGGAGGCGCTTCGCAGCGGCATCGTGCAGCAGAGCCAGAGCCAGGAGCGGATGCTGCTGAGCCAGGCGACCTCCTTTGATTCGACCCTCGAGACCCACCAGAATCAATTCGGCGCCGCGCTCAACAACATGACCCAGGGTCTGTGCATGCTGGACGCAAACCTGAACCTGATCGTCTTCAACGAGCCGTTTTCGAGGCTGTTCTCCAACTTCCAGCTCGGCGCCCCCGCCCACGAGGTTCTGGCCGATCCAAGGTTCCATCATTTTCTCGCCCCGCACGAGACCGGTATGTTCGTGCACGAAATGCCCAGCGGTCAGCTGCTTCAGGTCAAGCGGCGCGGCGTGCGCGGCGGCGGTCTGGTGATCACCTTCGACGACGTGACCGAGCAGCACAGGACATCGAAGCGCCTGGAACACCTGGCCGGACACGATTCCCTGACGGGCCTCGTCAACCGTCGCCGTTTTCGCGATGATCTGATGGCCGTGCTGGCCGAGAGCCCATCCCCCGCAGAGGTCGCGGTCGTCTATCTCGACCTCAAGGGCTTCAAGTCGATCAACGACATATTGGGCCACCTCATCGGCGACGCGCTCCTCCAGGCGGTCAGCAAGCGCCTGGTCAGGTGCATCCGTCCCGGCGAGACCGTCGCGCGTCTCGGCGGCGACGAATTCGCGATGATCCACCGCAGCGAGGAGACGGGGGCCTCAGATGCCTTGGCCGAGCGGATCCTGAAGGTCTTCCAAGAGCCCTTCCAGGTCGACGGGCGCGCGGTGGCGATCGGCGTCAGCATGGGCATTTCGGTCGTACGACACCGGGACGACGATGTCGCATCGACGGCCGATACCATTATGCAGAATTGTGATCTGGCCCTGCACGACGCCAAGGCCAAGGGCAATGACAGCAGCACCTACCGCTATTACGTGCCGCAACTGCGCGAACTTCTGCAGCAGCGGCGGGAGATGGAGGCCGACCTCCGCCTCGCTCTCGAACGCGGCGATCTCGAACTGGCCTATCAGCCGTTCGTCGATGCCGACAAGGCGGCGGTTTCGGGCTTCGAGGCGCTCCTGCGGTGGCGGCACCCGGTCAAGGGCATGATACCGCCGAGCCAGTTCATTCCGATCGCCGAGAATATCGGCATCATCACCGAGATCGGGCTGTGGGCGTTGCGCACGGCCTGCGCCGAGGCGGCCGCCTGGCCGGGAGATCTGGCCATTTCCGTCAATCTCTCGCCTGTCCAGTTCAAGAGCAAGACGCTCGTGGAGGACGTGACCGCAGCCCTTCGCGATGCCGGGCTTTCGCCGCGGCGGCTGCAGCTCGAGGTGACGGAATCCTTGTTCATCGACCAGGCCGACGACGTCTTGGCAATACTGACCGCCCTAAGGCGGCTGGGCACCCGGATCTCGATGGACGATTTCGGCACGGGCTATTCCTCGCTCGGCTATCTCACCCGCTTCCCCTTCGACAAAATCAAGATCGACCAGTCCTTCGTGCGCGACATCGGCAAGCCGGAAAGCCTCGCCGTCATCCGTGCCGTCATCGGATTGAGCCAGTCGATGAAGATGTCGGTGATCGCGGAGGGCATCGAGACGCCCGAGCAATACCAGCTCCTCTACCGCGAAGGCTGCCGCGAGATGCAGGGCTATCTCTTCAGCAGGCCGCAGCCCTACTCCGCCCTGCCGCAACTCCTGATGTCGATCGAGCTCGACTGGAACAGCCTGACGCAGAGCGCTGTCCTCGCCAGGCCGCGCAAGCTCGTCACCGCCTGATGCGCGGTGCAGCGTTCTGACGGGATCAGGACGCCCGCCCGGCGGGTTCAGACCCGTGGCCGCGCGCCGTTGAGGATGATGGAGAGGACGGCCTGGGCCGTCTGCTCGCGAAAGCCCGGCTTGCCGACCTGCTCGCCGAGGATCGCCCGGACCTGTATGTCGAAATCGGCATAGTGCTGGGTCGTTGCCCAGATCATGAAGATGAGATGGTGCGGATCGACCGGTGCCAGTCGCCCCTCGCCCACCCACTGCCGGATCACGCCGGCCTTTTCATTGACGAGGCCTTTCAGCCGGGTCGACAGGAAGCCGCCGATGGCGGGGGCACCGGCGAGGATCTCGTTGGCGAAGAGCCGGGAGGCCTCCGGACGCAGGGCCGAGAGTTCGAGCTTCTTGGAGATGTAGCGCCGCAGCTCCTCGATCGGCTCGCCCCTCGGATCGAGCATTTCGAGCGGCTCCAGCCATGCGTCGAGCGTCAGTTCCAGGACGGCGGCGTAGATGTCACGCTTGCGTCGGAAATAGTAGAGAAGGTTGGGCTTGGACATGCCGGCCCGCTCGGCGATCTGATCGACCGTCGAGCCTTTGAAACCGTGCACCGAGAACACGTCGAGCGCGGCATCGAGAATGACGCCGCGGTTGATCGCCTGGATCCGAGTCGGCTGGCGTTCGTCGCTCTCCGCACCGCCGAGGGGCATTACCGTTTCGGTCTTGGCGTCCATGGTCTGCTGTCGCCCATCGTTCGCTGCGCCCGGCTGGTCCGGCATTGGCCGCGCGACCGTGCCGGACTGTCGCGAAGCCGCTTGACCGGCCCCTGGCGCCCTTCTAGCCTTCATTTTGACCAGACAGTCAAGAATTCGGCCGTGCCGTCTCTGAACGATCATCGCCGAACCGGGAGCCTGCCGCCATGAACGAGACCGCGCCGATCAGGGGGGGCACTGCCGTCCCCACCAACAATCTCGAAGCCTTCTGGATGCCGTTCAGCGCAAACCGGCAGTTCAAGGAAGCGCCGCGCATGTTCGTCGGCGCCAAGGACATGCACTACACGACCGCCGACGGCCGGCAGGTGCTCGACGGAACGGCGGGTCTCTGGTGCGTCAATGCCGGCCACTGCCGGCCGAAGATCACCGAGGCGATCGCCAAGCAGGCCGCCGAGCTCGACTACGCCCCGGCGTTCCAGATGGGCCATCCAAAAGCCTTCGAACTCGCCTCGCGGCTTGCGGCCCTGGCGCCGACCGGGCTCGACCATGTGTTCTTCACCAATTCCGGTTCGGAATCGGTCGAGACGGCGCTGAAGATCGCGCTCGCCTATCAACGGGTGAAGGGCGAGGGTTCGCGCTTCCGGCTGATCGGCCGCGAGCGCGGCTATCACGGCGTGAATTTCGGCGGCATCTCGGTCGGCGGCATCGTCGGCAACCGCAAGATGTTCGGGACGCTCCTGACCGGCGTCGACCACATGCGCCATACCCACGATCCCGTCCGCAACCCGAACATCGACGGCGAGGGCGAGCACGGCGTGGAACTGGCCGAGGACCTCCTGCGCATCGCGACGCTGCACGATCCCTCGACCATCGCCGCGGTGATCGTCGAGCCGGTCGCGGGATCGACCGGCGTGCTTCCGCCGCCGAAGGGGTACCTGAAGCGCCTGCGCGAAATCTGCGACCAGCACGGCATCCTCCTCATCTTCGATGAGGTGATCACCGGCTATGGCCGCATGGGCGCGCCGTTTGCGGCCGACCATTTCGGCGTAACGCCGGACATCATCGTCTCGGCCAAGGGCCTGTCGAACGGCGTCATCCCGATGGGCGCCGTCTTCGTGC
Source organism: Aureimonas sp. SA4125 (assembly GCF_019973775.1). Classification (NCBI taxonomy): domain Bacteria; kingdom Pseudomonadati; phylum Pseudomonadota; class Alphaproteobacteria; order Hyphomicrobiales; family Aurantimonadaceae; genus Aureimonas; species Aureimonas sp. SA4125. Next base: position 3,692,128 of record NZ_AP025032.1, on the reverse strand, counting down.
GCGACACGATCTACGAGGCCTTCATGCAAGGGCCCGAGCACATGATCGAGTTCGCCCACGGCTATACCTATTCCGGCAACCCGATCGCCTCCGCCGCAGCGCTGGCGACGCTCGACACCTATCGCGAGGAGGGCCTGTTCGAGCGCGCCAAGGCACTGACGCCGGTCTGGTCGCAGGCGATCCAGTCGCTCCAGGGCACGCGCCACGTCATCGACGTGCGGACCACGGGCCTCATCGGCGCGATCGAGCTCGAGCCGATCGCGGGTCAGCCGACCAAACGCGCCTTTGCGGCCTTCCTCAAGGCCTACGAGAAGGGTCTCCTGATCCGCACGACGGGCGACATCATCGCCCTGTCGCCGCCGCTGATCATCTCCGAGGACCAGATCGGCGAGATCGTCGACACGCTCCGGCCGATCCTCGAAGCGCTGGACTGACGATACGGCGCCCGCCGTCGCGAAGTTCCGGCGCGACGCCTTTGACCTTCAGCAGAAGAAAATTGCCATGACGCTCACCTCCAATCTCCAGATCAACGGCGACCGCCTGTGGGACTCGCTCATGGAGATGGCGAAGATCGGCCCCGGGATTGCCGGCGGCAGCAACCGCCAGACGCTGACCGACGACGACGCGAAGGGGCGGGCGCTGTTCCAGTCCTGGTGCGAGGATGCGGGCCTTGTCATGGGCCTCGACACCATGGGCACCATGTTCGCAAGGCGCGAAGGCACCGATCCCGACGCTTTGCCGGTCTATGTCGGCAGCCATCTCGATACCCAGCCGACCGGCGGCAAGTATGACGGCGTGCTCGGCGTTCTTGCCGGGCTCGAGATCATCCGCACGCTGAACGACCTCGGCATCAGGACGAAGCACCCGATCGTCGTGGTGAACTGGACGAATGAGGAGGGCACCCGCTTCGCCCCCGCCATGCTCGCTTCCGGCGTCTTCGCCGGCATGCACGACGAGGGCTGGGCGAAGGACCGCAAGGACGCGGCCGGCAAGCGTTTTGGCGACGAGCTCGCGCGGATCGGCTGGGAGGGCGCGGAGCCGGTCGGTCAGCGCCAGATGCACGCCTTCTTCGAATACCATATCGAGCAAGGTCCGATCCTCGAGGACGAGGGGCTCGAGATCGGCGTCGTCACCCACGGCCAGGGACTCTACTGGCTGGAAGTGACGCTGACCGGTAAGGAGAGCCACACCGGCTCGACGCCGATGTTCAAGCGCCGCGACGCCGGACTCGGCATGGCGAGGGTGATCGAACTCGTCAACGAGGTGGCGATGGACTACCAGCCGAATGCCGTCGGCACGGTCGGCCACATGGACGTCCATCCGAACTCGCGCAACATCATCGCCGGCCGCACCACCTTCACCATCGACATCCGCTCGCCCTCGAAGGAGACGCTTGACGAGATGCGCGAGCGCATCGAGGACGGCATCGACACGATCGCCGAGGCGCTCGACATCGACGTCACCGTCGACGACGTCGGGCATTTCGACCCCGTGACCTTCGACCCATCCTGCGTCTCGGCCGTTCGAAACGCCGCCGAACGGCTCGGCTATTCGCACCGCGACATTGTCTCGGGGGCCGGCCACGATGCCTGCTGGATCAACCGCATCGCCCCGACGGCGATGATCATGTGCCCCTGCGTCGACGGCCTCAGCCACAACGAGGCCGAGGAGATCTCGAAGGAATGGGCGAAAGCGGGGGCGGACGTGCTGTTCCATGCCGTGGTGGAGACGGCGGAGATCGTGGAGTAACTTCGCTTCTTTCCCTCCGACCCTGGATCACCGGCATGAGTTCTTGCCCATGATGCTCTGCCTGGAAACATCCGCCTTTCACTCCCGCTTCACCGGAATTGGCCATTACGCCTGGTTTCTGGCCGACCGGCTCGCGCGGCTTTCCGGCGATATCGAGATCATCGGTTTCGACGGCGTGCGCTTCCACGACATCGATCTCGCCTATCTGGCTGCCGTGAGGGCCCGCAACGATGCCGAGCCGGGGGAAAGGGCTTTGATGGGCCGTCGGCGCGCCTTCGGCATCGTCCGCCGGATCCCCTTCGCGCGGACCCTCTACCGACGTTTCAAGCAGCATCGGTTTCGGCGACGCACCCAGCGCATCGACCTCTTCCACGCGGTCGTGTCCGTCAACGTGGTGGAAATTGAGTGTAGCTGAAGCGGCTCCGTTTCAGGCGACTTCGGTGGAAATCTGTTCGGGTTTTGCAGTGTTGCCCATGGCCATGAGGTCGGCCATGGGTTCGGTCTGCATGTAGCGGTTCTGGATCTGCCATTCGTCGTTGGCCTCGAGAAGGACGGCGCCGATGAGCCGGATGATGGATCCCTCGTTCGGGAAGATTCCGACGACGTCGGCACGCCGCTTCACCTCCTTGTTCAGGCGCTCCAGGGAATTCGTCGAATGGATCCGGGTCCGGTGCTGACTGGGAAAATCCATGTGCGCCAGCACGTCGGTCTCGCTGTTGTCGATGAAGGCCCCGAGCTTTGGACACTTTCCCCGAAGCTGGTCGGCGACGTGGCGCAGCGCCTGGCTGGCGCTAGCACGATCGGGCTGGGCGAAGGCTTGGCGCAGCGCGGCCGCCGCCATGCTCTGCTGCGCCTTCGGGACATACGACAGGGCGTTGCGCATCCAATGCACCCGGCAGCGCTGCCAGGAGGCGCTGAACACCCGGCGAATGGCGGCTTTCAGCCCTTCGTGAGCATCCGAGATCACGAGCTTCACGCCGGACAGGCCGCGGCGCACGAGGCTCTTGAGGAAGCTCGACCAAAACGTCTCCGCTTCCGAGGGGCCGATGTGAAGGCCGACGATCTCGCGCTTGCCGTCCGTGTTCACGGCCACGGCGATTATGGCGGCGACCGAAACGATGCGTCCACCCTCGCGCTGCTTCAGGTAGGTCGCATCCAGCCAGAGGTAGGGCCAGTCGCCAGTGAGAGGACGGTCGAGGAAGCCGCCGACGCGTTCGTCGATGTCTTTGCACAGCTTCGATACGGTGCTCTTGCCGATCCCCGACAGCCCCATGGCCTGTACCAGATCGTCGACCCGCCGGGTGGAAACGCCGCTGATCCAAGCTTCCTGAATGACGGCAACCAAGGCCTTCTCCGAGAGCTTTCTCGGCTCCAGGAACGGCGGGAAGTAGCTGCCCTGCCGAAGCTTGGGTATCCGAAGCTGCAACGAGCCGAGCCGCGTGTCGAGCGAGCGGTCGCGGTAGCCATTGCGATAAGTCGCCCGTTCCTGCGTCCGTTCGTGGCGCCCGGCGCCGATCATGCCTTCAACGTCGACCTCCATAAGGAGCTGCATCACGCTCTCGGCTATCGTTCTCAGGAAATCGCCGTCCCCGGCTTTCGCAAAAAGCTCGGCAAGCGGTAGTCTGTCCTCGGTCATCGGGTTCTCCGGTCAGGTTGAAGTCTCGCAACTCCACCTTAGCCGCCCTATCCGGTGACCGCCTCAGCCACACCTTTCAATGTCGGAATTTCCACCACGAGCGCGGACACTACCTTCCACGCGGTGAACTACTTGCCGCCGGCAAGTTTCCCGCGCGTCGTTCCCTGATCCACGACATATCGCATGAGCGCCATCCCGAGACGCACCCGGCCGAGCGTGTGGCCTGGCTGCGGCAGGGCATGCGCTCGATCGGCAACTTTCCCATCCTGAACACCGTGTCGGAATTCAGTGCCGGAGAGATTTCGGAGTTTTACGGCATCGAGCGCGCCCGGATCCGGGTCACCTATCCCGGCGTCAGCCCGCTTTTCACGCCCGATGGCGATGCCGGCGACAGCGCGCTGCTGGCTCGGCTCGGACTGTCGCAAAACCGCTTCTTCATCGTGGTCGGCACGCTGGAGCCTCGCAAGAACCTGCGCACGATCCTCGACGGCTTTCGTCGCCTGCCCCGCGACGTACGTATCGGCCATCCGCTCGTGATCAGCGGCCCCGCCGGCTGGGGCAGGGATGGGATGAGCGAAGCAGGGAAGCTGCTGGAGGAGGGCAGCCTCAAGGTCATCGGCTACCAGTCGGAACGTCATCTGGCCGCTCTCTACCGTAATTCGCGGACGCTTCTCTTCGGCGCGATCTACGAAGGCTTCGGTCTCCCGACGATCGAAGCCCTGGCGAGCGGCAAGCGTCCGATCCTGTCCGACATCGCCGTGATGCGCGAGGTCGCCGGCGACAGTGCCGACTATGTCGCCGCGCTCGATGCGGAGGCGTGGGCGGCCAGCCTCCTCGCCGCAGTGCATGACAGCGGCGCCGAGGACGGGAAATTCACGGCCGCCAGCCGCGAACGCTCGCGGCGCTTTTGCTGGGACGCCAACGTCGCCGGAACACTCGCCTGCTACCGGGACGCCGAAGCGATGTTCGACCGTTGACGCGGGCCTCGTCCACCGATCTCCTGTCGCTTCGGGATCCTGTCCCGCCACGCCACCGCAGAGCCACACCGATGCCCCTGTCCCGGGCTCGACCTGATCTGGAGTCGATATAGCCATGACCATCGTGATCAAGGGCGGCACCGTCGTCACCGCAGACCTCACCACCCGCGCCGACGTCCTCGTCGACGGCGACAAGATCGTCGCTGTCGGGCCGGACCTTGCCGGCGACGAGGTGATCGACGCCTCCGGTGCCTATGTCATGCCGGGCGGGATCGATCCGCACACGCATCTCGAAATGCCCTTCATGGGCACCTTCTCGTCGGACGACTTCGACACCGGCACGGCGGCAGCGCTCGCCGGCGGCACGACCATGGTCGTCGACTTCTGTCTGCCGGCGCCGAACGAAAGCCTGATCGACGCGCTGCAGGCCTGGCACCAGAAGGCCGGCAAGGCACGCTGCGACTATTCCTTCCACATGGCGATCACCTGGTGGGGCGAGAAGGTGTTCGACGAGATGCCGCTCGTCGTCGAACGCGGCATCAACACCTTCAAGCATTTCATGGCCTACAAGGGCGCGTTGATGGTGAACGACGACGAGATGTTCGCCTCGTTCTCGCGCTGCGCCGAGATCGGCGCCATGCCGCTCGTCCATGCCGAGAACGGCGACGTCGTCGCCTTCCTGCAGCAGAAGTTCCTGGCGGAAGGCAACAATGGCCCGGAGGCGCATGCCTATTCCCGGCCGCCCGAGGTCGAGGGCGAGGCGACGAACCGCGCCATCATGATCGCCGACCAGGCCGGCGTGCCGCTCTACGTCGTCCACGTCTCCTGCGAGCAGAGCCACGAGGCGATCCGGCGGGCTCGGCAGAAGGGCATGCGCGTCTACGGCGAGCCGCTGATCCAGCACCTGACGCTCGACGAGCGCGAATATTTCAACCAGGACTGGGACTACGCCGCCCGCCGGGTGATGAGCCCGCCCTTCCGCGACAAGGCGAACCAGGATTCGCTCTGGGCGGGCCTCGCCTCGGGCTCGCTGCAGGTGGTGGCGACCGATCACTGCGCCTTCACCACGGAGCAGAAACGGTTCGGCCTCGGCGATTTCACCAAGATCCCGAACGGCACCGGCGGTCTCGAGGACCGGCTCGCCATGCTCTGGACGAAGGGCGTTCGCACCGGGCGCCTGACGATGAACGAGTTCGTCGCGGCGACCTCGACGAACATCGCCAAGATCCTCAACATCTATCCGCGCAAGGGCGCGATCATGGCGGGTGCCGATGCCGATCTCGTGATCTTCGATCCCGCGGCCACGAGGACGATCTCGGCTTCGACGCAGAAATCGGCGATCGACTACAACGTCTTCGAAGGCATGGAAGTGACGGGCCTGCCCGTCGTCACGCTGTCGCGCGGGCGCATCGCCTATCGGGACGGCGAGATCCGGTCGGAGACGGGAACGGGACGCTTCGTCGAGCGGCCGGCGAGCCCGCCGGTGGCGAAGGCGCTGTCGACCTGGAAGGAGTTGACGGCGCCGCGCAAGGTCGAGCGGTCGGGCATTCCGGCGGGAGTGTGAAGGCTTCTAAAAAAGTAAATTATGATATCAATATATGCCTTTCAATTAACATGTTTCCGATATCGCCAATACTTGGAGTGAGCCGATTATTAAAATTCAATATTATAATTGTATAAAAACCATCTTTAAGTCCGTCTCGACTTACCTGAATTTCAATCGAATAGCCTACATCCAGAGTTCTTACAAAATTTGATAAAACAAAATCTTCATCATTTACTTTTTCGCGATTGATTGCGCTCGATAGATCAATGGCATCTCCGTCATCTATAGAAAAGTCTTTTATTACGTCAAATTCGCTTGTATTTGCTTTATCCCCAGCAACAACAAAAAGATCCGAGCCGCGGCCTCCGATGTATGTATTGCTTCCCTGTTCGCCAAAAATCATGTCATCTCCATCAAGACCAACGATCTGGTCATCTCCCGTCCAGCCGAGTATCGTGTCATCCGAAGCCGATCCCATTAAATTGCTTATCCCCTTCGCTCAGGCGGTAACCATACCTAGCGAAGCCGCGTGACGGCGGGGGCCCTGTCCCCTATCTCGTCTGGATGTCCGAGGCCCTGTTCCCCACGCGCTGGAAGAAAGACAAGCCGCCGTCGCTCGAGCGGTTTATGGCCACGTTCCCAGACGACTACGCTTGCGCCGACCACCTTGCCCGAAAGCGTTGGCCGAACGGGTTCCGGTGCCCGCATTGTGCCTCGCAGAAGGGATGGAAGTTGGAATCCCGCCCCTGGGTCTTCCAATGCTCAGGAAAGGGCGAGAACCCCGGCTGTCGCAAGCAGACTTCGGTAATCGCCAAGACGGTGATGCACGGCACGCACCTGCCGCTGCGCACATGGTTCATCGCGGCCTACCTCGTGGCAACCCACTCCAACTCGATCTCCGCCCTCCAGCTCCAGCCCAAGATCGGGGTCGGGTCGTACAAGACCGCCTGGCTACTGCTCCATAAGCTCCGACGCGCAATGGTCGACCCCGGTCGGTCGCCGCTCGAGGGCAAGGTCGAGATCGACGAAACGAGCTTTCCCCATCGCAAGAGGACGGAGAGCCCGGACGGCGGGCAGGGAAAAAGCACGGTCGGCAAGGTCTTCGTCATCGGTGCGGTCGAGCATCGCGATGGCAGGAAGTCCGGACGGCTGCGGCTCGCCAAGATCGCCGAGGACCGGCGCGAGTTCATGGTTCCCTTCGTGCTGGCGAACACGGCGAAGGGATGCACGATGGTCACCGACGGAAGCAGTTCCTACGTCGGCATTCCGGATCGCGGGCATATCTTGAAAAACCTGAGCAAGGACAATGCACCGCCTGGCCATATCGCCATGGAGCGCATCCACCGCGCCTTCTCCAATTTGAAACGCTGGTCGCTGGGCACGTTCCACGGCTTCCGGGAGAAGCACGTCGACGCTTACCTCAACGAGTTCGTATTCCGCTGGAACCGACGTCGCTCGTTCCAGACCACGATGGAGCGCATCCTCGGTATCGGCCAGGCGCTGCCACGCACCACCTACCGGGACATCGTGGGCGATACCTCGGAATGGCGAAGGCAGCATCAAGCCCAGATCTTCAAGATGACCTCTCCCCTTCGGATGAAGATGGCGAGGGAACTGGCACGCGAAATGCGCATCCCCATCATCGAGGCACTCGCGCAGATCCGCACCGAGACCGATAAGCGATACGAGCGTCGCCAACCGAAACGGCCAGCCCTTGCCCTGCGCCGGGAGGGTGATGCGCGCCTGTCCGGCCGTTATCGATATGTCGCCCGGCCAACAGTGGCCGCGATCGAGGCGCGCTATCCAAAAGTGGTGCCTGAGCCGAAAGTCGCGGCCCACTGACCGAGGCACGGGCTCGGGTTCCGACATCCAGCGACATGAATCCGAGCAGTTTCTGTGGACCGCAGGCCGGGAAGCGGATCTGTGCGCGACGCGCCGTCGCCGATGGTCTCTCCTACTCCAGCAGCTCGATCGATTCCCTTCCGCGGAGGCCTCCGGCCCCGCCATCGGCTAGCCTAGGCTTCAGCTATATCTGGTGGTCACCTGAGAGCCCGATCCGAAAGTTGTTGAGCAATACCAGTATGTTGTGATTCAGGCCGTCTTTGCGAGGAGATGGAGTGAACGATGGCATGGTCTGGTATTGCCCGGCGCGAGCATAGCCGGGAGGGGTTGCGGTATCCAAGCGATATGACGGATCGGGAGTGGATGGTGACGGCTCCGTTTATCCCAGCCGCGAAACGCGGAGGGCGGCGCCGCTCGGCGGACATGCGCGAAGTTGTGAACGCCTTGCTCTACATCGCATCGAGCGGATGTGCATGGCGGCTGTTGCCCAAATGCTTTCCGCCGGTTTCGACGGTGCGGCGCTATTTTTACGCGTGGCGCGATGCCGGTCTGTTCGATGCGATCAACATGGCGCTGGTCATGAGCCTGCGCGAAATCGAAGGACGCGAAGCCTCGCCCAGTGCCGGTGTCATCGATAGCCAGTCGGTCAAAACCACGGAAAGCGGCGGGATTTGCGGCTATGACGCCGGCAAGAAGATCAAGGGCCGCAAGCGCCATATCCTCACCGACACCTGCGGCTTCCTGGTCATGATTCTCGTGCATGCCGCCGATATTCAAGACCGGGACGGCGCCGTCGATGTGCTCAAGGCGATACGCCGGCGTTTCCCGTGGCTGCGCCATGTCTTCGCCGATGGCGGTTACGCCGGGCAGAAACTGCGCGACGCGATCGCCCGCCATGGCGACTGGACCATCGAGATCATCAAGCGATCAGATGTCGCCAAAGGCTTCGAGATCCTGCCTCGACGGTGGGTCGTCGAGCGCACTTTCGCGTGGCTCGGACGATGCCGCCGCCTCGCAAAAGACTGGGAAACTTCCGTCTCCTCTTCAACCGCATGGGCGCTGATCGCCTCCATCCGCATGCTTACCCGGCGAACCGCAAGATATTGCTACGCTTGAGAAACTTCTGAATCGGGCTCTAAGCAAAGGGGATAAGCAATCCCATTAATCGATCATTTGCTGTATGACCGAATATAATTGCACCAGTTTTAACAGATGTTTTGTAAAAATTTGTTCCATTAAATAAATGATTAGGTCCAGTTATCTGATTACCGTAGTCAATCAGTTTGTTGGCAGATTTTTCTGCCACAAATACTTTTATTTTTAGCGGGAGTATTTTTGATAAGCCTTCGGCGTCATAGTATTCAAACTCAAAATTTTCGGTGTGATCTTCATTAGGCTGATTTTGTTCGTATATATATGTATAGTATCCGTTTTTGTTTACGTGCAACATTCCATAATTCCCTCTTATTGAATTATATGCAGTTTTTTCCGCAATAAATTTTTGCGAATTATGATTTTTAACCGAAATTATTTCAGCCTCTCTTAGATCGAGAGGGCTGTAGAAATTCGTCTGGCCTTTCTTGGTAAAAATATTTCCGGCAGTGGTATAATCACAGGACCAAGCGAAGTTTAAGTCATAGTCATTCTCGCTTGTAATCCAGTCGATTTTTTGCTTCGTCCATGAGTAAGCTACAGCAAAATAGCGAACGCCGGATTCAAAGTTGGCTATTATCGCAATCACCGCAAGGAAAATATTCCCAGATAAAAAGTATACCAATCCAGAGATCCATGTTAATGCAAAATTTGAGCGCATTAACGACCTCCACCAGCGACATTATTTGTTTAGCTTAAGATCCTTAAAATCGGTGTCAAGCGGGAGCTTGGAATGTGATGTGTGTCATATCGGCTCGTTCGTTGAATTTGGTGTTCCAAACGGTAGACTCGCCAGTCCATGCTCTTTCGTCGATCGATCTCACCGTCCGGCGCGGCGAGTTCGTGTCGCTGATCGGCCCGTCCGGCTGCGGCAAGACCACGCTCTTGCGCGTCATCGCCGATCTGGAGCAGCCGACCTCGGGCACGATCACCGTCAACGGCCTGTCTCCGGATGCGGCGCGGCGGGCGCGAGCCTATGGCTACGTCTTCCAGGCGGCGGCGCTCTATCCCTGGCGGACGATCGCCGCCAATGTCGCTTTGCCGCTGGAGGTCATGGGTTTCGACAGGGCCGAGCGGCAGCGCCGGGTGGAAGCCGGGCTCGACCTCGTCGGTCTCACGGGATTCGGCAAGAAGTTTCCCTGGCAGCTGTCCGGCGGCATGCAGCAGCGCGCCTCGATCGCCCGCGCTTTGTCTTTCGATCCCGATCTCCTCCTGATGGACGAGCCTTTCGGCGCGCTCGACGAGATCGTTCGCGATCATCTGAACGAGGAACTCCTGAAGCTCTGGGCGAAGACTGAGAAGACCGTCGTCTTCGTCACCCATTCCATCCCCGAGGCGGTGTTCCTGTCGACCCGCATCGTCGTCATGAGTCCGCGCCCGGGCCGCATCCACGACGTCATCGACTGCGACCTCGGCCCAGACCGACCGCTGGAGATCCGCGAAACGCCGAAATTTCTGGAGATCGCGCACCGCGTGCGCGAGGGGCTGAGAGCCGGGCACAGCTATGAGGGCGTCTAGCGATGGCCGGGCCCAGACCCCCGCAAGGACAGAAGCATGAGCAGTGCCGGCATTTTCTGGCTTCTGGCGACGATTCCGGTCTTCCTGACGGCTGCTTCGATGTCGCGGCTCTACGTCGCCAATGGCGCCGTCTGGACGCTCGGGGTGATGCTGTTGCTTTACGGGCTCGGCAATCTGATGATGGTGCGGCTGATGCGCGAGAGCGGCCTTGGCCTCGCCATCTCCGCCTCGAGCGTCGCGCAGCTCGTGCTGATCAACCTCGTCGCCTTCCTCGCCTTCGGCGAACGCCTGCCGCCGATGCAGATGGTGGGCATGGCGCTCGGCACGGTTGGGCTGGTGCTGATGATGTGGCCGGTGGCGCGGTGAGGGGCCCGTCGTGAGCATGCTGGCCGCCCCCACGCGTCCCCGTAATGACGGCAAGATCCTGCCGATCCTCATCGTCGCCGCCGCCATTCTCGTTCTCTGGTACATCGCCGCGGTGCCGATGAACTGGCAGACCACCGTCGACCGGCTGGAACGCGCCGGCACGGTGACGACCACGCTGCAGACCATCGCCGCGACCTTTGCGGCGGAGCGACCGGTGTTGCCGGTGCCGCACCAGATCGCGGCGGAGATCTGGAAAACGACGGCGATGGTCAAGCCGACCTCGCCGCGGTCGCTGATCTTCCACGGCTGGGTGACACTGTCGTCGACCGTGGTCGGCTTTCTCATCGGCACCGCCCTCGGCGTTGCGCTCGCTGTCGGCATCGTCCACTCGCGCACGCTCGACAAGAGTCTGATGCCGTGGATCATCACCTCGCAGACGATCCCGATCCTGGCGGTGGCGCCGATGGTGATCGTCGTCCTCAATGCCGTCGGGATCCAGGGACTGTTTCCGAAGGCGGTGATCTCGACCTACCTGTCCTTCTTCCCCGTCGCCGTCGGCATGGTGAAGGGGCTGCGCTCGCCCGATGTCCTGCAGCTCGACCTGATGCGCACCTATAGCGCCAGCGGCCGCCAGGTGCTGGCAAAGCTGCGGACCCCGGCATCGCTGCCCTTCCTCTTCGCTTCCATGAAAATCGCGGTGGCCGCAGCCCTCGTCGGGGCGATCGTCGGGGAACTGCCGACCGGCGCGGTCGCGGGTCTGGGTGCCCGGCTGCTCGCCGGCTCCTATTACGGCCAGACCATCCAGATCTGGTCGGCGCTGGTCGTGGCGGCCGCCATGGCCGCGGCGCTGGTCGGGCTGGTCTCGATCGCCGAGCGGTTCCTCCTCCGCCGGATGGAGGCGCGGCCATGACGACGGCCCGCGAAATCCTGCGCCAGGGGATCGCTCTTCCCGCCCTTCTCGCGGCGATCGGCGCCGCAGTGCTCCTCGCCTCGCTGCGGACGGGCGGCGTCGATGCCGGCTTCTGGCTCCTCGTCGTCGCCTTCTGGCTGGTCGCCTGGCAGCTGACGGCGCGGCTGGCGGCGCTCTCGCCGATACGGCCGGCGGCGAGGTGGATCGCCAGCCTTGCCGTGCCCATCGTCTTCGGGCTGACGCTGCTCTTTCTGTGGGAGTGCCTGGTGCGCGGCCTCAACGTGCCGTCGGTGCTGCTGCCGCCGCCTTCGGCCATCGGCATGCGCATCGCCGATTCGCTGCCGATCCTCTGGGCCGATTTCGCCCAGACGTTCCTGAAGGCCGTTCTTGCCGGTTATGTCATGGGCTGCGGTGCGGGGTTTCTCGCCGCCCTTCTCATCGACCGCTCGTCCTTTCTCCGGCGTGGACTCCTGCCGATCGCCAATCTCGCCTCGGCGCTGCCGATCGTCGGTGTCGCGCCGATCATGGTGATGTGGTTCGGATTCGACTGGCCGTCGAAGGCGGCGGTGGTCGTGGTGATGACCTTTTTCCCGATGCTGGTGAACACGCTGGCGGGCCTTGCCGCCGCCGGGCCGATGGAGCGCGACCTGATGCGCACCTATGCCGCCGGCCACGGCGCGACGCTCACAAAGCTGCGGCTGCCGGCGGCCATGCCCTTCATCTTCAACGCCCTGAAGATCAATTCGACGCTCGCCCTCATCGGCGCGATCGTGGCGGAATTCTTCGGCACGCCAATCGTCGGCATGGGATTTCGGATCTCGGCCGAGATCGGCCGGATGAACACCGACATGGTCTGGGCCGAGATCACCGTCGCTGCGCTCGCGGGATCGCTGAGCTACGGTCTCATTGCGCTCGCCGAGCGCGCCGTTACCTTCTGGCATCCGTCCTATCGCCGTGCATGATGGGTCACCGCAACCACTGAGGAGACGACGGGCATGAGGAATTTCGTTCTGGCCGGGATGGCACTCGCACTCGCAGCCTCGACGGGCGCGGCACGGGCCGCCGATCCCCTGACGCTGCAGCTGAAATGGGTCGCGCAGGCGCAGTTCGCCGGCTACTTCGTCGCCAAGGAGAAGGGCTATTACGACGAGGCCGGGCTCGACGTGACGATCAAGCCGGGCGGGCCGGACGTCGCGCCGGCGCAGGTCCTGGCCGGCGGCGGCGCCGACGTCATCATCGACTGGATGCCGTCGGCGCTGGCGGCGCGCGAAAAGGGCCTGCCGCTCGTCAACATCGCCCAGCCCTTCGCCAAGTCCGGCCTGATGCTCACCTGCCGCAAGGAGACAGGGATCGCCTCGCCGGCCGATTTCAAGGGCAAGACGCTGGGCGTCTGGTTTTCCGGCAACGAGTATCCGTTCCTGTCCTGGATGTCGAAGCTCGGCCTGAAGACCGACGGCGGGCCGGAGGGCGTCACGGTGATCAAGCAGGGCTTCAACGTCGATCCGCTGATCCAGAAGCAGGCCGACTGCATCTCCACCATGACCTACAACGAATATGGCCAGGTGCTGGATGCCGGGCTGAAGCCGGAGGATCTCGTCGTCTTCAAATACGAGGAGCAGGGCGTCGCCACGCTGGAGGACGGCTTGTACACGCTGGAATCCACGCTGCAGGATCCGGCCAATGTCGACAAGCTCGCCCGCTTCGTCAGCGCCTCGATGAAGGGCTGGCAATATGCCGGCGAGCATCCGGACGAGGCGGCCGAAATCGTCATCGACAACGACACGACCGGCGCGCAGACGCTGGAGCACCAGACCTTCATGATGGGCGAGATCGCCAAGCTCCTGGGGCCGGGCCCGAAGCTCGACGTCGCGGCGGCCGGGACCACGGTCGACGTGCTTCTCGGCGGCGGCTCCGACCCCGTCATCACCAGGAAGCCAGAGGGCGCCTGGTCGAGCGTCGTCACCGACGCGATCAAGTAGGTCGCAGACGCATCGGGTCGCCGCCGGAGGGCGGCGTCCAGATCGCGAGAGCATGATCACGGAAGGTGGGTTCCGGCTTTCGGAAAAGATCATGCGAGGACAAGGACCTAAAGCGGGCCGGCGATTCGAAGAAAAGCCGTCCCGCTTTAGGCTCCGGGCGTCATCGCCTGTTTCAGGCGTTTCGACAGTTCGTCGAAGGGCTCGGCCGTGACCGCGTCCGTCGGGTTCTGGACGAGGCTGGCGTAAAGGTGCGGGACGAGGTCGACGGCCTGGTCGAGCGTGGCGTCGCTGCCGCGCTGGTAGCCGCCGAGGAGGCGGAGGTCGCGCGTGTCCTCGTAGCGGGCGATCATCGCCCTCAGGCGCAGCACCAGTTCGCGCTCCTGTGGATTCCAGGAGAGGTCGGCAAGGCGCGAGATCGATTTCAGGACGTCGATGGCGGGAAAGCGGCCCTGCTCGGCGATCGCCCGGTCGAGCACGATATGGCCGTCGAGCGTGCCGCGGATGGCGTCGGCGATCGGCTCGTTGTGGTCGTCGCCATCGACGAGGACAGCGAAGATGCCGGTGATCGTGCCGGTGCCCTCGGGACCGGGGCCGGCGCGCTCAAGCAGGCGCGGAAGCTCGGAAAAGACGCTCGGCGGATAGCCGCGGGCGACCGGCGGCTCGCCGGCAGCAAGCGCGACGTCGCGCGCGGCGTGCGCCAGGCGCGTGACCGAGTCGACGATCAGGAGGACGCTTTCGCCGAGATCGCGGAAATATTCGGCGATCGACATCGCGGTCTTCGGGGCGAGGCGCCGCATCATCGGGCTCTCGTCGCCGGTGGCGACGACGGTGACGACACGGGTGAGGTCGTTCTGCATGGTCTCTTCGAGGAATTCGCGGACCTCTCGCCCGCGTTCGCCGACGAGCGCCACGACGACGGTGTCGAACCCCTTGGCACGGGCCAGCATGCCCATCAGCGTCGACTTGCCGACGCCCGAGCCGGCGAAGATGCCGAGGCGCTGGCCCTTGATGATGGGGGTGAAGATGTCGATGGCGCGCACCGAGGTCGCGACCGGCTCGCGAATGCGGCCGCGCTTCATCGCGGCATCGGGCAGCGTGTCGGCGATCAGCTCGCGCGGGCCCTGTTCGAGGGCCCCCAGTCCGTCGCAGGGGCGGCCGAACGCGTCGATCGTGCGGCCTTTCCAGCTGACGGCGGGGGCAAGCGTCACCGGTCCGGTCCGCCAGGCGAGGTTGCGCACGCCGCTCTGGAAGCGGACGGCGAAGGGCTTGACGGTCGCCGCCTTTTCCTCGATCCGCACGACCTCGCCGAGTTCCTCGCCTTCCGGTCCGGTGGTCACGACGCAGTCGCCGAGGCGCACGAAGGGCGAGATGCCGGCGACCCGAAAGGCCTGCGGCGAGACGTCGACGATGTGGCCTGAAATGCGGATGCGGGGTTCGTCCAGGGCGCCCGTGTCGGGCTTTGGCTGCGCCGTCAGGATCACGACTGTGACCCGAGCATCTGGACGGCCTTGTCGAGGGACTGTTCGGAGGTCTCAATGAATCTGGCGGCGCTCTCGAACTGGCGCTGGACCGCGATCATGCGCGTCATCTCCAGCACCGGATTGACGTTCGAGCCTTCGACGAAGCCCTGCAGGATGTTGACGGTGCCGAAGTCGACCACGGGCTGCGCCGGGCGATCGGGAACCACGCCGGAATTGCCGGCGCGCGAGAGGTTCGCGCCGGCCGGCATCTCGAACAGGCCGATGGCGGCGATCTGCACCCCGCCTTGCGAGATCATGCCGTCGCGCCCGATCGAGACGTTGCCGCCGGCCGGATTGAGCTGGATCGGCGCGCCGCCGACATCGAGCATCGGATTGCCGGTCAGCGACAGCAACTCCCCGGCATCGTTCAGCGTCATGCGACCGTCGCGGGTATAGATCGGGCCTGCCGGCCCCTGGACGGCCATGAAGGCGTTGCCGTTGACCGCGACGTCCAGGGGGTTGCCGGTCTGGGTCATCTCGCCGGTGCGGGTCGAGATGAAATCCGTGCCTTCCGACGAGAAGGCCACCGGCTCCTGGGCGGCCTTGGACAGATAGGATTCAAACTTCACTTCGGTGGCGCGAAAGCCTGCCGTGCGAGAGTTGGCGATGTTGTCGGCGATCGTGTCCAGGCGCCTTTCCATGGCGATCTGGGCGGAAAGGGCGACCGGCAGAGACGTTTGCATGGGATGATTTTCCTCGGGACGGATCGGTCGACGGGACGGCGCGCTCCCTTTGACAGGCCGCTTGCCGATGCCGGTTCGGGACATGTCCAAGCCCCGGCACCGGTCCTGCCGGTCACTTCCGAAACATCGGCATTTTGGCTTGTGCCAGCCTGTCCGAAGGGACCGTCAGGCTCGCGCAAGTCGCTGTCCATAGTTACCGAAGGACTGGGAAAAAGGGTCGTCCAATGGGTATCATCATAGGCTTGGTAATCACGATCGGATGCGTCCTCGGCGGCTACATCGCCGGCGGCGGCCATCTCGATGTGCTCTGGCAGCCGTACGAGCTGTTGATCATTCTCGGCGCCGCGCTTGGAACCTTCCTGATCGCCAATCCGATGAAGGTGGTGAAGGACACGGGCAAGGCCCTGGTCGAGGCCTTCAAGGACCAGGTGCCGAAGCAGAAGGACTATCTGAGTCTTCTCAGCCTGCTGCATTCGCTGATGCGCGAGATGCGCTCCAAGCCGCGCAGCGAGGTCGAGGAGCATGTCGACAACCCGACGGAATCGGCGATCTTCACGGCCTATCCCTTGATCATGAAGGACAAGGCGATGATGAACTTCGTCTGCGACTACTGTCGCCTGATCATCATCGGCAATGTGCGCTCGCACGAAATCGAGTCGCTGATGGACGAAGAGATCCAGACGGTCACCCGGGATCAGATGAAGCCGAAGGCCGCGCTTCAGGACATCGCCGACGGTCTGCCGGCGCTGGGCATCGTGGCCGCCGTCCTGGGCATCGTGCATGCCATGGGCGCCCTCGACCAGTCTCCCGAAATCCTCGGCCATCTGATCGGCGTTGCTCTCGTCGGTACCTTCCTCGGCATCTTCTTCGCCTACGGCGTGTTCGGCCCCATCGCCGCAAAGGTCAAGGGCGTGCGCGAGAAGCAGCTGCGCCGCTACATCATCGTCAAGCAGACGCTGATCGCCTACATCAACGGCGCCATGCCCCAGGTCGCGCTGGAATACGGACGCAAGACGATCTCGGCCTATGACAGACCGACGATCGACCAGGTCGAAGCCGAGACCATCGGCGGCGGCTCGGCCCAGGCCGCCTAAGGGAGAGCCGGAACACCATGGCCATGACAGCCGAAAAGACCATCGAGTCGCAACTGCGATCCGCCGCCAAGATCGAACCGGACCGCCTTCCACGCCTTAAGCTGATCGCCGCCGACTGGGCCGACGCTTCCATGGAACAGCTGAACGAGATCTACGCCTCTCCGGTCGAGATCGAGTTCCTCGGCGTTTCGAGCCTCGCCTTCGCCAATGCTGCCGCCGACCTCCAGGCTGCTGCGTCGGTGACGATCATCCGCTCGCCGAAATGGCGCGAGATCGGCTTCGCCGTCGCCGATACGCGTCTTGCCGACACGATCGTCGAGGCGGTTTTCGGCGGCAGCGGCGATGCCGCCGTCGGACCGACGCGGCCGATGAGCAAGCTCGACCACCGCTTCGTCGACCTCGCGCTCTCCACCATGATCAACGCCGCCAACCCGATCTTCGCGCCGGTCGCTCCGCTCGACATGGTCGACGACCGCGCGCTCCACACGGCGATCCTGCCGCAGCTGCAGGACGTGCTGCAGAAGGACAATCTCGCCTTCGTCGACTTCACCTTCAAGATCTCCATCGGCAACCATTCCAGCACGTTACGCTTCGCGCTGCCGGAACGCGCCCTCTCGGTGCATCGGCGCAAGCTGACGATCGTGCCCGAGAGCGCGCCGTTGATGGCGGACGAGGCCTGGGCCCGCGACATCACCGAAGGCCTGCAACTCGCCGATCTCGAAATTCGTGCGCTGCTCGACGAAAAGCAGATCACGCTCGGCGACGTCGCCCGCTTCACGCTCGGCCAGACGATCGTCCTCGACGCCACGACCGACAGTCTCATCATCATCGAATGCGAGGAGCAGAGGCTGTTCCGCGGTCGTATGGGAAGCTCGCACGATTCCTACGTGGTGCGCATCGAAGAGAAGATCGATCCAACCGAGGAGTTCATCGATGACATCCTATCTGATTGATTTCGTCCTGATCGCCGCCCTCGTCTTCACCAGCTGGCGGGTCGGCAAGATGGTGCGCGAGCTCAGGCGGCTGCGGACCGAAGAGTCCAGCTTCCACCGGAGCCTGACGGATGCCGACGCGGCGATCAACCGGGCGGCGCACGCCGTGGTGATGCTGCGCAGCGAAGGCGTCGCGACACTCACCGCGCTTCAGGCCGCCATCGACGACGCGCGCGAACTTGCCGAGATGCTGGACGATTCGGCCCGGGTGGCCGAGACCCGGCTCTCCGTCGCCAATGACGGGCGCCGCGACGATGCCGCCACGACGGCTGCGCCGACCCAAGAAAACTGGTTGACGCTGATCGAGTCCCGCCTCGCATCAGCCTCGCCCGCTAATCGTTAATTCATCGCTTCGGCGCGGCTCGCCTGCGGGCGCAATCGCAGACGAGGCGCCAGGGCTGCCGCCGCAGGACGGCCGCTTCGACAAAAACCGGCAACGGACCAGACAGGAGTTCCGATCAATGATTGATGACGAAGCGGACGTGATGGATTCTGACATCATGGAGACGGATGACGTCGACGGGACCGATTTCGAGGCGCCTGCCTTCGACGCCGCCGGTGACTTCGAGGCTTCCTCCGGCTTCGGCTCCATGGACGACGACGAGGAAGTCGCGCCCGAAGGCAAGCCCGACCTCAACCTCATCATGGACATTCCCGTCACCATGCAGGTCGTCCTCGGCAAGGCCGTCATGCCGGTCGCCAGCCTCGTGAAGCTCGGGCGCGGCGCCGTGGTCAAACTCGACACCAGCATCGGCGACCCCGTCGACCTCATCGTCAACGGCCGTATCGTCGCCCGCGGCGAGGTCGTGGTTCTCGAGAACGAAGAGTCGCGCTTCGGCATCACCCTGACCGAGATCGTTTCGCCTGGAGCACGTCCCCAGCGCGCCAAGGCCTCGGCGGCCTGATCCGTCATGAGCTTTTCGAGCTATTCCGAGGCAGGCGCCGATACCGATTCGATCGCCGGGCCAGCACGGGCGGCGATCCTTCTCCTGGCGATGGGCTCCAACGGCGCCTCGCGCCTGCTGAAGCACCTCAGCCATGACGAAATCCGGGCGCTGAGGGACAGCGTCGCCGATCAGAGGGAAGTGTCCGCCCACCAGCTCGATCAGCTCGTCAGCGATTTCCAGGAAGCCTTCAAGACGGGATCGGGGCTCACCGGCCTCGACTCGGAGATGAACAAGCTCCTGAAATCGGCACTGTCGGCCGACGAGATGTCGCAGGTCTTCGGAGCCGAGGACTTCATCGACTCCTCGCTGTTCACCGGACCGTCGCTGTCGGTGTGGGAGGAGATCGAGAACCTCGGCGTCAAGACGCTGCACACGCTTCTCGTCGGCGAACACCCGCAGGTCGTGGCCATCGTGGTCGCGCGTCTCGAGCCCGGAATCGCCGCTGCGCTCGTCGCCGGCTTCGAGGTCGGATTCCGCAACGAGGTCATGCGCCGGGTGCTGAGCGCGCGTCCGCTGACACTCGAGGCGGAGGAAATGATCGAGACGACGCTGCGGGCGACATTGATCGCGGGCGACGACGGTCCCGAGCGCCTGGCGCGCCGCACGACGCTGGCCGAGATCGCCAACCGGATGGAGAAGGTCCAGACCGACGCTTTCCTGGTCTCGATCGCCGAAACCCAGCCGGAAGAAGCGACGGCGATCCGCAGCCTTCTCTTCGCCTTCGAGGATCTGCCGAACGTGGCCAAGAAGGCGCGGCTCGTGCTCTTCGACGAGATCCCGACCGAACTGGTCACCATGGCACTGCGCGGCGCCCCGCCGGAACTGGTCGAGGTCGTCGTGTCCTCGCTCGCAGCCCGCGCCCGCCGCATGGTGGAGGCAGAACTGACGCAAGCCGCCGACATCGCGCCCAAGGACATCACGGCGGCGCGCCGGTCGATCGCGGCTGCCGCCCTGCGCCTCGCCTCGGAGGGCAAGATCATCCTGACGGCGGCGCCGGAAGCCTGATCTCTGCCTGCCGCACCGCCCCAGGAGGCTGCGGCGGGCCAAACTTGCCATACGGACGGACGAAAACGCCGTTCCGGTGTTCGCATGATGCGAACTCTTAACATGAGTAGGGCAGGTTCGTGGCCGACGTCGACAAGGACTCGAAGACAGAAGAGGCCACAGAGAAGAAAATTCGCGACACGGTGGAGAAGGGCAATCTGCCAGCTTCCCGCGAAGCGCCGATCCTGGCTTCCCTTCTGGCGTCGATGGCCTTCATCGCCTTCTCCGCCCGTGATGCCGGCAGCGCCCTTCTCAACAATTTGAGGAGCACGTTCGAGAATCCGAGCCAATGGAACATCGAGAATGGTACGGATGCGCTGCAATTCCTGCACATCATCGGGCTACAGGCCAGCTACTTCATCCTTCCCGCCGCCGGGTTCTTCATCGTCGGCGGCGTTCTGGCCTCTGTCCTGCAGAACCCGCCGCAGATCAATCTCGAGCGCATCCGCCCGAAGATGCAGAACATCTCCATCGTCTCGGGCTGGAACAAGCTGTTCGGCATGCGCGGCTTCACCGAATTCGGCAAGTCGCTGTTCAAATTCGGCGCCATCGCCATCATCGTTGGCTCGATGCTCGTCAATGACCTGCAAGCGACGCTGAAGACGATGTTTTCCGACCCCAACCTTCTCCCCGAAACGCTCCTCACCCTTGCCATGCAGCTGTTGTCGGCGGTCTCGATCGCGACGATCTTGCTGGTGGCTGCCGATCTCTTCTTCTCGCGGGTGCTCTGGCACCGCGACCTGAAGATGTCGAAGCAGGAGATCAAGGACGAGATGAAGCAGGCCGAGGGCGATCCGATGGTCAAGGCGCGCCAGCGCCAGATCGCCCGCGATCGCAATCGTAAGCGCATGATGTCCGCAGTGCCCAAGGCGACGGTCGTCATCGCCAATCCGACCCACTACGCCATCGCGCTGCGCTATTCGCGCGAGGAGGGCGGCGCCCCGATCGTCGTGGCCAAGGGCGTCGATCTCATTGCCTTGAAAATCCGCGAGATTGCCGAGGCAAACGGCGTTCCGGTGATCGAAGACAAGCTCTTGGCAAGGTCCATGTACGATCATGTCGAAATCGACCAGATGATCCCGCAGCAGTTCTTCAAGGCCGTCGCGGAACTCATCTACTTCCTGCAGTCCCGGGCGTCCGGGAAACTCGGCGCAGGCGGTGGCTGACCCGTCATTTGAAACGTCAGACGTCGTTGCTGCACGGCCGACCCGGACAGATCGGTCGCGCCGCCATCCATCCGCCGGCAGACTGGCGGATCAATAGAGGCGTGCCGCGGCGATAGCCGGACGCCTGAAATATGAATGTTCGCGCGCCATGGGCGCCGACATCGCTGGCTTTGGGTGGTGGTATGGGTTCTCACTTCATGTTGAATCTCCGCAACAAGCATACCATCGACCGTGAGAGGATTCTCGCCGAGGGTATCGAGCAGGTCGTGGCGGAGCTTCGGCTCGTGGAAGTGGTCGACTACATCGCCTTCCTTCGGATGGAGCGGCTCGGCAACGTCGCCGACATCGTCAACTCGTCCAGTCAGCTCTTCCTCAAGACGGGCACGCTTCGCTTCGGCGGCGAGGGGGACGTGCATCTGGCCTGGGGCGGCGTGCCGACGATCGACCTTGCCATGGAGTTTCACCATCGCGGCGTCAGCGCACACTTTCGCCTGGGGCTGGCGGCTTCCAGCGCCTCGGTGACGATTACCTTCATCGCCTTCGAAAACCCCGACGCCAGTCCCGAGGATCAGACCGAAATGCTGCGGGCCGCGGTCAAGGCTGCCCGCATCGGCCGGGCCGGCGTGGCCTGAGGCTTTGCTGGCGGGTAGGGCGCTCGGCCCTCCCGCGCCAAGCCGGGAATGCGCTTTGGGTGCGGCGACTTTGGCCGGCCCGACACGCAGTCAATAAAAGGCCCGCCGGCTCCCCTGGAGCCGGGCGGGCTTTTGACGTTTCAAGCCAGGCGGCTGTGCTGCCGCCCGGAGCTGGCGCTCGATTGATGGGCGCCCTCGCGACGCTTTGCAGCGTTTGGGCGATCTATCGCGATCGCCCAAACGCCAGGTCAGGGCTTGCCGCACCGGAGAAGGCGAAAAACCGGTTGCCGATTTTCCGCCAGACGCTTTAGGCCGCGATCGCGGCTGAACGCTCGGGAAAGCAATGGGGAACGGAGAGGATGCTGACGATGCGGCCGTCGATCATGACGAGCCCGGACACCGAGTTCTGAGACTCCCTGTGCCCGACATCGGGCGTCGGCTGGATCATCGCGGCATTGATGGTGATGATGTCGCAGACCGCGTCCACCAGGAGACCCAGCATTCGGTCGTCGACCTGAACGACGACGATGACGGCGGACGGGCCGGACTCCACCGGCGCCAGGCCCAGCAGCTCGCCGAGGTCGATGACCGACAGGACCACGCCCCTGAGATTGATCATGCCCTTCACCGACGGCGGCGCGTGCGGCATGGGCGTCGAGGACATCCAGCCGCGGATCTCGCGCACGCTCATGATGTCGAGGGCAAATTCCTGAACCCCCACGCGCACGGAGAGCAATTCGGAACCGAGGGTTTTTGCCGCGATCGGGCCGTCCAGACGCTGTGCCATATCAAGTCTCCGCAGGGGCCATCGGTCGCCCGAGCCTCGCCGTCCGGTCCTTGGAGGGCCTCGGCGTGGCTTAACGAGCCGACAGGTCATCTTGAGGCTGAAATGTCTAAGGATTCGTGACTCTCGGCTGGGTCCCGGACACGGCTCGCCTTCCGCCGCCGGCGCCCGCCTTCGCGCTGCCGCCACGCCAGCCTCTCCCGGTAGCAAGCTTCGGACAAGTGCACCGCCGTAGAAGTTGGCTCGTCATCATGGTGGTGATTGGGGATTCCATTGACCGACATCTATCTCTTTGGACTTTCGTCGCGCCGGGCGGAATGGCTCTCGAACCGGCAGACGATCGTCGCTGAGAACATCGCGAACGTGAACACGCCGGGCTACAAGTCCAAGGACATCCAAGGCTTTTCGGACACGATGCAGTCGACGCAGCTGGCCATGGTCGGCAGCAGCCCGATGCACATGGCCTCCGCCAGCGGGCGTTCGGTCGATGTCGAGGAGCGGCCGGAAAACGAATGGGACGTCACCCATTCCGGCAACTCGGTCACGCTCGAGCAGGAGCTGCTGAAGTCGGGCGAGGTCTCGACGCAGTACACGCTGAACGCGTCGATCGCCAAAGCCTTCCACCGCTTCTTTCTAACCAGCGTCAAGGGTTGATCACGATGTCGGATCCGATCATTTCCAGCCTGCGGATCGCCGCAAGCGGCCTCGAGGCCCAGTCGAACCGGCTGCGCATCGTTTCCGAAAACGTCGCCAACGCTCGCTCGACCGGCCTCACACCGGGCAGCGACCCCTATCAGCGCAAGACGGTGACCTTCCAGAGCGAGGTCGACCGCCTGAGTGGCGCCGAACTCGTCAAGGTCGCCGATTACGGCACCGACCGCTCCCCCTTCACCATCGAACACGATCCGGGCAATCCGGCGGCCGACGCCAACGGCTACGTCAAGATGCCCAACGTCAACATGCTGGTCGAGATGGCCGACATGCGCGAGGCCAACCGGTCCTACGAGGCCAATCTTCAGGTGATCAAGCAGGCGCGCGAGCTGATCAACGTCACCATCGACCTTCTCAGGAGCTGACCCCCATGATCCCCGCCATTAGTTCCGCGCTGTCGCGCGTCGAGACCCCCCGCATCGACAGCGGCATGACCACCGGGCACAGCGCCGGCATCGGCGCAGGCGCTGCCGGCCAGCCGGACTTCGCCTCCGTCATGGCGCAGGTGACGACCAATGCGGTCGACACGATCAAGAATGCCGAGGCCGTCTCGGTCAAGGGCATCAACGGCGAGGCCTCGACACAGTCGGTGGTCAACGCGGTGATGGATGCCGAGCGGACGCTGACCACCGCCGTCGCGATCCGCGACAAGGTCGTCTCCGCCTATCAAGAACTGTCACGGATGGCCATCTGACGCCTTTGTCGGAAGAGGATTAAATTGATGAGAGCTTTGGCCATTGCCGCGACCGGCATGAATGCCCAGCAGACGAACGTGGAAGTGATCGCGAACAACATCGCGAACATCAACACCACGGGTTTCAAGCGCTCGCGCGCCGAATTCACCGATCTGCTCTACCAGGTCGAGCGCATGCAGGGCGTTCCGGCCCGCGGCGGCGAGGGCGTGGTTCCCGAGGGCGCGCAGATCGGCCTTGGCGTGCGCACCGCGGCGATCCGTTCGACGCACATTCAGGGAACGCTGGAGCAGACCGGCAACACGCTCGACCTCGCCATCAACGGTAACGGCTATTTCCAGATCACCGGTGCGGGCGGCGAGACCCTCTATACCCGCGACGGCGCGCTCAACACGAACGACCAGGGCCAGATCGTCACCCTCGACGGTTTCCTCGTCGATCCGCAGATCACCGTCCCGGTCGACAACGTGACGCTGACGGTCTCGAGCACCGGCGAGGTCTATTCCAAGAACACGGTCGGCGAGCCGACGCTGCTCGGGCAGCTGACGCTGGCCAACTTCGTCAACGAGCCAGGGCTCGAGGCCCTCGGCGGCAATCTGTTCAAGGAAACCCTGGCCTCCGGCGCACCGACCGCGGGCGTACCCGGCGATCCCGGCTTCGGCGTGATTCACCAAGGCTATCTCGAGGGATCGAACGTCGATCCGGTCAAGGAGATCTCGGAGCTGATCTCGGCGCAGCGCGCCTACGAGATGAACTCGAAGGTCATCCAGGCCGCCGACGACATGTCGAAGGTCATCTCGACCGGCCTGCGCTAGCCCCGCTCCCGCCGTCGGCTTCGGTCGCCGGCAGGCTTGCATCGCGGTTGTCCGGCCCTTGGGGCCGGCCCGCACTGTCACAATGTCCCGACACGAGGAGCCGGCCAATGGAATGGGTATCGAAGCGCGAACGGCTGGTCGTCTGGCTCTACGGCGTCGGCGTCCTCGTCGCCGCCCTCGTCCTCCTGTCCATACCCGTGCGGGCGCTGGCAGCCGACATCGATCTGCCGGTGCCCTCGGTCGTCATCTATCCCGGCCAGGTCGTTCTCGACCGCGGCGTTTCCTCGGCAAGGTTCAAAATCCCCGGCGCCAATCTCGCGGCCTATGTCGTCGAGACAGACATGCTGACCGACAAGGTCGCGCGGCGCACGCTCCTGCCGAACAAGCCGATCATGCTCGCCGATCTGAAGACCCCCGACATCGTCAGGGCGGGCGTGCCTGCCACGATCGTCTACCGCGAAGCGGGCGTCTACATCGCCGCTCTCGGGACGCCGCTTGCATCGGCCGCCGAAGGTGAAGCTGTGCGGGTCCGCAATACCGACAGCGGGATTACCGTTTCCGGGATCGTCGCCGCCGACGGTTCGATCGAGGTGCAGGCCCAATGAGACGCATTCTGAACTGGCTGCTCGTGGCGAGCCTCGCCTTCGGGCCCGAGATCGCCATGGCCGCCGATTATGCTGGCGGCCCGGGCGGATCGTCGTCGGTCGGGACGTCCTATCAAGGCGAGGCCGGCATCGGCGCCCGCGAGAGCTTCGACACCGTTCGGCCCGGGCGCGACGCGCTCAGCTCGACCGGGGTGCGCATCAAGGATGTGACGACCATCAAGGGCGTGCGCGACAACCAGCTCGTCGGCTACGGTCTCGTCATCGGCCTGCAGGCGACGGGCGACTCGTTGCGCAACTCGCCCTTCACCGAACAGTCGCTGCAGTCGATGCTCGACCGGATGGGAGTCAACGTGCGCACGGGCAACCCGCGCACCAAGAACGTCGCGGCCGTCGTCGTCACCGCGGACCTGCCGCCCTTCATCGGCACCGGCTCGCGCATCGACGTCTCGGTCTCCTCGCTCGGCGACGCCTCGTCGCTGATGGGCGGCACGCTGATCATGACGCCGCTCTACGGTGCCGACGGCGAGATCTACGCCGTGGCGCAGGGCTCGCTCGCCGTCTCCGGCTTCACCAGCCAGGGCACCAGCGAAAGCCTGACCCAGGGCGTCCCGACGGCCGGCCGGATTGCCGGCGGCGCCATCATCGAGCGGGAGGTGGCGCGGGCGACGGTGGAGACCGACCAGATCACCATGGAACTGCGCAATCCCGACTACCGCACCGCGATCCGCGTCGTCGACGCGATCAACGCCTTCGCCATCCGTCGCTACGGCAAGCCGGTCGCCCGCGAGAACGACCTGCGCACCATTCTTTTGACCCGGCCGGCACGGCTGTCGTCGACCCGCTTCATCGCCGACATCAGCGATCTGCCGATCCAGCCCGACATGACCGCAAAGGTCGTCATCGACGAGCGGACCGGGACCGTGGTCATCGGCAACGAAGTGCAGATCTCGACCGTCGCGGTCACCCAAGGCAACCTGACCGTCCGGATCACCGAACTGCCCTCCGTCTCGCAACCGGCAGAGTTCACGGACGGACAGACGGTCGTGACAGCGCAGACCCAGGTCGTCGCCGAGCAGGAAGGTGGAAATTTCGCCTATGTCGGCGGCACCGACCTTGCCACCGTCGTTCGCGGTCTCAATCGCCTCGGGCTGAAGCCGACCGGCATCATCGCGATCCTCCAAGCAATCAAAACGGCCGGGGCTCTCCAGGCCGATCTGGTGGTGCAGTGACATGACAGAGATCTCCCAGTTCCTGCCGTCGGCCCGGTCCCTGGCCACCGTCTGTCTTGCCGCATTGCTCGCCACAGCGGCTATGCCGGGCGCGGCAAGCGCCCAAGGCAAAGCCAGCGAAAATCCGGTGCCGCCGGGCCCGCCGAAAGTGCGGATCATCGGCGCGGACGGCAGCGTCTCCACGAACGAATCGGCCGAACCGCAGAGCGACGTCGAGCGCTACTGCACCAATATCAGCGATCCCGCCAAGGATGCGCGCGCGGCCCTGCAGACCCAGCGGCTGCAGGAACTGGAAACGCAGGTCACCGCGAAGATCGATGCGCTCGAGGCCAAGCGCAAGGAATATCAGGACTGGCTGAAGCAACGGCAGGACTTCATCGAATCGACCTCCTCGGTGATGCTCGACATCTATGCCGGCATGAAGCCGGATGCGGCGGCGGCGCAATTGGCGGGCCTCGACCGCGGGACCGCGGCGTCGCTGATCGCCAAGATGAAGCCGCGCACGGCGAGTGCGATCCTCTCCGAAATGGCCGCACCCGTGGCCGCCGAGATCGGCAGTGTGATCGTTCTGAAGACCAACAAGGCGCTCGACGGAGCCAGCACCGCTGGCGGCCAGTCCAGCGCAGCCGCAGGCCAGGGATGACCCTCGTGAAAATGACAAGTGTCCTGGCTCTCCTGATCCTCGGGGGCTGTTCCACTGCCCGCCAGGACTTCCTGGTGGAGCCGCGCCTTTCCGCGCCCGGAACCGGCGTCAACGCCTATCCGACGCTGATCAATCCCGCCCAGTTCCCCGCCGAGCGGCTGCGCGGCCAGCGCAACTCCCTCTGGGTCGACAAGGATTCCAATCTCTTTCGAGACGCGCGGGCGCTGAACAACGGCGACATCGTCACGGTCAAGATCGAGATCAAGGACGGGGCCGAGATCGACAACAATTCCAAGCGATCGCGCGATGCCAGTACCGATGCCGGCGTCGACTTCGACGGAACGCTCGACGCCACCTCGCTCGGCACGCTCGGGGCCTCGCTCGGGATCAACAACAAGACGACCACCACAGGCAAGGGTAACGTCAAGCGCTCGGAGAAGATCGACCTGTCGGTCGCCGCCGTGGTGACGCAGGTGCTGCCGAACGGCAATCTCTACATCACCGGTCAGCAGGAGATCCGCGTCAACTTCGAGGTCCGGGTTCTCACCATCGCCGGCATCATCCGGCCGGGCGACATCCTGCCGGGTAACACCATCCCCTATGACCGCATCGCCGAGGCGCGGATCTCCTACGGTGGTCGCGGCCGGCTGACCGAGGTGCAGCAGCCGGCCTGGGGCCAGCAGATCGTCGACCAGGTTCTTCCTTACTGAGCGCGACAAGGCTGATGTGCTGATGAGCAAAGGGGTGCGGGCCAGGTCCGCGCCCCTTTTTTCTTGTCTGTGAAGGCCTCGCCGACCCTCGGGGAATGCCCGTCAGTACTCCTTAAGATCAGGTGAATGCGTCCATCTGCGGCAGTTCCGGCGCAAGGCCGGGGATAGCTTGGCGGGCTATTTGTCGGACTGCGGGGAGGCCATGACGGCTTTGTTCCCCCTGATGCGGCCCGCCGCCTCAGTCTTCCTATGAGGGAAAAAGCATGTCCGATCTCAGCGGAGACGCGCTCGTCGCCTCGATCCTCGCCGATGGCGAAGCGGAGGCGGCGCCGAAGAAGGAAAAGCTGCTGCCGCTGATCGCCGTGGTCGGGGTTCTGACCCTTGTCGCCATCGCCGGCGGCGCCGGCCTCGGGATCATGCTCGGCAGCAGCGCACCGCCGCCCGTCGCCGAGACGCCGGCTGCCGCCGAAGCGCCCGCCGCCGCCGAAGCGCCCGCCGCCGCCGAAGCGCCCGCTGCCGCCGACGCGGCAGCCTCCGACAAGACCGCGCCGGCCCCGCTGACGCAGATTGTCAAGCTCGAGCCCGTCGTGACGAATGTGTCGTCGCCGGCCAAAGTCCTCGTCCGCGTCGAGGCGAGCATCCTGATCGATCCATCGAAGACGACCGAACCCGACGTTGTCGCGGCACAGGTGCAGAGCGACACCCTCACATTCCTGCGCACGCTGGATCTGGCGCAGATCGAGGGCTCCCGCGGCCTTCTGCATCTGCGCGAGGATCTGCGCGAGCGGGCCATGCTCCGCTCGCCTGCCGTCACCGACTACCTCATCCAGACGCTGGTCGCACAGTGAAGAGCGCAATCGTCCCGCTTCTTGCCGCGGCAATCCTCCTGGCGGCCGCGCCGGCATTCGCCCAGGACGTGGGCGGCGATCTCGCCGGCAGTCTTTCCTCGCTGATCCCGGCCGGTGACTCCGCGGTCTCCGGGCGCATCGTGCAGCTCTTCGGCATCGTCACGGTGCTGTCGATCGCACCAGGCCTTCTCGTCATGGTCACGTCGTTCACGCGTATCGTCGTGGCGCTGTCGATCCTGCGCACCGGGCTCGGCCTGCAGTCGACGCCGGCGAACCTGATCCTGATCTCGCTTTCCCTGTTCATGACCTTCTTCATCATGTCGCCGACCTTCGACCAGGCCTGGCGCGAGGGCCTGAAGCCGCTGCTCGCCAACGAAATCACCGAGCAGGAGGCCTTCACCAAGATTTCCGACCCGTTTCGCGACTTCATGCTGACACAGGTGCGGCCGAAGGACCTGCAGCTGTTCAGTGGCATCAGCGATGCGACCAGCCGCGACCGTGTGGAACCCGCGCCCTTGCCGGGCGGCGACCAGGGGGCAGGGGAGGGTGAGATCGTCGACCTGCGCATCCTCGTCCCCGCCTTCATGATCTCCGAACTGCGCCGCGGCTTCGAGATCGGCTTCCTGATCGTCCTGCCCTTCCTCGTCATCGACCTGATCGTGGCGACGTTGACCATGTCGATGGGCATGATGATGCTGCCACCGACGATCATCTCGCTGCCCTTCAAGATCCTGTTCTTTGTCCTCATCGACGGCTGGAACATGCTGACGGGATCGCTGGTGCGATCCTTCTTCTGAGCGGTCGGCGGAAGGGTGGGCCCCCGTCGCACCGCCCGACCGCCCGGCCGGCAGTCGCCACCCCGTGATCCGCCGGGCGCGCCCTTTCGGCGCGCTCGTCCTCGTCGCTCCCCCATCCTGTGGCGATAAGGCGTTCGCGCGCAGGACCTCACGCATCGGATGCGTCCTGGGCGCCGTCTGACGAGGCTCTTCCCCGTCAGGCTTTCTGACCCCGCGCTTGCCGGGGTCCGTGCTCCGCAATGGCCGCAAATGCCCAGGCGACAAGTATCGTCCGCGCCGTGGAAACGCCTCGCGCCTTTGCCGCCATGCCGCTCGCCGAGACATGACCGCCGGCCCTGCCTCCATCATCAGCCAGTGGCTGGCCGAGTCCCGCTCCACGGGCATGAAAGCCTTCCTTAACCTCGTTTCCATCGATAGCTCACTGATCGAGTTGGGGCGGTGACGCGGTGGTTTATTGGCTTTGAATTTTACGCCGCATTAAGCCATGGCGCCTAGTTTGAGGTCATAGCGGATTGGTCGACAGCCTGAGAGCACCGACCATAGGCATGACGCCGAGCCGCTATGCTGGCAGAGATCCAGCCTGTCCCCCTTCGTTATACGGGACACAATTCCATGACCTCCATCAATTTCAACGCTTCCGCCACGACCGCTCTGCGCACCCTGCAGCAGACGAACGCGGCGCTCGAGACCACGCAGAACCGCGTCGCCACCGGCCTGAAGATCGGCTCGGCCAAGGACAACGCCGCGTATTGGTCGATCTCGACCACGCTCCAGTCCGACAACAAGTCGCTCTCGACCGTCAAGGACGCGCTGAACCTCGGCGCCGCCACGGTCGACGTCGCCTATCAGGGCCTGAACAAGACCAAGGAAGTTCTCGACGAGATCAAGTCGAAGCTGACTGCCGCCAGCC
Source organism: Aureimonas sp. SA4125 (assembly GCF_019973775.1). Lineage (NCBI taxonomy): Bacteria > Pseudomonadati > Pseudomonadota > Alphaproteobacteria > Hyphomicrobiales > Aurantimonadaceae > Aureimonas > Aureimonas sp. SA4125. The sequence goes on along the minus strand of NZ_AP025032.1, from coordinate 3,661,631 downwards.
AGGACGGCGTCGATCGCGCTGCCATTCAGTCGGAAATCAAGGAACTTCAGAATCAGCTGAAGTCCATTGCCACTTCTTCCACCTTCTCGAATGAAAACTGGCTGTCGGTCAATTCCGGTACGGCCAGCTACAACGCCGCCAAGACCGTCGTCTCTTCGTTCCAGCGCGATGCCGCCGGCAATTTCAGCATCAACACCATCGACATCGACACCAGCACCTTCGCGCTGATCGACGCGAGCGGTTCGGGCGAAGCCATCCTCGACGCCGGCAAGTCCGGCAATGCGCTGGTCGGTGGCCTCGAGGCCATGACCGCTGCGGCAGTTGGCACTGCAACGTCCGGTGCGTCCGTCGCGGCAGCACCATTCGTCTATACCGCCGGCTCGGGTGGCGGTGAAGATCAGTCGGCCGAAACCTTGGCCATGGCGATTACGATCGACGGCGCTTCGTTCGGCTTCACGCTGACGGACTCGACCACTTTCGACACGCTCGACGAATTGGTCGTCCAGATCAACCAGCGGATCGGCGGCGCGGGTACTGCTTCCGACGACGGCACGGGTACGCTCCAGATCGTCAGCTCGACGACGGGAACTGCTTCGACGGTCAACATCACCGCGGCGGTCTTCACCGGGACCGGAGCTGTCGCTGCTACCCTGGCGGGCGTCACTGACGGCGACACGTCGACCTTCGGCACCGCCGTTGCCGCAGTCTCCACCATGGCGGTTTATGGCGTCGGCACCACGATCGTTCTCGATGAAAACGACTCGATCGGCCTGCAGGTCGAACTCAACGGTGCCGCTTCCAAGACCGTAACGATCGACCGCGCGACGGTCCTCTCGGCTCTCGGAGCGGCCTCGGAAGGCAAGATCACCACCGTTGGCGAATATGCCACCGTCCTCAACAAGGCCTTCGAGAATGCCGGCCTCGGTGATGTGACGGCGACTGTCAATGGCGGCGCCATCGAGTTCACCAGCACCGTTCTCGGCGCCGAGTCGTCGATCAACATCAGCTCGGTTGCCCCGAACGCTGGCGTCAGCATCCTCGACATCGACGTGTCTTCGGCAACGGACGTTGAACTCGCCCGGTACCTCAATGCCGTGAGTGATGCGACGACGAAAGTGACTTCGGCCGCCGCCACGCTCGGTGCGGTTTCCTCGCGTATCGACCTTCAGACCGAGTACGTCACCAACCTGATCGACACCATCGACAAGGGCGTCAGCGACCTCATCGACGCCGATCTGAGCGAGGAGTCCACCCGACTCCAGGCTCTTCAGACCAAGCAGCAGCTCGGCATCCAGGCGCTGTCGATCGCGAACTCGTCGACACAGAGCGTTCTCAGCCTTTTCCAGTAGGCCGTACGGAACCTAACAACACTCCAGGTGGTGTCTTTCTGAACTAACCCACCGCACGGCTGTGTCCTTTGCGCCTCCCGGACCCTTTTGGGCCCTGGGGGGCGTCTTCGTTTGCGGCCATGCGCCCGCCGCGATGCAACAATGGCGGCAGGGTCGGTCGGCGGTCGGGCGTCTCCGTCCCGCCTGAGGCCGGTCGCCGTCCTTGACGAGGGCGCCGAAACTGCGCCTTGCCCGGCCCGGAAAGCGTTGATGCAACGGCGATCGCCGCCTGCCTATGTTTCAGACAAATCGTCAGTCCGACTGAGGAGTTAACCGCCGCTTAAATCCCATCACGTCCGCACAAGCTTCGACCGTCATTTTGCCCGCAGTGCAAACCGTGCAGGAAGACAGGCGGCTTATGGCTATGATCGGCGGCGTCCAAGCCCAACAGGTCCTCGACAATCTGAGTGCGCTCGGCGCACGAAAACTCGGCATGATGGCAATTATCGGCTTTCTGGTCGTTGCCGTCGTCGGCCTTGGGGCCTTCTATCTCAGCCGTCCCGACATGGAGACACTGTACACGGGTCTCGACCGGCAGGACGTGACGCGAATCGGCTCCGCCCTGACCGAGGCCGGCATCGCCTTCGACATCAATTCGGCCGGCGACACGGTCATGACGCCCTTCTCGCAAACCGCCAACGCCCGGATGCTGCTGGCGGAAAAGGGCCTGCCGCGCTCCGAGAATGCCGGCTACGAGCTGTTCGATGCGCTCGGCTCGATGGGCCTGACATCCTTCATGCAGGAGGTGACGCGGGTCCGGGCCATGGAGGGTGAACTCGCCCGCACCATCCAGACCCTCAAGAACGTCCGCGCGGCACGTGTCCATATCGTCATGCCCGAGCCCGGCACTTTCCGCCGCGAGACGCAGAAGCCCTCGGCCAGCGTCGTGATTCGCACGGAAAATCCGGAAGGTTTCGGCTCCGCCCAGGCGATCCGCCATCTCGTCGCCTCATCCATTCCCGGCATGAGCGTCGACGAGGTCACCGTGCTCGACACCGACGGATCGCTTCTTGCGTCGGGCGACGATTCGGTCTCGGCGGCACCGTCCAAGCTGATCGGTATCGAGGGCACGGTCTCGCGCAGCGTCGAGGCTTCGATCCGGCAGACCCTCGCTCCCTATCTCGGCATCGGCAATTTCCAGGCAAGCGTCACCGCAAGACTCGACACCGATCGCAAAAACACCAGCGCCCGCATCTTCGATCCGGAAGGCCGGGTCGAGCGCTCGGTCCGTACCGTCAAGGAGACCGGCCAGAGCTCCGACAAGGCCGCCAACGCAGCGGTCGGAGTCGAGCAGAACCTGCCCGAGGAGGCCAATGCCGAAACGGCCGGCAACGAGTCCTCCGAGGCCAAGGAGCGCCGCGAGGAACTGACCAACTACGAGATCAACGAGACCACCACGCAGACGGTCAGCGAAGGCTACGACGTCAAGCGTCTCAGCGTCGCCGTCGTGATCAACCGCAAGCGTCTGCTCGAAACCCTCGGCACCGATGCGACGCCGGTGCAGATCGACGAGGCCCTGGCCAAGATCAAGCTGCTGGTGGCATCCGCCGCCGGCTACAGCGAGACCCGCGGCGACCAGTTGGAAGTCACGGCCCTCGAATTCGTCTCCAACGGCGAGGAACTGGCGCCGGTCGAGTCCGCCGGACTTGGCGAGATGTTCATGCGCCAGTCTGGAACGCTGATCAACGCGCTGACCGTGCTCGTGGTCGCGGTGCTGCTCATCTGGTTCGGGCTGAAACCGGCCATCCGGGCTCTCGCCGCCCCGAACAATGCTGCCGACGGCAGCGCCATCGAGCTCGAGAATGCCGGCATGGCGGGCGAGTTCGGCGGCGAGATGAACGGCATGCTGGGCAACGAGATGGCCGGCAACCTCTTCGGCAATGACGGCATGGATGCTGGCCTTCTCGAAGACCTGACCCGCAGCCAGGCGAACTCGCCGCAGTCCCGCCTCGAGAAGCTCATCGAATTCGACGAAGCGCAGGCAGCGTCGATCCTGAAACACTGGATCCACCAGAAAGAGGCGGCATAAGACATGATTCCTCTCGCCCAATACTTCGCCGAATCCGGCAACGAAGAGTTCACCCCGTTCCAGAAGGTCGCCGTGCGCAAGCCGGCCACCCCGATCAGGCGCAAGCCCGAGGGGCTCACCGTCCTGCCGCCCAAGGCTTCGGTGCGGCCGCTGGCGGCAGCCCTTCAGACGGCAAACGGTCAGGGTCTGCAGCCGTCCGCCGAGCCCCGCATTTCGCTGCGTGAAGTCGAAGCCGAAAGGGCCCGCTGGCAGGCCGAGCGCGAGGCCCAGGCCGTAGCGCTCACGAAGGCCGTCGCCGCGGCCCGCGAGGCCGGCACCGAAGCCGGCCGCGAGGAGGCCCGCAAGGAGATGGCGGCACAGTCGGAGGAGCGCATCGAGGCGATCCGCCAGGAGATCGCCAACGACCATGGCGTCGCTTTGGTCAGCACGCGGGCAGAGTGGACGCAGGAACAGTCCGATCGGCTGGCCGATCTCCTGATCCTGCAGGTCGCGATCCTCGAGGAGACGATCAAGCTCAGCCTCAACAGCGTGCTGCGGCCGTTGGCGCTCGACGCGCGGCGCCGGCAGACGCTCGACGACCTCGTCGGGGCGGTCAAGACCATCGCTCTCGACGGCATGGCCTACAAGATTGCCGCCAGCGGGCCCGCCGACCTTCTCGAGATGCTGGAGGGCCGGCTCGGCGACCACGCCAAGCTCTTGTCCTTCGAGCCCGATGATACCCAGGCCGACATCCGCATCGCCGCCGACAACACCGTGATCGAGACCCGTCTCTCGTCCTGGCGGCTGGCGCTCGAAGAGGCGCTCTCGTGAGCCAGACCAGCGCGGCCGCACCGGTCGTCAACCAGATCATCGTCGTCAAGCGGGGCGGCAACCAGGAGGAGGCGCACCATGGCGGCGCCTGGAAGATCGCCTTCGCCGATTTCATGACAGCGCTGATGGCGCTGTTCCTCGTGCTCTGGCTGACCAATGCCTCGGACGACGCGACCAAGAAGCAGATCGCGCAATACTTCAACCCGATCAAGCTGAACAGCTCGGTGCCGGAGACCCTTGGCCTCAGCAATGGCGAGAACACGCCGACCAAGCCAGTCTCGGTCGATTCGAAGGGGGAAGTGGAGGACGGCGGCAATCCCGATGAGAAACCGATGAGCGGCAGCGCGACGGGAGGGCAGGAACAGGCCCTGTTCCGCGATCCCTTCGCGGTGCTGGCGGAAATCGCGGCGGAAGGCGGCCCTGGCGTCCAGGATGGCGTCTCGGGCGTACCGGACGGTTCGGGTCTTCCCGGACTGAACGGCGGCGAGGCCTATCGCGATCCCTTCGATCCCTCCTCCTGGCAGCTTTCGCCCAATATCGACGAAAAGGCCGCCAAGGACACCGCAATGGCGCCGCAGGAATTCAAGGTGCCCGAGCCGCTCCCGCCCACGACAACGGTGGCCGAGACCACCAACAAGACGGTGGTCGAGGTGACCAAGCCCGCCGAAGAGAAGCCTGCGAGCCCTGCCGCGACTCCGGAAAAGCCAGCCGAGGCGGTTCTCTCGGAAGCCGAGAAGCTGAAGGCCGAGATCGAGGAGTCGCTGGGACCTTCGGATGGCCCGGGTGTCGAGGTCACGGTCGGCAAGGACGGCGTCAAGATCTCGCTCGCCGACAGCCTGACTTCCGGCATGTTTGAGGTCGGCTCGGCCAAGCCGACGCCGGACGCTCTGAAACTCGTCGAGTCGGTCGCCAAGATCCTGTCGGAGCGCAAGGGCGTGGTTTCGATTCGGGGGCATACTGATTCCCGTCCCTATGCGGGTGTCGAGTACGACAACTGGCGCCTTTCGTCAGCCCGCGCGCAGTTCGCCTACTACATGCTGGTGCGCGGCGGTCTTTCGGAAACACGGGTAACCAGCATCGAGGGCGTCGCCGACCGCGACCCCAAGGATGCGGCCAATCCGGAAAGCGCCCAGAACCGGCGTATCGAGATCCTTCTCAAAGAGCCCACTACATGAGGCGATTGTTATTGCTGACCGCGTCTGCGCTGGCCCTTGGCCAGGGCTGCCCTGGCGTGCGCGCGCAGGAATCTGCCGAGCAGCGCTTCCTGACGGAGGTGCTGGCCGGGTCCGATCTTTCCTCCGACATCGCTCCGGCCTATCGCCTGGGAACCGGGCGGATCAGCGATGCGGGCAGTGTGGCGATCGACCCGATCACGACCGGTCAGATCGCGCCCGGCGTCGGCCACGGGACGGCCAAGGGGGCCCCTCTGTTGCAGCCGATTCCCGGCGAACCGATCAATCTTCACGGTGCCCTGCCGCCCTCGCTGATCCCCCCCGACATGATGGCGTCGGAGCAGGGCACCCCCTCCGCCGCTGCCGAGGAAACACCGTCGGCGGAGCAGGGCGAGGGAGAGAATCCGGCCAAGGCATGGCCGACGGCCCGCTCGCCGATGCCGTTCGACATCATCCGGACCGTCCAGTTCCTGCAGGATCAGATCGCCCGCGGCAACGGCAGGGCGATCCAGGTGCAGGCGATGCTGCTCAGACGCTTCGGGCCGACGCTGGCCGAGGCCGATGCCGAGATCTGGAAGGACGGGCGCAATGTTCGCGCCGCCGTCCTGTTCGTCCTCAGCGGCGGACCGCCGGAAATCCTGCGGCGGCTGATGGCGCGCGGTGTCCTCGATCCCGCGCAGGAGAATCTCTTCAAGGGCGCACTGGCCTATGTCGAGAACGATCTCTCCGGCGCCGAGACGATCCTGTCGGCACTGGACTTCGCTGGCATGGAACCGGGCCTCGAGGCTCACCTCAATCTTGTGCTCGGACAGTTGCAGCAGCTCGACAAGCCCAAGGAGGCGATCGGGCATCTCGACCGTGCCCGGCTGCTTGCGCCGGGCGGCCTGATCGAGGAGGCGGCCTTGCGGATGGAAGTCCTCCTCGTCGATGAACTCGGCGACCATGCGGCGGCTGATCGCCTGGCCCGGCAGTATTTCGATCGCTTTTCCTCCTCGTCCTATTCGCAGAACTTCGAGGCACGGTTTGCGGCCGTCTTCGCCAATCGCGGCAAGACCGACGCCGCCGCCGTCCTCGCCACCATGGTGGACGTGACGAACCGTCTTCCCGACGCGAACAAGCGCGCGATCTTCCTCACGGTCAGCCGCCGGGCTCTGGTGGAGGGAAATCTCGAATTTGCCGCCGGCGCCGTCGCTGCAGTTTTGTCGACATCCGACATCCCGGAGCCCGACAGGCAGCGGGCGACCCTGTATTCCGTCGCCGCGACGATCGGCAAGGCTTCGTCCACCGAGATCGCCGCGGGGCTTGCCGGCATCGATCGCTCGCTCCTGCATCCGGAAGACGTCAAGCTGCTCGATGCGGCGACCTCGGTCCTCGGTGGAATCGATACGCAACCCATGATGGCCGCGGCAGATCAGCCTGGCGAAACCGCCAGCCAATATGCCGAGACCTCGCCGGTCTTCGACCGCGCACAGCAACTACTCGACGTGGTCAACCAAGACCTCGGAAAGGCCCAACAGTGAGAATTTCTGCCAGTCCCCCGTCCTTCATCGAGTCCGGACCCGCCGCCAGCGTCGGCAGTTCCGACGGGGAATACAGTCGCCTGTTTGACAAAGCCGTTCGCGACGTCGCGAAGGAGACGTCGACCAGGAAGAACTTCCTGAACGAGGAGCGCGCCGCCGGTCAGTCCGCCGACGACAAGGCGGCAGACGCCGATACGAACGGTAAGATCGCCCGTTCCGCGGCCCAGCATCAGACGAAGGCGGTGATGGAAAAGGCAGCGCCTGCCGCTGCCGCCGATGCCCGCGGGGAGAGCGCCCGTCAAGACGTCGCCGCAGACAGTGCCGACGCCGAGAGTGATCGTCTCACGACCATCGACGCCCTCGGCCGTCTTCTCGGCGGCGACTTCTCCGCGGCGGCGTCGCCGACCACCGCCGAATCCATTGCATCTGCGTCCAGCGACGGCGCCGCTTCGTCGGATTCTGTCGCCTCGCAGGCACGGCCGGCCGTCGTCACGCCCGGCGTCGACGGCTTTGAACTCGCCGGCAACGTTGCGGATGTCGCGGACAAGGCCCGGGGCAAGGTGTCACTCGAAGTCGTGCATATGGAGACCCATTTCGAACCGCGCTCGGACGCTTTTGTGCTCGTCGAGGGAGAAACTCCCGCGGCGGTCGCCGCAGAGACAAGGATCGATGCAGATGCCAAGAGCCGGCGTTTGCCCGTCCCGGATGCCGGCACGGCTGCGTCTGCTGTCTCCAAGCTGCCGATCGCATCGGACGCGCCTGTACGAAACGTCGCTCCGCGTACCGATGCGCCTGCCGTGCTCCAGATGCGTGCCGCCATCGATGGACAGATCAAGGATGCACGGCAGCTGGCCGCCGCCGCCGGCGCGGCACGGACCGACGGTGTCGAGCCTGCCGATGCCGACCAGCCGCGGCTGAGCTTCGAGGAAGCGCTGGCCCGGCTCGGCGATCCTCGCGGATCGGACGCGGCTTCCGTCGACGAAGACACCAGACGCGACCGAGGCGCGCAGTTCTCCGCTCGCGCGGACGGCCAGGCCCGTGGTGTGAATGAGAACATCGCGCGGGGAACGATATCGGCTCCTTCCGGAAAGGCCGACGAGGGCGCGCCTGCGGCGCTGTTCTTCCCGTCCATGACCGGACAGGTCGCCAGCCGCGTCATCGATGCCCTCGGCTCGGGTCTCACCAGCGCGCGGGCGCCCGATGCTGCGCCAGGCAACGCCTATGTCAGGCTGACTGCCGGCGGCGCCGCCCTGAAGACGCTGACGATCCAGCTACAGCCGGAAGAGCTGGGACGGCTCGACGTGACCATGCGCCTCGTCGAGGGCCAGTTGACGCTCGAGATCGCCGCAACGGAGGCCGGCACGGCGAAGGTTCTTGCCGAGGACCGCGAAGGGCTGCGCAAGCTCCTCCAGCACGCGGGCTTCTCGCTCGACGATACCTCGATCACCATCGTCAGCCGCGATGTCGGTGCCACCCAGGCGCGAACTGCTCCGACCGAAGCATCGGCCCAGAACGGCTCGCGGACAGGCTCCGACGCGGGATCGCAGGCGGATGACGGGGCTTCTGCCCACTCCGGCGGCGGACGAGACAACAGCGGGAACGGCGACGATCGCCAGAATGCGCGTCGCCAGTCCGCCGCGGACCGGGCCAGCGCTTCCTTGAAGGCCGCCTCCACCTATCTCTGATCGCTCCGGCCTTGCCTTCCGCCCGTCGGGAGGCGGCAGCAGCGACCGGGTTCCCCCCGACTTCGACCATCGGCCGCCGGGTGCTTCTTCTAGGAGAGGCACGCGGCGGCCGGTTCAGTTTTAGGGGGACGGAGTGTTGACAAGGCCCTCCAACGCCCCGTGTAGCGCTTCGGACGTGGTGCCGAAACTTTTCCGAAACTATCGCAAATGGCGACAACCTGTTGTTAACCCTGTAAATTATGGCGCCGTCAGCAAGGCTTTGTTAACCTTGTCATGAGATTTCAGGATAGCTCGTGCGAGGCTTAACTCGCTATCAATACATCCAGAGAAACCGGCCAAACAGGTGGATGTGATGATCGTAGTTGTTGATAGCCGTGAGCTCGTCACGAACGGATACCAGTCGCTTTTCGGCACGGAAGGCGTCTCGGCAGCCGGCTTCCAGGTCTCGGAATTTCGCGAGTGGGTCGAGACCGCACCAGACACCGACATCTCCGCCGTCGAGGCCTTTCTGCTCGGCGACTTTCCGGAAAGAGGCGCCTTTACCCGCCTCGTCCGCAGCCGCTCGAACGCACCGCTGATCGCTCTGGCCGAGACCAAGGCACTGAACTCGACGCTGGACCTCTTTGCAGCCGGGATCGACGACGTCGTCGCCAAGCCGGTACACGTCAAGGAAATCCTGGCCCGCGTCGGCGCCATCCGCCGCCGCGACGTCGGGTCCGACAAGGCCCGCACCGTCGTCGACGAGATCTGCGTCTTCTCCGACGGCCGCGATCCGGAAGTTGCCGGCGCCACGATGATCCTGCCGCGCCGAGAGCGCCGGATCCTGGAATATCTGGCGGCCAACCGCGGACGCCGGGTCTCCAAGCAGCAGCTGTTCAGCGCGATCTACGGCATCTTCGACGAGAACGTCGAAGAGAACGTCATCGAAAGCCACATCTCCAAGCTGCGCAAGAAGCTGAAGATGCGCCTCGGCTACGACCCGGTCTCGTCGATGCGCTACCTCGGCTACGGCATCGGGGTCTGAACCCGAGACGGTTAACGAAGTATAAATATCGGCAAGTAAACCAAAAATGCCCGGCCTGCTCTGCAGGGCGGGCATTTCTGGTTTCGGCTGCTTGAATTCATCTTACATGGACTGGCCGCCGCGGCGGATCTGGCAGCCTCGCACAAGCTAGCTCAGCTACAGAAGGGCAGGAAAACCACGACGGAAGGTGAATTGATGAGCATCGGCGGCATAATGCGCACGAGCGTGTCTGGAATGAATGCTCAGGCGACCCGCCTGAGCGCGGTGGCTGAGAATATCGCAAACTCCGACACCACCGGCTATAAGCAGTCGCAGACGGAATTCTCCTCGCTGATCCTGCCGTCGAACGCTGCGGGCTACAATTCCGGCGCGGTCGAGGCAAATGTCCGCCAGCTGATCAGCCAGCAGGGCGGCCTCAGCTTCACCGGCAACGACAACAGCGCCAAGAAGATCGATCTGGCCGTGGATGGCCAGGGCTTCCTGGCGGTCGGTGACGGCAATGGCGGCGCCTTTCTGACGCGCGCCGGCTCCTTCACGCAGCAGGCCGACGGCAGTCTCGTCAACGCCGCGGGTTACACGCTGATGGGCTATCCGGTGACGGCCACCGGCACGGACGCGGTCCTGAACGGATTTGCCGGCCTCGAGGAGGTCAACCTCAAGACTTCCCTCCTCAGTGCCAACCCGACGACCAAGGGCGTTCTGACGGTGCCGCTCGACAAGAGCAAGTTGCAGTCGGTCGCGACGAGCAGCCAGACGACGAACCTCAACGCCCTCGCAGCGGGCGAGGCCCTCACGCTCAGCGTAACGGTCGACGCCGCCGCCTATCCAGTCACGATCACGGCTCCCGCCGGCGGGATGACGAACCAGGAGGTCGTCGATGCCATCAACACCCAGGTCCGCGCGGGTCAGGTGGCGGGAGGCCTGCCGGCCACGCTCCCCGATGTCGCGTCCCTCGTCGGCGGCAAGCTCGTCCTGACGTCCAACACGACGAATGCCGGCACGGCAAGCCAGGTTGCTCTGACCGTCACGGCGCAACCTGCGGGGTATGGCCTCGTGGACTTCACCGCCGTCAGCGGTCACGCGTTGCCCTCGCAGAACACCACACTGCCCGACGACGCCTATTCGACAGCCATTTCGGTGACCGTCTACAACAATTCCGGCGAAGCGGTGAAGCTCGACATCTACTACACCAAGAAGGACGACGAGACCTGGGAGATGTCTGTCTTCGACAGCCGCTTGGCGACGACCGGCACCGCCGATTCCCCGTTTCCCTACGGCGCCGCCGGCTCCGCCCCCCTGTCCACGGCAACGCTGAATTTCGACCCGACCACTTTCACGCTTTCGTCGATCACCGGCGGCACCAACTCGACCGGCGGCACGACCGGGCTGGTGAACATCGATCTCTCCAGCATCGGCGGCTCGACCAACTTCGCCCTCGATCTCGGCGACACCACACAATACACCGGCAACACCCAGCCGCTGGCGGCGGCCGTCGACGGCAACCCGGCCGAGGTCATCAGCAAGATCAAGATCGGCGCCGACGGCACGATCACGGCGACCTTTGCCTCCGGCACGGCGCGCGACCTGTTCAAGATTCCGCTGGCCCTGGTCAACAGCCCGGATTCGATGACCGCTCTGGCCGGCAACGTCTACAGCGCCGGTGTCGAGTCCGGCACGGTGCTGATGGGCTTCGGCGGCTCGGCCGGTTTTGGCAACCTGACGGCGGGCGCCCTCGAGGAGTCCACCGTCGATCTCGCCAACGAGCTGACCACCATGATCGCAGCCCAGCGCAGCTACACCGCCAATTCCAAGGTGTTCCAGACCGGCTCGGAAATCATGGACGTCCTCGTCAACCTGAAGCGCTGACGCTTCCTCGCGGCCGGCATCGCTTTCGGTGTCCGCCGCATCGACAGGGTTTCGGACCCGATCCGTCACGCCGGGCGAAGCCCGCCCGGCGTGACGCCTCTCCCTCAGTCTCGCGAGAATTTCGTCATGTCGCTATCCACCGCGCTCGATACGGCCAAGTCTTCGCTGACCGCGACGCAGACACAGACCTCGATCATTGCGCGCAACATCGCCAATGTGAACACCGTCGGCGCGACGAAGAAATACGCCCATGTCGTCACCGGCACGCTCGGGCAGGTGCAGGTCACCTCGATCACCCAGTCGTCCAACGCCGTGCTCTACAGCAACATGCTCGAGGCCAACTCGGCCGTCGGCAAGGGCAATGTCATTTCCAACGGGCTGACCCGCATCAGCGAGGCCCTCGGCGACACCACGCTTGGCCGCTCGCCCGCCGCCATGGTGTCGGCGATGCACGATGCGCTGAGCACGCTGGCCGCCTCGCCCAACAATTACGAACTGGCCCGCAACGCAGCGACCGCCGCGAGCGACCTCGTGACGACCATCAACCAGTCGTCCGCGACGGTGCAGTCGGTCCGACGCGACGCCGACGCCGAGCTCGTCAATGCCGCCGCCGACATGACGAAGATCCTCGCCACCATCCAGGATCTCAACACCCGCATCGTCGCCGGCACCCGCTCCGGCTCCGACATCACCGATCTCAACGACGCCCGCGACCAGGCCGTGGTCGAACTGTCCGCCTATGTCGGCGTGACGACGCTGACGCGCGGCAACAACGACCTCGTCATCTTCACCGACTCCGGCGTGACGATGTTCGAGACGACGGCGCGCAAGGTCGAGTATTCGCCGACGGGCGGACTGAACGCGACCGTGGCCGAGGGCAACGCCTTCCGCATCGACGGGACCGCCGTCACCGGCTCGAACGCCTTCATGCCGATCAAGGGGGGCATCGTCTCGGGTCTGGTGTCGCTGCGCGACGACCTGATGGTGACCTACCAGACCCAGCTCGACGAGATGGCACGGGGCCTGATCGACGCCTTCAAGGAAGTGCCGGGCGGCGACATCGCGACCGGCATCTTCAGCGCGGCAGGCATTTCCGCACCGGCGAGCGCTCAGATCGGGACCTATGTGCAGGGTTCCATCGCCAGCGGCGACACGATGACCTTCGACTTCGTCTATGGCGACAAGACCTATCGCGCGACGGTCGACCTGGCCACCGCGCCGACGAGTGCGGCGGACTTCCAGGCAAAGCTGCAGGCTGCGGTCAACGGCGCCAAGACCGTCAACGGCAATGCGTCCCTGCCAACCGGGGCGGTCGTGACCGTCGGCAACGCCAATGGCGCCTTCAGCCTGTCCTCCGAGACGAGCGGCGCCCTCGGCATCAGCCTCTCGAATATCGTGAGCTCTGTCGGCAGGCTCGACGGCGGACTGGCGACCGCGACGCCCGCGGCCAACTCTATCGCCGTCGGCACGTTCGACGCCGGTACGATCGCGGCCGGCGACAAGCTGTCCTTCACCTTCACCTATGACGGCACGGTCTATTCGGCGACCCATACCTTTGCCGGGGCGCCCGCCGACGCGGCGGCCTACGCGGCCGTCCTCCAGTCCGCCATGGACAGTGCGGTGCCGGCGGCAGGTGGCGCAGCCCTCGGCACCGGCAAGGTCACCGCTGCCAACGCGCCGCCGCTGACGTTGACGGCAGTCGACCCGCTGATCAACATCAGCGTGACCGCCGTCTCGGCGCAGCCCGCCGATCCGTCTCTCTACACCGGCGGCCTCACCGCAGGCGCCAGCAGCACGCCGATCACCGGCCTTGCCGCCCAGCTGCAGCTTGCTGCCGGCGTCTCCGCCGATCCGACCCTCATCCGCGACGGCGTCAACGCCAAGTATAATTCGGGGAATGTCGGCGGCTATACCACGCGGCTCAACCAGCTCAGCGAGGCCCTCGACGGCACCCGCAGCTTTTCGGCGACCAGCGGCGCCGATCCGAGCGCCAGCATTGCCGACTACGCGGCATCGTCGATCAGCTGGCTCCAGGCGACGCGGCAGAACGCGCTGTCGGAGACCGACTACAAGCAGACCGTGCTCGACCAGACCCAGGCGACTTTGTCGAACGAGACCGGCATCAACATGGACGAGCAACTGACCCGGATGCTGGAACTCGAGCGTTCCTTCCAGGCTGCGTCCAAGCTGATCTCCACCATCGACGAAATGTTGAAGACGCTTCTCAACAGCATCTGACGGGACAAGACGCATGAGCATTTCCACGCTATCCTTCAATACCAGCACACGGGTCTCGCTGCAGCGCTTGCAAAGCCAGGTCAACGAGGCGACGCAGGAGCTGAACTCCGGGCGGCATCTCGACATTGGCAAGACGCTCGGCCGTCTCACCGGCAGCGCCGTCAGCGCCCGGGCGCAGGAAAACAGCTTCAAGGAGCAGCAGATCTCGAACGGCCTCGTCGAGACGCGCCTGCAGAACATCGACGCGTCGCTGGCGACGATTTCGGAAGGGGCGGAGTCGCTCGGCAACAATCTGATCGGCGTCAGCGTCGCGACGAACTTAGACACGCTCGTCAACCAGGCGAAATCGGGTCTTCAGACATTGACCGGCGCGCTGAACGCCACCGGCAGCGGGCAGTACCTCTTCGGAGGCGACAACTCCGACATCGCACCGGTCACGACAACGGCGACGGCAGTCACCGCGCGGGACACGGCCATCCGCACGAATTTCGCCGATTTCGTTCTTGCCGCCACCAACGGAACCAATGTGGTCGCCGACATCTCGGCCGACGCCATGACCCAGTATCTCGGTGCGGGCTATGTCGAGGCCGGCCCCCCCTCGGTCACCCATAAATTCAGCGACAATTTCCAGGCCACCAACTGGACGCAAGCTTCGAGTGGCACGATCGCCTCACGGATCAGCAAGACGGAAACGATCACCTCTTCGCTCAGCGCCAACAACAGTGCCTTCAGCGATATCGCCCAGGCCTACAGCATGCTCGCCTCGCTCGACATCGGCACTCTCAACACCGATGCGCGCAAGGCGGTGACGGACAAGGCGACGTCGCTGCTGAAGGGTGGCGGCGACCAGATTACGACGCTGCGTGCCGATGTCGGCATGAAGCTGAAGCGCATCGACGGCGCGAATGCGGAACTGCAGCGCCAGCAGGACATCATGGCGGCGACTGTCTCCAGCCTGGAGGAGGTCGACATCACGGAAGTCAGCCTTCGCGTCAACGCGCTGTCGACGCAGCTGCAGGCGGCCTACAGCGTCACCGGCAAGATCCAGGGCCTCAGCATCCTCGATTACATCTGATCTCACTCGGCCAGCATGGCGGACGGTCCCATGGGCCGGTCGATTTAAAGGAACGGCGAATGTACCAATTTTCCTACGCAGAGATCAGCCAGGACAGTGGTGCCTCGGCGCGCGAGCGGGAGAAGCAGGCCCTCGAACATACGCTCGAGATCCTTGCCCGCGCCGAGCTGCATGGACCCCGTTCGCCCCAGGCGATCGAAGCGATCTATGTGACGCGCACGCTCTGGTCGATCCTGGTGGAAGATCTCGCCAGCCCCGAGAACGCTCTGCCGGAGAACCTGCGCGCCGGTCTGATTTCCATCGGTCTCTGGGTCATGCGCGAGACCGACGCCGTCCGGATCGGAAAGACGCAGAGTTTTCAGGGGATTATCGACGTCACGACGATGATCCGGGACGGATTGGAATAGGCGATGGCAACGTTGAAACTATCCCTGAGGGCCGGCGAGCGGATCTTCGTCAACGGTGCGGTGATGCGCGTCGATCGCAAGACCTCCCTCGAACTTCTTAACGATGTGACCTTTCTCCTGGAAAGCCACGTCATTCAGGCCGCCGACGCCACCACGCCGCTGCGTCAGCTCTACTTTCTCGTCCAGATGATGCTGATCGAACCGGCCGATGCCGAGGCTGCCCGCGACGCTTTTGTCAGGACCTATCCTCTGCTTCTGGCCGCCTTCTCCAATGCAGACATCCGGACGGGCATCATGGACGCGGTCGAACTGGTCGAGCGCGACCGTCCGTTCGACGCGCTGAAATGCCTGCGCGCAATCATCCCGATCGAGGATTCGATCATTTCCGGCCGGCCACAGCCGACCTTCCGGAACGCCCGTATTCCCGTCGCCGTAGGAGCATCCTCATGAGCACCGTCGACAGCCTGAGCAGCACGACCGCCACCACAGCGACCACCAGCACGATCAAGACCGATGCCAAACAGGCCAGTCTCGACTACGACAATTTCCTGCAGCTCCTCGTCGCACAGATGCAGAACCAGGACCCGCTGAACCCCACCGATCCGACCGAGCAGCTGGGCCAGCTCGCGTCCTTCTCCAATGTGGAGCAGGGCATCAAGACCAATCAGAAGCTTGAGTCGATGATCACCCTGTCGGCCCTGACGCAGGCCAATGCCGCGATCGGGCATACCGTCACCTCGGCCGACGGCACGGTCAGCGGCATCGTGAAGTCGGTCAACGTCACCGATACCGGCGCCGTCGCGACACTGGCGAGCGGCGTCAAGCTGGCGCTCGGCGCCGGCATCACGATCGAGTAGCGGCGATGAACGAAGCCGACGCCATCGATATCGTGCAATCGGCGATCTGGACCGTGGTGATCGCCTCCGGCCCCGCCGTTGGCGGCGCCATGGTCGTCGGCATCCTCATCGCCCTGTTCCAGGCGCTGACGCAGATTCAGGAGGTGACGCTCACCTTCGTGCCGAAGATCCTTGCCATCTTCGTCATCATCGCCTTCACCGCGTCGTTTACCGGCGCGCAGGTCTACGCTTTCACGCAGGAAAGCTTCGCCCGCATCGAGCACGGATACTGACGCCACCGCCCTCGACCGCGCAGCTACGTCTCCGCCTCGCTTCGATCCGCCGGGATCGAGGCGAGGCTTTTGCGTTCATGCTGAAGAGAGTCCTTACCGACGCAGTATCACTTTTCGAGTGCCGGCGCCGCCGCCGTTAAGAACCGTCACGGGCTCCGGCTCACCGTTGCCGCCAAGATCCACTGCGGAACGACCGGGCCTTTGGATGAAAGCCCCGGGCATCCGCTCCCGGCCCAGAAGGGCGAGCCTAAGCATGGCGGGTGCCCGCTTGCCCCGGCGCAAGCCGCCCTCTCGAGGGGATTCGTCCCGTCCCGCCCGCCTGCCGATCCTTAACGATCGCCGCGACGCCATCGCAGGCCGAACGCCAATTAAGATATTCTTTACCATATAAATTCAACTGTTTTTATTTTGATTGCGGCTTCTTAGTGGCGATAGGGCGGAAGTAATAGTGCCGGTAAGGGAAGCTTACTACAATATACTTCGACCGCCCGGTATGGTTGCTAAGTTGGGTGTAGAAATGGAAAACTTCAGAAGAACCGCGTTCGCGGTTGCCGCCGCCTCGTCGCTTTTCGCCGGTAACGCGCTTGCCGCGACGGCCACCGACGATCTCGGCGTAACCATGACGGTCACGTCGGAATGCACGCTGACGGCAAATCCCCTGGACTTCGGGTCGACCGGTCTGATCACGGCCAATATCGACGTGACAACGACGCTCGATATCCAGTGCAGTGCCGGCACCGGATATACGATCTCGATGGACGCCGGCGCCGGCACGGGTGCCACCACCGGCGTGCGGGTCATGACGAGCGGCTCGGACACGGCGACCTACGGCATCTACAAGGATTCAGGATACGCCGACGTCTTCGGCAGCACCGGCGGCGAAGAACTGACCGGGACCGCCTCGGGCGCAGCCCAGAACATCACCATCTACGGCCGGGTGCCGCCGCAGAATGCGGCCGCCGGCTCCTATACCGACACGGTCACGGTCACGCTGACCTACTAACGCGCCGCGATGCGGCCCCACGTTTCACCTGAAAGAGGACCATGCGACATTTAACGATCGCCTTCCTGTCCCTTCTCATGGCGGCCGGCTCGACGCAGGCGTCCTCGCTGCGCGTCTCGCCCGTCGGTCTGACCATCAACCCCGGCACTGCGACGTCGACGATCCGGGTCTGGAACAACGACAAGCGGCCGCTCGGCGTTCAGGTGCGGGTGTTCCGTTCCAAGACCGTCGCCGGCGAGGAGTGGCTGGAGCCGACGAGGGACGTCGTCGCCAGTCCGCCCATCACCACCCTTTCGCCCGGTGGCGAGAACCTCGTGCGCATCGTTCGGATCACCAAGACGCCGGTCGGAACCGAGGAACGCTACCGCTTGCTGGTCGACGAGCTTCCAGATCCCAACCGCCGCAAGGCAGGAACGATCAATGTCCTGGTCAGGCACTCCATCCCGGTTCGTTTCGAGGGTGAGCAGTAGCCTTTACCGGTCGCTTCTCACGCTCGTCGTCACCTTCTGCATGTCTCAGCCGACGCCGCTGAGTGCGCAGACTGCTGACGTCACGGCGGCAAGTTCTGCGGCTCCAGATACGCGGGCGCTGTTTCTGGACGTGTCGGTGAACGGCGCGCCCACGGGGCTCGTCGCCGCCTTCGAGCAGACGGGTGGCGTCCTGATCGCGGACGCTGAGGAATTGCGCAGTGTCGGCATTCTGCCCGCCGAGGCAGCGCGGCTGCCGGACGGTCGGATCGCGGTCGATCGCCTTCCGGGCGTGGGCTATGGCTATCAAGAGGCCACTCAGAGCATCGACTTCACGGCTGGCGACGACCAGCGGGTCGCTGCCCCGATCGATCTCCAGGGTGCCCGCAGCGCTCTCGGCGCCAAGGACGACCCGGCTGTTCAGCCGCAATCGAGCTATGGCGCACTTCTCAACTATAGCCTGTTTGCCGCATCCCCCAGCGCCCGCTTGCGCGACGTCGCAAGCTTCAACGGGGCGTCGGGGAGCTTCGAGGGTCGGATGTTTTCCCCCTACGGCGTCGTCGCGCAGACCTTCGTCGCGAGCACGGACGCCGAGGGTCTCTACGAG
Source organism: Aureimonas sp. SA4125 (assembly GCF_019973775.1). Taxonomy (NCBI): domain Bacteria; kingdom Pseudomonadati; phylum Pseudomonadota; class Alphaproteobacteria; order Hyphomicrobiales; family Aurantimonadaceae; genus Aureimonas; species Aureimonas sp. SA4125. The sequence continues at coordinate 3,643,211 of NZ_AP025032.1, read as the reverse complement.
ACGAAGCGGCTCGAGACCAACTGGACCTATTCCGACCCGCAATCTATGCGGACGCTGCGAGTCGGCGACCTCATCACCGGCGGGCTCGACTGGACCCGCCCGACACGGCTGGCCGGCGTTCAGATCCAGCGCAACTTTTCGCTGCGCTCGGACCTCGTCACCCTTCCGATTCCCGAGATCTCCGGCAGTGCCGCCGTGCCGTCGACGGTCGACGTCTATCTGAACGGCACACGACGCTTCAGCAAGGAAGTCGCCGCCGGACCCTTCGCCCTGACGAACCTGCCGGTCGTGACCGGCGCCGGTACGGCCCGGGTCGTCGTGCGCGATGCCGCCGGCAAGGAGAGCGTCAGCGAGACCTCCTTCTTCTCCTCGCCGAAACTGCTGGCGGCCGGACTCTACGATTATTCTGCCGAACTCGGCTTCGGTCGGCAGTTCTTTGGCGCGAGGTCGAACAGCTACGATCCCCGGCCGATGGGCTCGGCGTCGGTGCGCTATGGATTCAGCCGCTGGTTGACGGTAGAGGGCCATGCGGAGGGAGGAGCCGACATCGCCAATGGCGGCCTTGGTGCGGTTCTTGCCGTCGGCAACTTTGGGACGGTGTCGGCCTCGGCATCTGCGAGCCGGTCCGACGCGTTCGGCACCGGCGCGCAACTGACTGTCACAGGCGATACAAAGATCGGCGCGGCCAACATCACCGGGCGCATTCAGCGCAGTTTCGACCACTACCAGGACATCGCCTCAATCATCGACGCCGCGGCGCTGCGCGACGACAACGGCCTTCATCTCGTCTCGCGCGGACCCGCTGCCGCTATCCACCAGGTCGCCGTGTCCCTTCCCCTGGCCTTCGATCCCTCGTCAGTCAGTCTGAGCTTCACGCAGGTCGAACGGGTCGACGCGCCGTCCGAGAGCGTCGTCGGCCTGTCCTACAGCCGCAACATCCGCAAGACGGGGGCATTTTATCTCTCGGGCTATGCCGATCTCGAGACCCGGGCCTTCGGCGTCAGTGCGGGCCTGACCCTGCCGCTTGGAGGGAGTTATTCGAGTTCGCTGTCGGTGCACGATTTCGGCGACGGTCCGGTGGCGAGCGCCTCGCTGTCGCGGCGCGGCGGGCGGGCGGCGGGCGACTACAGCTGGACCCTCCGCGACGCGGAGGGCGAGACGTCGTCGCGCTCCGCGACCGGCAGGTATCACACCAGCTTTGCCGATTTCGCCGGCGGCGTCGGGCAGTCGGGCGACCGCTTCCGGGCAACCGCCCAGATGGACGGTGCCTTGATCGCCGCCGGCGGTGACGTGTTCTTCACCCGGCCGGTCGAGGATGCCTTCGCCATCGTCGATGTCGGTGTCGCCGATGTCGCGGTCGCGCAGGAGAACCGCCCGGTCGGCCGCACGAACGCACGGGGAAAACTGGTCCTGCCGCATCTGCGCGCCTACGAGAAGAATCGCATCTCGATCGAGCCGGCCGATCTTCCGCTGGACACCGCCTTGAACACCACGCGCCAGATCGTCGTCCCGGCCGATCGATCCGGCCTGGTCGTCGCTTTCGATGCCGCAGGCAAGGGAAGCGCCGCGCTTGTCAGCTTTCGCGACGAGAAAGGACAAGCACTGCCGCTCGGCGCGTCCGGGCGGCTCGGCGCCGATGGCGAGGCCTTCACCATCGGCTATGACGGGCAGGCCTATGTCGATGGACTCGCGGCGACCAACGATGTCCTCATCGATCTGCCGGATGGCGGCAACTGCGTTGCCAGCTTCGCCTATCGCAGCGAAGACGGTGCGCAGGTCGCCATTCCCGACGCGGTCTGCCGAAACGTCGGCTGATGCAGCGCCGCGCCAGCACAATCGCCTATGACCCGCGGCGTAGGCCGCGGGGGGAGGGGTATCTGTGCTGAGAATCATGGCATTCGTCCTTTTTGGCCTGTCGGCAATCGCGACGGCGCAAGCGGCATCCTGCACGGTCGGTATCGGCGACATCGACTTCGGCTCGGTCGACAGCCTCTACGCCGCTCCGGTCGATTCTGCTGCGAGCGTTCATGTCGACTGCGACCAGGTTTCCGCGGGAGCGTCCGAGGTCGTCGTCTGCATCCATTTCGGCGCGGGTAGCGGCGGATCCGAGGGCGGGCAGCGAAAAATGGTGTCGGGCAACCGGACCCTCGGTTTCCAGCTCTACCAGGACGCAAACCGGAGCGTGCCGTGGGGCGGCGACGATGCCCGCGGTATCGGCCCGCCGCGCCGTGTCGTGGTGCCCGTGTCCGGGGAGACGGCGTCGACGTCGATCGACGTCTACGCACGGGTGTTCGGCAGCCAGTCGACGGCGGCAGTCGGCAGCTATGCCAGTTCCTTCGCGGGCACAGATGCCTCCTTCGGTTTTGCCGAAGGCGCTCTCGACTGCGCCGCGCCCGGCGGCGCCGGATCCGGCCAGACAGCTTTCGCCGTGGCGGCGACGGTGTCGGCCAACTGCATGGTCGAGACCACCGACATCGACTTCGGCCAGCACGGCATCATCGACCGCGATATCGACGCCGAAGGCGCCATCGACGTCACCTGCACGCCCGATGCCGGCTATTTCGTAACGCTCGGGCCGGGCCTTGGCGGCGGTAACGATCCCGAGCAGCGGATCCTCCGATCGGGCAGCGATGTGGCGACATACGGGCTCTATCTCGATGCCGCGCGCAGCCAGCCCTGGGGAAGCTCGCTCGAAACGCAGCTGCCGGGAACCGGCGCGGGAACGAGACAGACGCTGCCCGTGTACGGTCGCGTGCCGCGCCAGGCGGTGAGGCCCGGCTCCTATTCCGACACGGTTGCCGTCACCATCACCTATGGCGCCGCGCCCGGCGTCTGACCGACGGCGGCTTTTTTCCAAAGATTGACGAAACCTTTCCAGCCCGGCTCAAGCTCGAGGCCGCAGAACGGTCCGTGATGGTGGTGCCATGCGCCCCATTGCCATCCCGGCCACGCTCGGCCCGGGAATGGCGAGTGCCGGCACGGTCCAAACGACCGCGCTTCCGGCAGGTCACAGGGCATGACGCCCGGGGGAACGCTCGATGTCGCTAGCCGAACCACTGAGGCTCAGCCCGCCGATCAAGGCCAAGAGCCGCCGCGATATCGGTTTCGCGCTGGCCATCGTCTTCATCATGGCGGTGCTCTTTGTTCCGATCCCCGCCTTCCTGATCGACATGGGCCTCGTCATCTCGATCGCGCTGTCGATCCTGATCCTGATGGTCGCGCTGTGGATCGAGAAGCCGCTCGACTTCTCCTCCTTCCCGACGCTGCTGCTGCTCGTGACGATGCTGCGCCTGTCGCTGAACGTCGCCACGACCCGCGTCATCCTCTCCGAAGGCGACCAGGGCCACAACGCCGCCGGCTACGTCATCGGCGGCTTCTCGCAGTTCGTCATGGGCGGCGACTTCGTCATCGGCCTCGTCGTCTTCGCCATCCTCCTCACGGTCAACTTTCTCGTCATCACCAAGGGTGCGACGCGTATCGCCGAAGTCGGCGCGCGCTTCACCCTCGACGCGATCCCCGGCAAGCAGATGGCGATCGACGCCGATCTCTCCGCCGGCCTCATCGACGAGCGCCAGGCCCAGATCCGCCGCCGCGAGCTCGAGGAAGAAAGCTCCTTCTTCGGGTCGATGGACGGTGCCTCGAAATTCGTGCGCGGCGACGCGATCGCCGGCCTCATCATCACCGCGGTCAACATCTTCGGCGGCATCATCATCGGCATCACCCGCCACGGCATGGATGCCGGCGAGGCGGCCGACATCTACACCAAGCTGTCGGTCGGCGACGGTCTCGTCACGCAGATCCCCGCGCTCATCGTTTCGCTGGCCGCCGGTCTTCTCGTCTCCAAGGGCGGCACGCGCGGCGCCGTGGAAATGGGGATCATCACCCAGCTCGGCTACTATCCGCGCGCCATGATGGTCGCCTCGGCGATGATGGGCGTTCTGGCTATTCTGCCGGGCCTGCCGTTCCTTCCGTTCTTCGTCGTCTCCGTCATCCTCGGTCTCGTCGCCTACACCGTCCCGCGCAACCGCGCTGCTGCCGAGCGCCTCGTCGCGGTCGAGAAACAGCAGGCCGAGGAGCAGGCGGTCGAGGTCGAGCGCCAGTCGGTGAAGGAATCGCTGCGCATCGTGGAGGTCGAGCTGGTGCTCGGCAAGCAGATGGCCGCGCACCTCGCCTTCTCGCGCGACGAACTGGCCAACCGCGTGCAGAAGATGCGCCGCCGCTTCGCCTCGCGCTTCGGCTTCGTGGTGCCGGAGATCAAGCTCAGCGATGACCTGTCGGTCGATTCCAAGTCCTACGAGATCAAGGTGCACGGCACGACCGTCGCCACCCAGGCGCTGAGGCTCGGCGACCTCCTGATCGTCCTCGGCGATTCGCCGGTGCCCGACATCCCGCACGACCTGACGCGCGAGCCGGCCTTCGGCCTGAAGGCCGCCTGGATTTCCGACACCTTCGCCTCGGCGGCCCGCCGGGCCGGATTCGAGCCGGTGGACACGCTGTCGATCGTTCTCACGCATCTGTCCGAGGTCATCCGCAACAATCTGGCGCATCTCCTCTCCTACAAGGATACGCGCACGCTGATCGACCGGCTGGAGCCTGAGTACAAGCGGCTGATCGACGAAATCGTCCCGGCGCACATGTCGTTCAGCGGCCTGCAGGCGGTGTTGAAACTGCTCCTTGCCGAGCGCGTCTCCATCCGTAACCTGACCCTCATTCTCGAGGCGGTGGCCGAGATCGCGCCGCATGTCCGGCGCTCGGAGAAGATCGTCGAGCATGTGCGCACACGAATGGCGCAACAGATCTGCGGCGACCTCCTGCACAAGGGCCAACTCGCCGTCCTTCGCCTCGGCAATCGCTGGGACCTCGTCTTCCACCAGGCATTGAAGCGTGACGCCAAGGGCGACGTGATCGAGTTCGACATCGATCCGCGCCTCGTCGAACAGTTCGCCGCCGAGGCGACGAAGGTCATTCGCGAAAAGACCGACCAGGGCGAGAACTTCGTCCTCGTCGCGGCTCCGGACGCACGACCCTATGTGCGCATGATGATCGAGCGCATCTTCGTCAACCTTCCGGTCCTGTCGCATCTCGAGATCGCGCGCGGCATCGACATCAAGGCGCTCGGATCGATCGCATGAACGAGGAGATGACGGCGACGATCCTTTCGCTGTTTGTGATCTTCTGCCGGATCGGCAGCTGCCTGATGCTGCTGCCGGGCTATTCCAATGTCCGCATCCCCGCGCAGATCCGCCTGTTCGTCGCCTTCTCCATTGCCCTGGCGGTCTCGCCCGGAATCCTTCCCGGGCTCCTGCCGCTGATGCGGGAGGCGGGCGACGATGTCCGGCTCGAGATCATCGTCACCGAAATCCTGAACGGCATGCTGATCGGCCTTCTCGGCCGCGTCTTCATGATCGCGCTGCAGTTCTCCGCCAACTTTGTCGCAAACGCCGTTGGCATGGGCGCGGCGATCGGCGTGGCGCTCGACGAAGCGGAGCCTGCGCCTGCGCTGGTTTCGCTGATCACCATGACGGCGACGGTGCTGATCTTCTCGCTCAACCTGCATGTCGAAATCCTGAAGGCGCTGGTTGCGTCCTACACGGCCATGCCGGTGTCGCTCGGCTTTACCGCGCGCGCGGGGCTCGTCGCCCTGACCGATAATCTCGACGAGACATTCATGCTCTGCCTGAGGATCGCCAGCCCCTTCGTGATCTACGGCGTCATCGTCAACTTCGCCATCGGTCTTGCCAACAAGATGACGCCGCAGATTCCAATCTACTTCATCTCGCTGCCCTTCGTCATCGCCGGCGGGCTCGTCCTGCTCGCCTATTCGATCGGCGATTACCTCACCATCTTCCTCGTTGGCTTCCAGCAATGGATCCTGAACGGATGAGCGGCGAGGAAGCCCGTGCCGGAAGGCTCGAACGGCTGCGATCGGTCCAGACGCGGAAGCGGCAGGTGGAGGAGTGGCGACTGGCCGAGATGAAGCGCGAGGAGATCGCGCTTGCGGCGCACAGCGTCGAAATCCTCCAGAGCCTTGGCGACCAGTCGCTGCTTCAGGGCCTTTTCCTCGAGGCGAAAGCAACGACCCTGCGCCGCAACGAGGTCAAGATCGCTTCCAACCGCCGCGTCCAGGTGGAGGCGGAACTGAGCCTGCGCGAGGCACAGGGCGTCGAGAAGCGGCTGCAGCGTGCCTGCGACGATGCGCGCGGTCTTGCCGACCAAGTCAGCGAGCGGGCCAACCTCGATCTGGCGCTGCAGGATTACCTCACCGCCGCCAACGCAAGCTTCGAATAAGTTGGGCTCGCTAGAAGCAGAGTGTGGACCACCGCGACGCCGCAACGGGCGCGCGGGAGGCCAGGGACATCATGCAGAATGACAAACTTGACACCGCTGTCTGCGATCAGACCGACACCCCCCACCGAGGCCCCCAAGCCCGCGGCGCGGGCCGTCGCCACTGAAGCAACCAAGCGTTTCGACGATGCCGTCGCTTCCGCCGCGACGACCGGCGCCGCGGCGGCCCCGCACGAGCCGTCAATCTCGAAAGTCTATCGCGGGTCGCGCAGCGGCGTCATGCCACCTTCGCAGCAATTCGAAAGCTTCGTCCTGCGCAGCTTCGTTGAAAGCATGCTGCCGCAGGAAGAAAGCGAATATTTCGGCACCGGTACGGCCGGCAAGATCTGGAAGTCCATGTTGGCCGAGCGCATCGGCGACGAAATGGCCAAGGACGGCGGCATCGGCATCGCCGACATGATCGACAAGCACGGCACCAAGGCCAAGGACGTCACGGACGGACAGGAAAAGCTGGCCCGTGCCGGGACGATGGCGACTGGCGCCGCGGCCCTCAAGGGCCTCGGCTTGAAATGACGCAGGCAACAGCCCCGGTGACCCGGGCAAGATAGGAAGATCATCGTGGAAGCGGTTCTCACCCAGGCCATCAATCGTCTCGAATCCGTCCTCGCGGGCGAAACGCTCGCCCTGCGCGAAGGTCGTACCTTCAACGTCACCGAAACCAGCAACCGCAAGAACCAGTGCCTGCTGGAGCTCTCGCGCATCTCGCGCGGGCTCGACCCGGCCGCCGTCACGCCCAATCTGAAGGTTCGCCTCAACGGTCTGAGAGAGCGCCTCGACGATAACCGGCACGTCCTGTGGCTTCACATGGAGGCCGCTGGCGAGATCACCCGGCTGATCGCCAGGGCCATTTCGGACGCGGAGTCCGATGGCACCTACGGTTCGGCGGTCACCGGCGTGAAGCGCGAAAGATGATCAAGATCATCGCCATCGGGGTCTGGGTCGTCATCGCCACGCTCGGGTCGAGCTACGTGGCCGCGTCGATGAGCGCGCCGGCCGGACCGGAGCCCAAGGCCGAGCCCACCTATTTTGCCGGGCTCGACTATCGCAAGACCGAGACCATCACCGTCCCGATCATCGCCAAGAATGCGATCCGCGGCTATGTCCTGGCCGCCTTCGTCTACACGATAGACGGGGAAGCCGCGGCCAAGCTCGCGGTCCCGCCCGATCCCTTCATCATGGACGAGGCCTTTCGCGCCGTCTATTCGACCTCGCAGTTCGACTTCGAGAAGGCCGAGCAGTTCGATCTGGCTGCCTTGACGGCCTCCGTGCGGGACGCGGTCAATGCGCGCTACAAGCAGAAGATCGTCGACGAGGTGCTGATCCAGCAGTTCGACTTCCTGCCGAAGAACGAGGTCGGCGGCGAAGGCCTGAAGAAACTGCCCCCAGCCGCGGCGAAATAGCTTCCGCCATGCCCCCGTTCAGGACTGCGTAACCCTATTTCGGTAAAACGAAAGCAATTGCGGGGACATCCGCGGATGTGCCCACCCGCCAGCAGAGACAGGCCCGAGCAATGCTTTCGACGCTCCTGAATTATCGGCTCTACGCGAGCGACCTGACGAAATCGCTGCAGCGCGTCCAGGCCGACACCCAGGTGGCCAACGATACGAAGTATTACGACGAGAAGATCGGCCAGGTAAAAACTGTCGACGAGTTCATGAGCGACACTCGCCTCTACAACTACGCGCTCAAGGCCTACGGACTGGAAGACCAGGCGGGGTCGAAGGCCTTCATCCGCAAGGTGGTCGAGAGCGACCTTTCCGATTCCACGTCCTTCGCCAACGCCCTGTCGGACTCGCGCTACCGTCTTTTCGCCGAGGCCTTCAACTTCAACAAGACGGCTGCCGTCGCGACCGTGCAGAGCACTGGTCAAAAGGAGGCCATGGTCGAGGCCTATTCGGAGCACCGTGTCCGCCAAGGTGCGGCGCTGGCACTGAAGACGGACTATTTCGAAAGCAAGATCGCCACCATCGGCTCGGTTGACGCGTTCCTGAACGACTCCACTTTGTTCGAAGTCGCAATGCTCTCCATCGGTGCCGATCCGGCCCTGATCTCCAAATCCTACGTGCGCGGCGTCCTCACCGGCGCAACCAGCGACGACGCGGCGAGCAGCAGCGACGACAAGTTCTTCGCTCTCGCCGACAAGATGAACTTTGCCAGCGACGGTTCCGTCACGGCCGGCGCCCCCGCCATGACAGCGGAAAAGGCCGAGCGCCTCGTCTACGACTTCAACGTCGCGCGCGACAACCTGGCAAGTTCGCAGTCGGCGGCAAGGGAAACAAAGTACTTTCTTGCCAAGGCGGCGACGGCAACCGCCGTTGGCGACCTGACGGGCGATCCCCGCATAGCGAGCTATCTCGTCACCGCTTTCCGGCTGGATTCGACGACTTCCGCCGCCTATATCGCGAGTATCCTGACAAGCGACCCGGCGGATCCCAACAGCGTCCTCGCCAAGGCTTCAACGGCCACGCCGGCCCAGGTGGACTACAAGGAGAAGCTCGTCGCGCTGAACGCCGCCTTCACCTTTACTCCCCAGGGCACCGTGCCCTCGGGCGGCAATGCGCTTGCTCAGCCCTCGGGCGAAGCCGTGACCGCGAAATATCACGACAGCTACCAGACGGCCGCGCTCGCCAAGGACGCGTCCAAGACCGAGACCTTCACCTTCCTTGCCGTCAACATCATGTCGGTCGGTGACCTCCTGGCCAAGAGTGCCGTCTTCGGCCGCGACGCCCTCGACTATGTCCTCAAGGCTTTCGACATCGATCCGGCAACGGCCAGCCTGACGAAGATCAGGCGGGTTTTGCAAAGCGACGTCTCGGACCCCGAGAGCTACGTCAACAAGCTTGGCGACAAGCGTTACGAAACCTTGGCGGCGGCCTTCAACTTTGGCGCGGACGGCAAGGCCGCGACGCAGCGGCAGGTGCAGTCCGATGACCGCATCACGAGGGTGGGAACGGCCTACAAGGCAAGCTTCGGTGCCGATCTGACGGATGCGAGGAAGTCGCTCATCACCGAGGAAACGAAGAAATACATCACGGCGATCGGCGATGCGCACAAGCTCGACGATGTACTGGCAAGCGACACCATCATCGACTTTTCCCTGAAGGCGTTCGGCCTGGAGAAGGAAAAGCTGAGCGCCGACCAGTTGCGCAAGCTCCTGACAAGCGATCTCGGCGATCCCAAGAGCTACGCCAACGCGTTCAACGACAGCCGCTACGTCGACTTCGCCCAGTCCTTCAACTTCGACACCGATGGTCTGGTCACGCGCGGCAGCGACAGCATCCAGCAGCCGGCGCTTCGCCTGTCGACGGAGAACAAGTACCTTCTCACGACCATGGAGCAGAAGGCGGGGGAGACGAGCGAGGGCGCCCGGCTGGCGTTGTATTTCCTGCGTCAGGCGCCGACGCTGACGACGCCGCTGAAGCTTCTAGCCGATTCCGCCATCCTCGAAGTCGTGAAGACCGCGCTCGGCCTTCCGAGCGAGCTCTCATCGCTCGACGTCGACAAGCAGGTGGCGATCATCGAGAAGAAGCTCGACGTGAAGGATCTGCAGGATCCCAAGAAGCTCGACAAGTTCATCGCGCGCTTCGCCGCCCTGTACGACCTCAACAACGCCGACCTGACTGCAGGCTCGCCCTATCTCGGTCTCTTCTCGCAACCGGCCGGTCTCCTCGGCGTCTTCTGACGGGGTCGCAGGAGGGCCGTATCGGTCCGGCGCAGAGAATGGCGCGCGCGCCGATCAGTCGTTGAGGGCGTAGTATCGACCCGCGATCCGCTCGGCATCGGCCGGGCCGACCGCCTGGGCATCCGACGTGAAGCGCAAACCCGCCTGGCCCTCGGCCGACCAGATCATCCGCACGTCCCACTGCACGGTCTCGCTCTCGTCGAACAGCGTCATCGCCGGCGACAACTCTGCGGCCTCGAAGAGCCGGACCCGGGCGCCCGCCTTGCTGCGGTCGATGATGGCGCAATCCGCGAGGTAGCGGCCCGTGGGACTCAGGAGCTTTCCCGGACGAAGGCGGCTGCGGAGCCGACTGGCTTCCCGTCTGTTTTCCCTTGTCATGGATACGTCCCCCGGCTGCGGCGATGCGGCAGGCGAACACGGATTCGCCTGGCGTATCATGCCCCGAAGCGGTGCCGGACGCATCCGGTAGCCTGGCAATCTTGGCAAGATCGTTAACCCAGCCCGCCCGGCTTTACCGTTTGCTTACCGTGCGGACCAAAACACCGGCCGGCCGCGGCGGCGCGGAAGGAACCCTTAAGCTGCGGCCGACACAGTGGGGGCGTCTCACACGCGCTGGATCCGTCATGCCGACCGCACCCCGTTCTGCGTCCACTCCCGTCTCGTCCGGACGCCTTCACCGCGTCTTCGGGGAGTTCACCCTCGACCGGGTTCTCAGCGCAAGCCTATGCGTGGCCTCGCTCGGCTTCTTCGTCTCGGCCTATTCGATCTCGCTCAGCGACCCCGACTATTTCAGCCAGCGCATCCTGTCCACGATGCGCCCGACGAACATCGACCCGATGACCACCGGCACCATCATCGAGGCCGGCAAGGACGCGATGCCGGCGCCGAAGATCGTGCGGGTCAGACCACCGGTCGCGGCCGACTACCAGATCGTGATGGTGTTCGACAACGAGGCGATCCTGGCCACGGCCGAGGAACTCGTGCGCGTGAAGGTCGGCTCCCGCGTTCCGGGGCTTGGCGACATCATCAAGATCGATACGACCGAGACCGGCGGGACGGTGGTCGCCTCGGAAGCGACGCTGCGCAGCGTCGCCCAATAAGTCGCAAACTCCGGCAGGGGCGCGGCTCGCTGGAAGGCGCGGCTACTTCTTTTCCAGAAGAACCTGGCCGCCCTTGGCGATATGGCCCTTGATCTTGCCGGCGATGGCCGCGAGAATCGTCGGCAGGTCCATCTCGACATGCACGCTGTCATCCAGCACGTCGAGCCGCCCGACGACGGTCTGCCCGAGCATCTTCGCCCGGAAATTGAGCCGGTCGCCGGTCCAGACGTCCTCGAACTTCACCATGCCGCCCAGCGCCTGATCGCGGAGTTTCGAGAAACTCGTCTCGATCCGGGCACGCGCAGCCTCGCGCGTCAGCTTGTGCGGGATGTCGATCTTGATCGTCTCGGGCATCGCGCCATGGCTCCTGGTTCACGAGGGGAACGTCTTATCCCCCAACGGGATATGGAGGCGAGGGCGCTACGCTTCAACCGGAAGCCGATCGCACAAACGACTACGGCCGGGAGATCCCCGGCCGTTGTCTCGTTCTATAGGCTGCAGCCGCCTTGCGGCGATGCCAGCCGGCGCCGATCAGGCGACGGCGCGCGGGGTGGTGCGGCCGCCGCCGCGGTGCGAGTTGCGCGCGCCTTCGGGCTTGGCCGAGCGATTGGCCGCGCCGCCATTGCCGCCGGGACGGCCGCCCGAGCGGTTCTGGCCGCCGGGCTTGCCGGACGGGCGTCCCTGCATCTGGCGCGGCGGACGGGCGCGTTCCTCTTCCATGGCGGCGAGCTCGGCGCCGGCGAACTCGGATTCCTTGAGGTCGAAGCGCTGGCCCGTAAGCTTTTCGATCGAGCGCAGCTTTGCCCGCTCGGACGGATCGACGAGCGCGATCGCAAAGCCCGACTTGCCGGCGCGCGCGGTGCGGCCGATGCGGTGGACGTAGCTCTCCGGCTCTTCCGGCAGGTCGAAGTTCACGACATGGCTGATGTCGTTGACGTGGATGCCGCGGGCGACGATGTCGGTGGCGACGAGCACCCGGGTCTCGCCGGCATGGAAGGCGGCGAGCGCCTTCTGGCGGGCGGCCTGGCTCTTGTTGCCGTGGATCGCGGCGGAATCGATGCCGGCCTTGATCAGGTCCTCCGACAGACGGTTGGCGCCGTGCTTGGTGCGGGTGAAGACGACGACCTTGTCGAGCGCCGGGTTGGCGAGGTGCTTCACCAGCCAGTGCTTCTTGGCCTTCTGCGGCACGAGATAGGCGCTCTGGTCGATCTTCTCGACGGTGACGATCTCGGGCGTCACTTCGACGCGAACCGGGTTCTTCAGGATCTTGGCGGCGAGCGCCTCGACGTTCTGCGGCATGGTCGCCGAGAACAGGAGCGACTGGCGCTTGGTCGGCAGCGACTTCACGATGCGCATGACGTCGCGCACGAAGCCCATGTCGAGCATGCGGTCGGCCTCGTCGAGGACGATGTGCTCGACCGAGCCCAGCGACAGCGCCTGCTGGTCGACGAGGTCGAGCAGACGGCCGGGCGTGGCGATGACGATGTCGACGCCGCGGCGCATGGCCTCGATCTGCGGCCGGGCGGAGACGCCGCCAAAAATCACGTGCTGGCGCAGCGGCGTGCCGGCGAGGAGGTTCTTGACGCTGTCGGCGATCTGCGAGGCGAGCTCGCGGGTCGGCGCGAGGAAGACGGCGACGGGCGTTTTCGGCTGCGCGCGGCGGCCGCTCTTCAAAAGCGCGTCGATGACGGGGAGGGCGAAGGCGGCGGTCTTGCCGGTGCCGGTCTGGGCGATGGCGAGGACGTCCTTGCCTTCGAGGACGACGGGAATGGCCTGCGCCTGGATCGGGGTCGGCGTGGTGATTTCGGCACGCGCAAGCGCGGTGAGAAGGACGTCGGACAGGCCGAGCGTCGAGAAACTGGTATGGGTCAAGGAATGCCTTTGAATGATGGCGGGCATGGGAGCCCTGCGAAACGGCCGACGGTCTTCGCGCTTGCGGACCAGGTCGGCACGGGCCGTGATCGGATCCAAGTCCGAAGGCGCTCGTCTAACATTCCAGCGGGTTTTCGGGAGAAAGCACGGGAAGAAGGGAGCGCAGCGCGTCACGGCGTTGCGAGGGCTCATATGCGGGGTTTTGTGCGGTGCGTCAAGGGTGGGGGAGGGGGGATGCTCTCTCGGTAGAGACGCCGGACTGGGAGGTGCCGACCTGAGATCGTATTTTTGCTGGCCTCAACCTGGAACAGGCGCGCTGTTCGCACCCGATAGCTAAGGTCGCAATTTAGTTATTGCGTCGAAAGTCCATCTTCAGTTTCTCTTGATATACCCCTATGCGCTTTTTTGCGCGATCGATCACATCGCTGAAATGCAGAATCTCAAAGTATGTTTCGCCGAGCGACAGCCGAGTCTCTGGATCCTTTAATTCGCTTGACTGAAACCAACCTTTTCCCGTTGGAAAAGGTGTCCATGTGCCGCTTAGTCGTAGCGTATTTATACTGTCACCGATAAGATATCCGTAAAATTTATTAAGTTTTCCGCCAGATTTTGCTGCGAGCAACTGCGCATCTCCGATAGATCGCCGATGTGTTCATCTGTTGAGATGCCTGGAGCCTTAAACTCTACTATGATGGCAGAGCCCTCTTTGCTAAAGATCGCTATATCGGGGCGTTTCCCGCCGTTTTCTGCATTTCGTTTATGGAGAACTTTTTCAAGTAGGCAATCAATATCATTTTGAAAGACATTTGTATCATCATTCCATTTGATATTTGCTAGAGGCATGTCCGAGGCTATATAGTCGTAATATTGATACTCTTCGCTTAGGAGCCAAATGTCATGATCTTTTGATTCAGTGCTATCTTTTCGCATTGGGAAGAAGATACTGTGAATTATTTGCTCGTCCTTGCGGCGGGTGCCATTTGATGAATCCTGCATTGCCAATTTCTTTCCACAGGCAAGAGCTAGAATATCCACAATCGCCGCGCGTCTTACCGCAAGTTGTGACAGATTTGCCATATCAATGTTTTTTAAAGACGAGGTATATTTCCATGAGAGTTCGTTGATTTTATTCCTGAATTCGTCGGAATCCGGCTCTGCTGTAATAATCTCTTCCTTGAGGTTGAAAATTGCTGCAGTCTCGTCGATGGCGGCCAGCTGGTATTTTGTCAACACACGTTCTGCAACCGATTGCGCCGAGTCGCCATAAACAATGCGGGTCTTGGTGTCTTGAAGCATCGCTTCACTGATGCCGAATTGGTTGGTTGCCTCGTCTAGCACCTGGTCTTTCTTCCAGTCAGCGGGCGCGACGAGCTTATCAATAACCTGGTCGAGCGCCTCATGAATATCTGCATAAGAAAGCGTTTCGGAAGAAAAAAGGTCGCCGCTCGGAATCTCATACGGGATCGTTGGGAAATCGTCGCGCTGCTCGTTAACGCGTGCATCCAAATAATCGGCCTCGATAAGCACGATGTGATGGAAGCCGCGAACTGGGTTGTTTTGCTCCGCACGCGTTCGAAGGTAGTGTCCTGTAATGTCTTTTACGGGCGTTGACTTGGCGCAGAAGGCAATTGCGTTTCTTGGAAGATCATATTGTTCAGCATCAAGTTTATAGTGCGACAGAGTAAATCTTTGCCATGTGCCGAGGCCCGCGCCCGTTCTTGGGTCGCGTTCTTCGATGTCGATAGGAAGATCAGCGCTTACTGCCGGTAAGTCGCTTTGTCGCAGCACTTCGCTCTGAGCGGTAGTGTCCGCGCTCGTGGTGGAAATTCCGACATTGAAAGGTGTGGCTGAGGCGGTCACCGGATAGGGCGGCTAAGGTGGAGTTGCGAGACTTCAACCTGACCGGAGAACCCGATGACCGAGGACAGACTACCGCTTGCCGAGCTTTTTGCGAAAGCCGGGGACGGCGATTTCCTGAGAACGATAGCCGAGAGCGTGATGCAGCTCCTTATGGAGGTCGACGTTGAAGGCATGATCGGCGCCGGGCGCCACGAACGGACGCAGGAACGGGCGACTTATCGCAATGGCTACCGCGACCGCTCGCTCGACACGCGGCTCGGCTCGTTGCAGCTTCGGATACCCAAGCTTCGGCAGGGCAGCTACTTCCCGCCGTTCCTGGAGCCGAGAAAGCTCTCGGAGAAGGCCTTGGTTGCCGTCATTCAGGAAGCTTGGATCAGCGGCGTTTCCACCCGGCGGGTCGACGATCTGGTACAGGCCATGGGGCTGTCGGGGATCGGCAAGAGCACCGTATCGAAGCTGTGCAAAGACATCGACGAACGCGTCGGCGGCTTCCTCGACCGTCCTCTCACTGGCGACTGGCCCTACCTCTGGCTGGATGCGACCTACCTGAAGCAGCGCGAGGGTGGACGCATCGTTTCGGTCGCCGCCATAATCGCCGTGGCCGTGAACACGGACGGCAAGCGCGAGATCGTCGGCCTTCACATCGGCCCCTCGGAAGCGGAGACGTTTTGGTCGAGCTTCCTCAAGAGCCTCGTGCGCCGCGGCCTGTCCGGCGTGAAGCTCGTGATCTCGGATGCTCACGAAGGGCTGAAAGCCGCCATTCGCCGGGTGTTCAGCGCCTCCTGGCAGCGCTGCCGGGTGCATTGGATGCGCAACGCCCTGTCGTATGTCCCGAAGGCGCAGCAGAGCATGGCGGCGGCCGCGCTGCGCCAAGCCTTCGCCCAGCCCGATCGTGCTAGCGCCAGCCAGGCGCTGCGCCACGTCGCCGACCAGCTTCGGGGAAAGTGTCCAAAGCTCGGGGCCTTCATCGACAACAGCGAGACCGACGTGCTGGCGCACATGGATTTTCCCAGTCAGCACCGGACCCGGATCCATTCGACGAATTCCCTGGAGCGCCTGAACAAGGAGGTGAAGCGGCGTGCCGACGTCGTCGGAATCTTCCCGAACGAGGGATCCATCATCCGGCTCATCGGCGCCGTCCTTCTCGAGGCCAACGACGAATGGCAGATCCAGAACCGCTACATGCAGACCGAACCCATGGCCGACCTCATGGCCATGGGCAACACTGCAAAACCCGAACAGATTTCCACCGAAGTCGCCTGAAACGGAGCCGCTTCAGCTACACTCAATTTCCACCACGTTGACGGACACGACCCTCTGAGCCTTGTCTTCATTCCAGTGCCTCGTTCTAAAGCGGATTTCGAAGGTAATTACCCACCCCCGCATTCCGTAGAATGTCAGGCGCCTACCGTCTCGAGAATTGTGTTGAAGACGTTGCCCCCTTGGCGCAGCCGGGCGGTATCGACGACGGTTCGGATGTCAGCTTCGCCTTCGGCGGCCCACATGGATCGATAGCCGTTGGTGACCTTGCGCTGGATCACGGCCGGTCGCAGGGCGCGCTCGCAGCCGTTGTTGGTGGCCTCGACCATCCCGGTCCAGAGAGTGAAGGTCAGGAGCTGGTCGCGCGCTCGCCTGAACTTGTGCTGGACCACTCGAGCGAAAGGGCAGGAGGTCGGTGCGGCGAGGATCTCGGAAAGACTTCGCTCCAGTGCACGGCGCTTGGCGACGATGGTCGATGCGGCGAAGGTCGTGATGCCGCTGGCCAAAGCGAAAGCCTTGGACAGCCAGATCCGCAGCCGCGACGGCAGCAGATCCTCGCCCGCCTGTTCGGCGTAGGCGACGTCGCGGGCCAGATGAGCCAGACAGGTCTGATGGGCGTCGGCATGTCCCTGCTGGGCAGAGTAGCGATCGGAACACCAGACCTTTGGCCGGTGCCCGTCCATCAGGGTCCTGACCACGATGGCACCACGGGTCGGAGCGGCACGATGGACGACTGCGTCATCGCAGCGAAACACCCATTGGAAGGCGTTGCTGCCTTCGATGCGAACGCCGGTCTCGTCCGAGGCCACCACCTTGGAGCGGCGCAGGGCGGCAATGGCGAGATCGCGGTCGGCGACGAAGGTGCCCTGCGCCCGGCGCAGCATGTTCATCAGCCCGCCCTGGCTGATCTGCAAGCCGAAGAGATCGGCCAGAGCTTTCTGAAGCCGTTCATAGGACAGGGCCTGGAAGGTCTTAAGATAGGTCGCCACCGCATGCAGCCGCGGCCCGAACGGCGTCCCCCTTGCCGCATCGGGCAATCCCGCTGAGACAAGCGTGCCGCAGGAAGGACAACAAACCGAAAGCCGGCGATGACGCGTCACGAACGGCTTGATCTCCGGCAGATCGACCGTCTCGTACGTGCCGCCGATCTCCGCGGGAAGGCTATCGGCCAGGGCTGCCTGGCAGCAGGAGCATTGCTCGGGACGGTGATCGACGAGCCGATCGAAATCCTCACCCATCGCTCGGCTGTGGCCTTCGTGACCGGGCTTGGCGCCGCCAGGTCTTGCCTGCTCACGGCGCTCCTTGCGGTCACTAGACGGAGGCTTCGAGGATGTGCGTGACGTCTTCTCCGGACGCTGAATCTTCAGCACCAGATCGATCAACTCTTCCTTCGTCAGACGCTGCAAATCACCGCGATCCATCCGTCCATGGATTCAGGGAATTCGGCCCGTGACAAGGGGGTGGGTAATTACTTTCGAAGTCATCTAGCTGCTCACCGAGGCCGACAAGCCGTTGTAAAAAAGCTACAAGCATTTGCCTTTTTAGTATAGAAGCGGAGAACAAGCTACTTAGGGAGTTTCCGTGCGATATTCTAAGGCGAACAGCTTCCTTGAATCCATAAAGCTGGATGATGGTGCCGATATCAGCTATGTCGCCAGGAACGATGCTGAAGTCGTCTTCTTCAATCTGCTTTTGCGGCTCGGAGTAATGCAGTTCGCGTTTGAACGGGATTCCGCCGTCTTGGTACGTACTAGCAATCGTCATCGATGCGAAATGATGAAAAAACTGGATGCGTCCGGCACCCTTGCATTTGCTGATCCCCGGAATCGAAAGGTCGTCCTTGTAGGATGTATCCTTGGTCAGAAATGCCTTGAGTTGCGGTCGTGTCCGTCAACGTGGTGGAAATTGAGTGTAGCTGAAGCGGCTCCGTTTCAGGCGACTTCGGTGGAAATCTGTTCGGGTTTTGCAGTGTTGCCCATGGCCATGAGGTCGGCCATGGGTTCGGTCTGCATGTAGCGGTTCTGGATCTGCCATTCGTCGTTGGCCTCGAGAAGGACGGCGCCGATGAGCCGGATGATGGATCCCTCGTTCGGGAAGATTCCGACGACGTCGGCACGCCGCTTCACCTCCTTGTTCAGGCGCTCCAGGGAATTCGTCGAATGGATCCGGGTCCGGTGCTGACTGGGAAAATCCATGTGCGCCAGCACGTCGGTCTCGCTGTTGTCGATGAAGGCCCCGAGCTTTGGACACTTTCCCCGAAGCTGGTCGGCGACGTGGCGCAGCGCCTGGCTGGCGCTAGCACGATCGGGCTGGGCGAAGGCTTGGCGCAGCGCGGCCGCCGCCATGCTCTGCTGCGCCTTCGGGACATACGACAGGGCGTTGCGCATCCAATGCACCCGGCAGCGCTGCCAGGAGGCGCTGAACACCCGGCGAATGGCGGCTTTCAGCCCTTCGTGAGCATCCGAGATCACGAGCTTCACGCCGGACAGGCCGCGGCGCACGAGGCTCTTGAGGAAGCTCGACCAAAACGTCTCCGCTTCCGAGGGGCCGTAATTACCCACCCCCTTGTCACGGGCCGAATTCCCTGAATCCATGGACGGATGGATCGCGGTGATTTGCAGCGTCTGACGAAGGAAGAGTTGATCGATCTGGTGCTGAAGATTCAGCGTCCGGAGAAGACGTCACGCACATCCTCGAAGCCTCCGTCTAGTGACCGCAAGGAGCGCCGTGAGCAGGCAAGACCTGGCGGCGCCAAGCCCGGTCACGAAGGCCACAGCCGAGCGATGGGTGAGGATTTCGATCGGCTCGTCGATCACCGTCCCGAGCAATGCTCCTGCTGCCAGGCAGCCCTGGCCGATAGCCTTCCCGCGGAGATCGGCGGCACGTACGAGACGGTCGATCTGCCGGAGATCAAGCCGTTCGTGACGCGTCATCGCCGGCTTTCGGTTTGTTGTCCTTCCTGCGGCACGCTTGTCTCAGCGGGATTGCCCGATGCGGCAAGGGGGACGCCGTTCGGGCCGCGGCTGCATGCGGTGGCGACCTATCTTAAGACCTTCCAGGCCCTGTCCTATGAACGGCTTCAGAAAGCTCTGGCCGATCTCTTCGGCTTGCAGATCAGCCAGGGCGGGCTGATGAACATGCTGCGCCGGGCGCAGGGCACCTTCGTCGCCGACCGCGATCTCGCCATTGCCGCCCTGCGCCGCTCCAAGGTGGTGGCCTCGGACGAGACCGGCGTTCGCATCGAAGGCAGCAACGCCTTCCAATGGGTGTTTCGCTGCGATGACGCAGTCGTCCATCGTGCCGCTCCGACCCGTGGTGCCATCGTGGTCAGGACCCTGATGGACGGGCACCGGCCAAAGGTCTGGTGTTCCGATCGCTACTCTGCCCAGCAGGGACATGCCGACGCCCATCAGACCTGTCTGGCTCATCTGGCCCGCGACGTCGCCTACGCCGAACAGGCGGGCGAGGATCTGCTGCCGTCGCGGCTGCGGATCTGGCTGTCCAAGGCTTTCGCTTTGGCCAGCGGCATCACGACCTTCGCCGCATCGACCATCGTCGCCAAGCGCCGTGCACTGGAGCGAAGTCTTTCCGAGATCCTCGCCGCACCGACCTCCTGCCCTTTCGCTCGAGTGGTCCAGCACAAGTTCAGGCGAGCGCGCGACCAGCTCCTGACCTTCACTCTCTGGACCGGGATGGTCGAGGCCACCAACAACGGCTGCGAGCGCGCCCTGCGACCGGCCGTGATCCAGCGCAAGGTCACCAACGGCTATCGATCCATGTGGGCCGCCGAAGGCGAAGCTGACATCCGAACCGTCGTCGATACCGCCCGGCTGCGCCAAGGGGGCAACGTCTTCAACACAATTCTCGAGACGGTAGGCGCCTGACATTCTACGGAATGCGGGGGTGGGTAATTACGAGGGGCCGATGTGAAGGCCGACGATCTCGCGCTTGCCGTCCGTGTTCACGGCCACGGCGATTATGGCGGCGACCGAAACGATGCGTCCACCCTCGCGCTGCTTCAGGTAGGTCGCATCCAGCCAGAGGTAGGGCCAGTCGCCAGTGAGAGGACGGTCGAGGAAGCCGCCGACGCGTTCGTCGATGTCTTTGCACAGCTTCGATACGGTGCTCTTGCCGATCCCCGACAGCCCCATGGCCTGTACCAGATCGTCGACCCGCCGGGTGGAAACGCCGCTGATCCAAGCTTCCTGAATGACGGCAACCAAGGCCTTCTCCGAGAGCTTTCTCGGCTCCAGGAACGGCGGGAAGTAGCTGCCCTGCCGAAGCTTGGGTATCCGAAGCTGCAACGAGCCGAGCCGCGTGTCGAGCGAGCGGTCGCGGTAGCCATTGCGATAAGTCGCCCGTTCCTGCGTCCGTTCGTGGCGCCCGGCGCCGATCATGCCTTCAACGTCGACCTCCATAAGGAGCTGCATCACGCTCTCGGCTATCGTTCTCAGGAAATCGCCGTCCCCGGCTTTCGCAAAAAGCTCGGCAAGCGGTAGTCTGTCCTCGGTCATCGGGTTCTCCGGTCAGGTTGAAGTCTCGCAACTCCACCTTAGCCGCCCTATCCGGTGACCGCCTCAGCCACACCTTTCAATGTCGGAATTTCCACCACGAGCGCGGACACTACCTGAGTTGCTCGCCCCCTAGGCCGCACCCATTATCAGTGCATGACACGCTCATAATTTCGCGGTCGCCAAGTATGTCAGCCGGCTGGAACTCGACTTCGATTGTGACGCACATACTCGGAGCAGACGAATCAAGCGCTCGTCGGATCAGGTGAGCATCAATCGCATTGGAAATGAGTTCTTCAAAAACAACATATTGATTCAAGCTAAGCTTGGTATTCTTGATGCTTCCTCTAACGTCGAGCGTCATGTTTTTCGTGATCCAAAGGTTTGAACAAGCTGCCTTACCTCGTGCCTCGTTCGAAATTACAATTCAATCACGCCGACTGGCTGCTTTAGCCGGATGTATGTTTTCTACACTATTGATCGGCAACTTCAAGTAGTAAGAGGGCCTAGCCGCGCATGCTTTGACTCGCACTGGCGGCAAAAATGGCTTCGCTGAGGAAAAGCCACTTGTGCAGGTATCGCCTACGAGTGCATGTCAAAGCTACGTCTCCATCTCCGCCTTCAACACCTCCAGCTCCAGCCACTCGTTCTCCGCCTTCGCCAGCTCGCCGCGCTTGGCGTCCAGCTTGTCGGCGAGCTTGGAGAACCGCGAGGGGTTCTTCGAAAACAGCAGCGGGTCGGCCATTTCGGTCTCGAGCGCGGCGATCTCCTTCTCCAAGGTGGCGATTGTTTTCGGCAGGCTTTCCAGCGCGAATTTCTGCTTGAAGGAGAGCTTTGCGACGCCGGTGGCCACAGGCTTGGCCGTCATCGCCATCTTCGAGGCGCCGGTGAGGTCGTGGTTGCGGCCGCCCTTGGCGGGCTTGCCGGCCTGGCGTTCGGAGCCGAGCGTGCCGCGGGCGGATTTGGCGTCGGTGCGGCGCTGGATCAGCATGTCGGAGTAGCCGCCGGCATATTCGGTCCATTGGCCGTTGGCATTGGGCGTGACGACGCTCGTCACCGTGCGGTCGAGAAAGTCGCGGTCATGGCTGACGAGGAGGACGGTGCCGGGATAGTTGGCGATGAGCTCCTGCAGGAGGTCGAGCGTCTCCATGTCGAGATCGTTCGTCGGCTCGTCCAGGACGAGGAAATTTGCCGGCGTCGCCATGGTTTTGGCCAGCAGCAACCGGGCGCGCTCGCCGCCGGAGAGGTTGCCGACGGGGGTGCGGATCTGCTCGGGCTGGAACAGGAAGTCCTTGAGGTAGCCGGCGACGTGGCGGGCCTCGCCATTGACGATGACCTGGTCGCCGCGCCCGTCGGTGAGGGCTTCGGAGACCGACTGCTCGTCTTTCAGGCTGGCGCGCTTCTGGTCGAGGAAGGCGAGGTCGAGATTGGTGCCGAGGCGGACCTTGCCGGAATCGGGCTGCGTCTCGCCGATCAGCATTTTCAGGAGCGTCGTCTTGCCCGCGCCGTTCGGGCCGACGAAGCCGACGCGGTCGCCCCTGAGGATGCGCATGGAAAAGTCCTCGACGAGGACGCGCTCGCCATAGGCCTTGGCGATGTGCTCGGCCTCGATGACGAGCTTGCCGCTCTCGCGCGTCTCGCCGGCGGTCATGTCGATCATGCCGACGGCGCGTCGGGTGTTCTTGCGGTCGGAGCGCATGGTGTGGAGGGCTTCGAGCCGGCGCTGGTTGCGCGTGCGGCGGGCGGTGACGCCATAGCGCAGCCAGTGCTCCTCGCGCACGATCTTGCGGTCGAGCTTCTGCAGGTCGCGCTCTTCCTCTTCCAGCGTCTTGTCGCGCCAGGCCTCGAAGGCGCCGAACCCCTCGTTGATGCGGCGCGCGCCGCCGCGGTCGATCCAGACGGTCGCCGCCGTGGTCTTTTCCAGGAAGCGGCGGTCATGGCTGATGACGACGATGGCGCTGCGCAACGAGCGAACCTCGTCTTCCAGCCATTCGATGGTTGGCAGATCCAGATGGTTCGTCGGCTCGTCGAGCAGGATGATGTCGGGCTCTGGCGCCAGCACGCGGGCGAGCGCGGCGCGGCGCGCCTCGCCGCCGGAGAGGTCGGAGGGGCGCGCATTCGGGTCGAGGCCGAGCGCGTCGATGCAGCGGGTGACGCGGTAGGGATCGTCGGCCGGGCCGAGGCCCGCGGCGACATAGGCCTCGACGCTCGGCGCATCGCCGAAATCGGGCTCCTGCGCCAGATAGCGGATCGTCGCGCCGGGCTTGCGGAAGACCTCGCCGGAATCGGGCTCGACGATACCGGCGGCGATCTTCAGGAGCGTCGACTTGCCGGAGCCGTTGCGCCCGACGAGCGCGATGCGGTCGCCGGGAAGGACGGAGAGTTCGACGCCTTGGAGAAGCGGCGTGCCGCCGAAGGTCAGCTTGATGCCGTCGAGGTGGAGCAGAGGAGGTAGGGCCATGGTGAGGCTCTAGCGCATTTTGCTGCGCAGCGAAATCACTCCGCTGCGATCACTGCCGGCGAACCGCTTCGGCGGGCAACGGCTCTCTCGGCGGCCCTTTCGCGCGCGACCGCTTCCTCACGCCGGCTCCGGCGCGCCCAGTTCCTCGGCATGGGCGATGTCGCGGTTGAGCTGCGCCGTGCGGTCGGCGACGGGCGGGGCGAAGCGGCCGAGGATGAGATAGGCGACGGGCGTGACGAAGAGCGTCGCGAATGTCGCAATACCGAGGCCGCCGACGATGACGTAGCCGAGCGCGACGCGCGCCTCGGCCCCGGCGCCGGCGGCGAGAACCAGCGGCACGCCGCCGACCACGGTCGCGACCATCGTCATCATGACCGGCCTCAGGCGGATCAGCGCGGCGTTCTCGATGGCCTCGCGCAGGGACTGGCCTTCCTCGCGCAGCTGGTTGGCGAATTCCACGACGAGAATGCCGTTCTTGGCCATGATGCCGACGAGGAGCACCAGCCCGATCTGGCTGTAGAGGTTCAGGCTGAGCCCGAAGAAGGCGAGCGAGAACACAGCGCAGGCAACGCCCAGCGGCACCGTCGCGATGATGATCAGCGCCGAGACGAAGCTCTCGAACTGCGCGGCCAAAACGAGCACGATGACGACGATGGCAAAGCCGAAGACGATGGCAAGCCCGCCGGACGTTTCCTGCAGCGTCGCCGCCTCGGCCAGCGGCACGAGGCGCATGCCTTCGGGGAGGATGTTAGCGGCCAGGGGCTGCAGCTCGGCCCAGGCGCGCTGCAGGGCGTAGTCCTCGGAGAGTTCGGCGGACAGCGAGACGGCGCGCGAGCGGTTTTCGCGGTCGAGCGTCGGCGCGATCGGGCGCTCCTCGGTCGTCGCCACCGTCGACATCGGGACGAGACGGCCGTCCTGCGCCTTCAGGAAGACGTTGCGCAGGTCGCCCGGATCGTTGATGGGGTCGCTCGTCGCCACCATGCGGACCGGGATCTGCTTGTCCTCGATATAGGTATTGGTAATCTCGCGGCCGTCGAGCAGCGACTGCATGGCGGCGGCAAGACCGTCGATGTCGATGCCGAGATCGGAGGCCCGGGCGCGGTCGATGAGAACCGAGACCTGCGGCTGCGTCGCTTCCGCCGCCAGCTGCGTGCGCCCCCAGCGACCGTCGGCGGCCATGGCCTCCTGCAGTTTCGTCGCCGCGTCGGTGATCTCGTCGTAGTTCTGCCCGGCCACGGCGAAGCGCAGTCCCTGGCCGCCGCCGCGGATGCCGAGCGAATTCGGCTGGATCGCGAAGGCGCGCACGCCCGGCACGTTGCGCACCGCGGCGTTCACCTCCGCAACGATCTGCTGCTGCGTCCGCTCGCGGTTTTCCCACTTGGCAAGCGTCATCACCAGGAAGGCGGAATTGGCCGCGCCGCGACCGGTCGTCGCAAAGATGTTCGTCGCCTCGCCGCTCTCGACATAGGGCAGGACGATCGACTCGATGCGCCTCATCTGGGCCGCGGTGTAGTCGAGACTGGCGCCTTGCGGGGCGGTGACGCGCATGAGGACCAGTCCGCGGTCCTCGCTCGGCGTCAGCTCCTGCGGCAGCGTCTTGTAGGTGAGGAAGGCGGCAAAGCAGAAGAGGACCGAGGCGGTGACGACGAGGAGCGGGAAGGCGAGGCAGGCCCTCAGGCCGACGGCATAGATTTTCGCGAGTCCGGTGCCGAGCCCCTGGACCGACCGCGTGAACCAGCCGGGCGCGCGCTCGTCCTCGTGCGCCTTCAACAGGTTGGCGGCGAGCATGGGGCACAGCGTCAGCGCGATGAAGGAGGAGATCACGACGGCGACGGCGAGGACGAAGCCGAACTCGCGGAACAGGCCGCCGGCGGCGCCAGGCAGGAAGGAGATCGGAATGAACACCGCGGCGAGCGTCGCCGTCGTCGAGATCACCGCAAAGAAGACCTGGCGCGTGCCGAGTACGGCCGCGGCGGCGGGCCGGGCCCCCATGTCGCGGCGGCGGACGATGTTCTCGAGGACGATGATCGCGTCGTCGACCACCATGCCCGTCGCCAGAACCAGCGCCAGGAGCGTCAGGATGTTGATCGAGAAGCCGACGAGATAGATGAAGGTGATGGTGCCGATCAGCGCCACCGGCATCGTCAATGTCGGGATGATCGTCGCCCGGACATTCAGCAGAAACAGGAAGATCACCGCGACCACGATGATGACGGCGAAGAACAGGGCGATTTCGACCTCGTGGATCGCGCCGGCGATGAAGACGGCGTTGTCGCTGGTCACGCGGATCGAGACGCCTTGGGGAAGCGTCCCGTTCAGCCGGTCCACCATGGCGTGGACATTGGCGGAGATGTCGAGCGTGCTCGATCCAGCCTGGCGGATGATGCCGAGGCCGATCCCGGTCTCGCCATTGATGCGCTGCTGGGATGCCGCCTCGTCCGGACCGAAGCGGACGCTGGCGACGTCGCGCAGGCGCGTCCGCTCGTTCAGCGCGATGTTCTCGAATTCGGCGGGCGTGGTCACATTGGCGTCGGCCCGTACGATCAGGTCCTGCGTCGGCGAAGCGAGCGAGCCGGCCGGAACGTCGAGCGAGACGTTCGCCAGGGCCGTGGCGACGTCGGCGATGGTGAGGCCCCGGGTCGCCAGCCGGTCCGGCTCGATGTCGACATAGACCAGACGCTCGCGCTCGCCATAGAGCTGGAGGTCAGCGACACCCTCGACGGCGGCCAGCTGATCGGAAATCCGATCCTCGACCAGGGTCGTCAGATCCTCGATCTTCATCGTCGGCGCAATGACGGCCAGGCGCATGATCGCCTCGGCATCGGCATCTGCCTTGACGATGCGGGGTTCATCGACCTCCTCGGGAAGCTGGCCGGCAATGCGGCTCATGGCGTCGCGCACATCGCTCGCGGCGACGTTGAGATCGGTCGAGTCGGTGAACTCGATGGTGACGCGGCTGGAGCCGAAGCGCGAGCTCGACGACACCGAGGCGATGCCGGAGACGCGCGAGACGGCACTCTCGACGGCGCTGGTGATCTGCCGGTCGACGGTTTCGGGCGAGGCGCCTTCGAAGTCGACGGAGACGGTGATGACCGGCCGATCGACATTCGGCAGTTCGCGGATCTCGACGGCACCGAGCGAGGCGAGACCCGCAACGACGATAAGCAGATTGAGGACGATGGTCAGAACCGGCCGGCGGATGAACAGACTGGTAAGCGCCGTCAGTCCGTCGGGCTTGGCGGCCACCTCGCTCATTGGACGGATCCCGTCGTGGTCGAAGACCGACGGACGGCGGCGTCGGCGGGGGAGGCGATGGAAATGCCTGCCTCTCCGGCGACCGGAGGACGCGGAAACTGTGCTTGGGCAGAGGGGCCGAGGGCAGGGCCTTTGGCTAACGGTTCCGTCGGCGGCCCCTGATTGTTCTGGATCTCGACCTTGCCGCCCTCGCGCAAAGCCTGGATTCCCTCGACGACGACCGTGTCGCCTTCTTTCAACTGCTCGGAAGCGACAAGGACGCGGTCGATATTGCGCTCGATGATGCGGACCGGGGTCTTCGCCACGGTATCGCCGGTGATGGTCCAGACAATTGGTCCACTGCGTTCCCATTGCACCGACAGGGGATCGACGGAGAGCAGGCGCTGGCCGTCGAGCTCCAGCGTCATCGCAAAGGACATGCCGGGACGCAGCTCGTCTTGCTGGTTGGCAATCGTCGCCTCGGTGCGGAGCGTGCGGCTTGCCTCGTCGAGGCGGCTGTCGATGGCGGTGATGACACCGGTATGGACTTTTTCGGGCCGTGCCGTGCTGACCGCCTCGATGGTCGCGCCGATCTGCAGATCCTGCACGAAGCTCTCCGGCGTATAGAAGATCACCTTGATCTCGCTGCGATCGTCGATGGTCGTGATGATCGTCTGATTGTTGACGAGGTCCCCCGTGTCCACACTGACAATGCCGACGCGGCCCGCGATCGGTGCGACGATCCGGCGCTTGGCGAGCGCAACCTCCGCGGCCCGCAGGTCGAGCTTGGCGTTGTCGAGCTCGCGAATGGCGTCGGTGACTTCCACGGCCGTAATGGCGCGGGAGGCCTGCAACCGGTTGACGCGCTCGATCTTCGCTTCGCTGGCGTCGATTGCGATTTTCGCGCGTTCGACCGCGACTTGCTCGTTTTCGTCTTCGAGATTGGCGAGCACGTCGCCGACCGCGACGGCATCACCTGATTTGAACGGAACCGTGCGGATGATGCCCGTCACGTCGGGATAGACGGTCACCGAGCGTTGCGCCTCACCGGTGCCGATGGCGCGCATGCGGTTTCGCGTCATCGATGTCCCGACCTGGTCGGCGACGACGATCGTCGGGCGCCCCGCGCCGCTCCGACCGCCGGGATTCCGGCCGCTGCCCGCGCGGCTGTCCAGGCCGGTGGGGGCGGCGACCTTGCCTGCCGGCTCCGGTGTCAGAAGCGCCACGACAGAGGTGACCGGGCCGGGAAGGTCGAGACTGGCCAGATAGTCGCCGGCGCGGCTGTCGAAGCGCAGCCACAATGCCCCGCCTACGAGCAGAACGACGAGAGTGATGAGGATCTGCTTCACGATATGCATGCGGTTCCATAGCTTAAATGGCATG
Organism: Aureimonas sp. SA4125; assembly: GCF_019973775.1. NCBI lineage: Bacteria > Pseudomonadati > Pseudomonadota > Alphaproteobacteria > Hyphomicrobiales > Aurantimonadaceae > Aureimonas > Aureimonas sp. SA4125. Next base: position 3,615,503 of record NZ_AP025032.1, on the reverse strand, counting down.
AACGCCGGATGAAGGGCTGGCCGCTCCCAGAGAGCATACCGAGCCGCGCGAAATTTCCAGATGAAATCTGCGTAAGGTCATCATGTCGCAGGCGCACCGCGTCGTGAACAGCTGTCGGGAAAGTACCGGCCATAAAAAAGGGCCCGCCGTATGGCGAGCCCTCTCATCATCTGATCAGCGCTTGTTACTGCGCAGGCGCCGGGGTCGTTCCGGCAGCGTTCGGGGTCATCGCATCAGTCCCCGTCGCCGGTGCCGGCATGTCGGTCGACGCGCCGGTTTCCTGCGGGATCTGGCCGCCCGCGCCGATGCGCATCTGGTCACGGTTCTCAGCGTAGGTCGAGCTGTTGTACTCCGGTGCGCTCGTCAGCTCGTCCTGGGTGAACTGCGTGTAGAGATACATCGAGCCACCGCTGTCCTTCATGAACTGAAGGTTGTCCATGGCAACGGCGACCGGCTTCTGGCCGATGCCGAGGAAACCGCCGACATCGACGATGATGGCGTCAACGGTGCCGGCCGCGCTCAGGGCGATGTCACCGACTTCACCAATGCTCTCATCGTTCGGGCCGTAGACGGTCGTTCCGACAAGCGACTCGGCGGTCAGCTCTGGTCCTGTCACCGGGGTCATGGCCGAGCGGTCCGATGCGCCACCAGTCGATGCGGTGGTATCGGTGGCCGGCGCGGTGCCGGTCGCAGCCATGTTGGTCGCCGGAGCGGCAGGGGTCATCGCCGAACCTGTTGCCGTGTTGGCAGCGGTATCGGATGCCGCCGGGGCGGCAGCGGTGTCGGCAGCCATTCCGGTTGCGGTGCCCGCCGCACCCGTATTGGCAGCCGTCGTAGTGGTGTCGGCCGTGGCGCCGGCATTGCCGGCGACTTCGGCGGCATCCGCGTTGAAGCTCGGAGCTGCTGTCAGCTGATCCTTGGTGGATTCAACGATCGCCCGGGTCTCGTCACCATCGACCTTGGTCAGCTGCAGATTGGCGAAAGGTACGCCGACGTTCTTTTCGCCGATCCCGAGGAAGCCGCCGACACCCACGACGACGCCCTTGATGTCGCCGTTGTCGGCCATGACCAGGTCGTTCACCGAACCGATCGAGTCGGCGTCATCGCCGGCACCCGAATAGACATTCTCGCCGATCAGATCTTCGGAGAGGAACTGGTCGTTTCCAACCGTCGCGGCATAGGTGCCGTCGCCCATGGCCGACGACTGTGTCGCGTCCGCGGTGGCCATCGGCGCAGTCGTTGCTGCGTCCGTGCCGGCAGCGGGAGCCATCGCCGCGGTGTCGGTTCCCATGGCAGGAGCGGTCGTGGTCGCCGCGGGGGCGCCCGTGGCAGCACCCGTACCGGCGGCCGGCGCCGTTGCCGCGGCCTCAGCGGCAGTCAGTGCCGTGAAAACAGGTGCCGCAACCAGTTCGTCGCGCGAGGCGGCAAGGATTGCGCGGGGCTCGTCGCCGTTCTCGGCCATCTTCCAGGTCAGCTTGTCGATCGGCACCGCGACAGACTTGTCGTCGTCAAGGCCAGCGGTATCGATGATCGCCGCGACAATCTTGCCATCGTTGCTGACGAGAAAGTTGTCGATCTTGCCGGCGGACTCGGCGTCGGCGGAGTCGTTCTGGTATACGTCTGCGCCGGTCAGCACGCTTGCGAGATGCTCGCCGGTGCTCAGGGACTGCATGTAGGCGATGCTGCCGCCCGTAGCAGCAGTATCAGCGGCAGGCGCCGCATCGGTTGCCGCGGGAGCCATCGTGTCGGTGGCGGGAGCCGCCGTCGTCGCAGCGGGGGTCTCTGCAGCCGGCGTCGTCGCCTGGGCGAACGCCGCGGAGGCGATAACGCTGGCAAGAGCTGTCGTGGTGAGAAGTTTGCGGATCATCATGGCGGGTTTCCTCGTCGAAAGAGTCGTCGGAAATGCTGCGGAGGTGTCAGGCACAAAGCCGATCCCGTCAGCAGCTACACAGTGAGACAATCCCTTCGCGGTCCCCAAGGTTCCGCCCTTGAGCCCGGCCGCGACGCTTTTCTTCACCGGCGTTTGGAGGCAGGAGCGCTTTGCAGAACCCGGAGAACGACCGCCGATACCGCGATGCGTCATCAGAAAATTGCTAAACCGCGTTCTCAATCAGCAACTTGGACCTGAAGCCCGTTGATGGGCGTGTCGCCGTGTTGCTTGCTGTGCGACGATCCGTCGTCAAATCCGGTCGTTTCCAGAACCACCAGAGATGTTTGACCGGCCACAATCCCCTGCTCTACAGCGCTCGCGATGGGCTCCGGCCCTATTCTGACGTAACTTGCGGCAGGCTGAGCCTTGCGGCAGAGGAAATGATGAAGATCCATACCATTCTGAACCGCGAGGGCGGTACGCTGAAGACGACGGATCTCGATCGCTTCTCCGAACTGATTGCCGATGAATTCCGACTGCACGGGCACGACGTCGACATCGAGTGCGTACGGGGCAGTGAGATCGTGAAGGCGATCAAACGCGCCGCCGACCGCAGCGATCTCGACGTGCTGCTGGTGGGAGGGGGCGATGGCACGGTCTCGGCAGCGGCAGCGGCTTTGATGAACCACCCCATGGCGCTCGCGATCCTGCCGGCGGGGACGATGAACCTGTTTGCCCGGACCCTGCAGATCCCGCTGGCGATCGAGGCGGCAGTGGTTGCGCTGGCCGGCGGCGCGATCACCGAGGTCGACGTCGCGACCGTCAACGGCAAGCCCTTCGTTCACCAGTTCGCCGTCGGCATGCACGCGCGGATGGTTCGGATGCGAGACAGCATCGCCTACGGCTCGCGGCTCGGAAAGATGTTCGCCTCCACCCGTGCGATCATGGCGACACTGCGCAGCCTACCGATGGTGGAGGTGGAGATCGACATCGACGGCGAGATCCGCCGGCTCGAGACACCGGCACTCGCGGTCTCCAACAATGTCTATGGCGACGGGCATCTCCCCTTCGCCGACGATCCCAGAGGCGGCGTGCTCGGCGTATACATCTGCGAGACCCGCGATACTCGTGCGATGACGCGGCTGACCTTCGACATTCTTAGGGGGAAGTGGCGTCAAAACCCTTCGCTGAAAGTCTATGCCGCGCGCAAGGTGGTCGTCGGCTGCCGCGGATCGAAGCGCCAGGACCGGGCGGTCCGGGACGGCGAGCTCAGGAATCTGGCGGAAAGGTCGGAGATCGTCATCCACCCCAAAGCGCTGCGCGTCCTTGTCCCCAGCGAAGCGACCTTCCTCGCACCTGAGACCGCAATAGACGACACGGCGACTGTCTGCACGGCGTAACCGCGGTCACCAGGCACGCCGACCGCGCAATTCCTGATTTCGACAGGGTAGAGCTCGAACATTCAAAGCGCTGGACGTCAGGGCGCCCACGCAACGGTCGATGGCTCGTCAGCCTGCTTCTTTGTCCGTGATGCCGGGCCTGTAAAGGTGCCCACCCTCTGCAAGCATCGCTATCGCATCAGACAGCTGTGCCTCGATCGGACGGTAGGGGTCATGCTCGACGTGGTCGGGCAGGACAAACTCCTGACGCAGCGTGTCCAGGCGCAGCGCCTTTTCCTGATCAGACATGGAAGTATCGGCCAGGATATCATCGATCGCTGCCTGAAACTCGTCGGGCGAGGGGGGCTGCAGGTCGGGCTGGCTCGTGTCGCTCGGATCGTCCGGGATCATCGTCACTTTCCTCGTTGCATAAAAGGGGCGTCGATCCCGAACACCATAATGCTCAGTTCGCCGGCGCGGGAGTCGGGCTCGTTCCGGCATCACCGGGAGTGACGGCCGAGGTTCCGGAATCCGCAGCGGGCGGGGTTGCGGGCTGCGCGGTCGCAGCCGGCGCCTCCGCTCCACCGGTCCCGACCCTGCCGGCCGGGAGATCATCGCCCGGCTGCATCGCGCCGAAGACGGTCATGATGATCGCTGCAAGCGCACACAGGACGAGGGCGGCAATCAATACCCGCAGAACCGGCTTACCCTTGCGGCCCTGTCTGGCTTCTTCCGGATTGATCCGTGACATTGTTTTTCCTTTGAAGTGATGGTGCGAGCCGGGGTTTGCACGCCGCTTTCGCGTGAGATGCCCCGCCTGCGATAGGATCACCGCTGATGGGGGCGATTCTCACGATCCGCGACGCCGGGAGCCGGCGATCAAACGATACAGTCCGTAGAGCCCGCCCGCGGCAATTGGAAACGCGATCAGGCTGCGGTTGTGCCGAATGGCACGAAAAATCTGCGGAGCGTTGCTGAGAGCCGTCACGCTGGCGATGGAGGCGATGTCACGCTGAAGCCGATCGTCCGCCCGCGTGGAAGGCCGCCGCTTGGCCATCATGATCATGACGAATGTCAGCAGAACCAGAACGAGGCTGCCGCCGCAGAAGCCGAGCGCCGTCGGCAGAGTGCCAAAATGCTGGGACGCCCAAGTGAACAGGGCGATCATCAAGAAAATGACCAGCATCGACAAGCAGATCGCCATCAGCACATAGAGTCCGGCAATACGCTTCAGGCGAGCCAGAAACACGCCCGCCTCACCTGCAAAGATCTTAGTGACCAGCGCGAGAAGCATGGTCAGTGAAAGATGCGCGCGTAGAGATAGCCGATTGCAGCTGCAATCGCGACGGCCTTGATCGGCTCCGCACGCACGCGCTCGGAGACCTGATCCTCGATCTCCGACACGGCGTCCTGGGCCTGCTGGACATAACGCTCGCCGCGATCGCGGACATCGTCACGCAGTGCATAAGCCTGGCGCTTCGCGCCGTCCGCGCGTTCGGATGCCAGATTCTTCAGAGCGTCCGCGACACCTGCGAGGTCGGTCCTCAGTTTGGCGACCTGCGTTTCCAGATCATCATTGACGGATGCCGACGAGCCCTGGCCTGCGGTGCCTTGGCTCTGAAAGTCGTTGTTCGTGGTCTCGGACTGCATGCTGCATCCTCACTAGGGTGGTGGGAGATAACTAGCCAGACTTCGTCCACTGATGCAGACTCACTGGCGACGGAAGTTCAAGTGGCCGAGGGAAGGACCGGTTCCCGCGCGGAACCGAAAAGCACGATCGACCAGAGCACGGCGCAACCAGCGATCAGGCTGCCGGGGCCACGCCAATGATCTGGGACGAGATCGAATCCGGTCCGTACTCGCCGTCCCCCTCAATGCCGAGCAATTCAGATATGCGGCTGCGGGCGCGCGAAACGCGGCTCTTTATCGTGCCGACCGCGCATTTGCAGATCTCCGCGGCTTCTTCGTAGGAAAAGCCGGACGCGCCAATGAGGATGAGCGCCTCGCGCTGGTCGTCCGGCAGTCGATCGAGGGCGCGGCGAAAATCCTGAAGGTCGAGGTGGCCATGCTGTTCCGGATGGCCAGCAAGCTGCATGGCGTGAATGCCATCGACATCCTGGACCTCACGACCCTTTTTACGCATCTGCGTATAGAACTCGTTGCGCAGGATGGTGAACAGCCATGCCTTGAGATTGGTGCCGGGCTGAAAGGTGTGCTGCTTGTCCCATGCCTTCACCAGCGTCTCCTGGACCAAATCGTCGGCACGGTCGAACGACCCCGAAAGCGACGCGGCGAACGCTCGGAGATTCGGGATGATGGAGATCAGTTCGCGGCGGAATTCGGGATCCTGGCTCATCGCAGTCCTATGTGCGTTTCTGCTTCTGTGCCCCGGACTCGGCGGCATCGAGCGCGTCAAGCAGGCTTAGAAAGCGGTCTGGCACGGGTTCGCTGGCGACATCGTCGTAATACGCCTTGAGTTTGCGAGCGATGGCGGAGTGGGGACCGAGATCTTGTGATGTGGGGCCGGCTTGCTCTGCATGGGTCATTTGCACAGGATCGTCCTCATTTTTGCGGTCCGCCATCTAGCCTCTCGTGTCCATAACGATACCCTGACGGCCGATGCGCCGGTCCGCCCAGTTCAGATAAGTGTGAGCGCCAGCGGCTTCCGCAAGCCCCTTGATGACCCTTCGGCCTTGGTGCACTACCAGCCTCGCCGGTATCGCCCATCATGCCTTGAAACTCGGTCGGCGACGAAAGGTTCCCGCGTTGGGAACTTTCTGGCCGCTTGCGCATTGTAGACGCCACTGGACGTATTGTATTCCAATCGACACGAGGGGGAGTTTTTCCATGTCGATGTCATCTCGCATAGCGCCGCATATTCCGTATCTTAGGCGGTATGCGCGTGCCCTCAGTGGCTCGCAGGCCAGTGGGGATGCTTATGTCGCTGCAGTTCTCGAAGCGCTGATCGCCGATCCCAGCCTGTTCAACACCGAAGAAAGCCCGCGGATTGCCTTGTACAGGCTGTTCTCGTCCCTGTGGCAGTCGGTCGAAGTCAACATTCGCGAAGACGCTCCCGTCTCAGCATGGGAAGAGCGGACGTCGCGAAACCTGCGCGCGATCTCGCCGCTGCCGCGTCAGGCGTTTCTTCTTGTCGCCGTCGAGGGTTTTACCACTGGCGAGGCGGCAAAAATCCTGGGGACTGGAGAGCGTGAGTTTTCCAGGCTGATCGACGAAGCGAGCATCGATATCGGCCGCCAGGTGTCGACGCAGATCATGATCATCGAGGACGAGCCCCTTATCGCGATGGATATCGAACAGATGGTCGAAAGCCTCGGCCACAGCGTCACCGGTATCGCCCGAACCCACAAGGAAGCCCTGGCTCTGTTCGATAAGCAGAAGCCGGGAATGGTTTTGGCCGACATCCAGCTCGCTGACGGCAGCTCGGGCATCGATGCCGTCAACGATATCCTCGCGCAGCTCAGCGTGCCGGTTATTTTCATCACCGCTTTTCCCGAGCGGCTCCTGACGGGTGAACGGCCTGAACCCACTTTTCTGGTGACCAAGCCCTTCAACCCCGACATGGTCAAGGCGTTGATCAGCCAAGCGCTCTTCTTCGAAGCGGAGAAGAAGGCGGCTGCATGAGCCTACAGTTCATCGCTGCGAACGTTGCGGACTCCTGGGACAAAATCCGTTCGCACGCCACAAATGACAGGAATTTCAAGGGTCGCGAGCCTGTCTTCGGCGGCTGAGTGAGGAACCTCAGGCCGCCAGCGCCGTTGGGCAGTCAGTGGAGTGTCCAACGGCAAATCGGCTGAGCCGAGAGGTCCCAGCGCCTTCCTTTAGCGACTTGAGTGACCTTGTTCCGTTCTGCCAGCATCGGTAATGAACGAGGAAGGAAGTGACGGTGATGGGGAAGGCGCCGGCCGCGAGAGCGGCAGGGGCGTATTACAACGCAGCAAGGTTCGAGCGTCAGCAAATGGTTGCGTACAAGGCTCTGAAAGCTCTTGCTAACACCGAGATGACGCTGTTCGCGCAAGATCGTGAGCTGAAGTATATCTGGGTCTTTAACAGCAAGGATACCTGGCTGAATGACTCGATCTTGGGTCTTGGCGATCACGATGTTCTTTCCCGACAGGCGGCCGAGCGGTCCGAGGCTGTCAAGCGAGATGTCATTCGGACCCAGCGACCTGCACATTTCGAGCTGGCCTCGACGACGGGATCGACATCGCGTTGGTTCGACATTCGCGTCGACGTCGATCGGGACGGCGACGACGTCATTGGCATCATCGGGACATCCCTTGAGATCACGGAGCAGAAGCGTCGCGAGGAGACGCTGAAGACACTGCTTCGCGAACTGTCCCATCGCTCCAAGAATCTTCTGGCCATTATTCAGAGCCTGGCCAGCCAGACGGCGCGGCATTCCGTCACCGTGCCGGAATTTCTGGTCCGTTTCCGCGGTCGGATCCAGTCGCTGGCGGCCTCGCAGGATATCGTCACCGATGCAGATTGGCGCGGTGCGGACCTCGTCAGCCTGGTGGCGATGCAGGTCGAGCGTTATGCGCCCGACGGGGTCGGGCAAGTCCGGTTCGATGGGTCGGACGTCTATCTCTCGCCGACCGCATCCCTGCACGTCGGGCTGGCGCTGCATGAACTGGCCGTCAATGCCGCTTCTTACGGCTCGCTGTCCGTACCTGGCGGAAGGGTCGGGATCAGCTCTGTCATCGTCGAGCGAAACGGCGAAACATTTCTTCGATTGAACTGGCAGGAGTCGGGAGGACCGCGCGTCCGCTCCGATCACGAATCGCGTTTCGGCACGTCCACTCTGGAGCGCATCGTGCCGAATTCGGTCGGCGGAGAGGCCGAGCTCGACTACCTGCCGGACGGAATCCGATATTCGCTGTTGATTCCCGATACGCAGTTCGAAGCGAACGAAAACGGCTGAAGACGCACAAATGGAACCGTCTCGATTCGAGGCTGCCCCTACGCCAGAAGCGCGTGCTTCCTGCATCTCAAGCCGATTCGAATCGTACACGTTTTCGTAATCGCGCGAGATTTCAAGTGCAGTCTGGCAGTTCTCAGGAACGATTCCGCCATCTCCTCCGTTGATTGCGCGAAGGAGAGACAATATGGAACACATCGCTGCTTTCATGTTGCTGGTCGGATGCAATGCTGATGCGTCCGTCTGCAAGGAAATCCCGGTTCCTGTCGCCGCTTATGAGGATCAGGCTGAATGCGGGCGGGATCTCGCTTTGCAGATGCGTCTCAGCGGCACCGACGACATCAAGGTCTATGGTGTGTGCAAGGACGTCAACGAAGACGTTTTCGAGCAGTCCGCCAATATTGACTGGTCGATCAGCAAGGCTGGCCGTCTGATCGTGACCTTCGATGCTGAGCCGCAGATTGTCGCCTCTCGCTAACGGTGGTGCCGTCTGAAATCTCCGAAGGCGCTCTCTCCAGACGCCACTGACTGTTCCTTTTATTTTCGGTTTGATGGAACGCTCTCATGGCTGTAACGCTTTGCTGTGGGACGAAATCGTAGCGAGGCGTAACTTCATGAAAATCATTATGGCGGGAACAATGGCCGGGCTGATGCTGGTCGCAAGCGGATGCTCGCAGACCGAACGCAGCACGGGAACGGGCGCGTTGATCGGCGGTCTCGGCGGCGCGGCAATCGGTGCAGGCGTGTCCGGGAATGCCCGGGGAGCGCTGATCGGCGGCGCCATTGGTGCAGGTGCAGGTGCTATTGCCGGTAACGTCATCGGACGCTCGCAGTCGGGCGACTGCATCTATCGCGACTCTCGCACTGGTGAGCGCTACGTCGCTGCCTGCCCATAACGGATTGAACAGTTATCCGGCGTTCGTTGGATCGCTTCAGAAGCACCGCCCCCGGGCGGTGTTTTTTTTTGAGTTGGTCGTTCCGGTTCTCCGGATTTTCGCCACAGGGTTCGCCATAGGGGACGTCATGCCGGCACTCTCACGTCTTGCGCTCAAGCTTTTCGCCGTCGCAATTTCAGGCACGGTTCTCGCCGGTTGCGGCACGGAGGGTTCGCTGCCGCCGGTCTTCGGCGCGGTCTTCGGCGTGGCGGGTGCTCGCACCAACCCCTATTCGGTCGGAACGGTCGGGGACACGGTACCTCGATCAGGCGATACCGTCATCGGCACGGCGGCCAACAGTCCCGGCAATTGCATCTGGCAGTCCGGCGAGCGGCGGCGCTTTCGCTCGGCCTGTCCGGAAGGCTACCGCCTCTAGCATTGCGGCAGCGTTCCTTCGCCCGATCGACAGGGGGTTCGCTCGATCGACGATGCATTTGCCCGCCCGGTCCGCGAGCGCTATGGCAGGTGCGACGGCTTTCAGCCCACAGACGCGATTCAGTCGCGGCGCGCGAGGAGACAGGCATGCCCATTACCCACCGCGACGAAATCCTTGCCGTGCTGAAATCGCTCGAAGCGCCCGATGGCCGAGGCGATGTCGTAGGACGCGGGATGGTGTCGGATATCTTCATCGCAGATGGAAAAGCGTTCTTCTCGCTGTCCGTGCCCGCGGCGGCAGCCGAAATGTTCGAGCCGTTCCGTCGCCGAGCCGAGATCGAGGTTGCAAAGCTCGACGGCATCACGTCGGCGATGGTCGCATTGACGGCGGAGAAGCAGCCCGGAAGCAGTCCCGTCCCCCGGCCGCAGAGCGCGCCTGCGGCTCACTCGCATGCCGGCCACGCCCATCCCCCTCACGCGCCCCAACCGGGCCGCGCGTCGCCGCCCGCTGCCCCGCGGTCTTCGTCGGCCAAGCCAGGAATTCCCGGCATCAAACGGATCATTGCCGTCGCCTCCGGCAAGGGCGGTGTCGGCAAGTCGACCACAGCTGTCAATCTGGCGCTCGGCTTTGCCACCCTCGGGCTGAAGGTCGGTCTGCTCGACGCCGACATTTACGGCCCTTCCGTGCCGCGGCTTCTCGCCATCAAGGAGAAGCCTCGAAGCAACGGTCGGATCATGATCCCGATCGAGGCCTATGGCTTGAAGGCCATGTCGATGGGACTTCTCGTCGACGAGGAGACGCCGATGATCTGGCGCGGGCCGATGGTGATGTCGGCGATAACGCAGATGCTGCGCGAGGTGGAATGGGGCGAGCTCGACCTCCTGGTCGTCGACATGCCGCCCGGCACCGGCGATGCCCAGTTGACGATGGCGCAGCAGGTTCCGCTGGCGGGCGCCGTCATCGTCTCGACGCCGCAGGATCTGGCATTGCTGGACGCGCGCAAGGGCCTGGCGATGTTTCGCAAGGTGGATGTGCCCGTTCTCGGGATCGTCGAGAACATGAGCTATTTCCTCTGCCCGTCCTGTGGCGAGCGCTCGGACATCTTTGGTCACGGCGGCGCACGCGACGAGGCGGCACGACTCGGCGTGCCCTTCCTTGGCGAAGTGCCGCTGCACATGCGCATCCGCGAGACCTCCGACGAGGGGAGGCCGGTCGTCGTCGCCGATCCCGAGGGTGTTCATGCCAGCATCTACAGGGCGATCGCTGCAGCAGCCCTGGCTTCCATGGACGCGGACGGCGCGTCGCGCCCTGTGGCCCCCAGCATCGTTTTTGAGTGAATGATCATAAATTAAGCTTGCATCGAATATGCTAACGCTGTGGGATGGCGTTCAATGCCTGTCCGTGTTCACTCACCGCTGTCAGTGGAACGAGACTGGTATTTTTTCCAACGGAGATCGCCCATGAAACTGGTATCCACGCTTCTCGCAGCGACGGCACTCGCCTTGACCCTCGGGTCGGCGGCGAACGCCAAGACCCTGGTCTATTGCTCCGAGGGCTCTCCGGAAGGTTTCGACCCCGGCCTGTACACCGCCGGTACGACTTTCGACGCGTCCTCCAAGCCTGTCTACAACCGTCTCGCCGAGTTCAAGCGCGGCACCACGGAGGTCATTCCCGGTCTGGCCGAAAGCTGGACCGTTTCCGAGGACGGTCTCGAATACACGTTCAACCTGCGCAAGGGCGTCAAATTCCAGTCGACCGAGTTTTTCACGCCGACGCGTGATTTCAACGCCGACGACGTGATCTTCTCCTTCGATCGCCAGGGCAACAAGGAAAACCCCTATTTCGCCTATGCCGGTGACGTGACCTGGGGCTACTACAACGACATGTCGATGCCCTCGCTGGTCAAGTCCTTCGAGAAGGTCGACGACAACACGGTCAAGCTGACGCTGACGGCACCGAATGCGCCGATGATCGCCAATCTGGCGATGGATTTCGCGTCGATCATGTCGAAGGAATATGCCGACAAGCTTCTCGCCGACGGCACGCCCGAGAAGCTGAACCAGCAGCCGCTCGGCACCGGTCCCTTCCAGTTCGTCGCCTACCAGCAGGACGCCGTCATCCGCTACAAGGCCCATCCCGACTACTGGGGCGGCAAGCAGCCGATCGACGACCTCGTCTTCGCCATCACGCAGGACGCCGCCGTTCGCCTGCAGCGCCTGAAGGCTGGCGAGTGCCATGTCGCAGGCTATCCGAATCCGGCCGACATTCCGGCGCTGAAGACGGATTCGACAGTCACCATGCTGGAGCAGCCAGGGCTCAATGTCGGCTACCTCGCCTACAACACCACCCAGGCTCCCTTCGACAAGCCCGAGGTTCGCCGCGCCCTGAACATGGCAATCAACAAGGACGCCATCCTCGAGGCGGTCTTCCCTGGCATTGGCCAGATCGCCAAGAACCCGATCCCGCCGACCATGTGGTCCTATAACGACGCCGTCGCCGACGACAAGTACGACCCCGAGGCGGCCAAGGCCGCGCTCGAGGCGGCTGGCGTCAAGGATCTGTCGATGAAGATCTGGGCGATGCCGGTGGCCCGTCCCTACAATCCGAACGCGCGCCGCATGGCTGAACTGCTGCAGGCCGACTTCGCCAAGGTCGGCGTCACGGTCGAGATCGTGACCTACGATTGGACGCAGTATCTGAAGCTCGCCGGCGATCCGAAGCACGATGGCGCGGTGCTGGCCGGCTGGACCGGAGACAACGGTGACCCGGACAACTTCCTCGCCATCCTGCTCGGCTGCGATGGCGTCGGTTCGGGCAACAAGGCCGCCTGGTGCAACAAGGACTATGATGCGCTGATCAAGAAGGCGTCGCAGATCTCCGACCAGGCCGAGCGCGCCAAGCTCTACGAAGAGGCGCAGGTCGTGTTCAAGGATCAGGCGCCCTGGGCGACCATCGCCCATTCGCTGGTCAGCCTGCCGATGTCGCCGAAGGTCACGGGATACCTGATGGATCCGCTTGGCTCGCATCGGTTCGACGGCGTCGACATCACCGAATAGCTTCGGTTAGGACAAGGTTGAGCGGCGTCGGAAGGGCAGTCAGTCCTTTCGGCGCCGCTCTTCAGTTTTTGGGACGTCTCAAGAATGACGATTTTCCGTCCACTGGCCGACCATGGGGCCGAAGCGGATATGCCCGGAGTCGCCGCCCTCTGGCACGACAGCTGGCACGACGGTCACGCCGCGCTGCTGCCGCCCCCGATCGTGGCGCAGCGCGATGTGTCCTCCTTTGCCGCCCGCCTCGTGCCGCTGGCCGCCTCCAGTACCGTCGCCGTCCAGGACGGCCAGATCGTCGGCTTCGGGGCGCTGGTCGGGTCTGAGATCGATCAGCTCTTCGTGGCGCGCGCGGTGCGCGGGACGGGTGTCGCCTCCGGCCTGCTTGCGGTACTGGAGAACGCGCTTCGTGAAGCGGGCGTGAAGCGGGCCGGGATCCAGTGCCTGGAAGGCAACGATCGCGCGCTTGCTTTCTACGCCAAGCACGGCTGGCAGGCGACCGAAGTCGCGGACCTGCCCATCTGGATGCCGGAAGGCCAGTCGGCGAGCCACCCGACCCTCATGCTCGCCAAGGATCTTTGAGCCATGTTCGGATACCTGTTGAAACGCATCGGCTTGCTGATCCCGACCTTCATCGGCGTGACACTGGTCTCGTTCCTTTTCATCCGCCTGCTGCCGGGCGATCCGATCATCGCCCTGGCCGGCGAGCGTGGCCTGTCGCCCGAGCGCTACGCCCAGCTCGTCGCCCAGTTCGGCTACGACCGGCCGCTCTACGTCCAGTATTTCAGCTATTTCTGGGACGTTCTGCACGGTGATTTCGGGCAGTCGATCTCGACCAAGCAGCCGGTGCTGCGCGAGTTCATGAACCTGTTCCCGGCAACGATCGAACTCTCGCTCGTCGCCATCCTCCTGGCCGTGATCGTCGGCATTCCCGCCGGCGTCTTTGCCGCCGTCAAGCGCGGCTCCTGGTTCGACCAGTCGATCATGGGAACGGCGCTCGTCGGCTATTCCATGCCGATCTTCTGGTGGGGGCTGCTCCTCATCATCTTCTTCTCCGGCTACCTGCAGTGGACGCCGGTCTCGGGGCGGATCTCGCTCATGTATTTCTTTCCGCCGGTGACCGGCTTCATGCTGATCGACAGCCTTCTGTCGGGCCAGGCCGGTGCCTTCAAGTCGGCGCTCAGCCATCTCGTCCTGCCGTCGATCGTTCTCGGCACCATTCCGCTCGCCGTGATCGCCCGGCAGACGCGTTCGGCCATGCTCGAAGTCCTCGGCGAGGATTTCGTCCGCACCGCGCGCGCCAAGGGCCTTTCGCGCTTTCGCGTCGTCTCCGTGCACGCGCTGCGCAATGCGCTGATCCCGGTGGTGACGACGATCGGCCTTCAGGTCGGCGTGCTGCTCGCCGGCGCGATCCTGACCGAGACGATCTTCTCCTGGCCGGGCATCGGCAAGTGGATGGTCGATTCGGTGTTCAAGCGCGACTATCCCGTGGTGCAGGGCGGGCTTCTCCTCGTCGCCGTCATCATCATGGTGGTCAATCTCATCGTCGACCTTCTCTACGGTCTCATCAATCCAAGGGTCAGAGCACGATGAGCGTCCAAGAATCGGCCGAGGGCATCGGCACCGACATTCCCGACCGCAAGCCTCCGCGCAGCCTGCGGGCGCAGCAGTTCGCCGAGTTCTGGTATTATTTCTCGGTCAACAAGGGCGCGGTCGTCGGCCTCGTCGTGTTCACGCTGATCGTACTCGCGGCGATCCTCGCGCCTGTCATCGCGCCGCACAGCCCGACGCTGCAGGACCGCTCGGCGCTCCTCATCCCGCCTTTCTGGCAGGACGGCGGCCGGCTCGAGTTCCTGCTCGGCACGGACCCCGTCGGACGCGACATCCTCAGCCGCCTTCTCTACGGTGCGCGCTATTCGCTCTTCGTCGGCGTCTTCGTCGTCGCGCTGTCGGTTTCGACCGGCATCGCCATCGGGCTTGTCGCCGGCTATTTCCGCGGCTGGCTCGACACGGCGATCATGCGGATCATGGACATCATTCTCGCCTTCCCGTCGCTGCTTCTGGCGCTGGTCCTCGTCGCCATCCTCGGACCCGGCCTCCTCAGCGCCATGATCGCCATCGCGCTGACCTATCAGCCGCACTTCGTCCGGCTGACGCGCGCCTCGGTCATGGCCGAAAAGGAGCGCGAATACGTCACCGCCGCGCGCGTCGTCGGGGCGTCGCCATTGCGGCTGATGGTCGTGACCATCCTGCCCAACTGCCTCGGCCCGCTGATCGTCCAGTCGACCCTGTCCTTCTCGAACGCGATCCTTGACGCCGCCGCCCTCGGCTTCCTCGGCATGGGCGCCCAGCCGCCGACGCCGGAATGGGGCACGATGCTGGCCGAAGCGCGCGAATTCGTGCTGCGCGCCTGGTGGGTCGTGACCTTTCCGGGCCTTGCGATCCTCGTCACCGTTTTGGCCATCAACCTCGTCGGCGACGGCCTGCGCGACGCCCTCGATCCGAAGCTGAAACGGAGTTGAGGATTGGCAGATTGGGTCGGCCCGGCGGTCACAGCCACCTTGATTTCGTCGCTGATCGCGGCGCTCGGATGGTATGTGAGCTGGCGGACCGCTACCGGCTTGGACGGTCGTCGCCGTTCGGAGCGGGTGTTGGATGTGCAGACCGCGCTGCTGGCGGAAATCGGGTCTATCGTCCATCACCTGGAGCAATATGACAGCGTGGATATTCTCACCGCCGTGACGAACCGTCTGCAAACGGACGAAACCTATACGCCCTTCATCTCCAAGGAGGTCGGCTCGCCTTTGTACAACTCCATCGCGGGCGAGATCTCGATCCTGCCCAACAGTGTCATCAACGATGTCGTTCTCTTTTATCGGCAACAGCAGGTCATCGCCTACTTCGCCGAGGATTTGCGGGGCGAGCGTTTCAGCCATGTTCCGAAAGAGCAGAAGATCGCGATGATCGAAGACTACCTGGCGCTTCGCGATTTCGCTCTTTCGCTCGGCCGAGACGCGGTCGCAGCCCTGCGGCGATCGATAGATGCCGGGTTCAGTAGACGGGGCGAGGGCCGGTCGGACCCGCGATCGGCTTCGGCCTCGGCTGGGGCTTGAGTGTCGGCATGGCGGTCTCCTTCGAGGCACAACATATGACAATACAGACGGTGATGTAAGCTATGACCCTCCTCCGCCTCCGCAACCTCTCCGTCACCTTCGCCACGGCCTCCGGCCCGTTCAAGGCAGTTGACGGCGTCGATCTCAGCGTCGATGCCGGCGATGTCCTTGGCATCGTCGGCGAATCCGGCTCGGGCAAGTCGGTCGCCATGCTCGGCCTGATGGGCCTCCTGCCGCCGTCGGCCACGGTCACCGCGGACGAGATGTCGTTCGAGGGCCTGGACATGCTGACCATGAGCGACCGCGACCGCCGCGCCATCATCGGCCGCGACATCGCGATGATCTTCCAGGAGCCGGTCGCCAGTCTCAATCCCTGCTTCAATGTCGGCTTCCAGATCGGCGAGAGCCTGAAGACGCATCTTGGCCTCGGCGCGCGAGAGCGCAAGGACCGCACGATCGAGCTCCTGACGAAGGTCGGCATCTCCGAGCCGGAGCGGCGGATGAAGGCGTTCCCGCATCAGCTCTCGGGCGGCATGAGCCAGCGGGTGATGATCGCCATGGCGATCTCCTGCAACCCGAAGCTTCTCATCGCCGACGAGCCGACGACGGCGCTCGACGTCACCATCCAGGCGCAGATCCTCGACCTCCTGCTCGATCTCCAGAAGGAGAAGGGCATGGCGATGATCCTCATCACCCACGACATGGGCGTCATCGCCGAAACCGCGCAGCGCGTCGTCGTGCAGTATGCCGGACAGCAGGTCGAGCGCCAGGCGGTCGCCGAACTGTTCGAGGCCCCGCACCATCCCTATACCTCGGCGCTTCTCGACGCGATTCCCGAGCGCGCCACCGGCAAGCGGCTGCCGACCATTCCGGGCGTCGTGCCGGGGCAGGGGGACCGGCCGGACGGCTGCCTGTTCAATCCGCGCTGCCCGAAAGCCGACGATGTCTGTCGCACGGTCCTTCCGCCGCGCCAGCCGCCGGCGCTCGGCGAGGCGCTCTGCCACTATCCCATGAACGCGCCGGCGACAGCGCCCCTCAACGCGGGAGCCGCCGCATGACCGCCATCGTCACCGCAACGGATCTCAGCCAGATCTACGAGGTCAAGCGCGGCCTGTTCCAGAAGCCGATCGAGCTGAAGGCGGTCAAGGACGCGAGCTTCACCGTCGAGGCCGGCGAAACGCTGGCGATCGTGGGGGAATCGGGCTGCGGCAAGTCGACCCTCGCCCGCATGCTGACGATGATCGAGATCCCGTCGGAAGGCCAGCTGACGATCGACGGCGTGCGCATCGAGGGCGGCGCCATCGCCGACGTCGCCAAGCTGCGCTCGACCGTGCAGATCGTGTTCCAGAACCCCTATGGCGCGCTCAACCCGCGCCAGAAGGTCGGCGCGATCATCGAGGAGCCGCTGAAGATCAACACCAAGCTGTCCTCGGCCGAGCGGCGGGCGAAGGCGGAAGCGGCGCTGAAGGAAGTGGGCCTCAGGCCGGAGCACTACGTCCGCTACCCCCACATGTTTTCCGGCGGCCAGCGCCAGCGCATCGCGGTCGCCCGCGCGCTGATCCTCGAGCCGAAAATCCTCGTCCTCGACGAGCCGGTCTCGGCGCTGGACGTATCGATCCAGGCGCAGATCCTGAACCTCCTCGCCGACCTGCAGGACAGGCTGGGCCTCACCTACGTCTTCATCAGTCACGACCTCTCGGTCGTCCGGCACGTGGCCAACCGCGTGATGGTGATGTATCTCGGCCGCCCGGTGGAACTGGCCCCCGTCGACGCGCTCTACACCCAGCCGCTGCACCCCTATACGCGCGCGCTGCTCTCGGCGACGCCGGCGACCCGCCCCGGTGACCGCGCGACGCGCATCCGCCTCACGGGTGAGCTACCCTCGCCGTTCAACCCCCCGACGGGCTGCTCCTTCAACCCGCGCTGCCCCTATGCCAACGACCGCTGCCGCACTGAATTGCCGCTCCTGAAGCAGCACGGACCGACGCAGGTGGCGTGTTTTGCCGTCGACGAAGGGCGATTGCCGGACATGCCGATGAAGGCGGCATAGTCCGCTACTACTTGCGTTGGTGCCGCCCCAGCGCATCGACGATCTCCTGCGGGCCGATCTTGCCGAGGATGCGACCCTTGTCGGAGACGATGACCTCGCCGCGGTCGTCGCAGACGGCGTCCATGACGCGGCGCAGCGGCGTGTCGGGCTGGGCCATTCCGGCCACGCGCGACGGAGCGGAGGCGCCCCCGCGATCGAGCGGGGTCATGACGTCGGCTGCGGTCAGGACGTTCAGCGGGTTCATGTGGGCGACGAAGGCGGAGACGTAGTCGTTCTCCGGGCTGAGGACGATCTCCTGCGCCGTGCCGACCTGGATGATCCGCCCGCCCTCCATGATGGCGATGCGGTTGCCCAGCTTGAAGGCTTCGTCGAGATCGTGGCTGACGAAGATGATGGTCTTTCTCAGCCGCGCCTGGATTTCCAGGAGTTCGTCCTGCAGGCGCGCGCGGATCAACGGGTCGAGGGCCGAGAAGGGCTCGTCCATCAGGAGGATCGGCGCGTCGGTGGCGAAGGCCCGGGCGAGGCCGACGCGCTGCTGCATGCCGCCGGAGAGCTGGCCGACCAGCGAGTTCGCGCGGTCGCCGAGGCCGACGAGGTCGAGCTGCGCCATCACCTTGTCGCGCCGCTCTGCCTTGCCCATGCCGGAGAGCTCGAGGCCGAGGCCGACATTTTCCGCAACGCTGCGCCAGGGCAGGAGCGCGAACTGCTGGAACACCATGGCGACCTCGTGCCGCCGAAGCTCCCGCAGGCGCTTGGCGCCGCATTCCTTCGGATCGACCGCGCCGCGTCCGGTGTCGATGACGACGCGCCCGCGGGTGATCGGGGCAAGGCCGTTGACGGCGCGGATCAGCGTCGACTTGCCCGAGCCCGAAAGGCCCATCAGAACGGCGATCTCGCCGCTGGCGATGTCGAGTGAGGCGTTGGCCACGCCGAGGATGACGCCGAGCTTCTCGTTGATTTCGGCACGGGTGCTGCCGCTGTCGAGAAGCGGCAGGGCCTGTTCGGGCTTCTTGCCGAAGACGATCGAGACGTTCTGGAAGGAGACGATCGGCTTTGCACCGGGAGCTTCCGGGGCCGTCGGCGACGTTTCGGACATGCTCATCGCCTTCCCCCTTCGTCGACGCGGAAGAAACGGTCGAGGATGATGGCGAGAAGCACGATGGCCAGACCCGCCTCGAAGCCTTGCGCGATGTTGATCGAGTTCAGCGCGCGCAGCACCGGCACGCCGAGGCCGGGGGCGCCGACGAGGGCTGCGATGACGACCATGGAGAGGGAGAGCATGATCGTCTGCGTCAGGCCGGCCATGATCTGCGGCAGGGCGTAGGGGATCTCGATCTTCAGGAGCCGCTGCATCGGCGTCGCGCCGAAAGCGTCGCCGGCCTCCAGCAGCTGCAGCGGTGTCGAGGCGATGCCGAGCCGCGTCAGCCGGATCGGCGAGGGGAGGGCGAAGATGACCGTGGCGACGAGGCCCGGCACGAGGCCGAGGCCGAAGAGGATCAGCGCCGGGATCAGATAGACGAAGGTCGGGATGGTTTGCATCAGGTCGAGAACCGGGCGCAGCGCCGCGTAGAGCCAGGGCCGGCGCGCCGCGGCGATGCCGACGGGGACGCCGACAGCCATGCACACGGCCGTCGAGGCGACGACGAGCGCGAGTGTCTGCGTCGTCTCCTTCCAGTAGCCGAGATTGATGATCAGGAGAAAGCCGAGCACCGTGAAGATCGCGATCGGGACCGAGCGGCGCATGGCATAGGCGATGGCGGCGAAGCCGGCGACGACGACGAAGGGGTGCGGTGTCTGCAGGACGAAGAGGATCGCATCGATGAAGGCCTGCAACCCCGCCTTCACCGCATCGAAGAAGCCGGTGAAGTTGAGGGTCAGCCAGTCGACGAAATCGGCGGCGTAGCCGCCGATCGGCAGGCGGTGCTGTTCAAGCCATTCCACGTCTTGGGGTTCGCTCTCGTCTCTGGAGATGGGCCGGACGGCCGGCCGCACCGGCAAACGTCCTGGAAACTCATGGGTGCAGCTTCCCGCCGCCGCGGTGCGAAGGCCTGCCGCGATGCGACGCCGCCCGTCCGGAATGCGGCGGCGTCGCGTCTAAGGGGCGTGTCAGGAGGCGCCGAGGGCGCTCTTCACGGCAGCCACGCCATCCTGACCGTCGAGCGTCGTGACGCCGGCGAGCCACTCGGTCAGCGCGTCGGGATTGGCTTTCAGCCATTCCGTGGCGGCATCGGCCGGATCCTTGCCGTCATCGAGGATAGCCGCCATGACCGCATTCTCCATGTCGAGCGAGAAGGTGAGGTTGGCGAGCAGTTTGCCGACATTCGGGCACTCGGCCGAGTAGCCGGCGCGCGTGGTGGTGTAGATGGTCGCGCCGCCCAGATCGGGGCCGAAATACTCGTCGCCGCCGGGAAGGTAGGCGAGCTGGAAGTTCTTGTTCATCGGATGCGGCGCCCAGCCGAGGAAGACGATCGGCTGGTTCCCCTTCGTTGCCCGCGCGACCTGGGAAAGCATGCCCTGCTCGGAGGATTCGACCAGCTCGAACTTGGAAAGGCCGAAGGCGTCCTTCTGGATCATGTCGAGAATCAGCCGGTTGCCGTCATTGCCGGGCTCGATGCCGTAGATCTTGCCGTCCAGCTTGTCGGCGAACTTGGCGATGTCGTCAAAGCTCTTCAGGCCCTCGTCGTAGAGATATTGCGGCACGGCAAGGGTGTATTTCGCGCCGGTGAGGTTGGCCTTGACGCTGTCGACGGTCTTGTCGTCGAGATAGGGCTGCACGTCCGCGGCCATGGACGGCATCCAATTGCCGAGGAAGACGTCGATGTCCTTGTTCTTCATCGAGGCGAAGGTGACGGGCACGCCGAGGACCTTGATGTCGGGCTCATAGCCGAGGCCTTCGAGGATCTTCGAGGTCACGGCGGTCGTCGCCGTGATGTCGGTCCAGCCGACGTCGGAGAAGCGCACGGTCTTGCAGGCGGCATCGTCCGCTGCGAACGCCGCGCCGGCCGTCATCGAGGCCAGGAACGCGGCGGCGGTCAGTCTCGTGATCAGGTGCATTCGTCGAAATCCTTTGGCTGGAACGATGAGGCGCAGATGCGCGGCGGCGGCTGTCGTAAGCTGGCCTGCCCTGAGTATTGCGGAGCCCCGGTACGCGCGCAAGGCGGGGATGGCCGGCGTCTCGCCCGCGAGCGTCAAAGGGCGATCGCCGCGGAGTTCTTGATCTCCTCCATCACCGCATAGGTGTGGGTTTCGCGGATGCCGGGGAGAGAGAGGAGCGCGTCGGAGAGGAAGGCGCGGTACGCCGCCATGTCCTTGACGCGGGCCTTGATCAGATAGTCGAAGCCGCCGGCGACCATGTGGCATTCCATGATGTCGCGATTGGCCTTGGCGGCGGCGGCGAAGGCGGCGAAAACGTCGTCGCTGGTGCGCTCCAGCTTCACCTCGACGAAGACGATCATGCCGCGTTCGAGCTTGTCGGGCGACAGGCGCGCGGTGTAGCCGAGGATGTAGCCCTCCCGCGTCAGCCGCTTGACCCGCTCGGCCGTCGCCGTCGGTGAGAGATGGACGCGCTCGGCGAGCTCCAGATTGCTGAGGCGCCCGTTGCTCTGGAGCTCGTGGAGGATTCGCCGGTCTTTGGCGTCTGCATTGCTCATAATGCAAGAGTTACACGGTCTTTCCGGCGAAAGTCACGCTTTCTCCCGGGGAAATTGGCGAGAATGCCGGCCGGGCTCCTGCTATTGCTGACCGGCCCCTCGAACCGGACACAACCGATGACATCTTCGCTCCCCATGCCCGCTTTCGTGCCCGCCTTTTCCGCCGCCTTCGCCCCGGACGACGACGAGGCGGTCGCCCGGCTCGTCCGGAGCGCGGCGGCCTGGCACCATGACGAGGCGGCCGTCGACCAGACGGCGCGCGGCTTCATCGCGGCGATCCGGGGCAAGTCCGGCGGCATCGGCGGCGTCGAAGACTTTTTGCGCGAGTTCGGACTGTCGACGCGCGAGGGCCTGGCGCTGATGGTGCTGGCGGAGGCGCTGCTGCGCGTTCCCGACGCGCGCACCCAGGACCGGCTGATCGAGGACAAGATCGGCGCCGGCGACTGGGCCCATCACGACGGCGGCGAGGACCGCATGCTGACGGCGGCCTCCGCCTGGGCGCTCGGCGTTTCCGCCCGCATCATCCGGCCGGGCGAGACGCCGACCGGCGTCATCTCCTCGATGGTCAAGCGCATGGGGGCACCGGCGGTGCGCACCGCGACACGCCAGGCGATGCGCTTTCTCGGCCGGCAGTTCGTTCTCGGCGAGACCATTGGCGACGCGCTCGACCGCGCCCGTTCGCTGGAGAAGAAGGGCTATCGCCATTCCTACGACATGCTGGGAGAGGGCGCCCGCACCGCCGAGGATGCGGCGCGATACTTCAAATCCTATGCCGATGCCATCGAGGCGATCGGTCGCATGGCCGGCAACAAGGGGCTGCCGGACCGGCCGGGAATCTCGATCAAGCTCTCGGCGCTGCATCCGCGCTACCAGTCCGTGAAGCACGAGCGCGTCATGGCCGAACTGGTGCCGCTGCTCGCCGATCTCGCCATGCGGGCGAAACGCTACCAGTTGAACCTCACCGTCGATGCCGAGGAGGCCGATCGGCTGGAGCTTTCGCTCGACGTCATCGACGCCGTCGTGCGCACCTCCGATCTGTCCGGCTGGGACGGTTTCGGGCTTGCCATCCAGGCCTACCAGAAGCGCGCGCTCGCCGTCATCGACCATGTCGACGCCCTGGCCGAGGAGGCCGGCATCAAGATGATGGTGCGGCTCGTGAAGGGCGCCTACTGGGACACCGAGGTGAAGCACGCGCAGGAGCGCGGCGTCGACGGCTATCCCGTCTACACCCGCAAGCCGGCGACCGACCTTTCCTATCTCGTCGCCGCTAAGGCCCTGCTCGACCGGCGCGAGCGGCTCTATCCGCAGTTCGCCACGCACAATGCCCTGACGGTCGCGACCATTCTCGAAATGGCCGGCGAGAATGCCGGCGGCTTCGAGTTCCAGCGCCTGCACGGCATGGGCGAGGCGCTTTACGAGGCGGTGCGGGCGCGGCCGGGCGAGGCAATCGCCTGCCGCATCTATGCGCCCGTCGGCGGCTACCGCGACCTCTTGGCCTATCTCGTCCGCCGGCTTCTGGAAAACGGCGCCAATTCCTCTTTCGTGGCCAAGGTCGGCGACAGCGACGTGCCGGTGGAGAGCCTGCTGGAGCGGCCGATCGACCTTCTGGCCGACGGCCCGGCGCGCCATCCCAGGATCGCTTTGCCCGACGGCATTTTCGGCCAGCGCCGCAATTCCGTCGGCGTCGAGCTCGGCGACCGAAAGGCGCTTGCCGCCTTCCTCGCCGAACGTCCGGCGACGCCGCCGAACCTCGAGGCGCGCAGCGATATCGACCATACGGACTCGCCCTCCGGCGCGGCGATCCGCTCGCCCGTCGACGGGCATCTCGTCGGGGTCAGCCATTCCCTGTCCGCGGCGGGGGCGGCAAAGCTCATGGACGAGGCACGCCGCCATGTCGCCAGCGCCGAGCGGGTGCCGGCTTCGGCAAGGGCGAAGGCCCTTCGCCGCGCTGGCGACCTGATGGAGGAACGCCGCGGATTGTTCATGACGCTGCTCGCGACCGAGGCCGGCAAGACCGTCGAGGACGGCATCGCCGAGATCCGCGAGGCGGTCGACTTCTGCCGCTTCTATGCCGACGAGGCCGAACGCCTGTTCGACACGCCCGTCGTGCTGCCGGGCCCGACCGGCGAGGAGAACCGCCTGCGCTACCGCTCGCGTGGCGTCGTCGTCGCCATCTCGCCTTGGAATTTTCCGCTGGCGATTTTTGTCGGCCAGGTCGCGGCGGCGCTCGCCGCCGGCAATGTCGTGGTCGCCAAACCGGCCGAGCAGACGCCGCTCGTCGCCAGCGCGGCCGTCGCTCTCCTGAGGGAAGCGGGCTTTGCCGAGACGACGCTGCATCTCGCGCCCGGCGACGGCGCGACGGGCGCGGCGCTCGTCGGCCACAACGCCACCGCGGCCGTCGCCTTCACCGGCTCGACGGAGACCGCCTTTGCCATCAACCGGGCGCTCGCCGCCCGCAACGCACCGATCGCGCCGCTCATTGCCGAGACCGGCGGCATCAACGCCCTCATCGTCGACGCCACGGCCCTGCCGGAACAGGTCGCCGACGACGTCGTCACCTCGGCCTTCCGCTCCGCCGGCCAGCGCTGCTCGGCGCTGCGTCTCCTGTTCGTGCAGGAGGACGTCGCCGAGCGCATGACGGGGATGATCGCGGGCGCCGCAGCCGAGCTATCGATCGGCGACCCCTCGGACATCTCGACCGACATCGGCCCGGTCATCGATGCCGAGCAGAAAGCGATGCTGGAGGAGCACCTCGATCGCATGCGCCGGACGCAGCGCATCCGCTTTGCCGGCACGCTGCCCGTGGACCTGCCGCCGGAGGGCCACTACATCGCCCCGCACATCGTCGAGATCGACCGGGCGGAAGCGCTCGACCGCGAGGTCTTCGGCCCGATTCTCCACATCGTCACCTGGAAGGCCGACGAACTCGGCAAGGTCTGCGAGGCGATCGAGCGCACCGGCTTCGGCCTGACGCTCGGCGTCCACAGCCGCATCGACGAGACCATCCGCGAGATCACCGAGCGGCTCACCACCGGCAACATCTACGTCAACCGCAATCTCATCGGCGCGGTCGTCGGCTCCCAGCCCTTTGGCGGCTCGGGCCTGTCGGGCACGGGCCCGAAGGCCGGCGGGCCGAACTATGTCGCCAGATTCGCGCGCGAGCAGGTGATCTCGACGAACACCGCGGCGGCCGGCGGCAATGCCAGCCTGATTGCGATGGAGACGTAGAGGTCGAGCCATGCACGGCAGCCGGCACAGCAGCCGGGCGGAGCTTGGAGGCAGCTGCTGGCGGTAGCCGGGCGCCGCATATCGACAGCTAAAGCGCCGGGCGAAAAAGTGGAATCCGGTTTTTCGCAGTATCCGGCGCGGCAAGCAAAGACCTAGAGTCTCGGGCGATCTCGATAAATCGCCCGAGACTCTAGGCCGTCCAGTCCTCCATTTCATAAAGCGGCCGGATCTCGATTTCGCTTGGACCCGGCATCGGGTTCGGGCAGCGCTTCACCCAGGCGACGGCCTCGTCCATGTCCCGGACGTTCCAGAGCCAGAAGCCGGCGACCAGTTCGCGGGTTGCGGGGAAGGGCCCGTCGATGACGGTGCGGCCGGTGCCGTCGAAGGCGATCCGCTTGCCCCGGGAGGAGGGCGTCAGGCCGTCGCCGGAGACGAGGATTCCGGCCTCCTGCAATTCGTCGTTGAACCGGCCCATGGCCGCCATCATCGCCATCGTCTCCGGCGTCGGGACAAAACCCTTCTCGCTGTCCCCGGTCGCCTTCACCAGCACCATCACGCGCATGATCGCTCTCTCCGCTTGTCCTGTCGTCCTCTCTCCGAGGATGCGCCCACGTCCCGAGGCGCGGCCTTACGTTGCGGCTTCCGCGGCATAGGCCGCTTCCAGCGCGGCGATGTCGAGTTTCACCATCGTGAACATCGCCCGCATCACCCGTTCCACCCTGGCCGAGTCGCTGTCGCGCATCATCTCGTTGAGGCGGGCAGGGACGATCTGCCAGGAAAGCCCGTAGCGGTCCGTCAGCCAGCCGCATTCCATGACCGAGCCTCCGTCGGAGAGCGCGTCCCAGAGGCGGTCGACCTCCGCCTGGTCGGCGCAGGCGAGGGCCATGGAGACGGCCGGCGTGAACTGGAAGTACGGGCCGCCGTTCAGGGCGAGATGCGGCCGGCCGGCGAGGGTGAACTCTGCCATCAGCACGTCTCCCTTGGCGCCGCCCGGCCAGTCCATCAGCCCGCGGTGAACGTGGTCGAGACTGGAACCCGGCACCAGCGAAACGTAGAAGCGTGCCGCCTCCTCGGCCTTGCCGTCGAACCAGAGGCAGGGCCGGATCCCGGTCACGAGGCCGTGCCCGCGACATCGAGAATGACGGCGAAGCCGCCGAAGATCATGCGCTTTCCGTCGAAGGGCATGGGACCCATCCCGTCAAGGCGGGGGTCCTTCATTGCCGCGGCCATTCCCATATCGCGCGCTGCCTTGGACGGCCATTCGATCCAGGAGAAGACGACGACCTCTCCGTCCTCGGCCTTCACCGAGCCCTTGAAGTCGGTGACCTTGCCGTCGGGCACGTCGTCGCCCCAGCACTCGACATGGCGCGTCGCGCCGTGTTCGAGAAAGACGACCGAGGCCTTTTCCGACATTACCCGGTATTCTTCCTTCTTCGCCGCCGGCACCGGTACGACGAAACCATCGACATAGGACATTCAGACCTCCGTTGACTGTGGCATGTTGCGCCTGGTCCGGCAGCTCTTCCGGCCGCGACCGGCATGCTTTCCTTGGAGCGGCACGCCTTCCTGCCGCAGAGACCGCATCCCTGCCGGCAGAGACCGCATCGCGGCACGCTCGATGGTCAGGCGTGGGCGGTCTCGGCTTCGGCAAGGCCTGCGAGCTGATCGGCCACGGTGCCCCAGCCCTGGTGAAATCCCATCTCCTCGTGCCGCTTCATCGCCTCGGCGCTCCAGTGGCGCACGGTTGCGGCGTAGCGCGTGCCGCCCGCTTCGGGCGCGAAGGTGATAATGACGAGGATGAAGGCATCCTGCGGCTTCCAGCCGGACGTGAAGGCGTCGGTGTAGACGAGCCTTTCGTTCGGCACCACCTCGAGAAAGACGCCCTGGTTCGGCAGAGCGGTGCCGTCGGGTGCCTGCATGTCCATGCGGGCGATCCCGCCGGGCCGCAGATCGAGCTCGACCCCGGGCGTCGTGTAGGGCTTGGGCGCGAACCATTCGCCGGTCCGCGTCGTCCAGACGCGGTAGACCATTTCGGGCGGGGCGGCGATCAGCCGGGTGAGGGACAGTTCGTGCACGTCGGTCATCGTCTCTCCTCGATCAGCGAGCGTCAGGCAGCCGCGTGGGCTTCCGCGTGGGCTGCGGCGGGGTCCATCCACATGATCTCGAACGTATGGCCGTCCGGATCGTCGAAGGAGCGGGAATACATCCAGCCATGATCCTGCAGCGGGCTTGCGTCGGCGCGGCCACCGGCTTCACCCGCCCAGCCGACGGTCGCGTCGACGGCCGCGCGGCTCTCCTCGGACAGGCAGATCAGCGCTGCCGAAACGACATGGGTGTCGGCGATCGGCTTGGCCGTGAACTGGCGGTATTTCGGATGGGTCAGGAGCATCAGGTGGATGGTGTCGGACAGGACCATGCAGGCCCCCGTCTCGTCCGAGAACTGATGGTTCTGCTCGGCACCGATCGCCCGGTAGAAGGCGATGGAACGGGCGAGGTCTGTCACCGGAAGATTGAGGAATATCAGCTTGGCCATGCACGTCCTCCCAGATCGTTTGTTTGACGAAGCATGCCGGCTCGCGTTATCAATTGCAACTATGAAGTCACAAAAAATAACTAAAAATCCTGAACGGCGGCGCTACGACGACGCGTGCGCCGCCGCCCACGCGCTCGATCTCGTCGGGGATCGCTGGGCGCTTCTGGTCATCCGCGAACTCATGCTCGGGCCGAAACGCTTCGGCGACTTGCGCGCCAGCCTCCCGGGCATCAGCGCCAATGTCCTGACGCAGCGGCTGGAAGGGCTGGAGGGGACGGGCGTGCTGGTCCGGCGCCGGCTGCCGCCGCCCGGGGCCGTTCAGGTCTACGAACTGACGCCCTGGGGTTACGAGAGCGAGCCGATCTTCCAGGCGCTTGGCCGCTGGGCAGCCCGGTCGCCGGCGCATGATCCGAGCCTTCCCTTCAGCGCGGCCTCGCTCATTTTGTCGCTGCGCACCATGCTCGATCCCCGCAGGGCGGCAGGTCTCGATGCCACGATCGGCTTCAAGCTTGGGCCGGAGAGTTTTCTGGGTCATCTCGCCGACGGCGGTTTCGTCATTGCCGGCGGTCCCTTCGAGCTGGCCGATCTCGTCATCTCGGGCGAGCCGAGGGCGATCGCCGGCTGGCTCTATGGCGGCCAGCCGGTCGCCGCGCTGGAGGCCGCCGGCGCTCTCGCGCTCTCGGGCGACCGGGTATTGGCTGAACGGTTCGCAACCCTCTTTCCCCTGCCGCCAAAAGCTGGAAAGGCCGCCTGACGGCGGCGCGCCGGCAGGCGGCTGTTCGCGGCGCGACCATCGCTTGCCGGGCGTAAGCCTCGCATCAGCCGGCAGGCCCATGGTCTCCTTGCCAGAGACGCTTCCCGGCCAGACGAGTTCCTCCCGCTCGATCGAAACCGGCAAGAGACGCTGTGGCACCTGACAGAGCGGATCGCGGTCACGTCCTCCCCGTGCCATCGATCCGGACACGTGCATCAGAGAAGCCCGGACCCTCCCGTCCGGGCTTTTCCATGTCCGCTGCCCTTGCCGCTCGGGTCGAGATTTTGCGCTTGTATCGCCATTGCGTCGCCGCTACCGATCGTAGCATCAGGGGCGGGGGCAAGAGCGGTCATGGCGGACGTGAAGTCGGATATCGAGATCGCCCGAGCAGCGAGCAAGCGGCCGATCCGCGAAGTCGCCGAGAAGCTCGGGATCGCGGAAGAGCATCTCATTCCCTATGGTCACGACAAGGCGAAGGTCACCGCCGAGTTCATCCGCTCCCTCGAAGGGCGGCCCGACGGCAAGCTGATCCTCGTCACCGCGGTCAATCCGACGCCGGCCGGCGAGGGCAAGACGACGACGACGGTCGGGCTCGGCGACGGGCTGAACCGGATCGGCAAGCGCGCGGTGGTCTGCATCCGCGAGGCGTCCCTCGGTCCCTGCTTCGGCGTGAAGGGCGGGGCGGCCGGCGGCGGTTACGCGCAGGTGATCCCGATGGAGGACATGAACCTTCATTTCACCGGCGATTTCCACGCCATCACCTCGGCCCACAACCTTCTCGCCGCGCTCCTCGACAACCACATCTACTGGGGCAACGAGCAGAAGATCGACACGCGCCGCGTCGTCTGGCGCCGCGTCCTCGACATGAACGACCGCTCGCTGCGCGAGATCGTGACGTCCCTCGGCGGTGTTCCGAACGGTTATCCGCGCGAGTCCGGCTTCGACATCACCGTGGCCTCCGAGGTGATGGCGATCCTCTGCCTTTCCCGTGATCTCAAGGACCTCGAGGAGCGGCTTGGCAGGATCGTCATCGCCTATCGCGTCGACAAGAGTCCGGTCCTTGCCCGCGACATCAAGGCCGACGGGGCGATGGCGGTGCTTCTGAAGGATGCGATGCAGCCGAACCTCGTACAGACGCTCGAGAACAACCCGGCCTTCGTCCACGGCGGCCCCTTCGCCAACATCGCCCATGGCTGCAATTCGGTCGTGGCGACGACGACGGCGATGAAGCTTGCCGACTACGTCGTCACCGAGGCCGGCTTCGGCGCCGATCTCGGCGCCGAAAAATTCTTCGACATCAAGTGCCGCAAGGCTGGGCTGAAACCCGCTGCCTGCGTCATCGTCGCGACGGTACGCGCCATGAAGATGAACGGCGGCGTTGCCAAGGAGGATCTCGGCACCGAGGACGTGGCGGCGGTGACGCGCGGCTGCGCCAATCTCGGCCGGCACATCGAGAACATCGGCCAGTTCGGCGTGCCGGTGCTGGTGGCGATCAACCATTTCAGCTCCGATACCGAGGCCGAGATCGACGCCGTCAAGTCCTATGCCGCCGCGATGGGTGCGGAGGCGGTGCTTTGCCGCCATTGGGCGCAGGGGTCGGCGGGCATCGAGGAACTGGCCCGCAAGGTCGCCGCCCTTGCCGATGGCGGCACGGCAGACTTTTCCCCGATCTACCCGGACGAGATGCCCCTCCTTGAAAAGATCGAGACCATCGTCAAGCGCATCTACCGGGGCGCGGCGGTCACGATGGAAAAGGGCGTCGCGACGCAGCTTGCGCAGTTCCAGTCGCAGGGACACGGAAACCTGCCGGTCTGCATGGCCAAGACCCAGTATTCGTTCACGACAGATCCCACGCGGCGCGGCGCGCCGGACGGGCATGTGGTGCATGTTCGCGAGGTTCGCCTGTCGGCGGGCGCCGGCTTCGTCGTGGCGATCTGCGGCGAGATCATGACCATGCCCGGGCTGCCGCGCAGTCCATCGGCCGAGCGCATCCACCTCGGACCCGAAGGCCACATCCACGGTCTCTTCTAGATTCGGTCGCCAGCCATAGAGATAGAAATCACTCAACCGTGATTAATCTGTCATTCAGGTAATTCCGGCCTGATTGCGTGAACTCGCATCGGGCTTGTAATGGCAAAATTCGTGAGACTCCTCATCTCGGCCCGGCAGCAGACAGTCATCAGCCTGCTGCTGGGCGCCATTTTGTTCGGCCTCTTCGGTACCGGTGCCCTCCTGTTTGCATGGCAGGAGATTTCGCAGGAAATGGCACGGCAGAGCCAGTCGATCCTGCAACCCTATGCGGAGAGAGCGCGACAGGCGGCGGAAACCTTCGAGGTCCTGAAGGCCGACGTGACGGCGCCGCCCTGCACCCCGGAATTCGACCGGCAGATCCGGGGCGTCGCCTACCGGCCTGACGGGCTGAACGAATTCTTCTACGCGCCGGACGGCATCATCGAATGCACGGTCAGCATGGGGCGTTTAAACCCGCCGATCACGCTCGGCCAGCCCGACATTCCAGCGCGGGATGGCGAGCCGGCAATCTGGATCGACCGTGGCCTTGCCTTCGCAGGCCTCAAGGGTTTCGTCGGCTCGGTCCTCCACATCGACCCCTTCGCCGTCGTCCTGCCCGTCGAGACTGTGCACATGAATCCGCCCGGATGGATGGGGCTGGAAGTCGTTTTCGTCGCGCCCTCTGGTCGCTGGTGGCATCGCGCCGGAGAGCAGGGCGTCTTTGCCCGCAACCAGTCCTCGCAGCGCCAATCCGCCGGCATCGGCTCGCCCCTGCGCCAGACGGTCTGCCTGCCGAACACAAGCGTCTGCGTGGCGACCGAAGCACCGCTGGCGGCCCTCTTGAGCCATGGCCAGGTCTATGTGGTCGCGACCCTCGTGACTGCGCTGGCGCTGGCCGCGTGGCTGGCGCGGATGGCGCGGGCGATGATCGTCCGCCGCTGGTCGTTCGAGTCGCGCTTCCGCCGTCACCTGGATGCCGGCTCCGTGATCTGCGCCTACCAGCCGATCATGGATCTGCGCAGCGGCGAGATTGCCGGGTGCGAAGTCCTCGCCCGCTGGCGCGACGTCGACGACAGCGTCGTCTATCCCGACCGTTTCATTCCGCTCGTCGAGAAGTTCGGCCTAACGCGAAAATTCACGCGCATGGTCGTCGAGAAAGCCTGTTCCGAACTTTCCGGCGTCCTTCCTCTCGACCGCAAGATCTCGGTTACCTTCAACATCTTTCCGTGCGATTTCGACGCCGCCTTCCTCTGCGACGCGTTCAAGCCGTTCGAGGGCACCGCCGACCGCTTTCAGATCGTCGTGGAAATCGTCGAGAACGATGCGATCGAAGTGGCCGATGCGCAGATTCAGATCGAGGCCCTGCGCGCCGCCGGCATCAAAACCTATATCGACGATTTCGGCACCGGCTATTCCAACATCCACAATCTCGCAGCGCTTTCGGTCGATGGCGTCAAGCTCGATCGCTCCTTCGCAATGGCGGCGGAGGGAAGCGTCATGTCGCGGATGCTGGGCTTTGCCGTCGACATGATCCACGCATCCGGCTGGCCGATCATCGTCGAGGGTGTCGAGACCGCCGAGCGGCTTCGCCAGCTGCGCGCCATGCCGTCCGCGATCGACTTCGTCCAGGGCTACCATATTTCGCGACCGCTGGATGTCGAAGCCTTCTGCGCGTTCCGGCAGCGCCATGCAAAAGGCTTTCAACGACTGGAACGGGTTGCCTGAGCATCAGGGCTCTACGACACGCGGTATCTTCAATTCCAGGATGCGTCAGCCTGTCACCATGGTCTCGCAGGGATCAGTCGGCTCGATATCGGCTTGGCAAGAGAGACCTATACCGTCCTGGCACCGTTCGATCAGAGCGAGGACCTTCCCGCGACCCTTCGGGCCTCCGCGCAACACCGCGACCGCTGAGCGTTGAGCGCCCGGGAGTTTTCGCTTGCCGCGGGTCTGCGCCTTGCCCTTGGCGCCCGAGCGCCCCATTGCCCTTTGTGCCGTCTTTCGCTAACGCTTCTGACATGACGAACGACACGAAGCAGACGCTCTGGTGGCAGGCTCCTTAACAGGCGGCCCTTGCGCGTTTTCGTGCGTGTTCTCAAGACAAAGGTCGCTCTGGTTCACGCCGGCGGCCTTTTTTGTTTTCGGCGGCTGGGTACAGGGCCTTTCAACGGCGGGAGACGGAAGCCATGACCCTCGAGACAATGAGCGACGGTGCCGAGCGCTATGTGACGCTGGGCGGGGTGACCGTGACGCGCCGGCGCGAGACGGTGCCCTATGAGGGCGCCATCGAGCCCTTCGCCGATCGGCTCGACACCCGACGCGGCGCGGTATTCTCTTCGAACTATGAGTATCCCGGCCGCTACACGCGCTGGGACACGGCCATCGTCGACCCGCCGCTGGTTCTGACCTCCGCCGGGCGCGAGATGATCATCGAGGCGATGAATCCGCGCGGCGAGGTGCTTCTCGGCTTTGTCGCCGCGGCGATCGAGGCGCATGAGGATATCGCCGCGCAGTCGCGCACGGCGACGCGCATCGATCTGACGGTCAAAGAGCCCGACCGCGTCTTCACCGAGGAAGAGCGCTCGCGCATGCCGACGGTGTTTTCGGTGCTGCGGACGGTGGTCGCCCTGTTCCGCTCGGATGAGGATGCCGATCTCGGCCTCTACGGTGCTTTCGGCTACGATCTCGCCTTTCAGTTCGATCCCGTGGCGGAGACGCTGCCGCGGCCGCGCGACCGGCGCGATGTCGTCCTGTTCCTGCCCGACGAGATCCTGATGGTCGACCACTATTCGGCGAAGGCCTATGTCGACCGCTATGAGTTCGAAAGGGATGGATCGAGCACCTCCGGTCTTGCCGGCGGCGGCCCGGAGGCGCCCTTCGCCGCGTCGGACCGCATTCCGCCGCGGGGCGACCATCGGCCGGGCGAATATGCCGAGCTGGTCAGGTCGGCCAAGGAGAAGTTCATTCGCGGCGACCTGTTCGAGGTCGTGCCCGGCCAGACCTTCTTCGAGCGCTGCGAAAGCGCGCCTTCGGCCGTGTCGCGGCGGCTGAAGGCGATCAATCCGTCGCCCTATTCCTTCTTCATCAACCTGGGGGACAACGAGTTCCTGATCGGCGCCTCGCCTGAAATGTTCGTGCGCGTGAATGGTCGCAGGGTCGAGACCTGCCCGATCTCCGGCACGATCAAGCGCGGCGACGACGCCATCTCGGATTCCGAGCAGATCCTGAAGCTCCTGAACTCCAAGAAGGACGAGTCGGAGCTCACCATGTGTTCCGACGTCGACCGCAACGACAAGAGCCGTGTCTGCGAGCCGGGCTCTGTGCGCGTCATCGGCCGCCGACAGATCGAGATGTATTCGCGGCTGATCCACACTGTCGATCACATCGAGGGCCGGCTGCGCGAGGGCATGGATGCGTTCGACGCTTTCCTCAGCCATGCCTGGGCGGTGACGGTGACGGGCGCCCCGAAACTCTGGGCGATGCGCTTCATCGAGAAAAACGAGAAGAGCCCGCGCGCCTGGTATGGCGGCGCCGTCGGCATGATCCACTTCAACGGCGACATGAACACCGGCCTGACGCTGCGGACCATCCGCCTCAAGGA
Source organism: Aureimonas sp. SA4125 (assembly GCF_019973775.1). NCBI lineage: Bacteria > Pseudomonadati > Pseudomonadota > Alphaproteobacteria > Hyphomicrobiales > Aurantimonadaceae > Aureimonas > Aureimonas sp. SA4125. The sequence goes on along the minus strand of NZ_AP025032.1, from coordinate 3,582,018 downwards.
TGGCATCGCCGAAGTCCGGGCCGGTGCGACGCTTCTCTACGATTCCAATCCGGAGGAGGAGGAGGCCGAAACCGAACTGAAGGCCTCGGCGCTAATCTCTGCCATCCGCGAGGCGGGCAAGCCGAACGACGTGGCAGGCGAGCGCGCCGGTGCCAAGGTGGGGGAGGGGCTGCAGATTCTCCTCGTCGACCACGAGGACAGTTTCGTCCACACGCTCGCCAACTATTTCCGTCAGACCGGCGCCACCGTCACCACGGTGCGAACCCCCGTGGCGCAGGAAATCTTCGACCGCGTCGCGCCCGATCTCGTCGTCCTGTCGCCCGGCCCCGGCAACCCCGCCGACTTCGACTGCAAGGGCACCATCGCCTCCGCGCGGGCGCGCAACCTCCCGATATTCGGCGTGTGCCTCGGCTTGCAGGCGCTTGCCGAAGCCTATGGCGGGACGCTGCGGACGCTGCACGTGCCGGTGCACGGCAAGCCGTCGCGCATCAAGGTGCAGAAGGCGGGCATCATCTTCTCCGGCCTGCCCTCGGAGGTGACGGTCGGCCGCTATCATTCGATCTTCGCCGATCCGGTGCGGTTGCCGAAGGAGTTCGAGGTGACGGCCGAGACCGAGGACGGAATCGTCATGGCATTCGAACACCGGAGCGAACCGGTCGCCGCCGTCCAGTTCCATCCCGAGAGCATCATGAGCCTCGGCGGCGGTGCCGGCATGCGGATGATCGAGAACATCGTCGCCCATCTTCCACGCCGCGCCCGCGTCAAGGCGGCCTGACGTCATGACGGGAATGGCCGGCGTCCATCCAGACGCGTTGATGGTGAAGCGGATCGCGACAGGGACGATTGCCGTCGGCCTGGTCGTGCTCGGCATCAAGTATTACGCGTTCTACGTCACCGGTTCGGTCGCGCTCTATTCCGACGCGCTGGAATCCATCGTCAATGTCGTCGCCGGCGTCATCGCGCTCTGGGCGGTCAGCGTCTCCTTTGCTCCCGCCGACAGCGATCACCAGTTCGGTCATACCAAGGCCGAGTATTTCTCCGCCGTGGTCGAGGGCGCCCTGATCATCGTCGCGGCCCTCCTGATCCTGCGGGAGGCCTGGGGCGCCTATCTCGAACCACGCACGCTCGAGGCACCGATGGTCGGCATCGCCATCAACGGCGCCGCAACCCTCATCAACCTCCTCTGGGCACAGTTCCTCATCCGCGCCAGCCGGGCGCGGCGCTCGCCGGCACTGGCGGCCGACGGTCGGCACATCATGGCCGACGTCGTCACCTCCGTCGGCGTCCTGACCGGCCTTGCCGTCGCCTCTGTCACCGGATGGGGTCTACTCGATCCGATCATGGCCGCGCTGGTTGCGGTCAACATCCTGCGCGAGGGCTGGCTCGTCGTGACATCGTCGCTCAGCGGCCTGATGGACCAGGCGATGGCTCCTGCGGACGAGGAGAGGGTGCGCAGCATCATCTCGGGCCACGCGCTGGGCGCGCTGGAAGTGCACGACCTGAAGACCCGGATCGCCGGACGAGCGCTGTTCATCGAATTCCACATGGTCGTGCCGTCGGCGATGACCGTCGGCGACGCGCACGACATCTGCGACCGCATCGAGGAAGCACTGCTCCGCGAGTTCGATCATTCCACCGTGCAGATCCATGTCGAGCCGGAGGGCGAGATCAAGCAGACGGGCGTACCCGTCGTCTAAGCTTGGCAGGCTGCGTAGCCACCTTCGAATTTTCCGACAAGACGCCGACAATTTGTCCCGGCCCGCAATTCGGTGTTAGGCAATCGGGCCCATGACTGAGCGTTGTCGACGCTGCGGCACCTTCGTCGATCGAATGAGGAATACCGGCACCTTGGGTCAGACGGAAAAGCAATCGCTGATCAGGCCGGTACACCTTGTCCTTACACGGACGGCGTATTTGCGCAGACGGCGAGTCTGGCAATGGTCGGTGGCGCTGGCCGCATTTGCCGTCGCGTTCGCGCTGCGCTACGGGCTCGTCAACGTCCTCCCTGTCGGCTTCCCCTTCGTTACCTTCTTCCCGGCGGTGATCCTGACGACCTTTGTTGCCGGGCTTTATCCCGGTATCGCGGTCGCGGTGGCCTGCGGACTGGCATCCTGGTACTTCTTCATCCCGCCGTTTCATTCCCTGACCCTGACGGCCGGAGCAGCGCTGGCGCTTGTCTTCTACGTCGCCATCGTCGCTGTCGACATCTTCCTCCTGCACTGGATGCATCTGTCCGTCGACCGGCTCAATCGGGAGCGCGAGAAGGCGGAGGAATACGCCCGGCAGCGCGACCTCCTGTTTCAGGAACTGCAGCACCGCGTCTCCAACAATCTCGCGGTGGTCTCCGCCATGCTGAGCGCCCAGTCGCGGGCGCTCGAAGGTGAAGCGGGTCAGGCGGCACTCGTCCAGGCCTCGGCACGGATCGGCCTGATCGCCAAGATCCAGCGCCAACTGCACGACCCCTCCCGGCAAAGCCTCGATCTCGCCCCCTATCTCGAGCGTCTCGGGCCCGATCTGATCGAGGCCTCGGGCGCCGGTCACGTCTCCTATGTCGTCGATGCCGAACCGGTGGAGGTGCCCGCGGCAATGGCCGTTCCGCTCGGCCTGATCGCGACCGAACTGATCTCCAATGCCATCGAGCACGGCTTTGCCGACGCCCGCGCGGGGGTGCTCGCGGTCAGCCTGCACCGGAACCGCGATGACGAGATCGTCATGACCGTCGCCGACGATGGTCCCGGCTGGCCAGACGGCTACGAGGCGGGGCGCTCGCGCAATCTCGGCATGCGCATCGTCCTGTCGTTGACGCAGCAACTCGGCGGCAGCTTCGCCTTCCGCAACGATGGCGGGGCGATCTCCGAATTGCGGTTCCGGCTGAGCGAGTCCGCCTGAACTTTCGGTCTTGCAGTCTCGGCGGGATCGTCTAGGCTGACGACATGAACTTTTCGCTCGCCCTTCTGACGATCCTGGCCCTGTCCTTGTCGACCGGCCCTGCTGTCGCGCGCGCGCCGAAGCTCCGCCTCCTTCCGCTTAGAAGCGATCGCCGGACCCGTTAGTTCAAGGGGCGTCCGGCGATCGAGCCGGTCGCCGCGTGCACCGAGCCCCTTGCGCTTCATGCCGGTTTCCATTCTGAAGACGATGCCGCGGCCCGCAGGACGGGCGCGCCGTCTTCGACGAGCGACGAAGGTCCACCTCCATGTCCGCATTCTCGATTGAAACACCCGCGCCAGCCTCGACCGGTCCAGCCCCGGTCATGGCGAAGGCCGCAGCAAAATATCAGCCCTATCCCCCGGTCGATCTTGCCGACCGCACCTGGCCGTCCAAGCGCATCGAAAAGCCGCCGATCTGGTGCTCCGTCGATCTGCGCGACGGCAACCAGGCGCTCGTCGATCCGATGGGCCAGGAAAAGAAGGAGCGTTTCTTCCAGCTCCTGAAATGGATGCGCTTCAAGGAGATCGAGATCGGCTTTCCCTCGGCCTCGCAGACCGATTTCGACTTCGCCCGCTGGTGCGTCGAGCACGGCGGCGTCGGCGAGGACGTGTCGCTGCAGGTCTTGGTGCAGTGCCGGCCGGAGCTGATCGCCCGGACCTTCGAATCGCTGGAGGGCGCGCACCGGCCGATCGTGCATTTCTACAATTCGACCAGCGAATTGCAGCGCCGGGTCGTCTTCCAGAAGGATCGCGCCGGCGTGCGCGACATCGCCGTCGAAGCGGCAAGGATGATCACCGAAATGGCCGACAAGGCCGGCGGTGGCTATCGCTTCGAATATTCGCCCGAAAGCTTCACCGGCACCGAACTCGACTTCGCGCTGGAGATCTCCAACGCGGTGATCGAGGTCATCAAGCCGACCGCCGAGAACAAGCTCATCATCAATCTGCCGGCGACGGTCGAGATGTCGACGCCGAACATCCATGCCGACCAGATCGAGTGGATGTGCCGCAATCTCGACAACCGCGAGAACGTCATCGTCTCGCTGCATCCGCACAACGATCGCGGCACCGCCATCGCGGCAACCGAGCTCGGGCTCCTGGCGGGCGCCGACCGCGTCGAGGGCACGCTGTTCGGCAATGGAGAGCGCACGGGCAATGTCGACATCGTCACGCTGGCGCTGAACATGTTCACGCAGGGCGTCGACCCCTTGCTCGACGTCTCCGACGTCAACAAGATCAAGGACGTCTACGAATACTGCAACCAGCTGACGATCCCCGAGCGCCACCCTTACGTCGGCGAGCTCGTCTACACCGCCTTTTCCGGCTCGCACCAGGATGCGATCAACAAGGGCATGAAGGCCTCGCGGGCGTCGAACAAGACGCTCTGGGAAGTACCCTATCTGCCGATCGACCCGCAGGATGTCGGCCGCTCCTACGAGGCGATCATCCGGATCAACTCGCAGTCCGGCAAGGGCGGGATCGCCTACGTCCTGCAGGCCGACTACGGCCTGAACCTGCCGCGCGCGCTGCAGGTCGAGTTCCGCGAGGACATCCAGCGCATCACCGACGCCGAGGGCACCGAGCTGTCGGTCAAGCGCATCTACGACCGCTTCATCGAGCGCTATGTCGAGCAGCCCGGTGCGCGCATCCGCTTCCTCGACCACCACACCCTGCCGGACCCCGAGCACCGCGGCGAGCGCCTGCTCGAGGCGGCGATCCTCGACGGCGGCACGGAGGTGACGATTTCAGGCCGGGGCACCGGACCGATCGACGGCTTCATCGATGCCCTGTCGCGCCATCTCGGGGTCGACATGTCGGTCGCCGACTACTCCGAGCACTCTCTGCAGCACGGCTCGAACGCTTCGGCGATCTCCTACATGGACATCGAGTATGAGGGCGCGCCGCACGGCAGCGGCCGTCTGTTCGGCGCCGGGATCAACAAGAACATCGTCACCGCTTCGCTGCAGGGTATCGTCTCGGCGGCCAACCGGATCGTCGGAGCCGTGAAATGAGGGTTGAAGGCGGCGTCCTCCTCGTCCGCGCGCTCGAAGGGCAGGGCGTCTCTCGCGTCTTCTGCGTGCCGGGGGAGAGCTATCTCCCGGTGCTCGACGCGCTCGTCGACAGCGGCATCGACACCGTCCTCTGCCGGCAGGAAGGGGGCGCGGCGATGATGGCCGAGGCCGACGGCAAGCTCACCGGGCGGCCCGGCATCGCCTTCGTGACGCGGGGGCCGGGGGCGACGAACGCCTCGGCAGGCGTCCACGTCGCCGCGCATGACCTGACGCCGATGATCCTCTTCATCGGCCAGGTGCCGACCGAGTTCCGCGGTCACGGTGCTTTCCAGGAGGTCGACTACGACAAGATGTTCGGCGGCATGGCCAAGGCGGTGTTCGAAGCCGCGACCGCCGCCGAGCTTCCCGATCTCGTCGCCGAAGCTTTTCGCCTCGCGCTCGACGGCGCGCCCGGTCCGATTGTCATCGCTCTCCCGGAGGACACGCTCTCGGGCGAGGCGGAGGCGGACATTCCGAGCCGGGTCGATGCCATCGACATCCATCCGGCCGAGTCCAAGCTCGAGGACCTCTGGGCGATGCTGGAGGGCGCGAAGTCGCCGATCCTCATCCTCGGCGGCTCGCGCTGGACGGACGGCGCCATTGCGGACATCCAGGAATTCGCAGCGCATTTCCATCTGCCCGTCGCCTGCTCCTTCCGGCGCCAGTCGCTGTTTCCAAGCCTTCATCCCAACTATGCCGGCGATGTCGGCATCGGCATATCGCCGGCGCTGAAGGCGCGCATCGAGGCCTCCGACCTCGTCATCGCCATCGGTGCCCGCCTCGGCGAGATGCCGAGCCAGGGCTACACGCTGTTCGACGTTCCGACGCCGAAGCAGCGCCTCGTCCACGTCCTGCCGGACGACACCGAGCTCGGCCGGCTCTATCATCCGGCGCTGTCGATCCTCTCCGATCCCGTCTCCTTCGCGCGCAAGGCGGCGCAACTGGTGGCACCGGCGACGGTCGCGTGGTCCGGGCAGGCGGAAGAGGCCCATGCCGCCTATCTCGCCTGGTCGACGCCGACCCCGGACGCCGCTGCCCGGTCCGGCTATGTCGACATGAACGTCGCCATGGCGCATCTGGAAAAGGTGCTGCCGGCAAGGAGCACACTGACCAACGGCGCCGGCAACTATGCCGGCTGGCTGCATCGCTTTCACCGCTTTTCCGATCATGCAGCGCAGCTCGCGCCGACCTCCGGCTCGATGGGCTACGGCCTGCCGGCGGCGGTGGCCGCGAAACTCCGGCACCCTGATCGCACGGTGGTATGCTTTGCCGGCGACGGCTGCTTCCAGATGACGATGCAGGAGTTCGGCACGGCCGTCCAGGCGGGCGCGGCGGTCATCGTTCTCGTCTTCGACAACAGCCAGTACGGCACCATCCGCATGCACCAGGAGCGGCATTACCCCGGCCGCCCCTCGGCGACGGCGCTGGTCAATCCGGACTTCGCCGCGTTCGCCCGGAGCTATGGCGCTTTCGCCGCAACCGTCGAACGGTCGGAAGATTTTGCCGCTGCCTTCGATGCGGCGGTGGCCGACGGTGGACCGGCCTTGTTGCACGTGAAGACCGATCCCGACCGCATCTCGGTTACGGCGCGCCTGCCCTTTTCGCCCGCGCGGACCTGAAGCGGTGAGCGCGGCGCGGGCTTCGGTCTCGCCCGGTCCTCCGCTGCCGGTCATCGCGATGGGAGCGGGTGCCGGAACGTCCGCGATCTTTCTGCATGGCTTTGGCGGCGCGGCGCTTTCCTGGGATGCCATCCAGCCGGTGATCGCGGCGGACCGCCCGACCTTGGCCTTCGACCTGCCGGGGCATGGCGCCGCGCAGGACTTTCCCGGCTTCGGTCCACCAAAACTGGCGGCGCGGGCCGTGATTGCCGAACTCGACCGGCATGCCATCGTCTCGGCGCATCTCGTCGGCCATTCCATGGGCGGCGCGATCGCCGCGCTGGTGGCGCTGTTTGCGCCGGCGCGCGTCGCCTCGCTCACTCTTCTGGCGCCCGGCGGGTTTGGTCCGGAGATCGGCGCGAGTGCGCTCGATCGAATCGTGCGGGCAAGGTCCGATGCCGAGATGCGGGATGGCCTGATCGGTCTCGGTCGGGCGGGCTGGCAGCCGGACGAGACGGTGCTCGCTCTGCATCGGCGGGTCCGCGCATCGCAATCCGCCGAGGCGCTGGCAGCGATCTTCGCGCTTCTGTTTCGCGGCGGGGTGCAAGGGTCGCTGCCGCTCGACGCCGTCGCCGCGACGGGCGTGCCGGTCCGTCTCATCTGGGGCCGCGAGGACAGAATCACCCCCTTTGCCCAGAGCGGCGGCGTGCCGGCCGGCTTCTCCCTCTCCGCCCTTGCCGATGCCGGGCACATGCTGATGGACGAAGCGCCCGGCGATGTCATCGCCGAAATCCGTCAAGCCATCGAGCGTGTGGAATAATCGACGCGGACATGCGCCTCGCGCCGAGGTGCGGCGCGGACAGTCTGCGTCGGCGACTGTTTCCATTCGCGGCGCGCCGCCTTATGGTTAACCGATTGTTACCGGTGAGCGAGGTCGAGAACCGATGGGCGAGGGCAAGGACAATGTCTCATCCCTGATGGGAACGCGGCGGCTTGCCGATGCGGTCCGGGCGGCCAAGATCGCCGCGGCGCATCGCAGCGACGTCGTCGTCGACATCCGCGAAGCCGATCGGGCGCGACTGGAGATTCTTGCCGAGGAAATGCAGAGCGTCGCCGACGAGATCCCGCCCGGTGACGACCGCTTCGACTTCACCATTTCCGGCGGCCCGCAGCCGCGCTTCTGGGTCGACGGAACGGCGCATGTCTCGATGGCGCGCGACCGGCGAACCTACCGCTTTGCCCGCGAGACGCGCCTCGGACGGATCATGCTCGGCGAGTCCGGCGATATCGCCGTCATCGCCGATCGTGTCACCGACTACGTCGCCGAACGCATCGTCGAGCGCGACAAGGCCTTTGCCGATAGCGACGGGCTCGGCGTGAGGGTGCTCGACCGTGGCGCAAAAAGAGCCGAGCCGGCCGCGCCGATTCAGGCCCGGCCGGCACAGGCCCCATCCGGCGCCGGCTTTGCCGTCGCTCTCTCCTGGCTGATGATCGGCATGGTCATTGGCGCAGGGACGCTCTATGCGATCGCCTCGATGCGCGGATTTTCGCTGAACTGACGATCGCTGCGACGGCTGCTGGCGCCCCCTCGCGCGAGGTCGTCACGACGCCTGCGGATGATCTGCCGGGCTGGATGCCGTCGCAGCAGCCGGCTGAGCGGCGATCTTGCGCCGGCCGACGAACAACAGGATCGCTCCGGCAAGAAGTCCCCAGAACGGTGCGCTGATCCCGAGAATGGCGATCCCCGACGCGGTGACGAGGAAGGTCAGCGTCGCGGCCTCCCGTTCGCCCGGCGCGGCCATGGCCGCATGCACCGCGCCGGAGAAGGCGCCGATCAACGCCAACCCGGCCACGGCCTGGATCAGAAGCGGCGACAGGCTCGCAAAGGCGGTGACCAGCCCGGCCGCAAGGCCGAAGCCGATATAGGCCAGTCCTGAAACGACACCCGACCAAAAGCGCCGGTCGCGATCCGGCCCCGCCTCCTCGCCGGCGCAGATCGCCGCGGTGATCGCCGCCAGATTTACTGCGTGCCCGCCAAAGGGCGCGGCGCCGAGGCTGAAGACGCCGGTTGCGACGAAGAGCGGACCGGGGGCGGGCGCGTATCCATTGACCTTGAGGATGGCGAGGCCCGGAATGTTCTGCGAGGCCATGGTCACGAGGAAGAGCGGCAGGGCGATGCCGATGACGCTTTGCAGCGTGAAGTCGGGGACGACGAAGACCGGCGCGGGATGCGTGGTGCCAAGGGCGGACAGGTCGCCTGCATGGGTCGCGGCGATGATCCCGATGGCGACGAGCGCTGCCGCTGGGACCGCCAGGAGCCGGTTCAGCCGGGACACGACGAGCCAGGTTCCGGCGACGGAAAGTCCCGCCATGGGTTCGGCGGCGATGGCGCGCACCGGCGCAAGGCACAGCGAGAACAGGATGCCGGCAAGCATGGCATTGGCGAGGCTGGCCGGGAGTCGGCCGACCAGCCGGCCGAGCGGCCTGACCAGGCCGGCCAGAACGACCAGCATTCCCGCTACGACGAAGGCGCCGACGGCCGCTGTGAAACCGCCCACCGGCATGGCGGAGGTCGCCAGCAGCGCGGCGCCGGGCGTCGACCAGGCGATCGAGACCGGCATCCGGGTCTTCAGGCTGAGGACGATGCCGCAAAGGCCCATCGCCAGCGACAGCGCCATCAGGCCGGAGGCCGCCTCGAGGCGTGTCGCGCCCATGGCGCCGAGCCCCTGGAGGATGACGGAAAAGGAACTCGTGAAACCGACGAAGGCGGCCAGAAGGCCGGCGGAGACGGCGGGAAGGGGCGGCAATCTGTGCATCGGCGGCGCTCGCAAGGCTGGGACCCTAGCTCTGCCCGAGCCCGGCCCTGCCTGCAACGGCGATGGCAGCCTCCTTGGAAGGTCTGCTACCGCGCCGAGCCGGCCGGCGGCGCATCCTCCTGGTCCCCGACATTGGCGGTCTCGCCATTCGTCATCAACTGCCGCTCGCGAATCCAGTCGATGCCGCTGCCGTCCCGCTTCAATCCGCGCTCGCGCTGCACCAGCGTCCACGCGCCGGGCTCGCCGTCAATCTGAAAGAGGTTGTAGCGCGCCGCCGGTTTCTCGCTGCCGGCATTCTGGCTGGCCGAGGGAACCCCGACCACGGGCACGAGCCCGTCGGTGCCGGCGATCCAATGCAGCGTGTCGAGATGGGTATGGCCATGGAGGACGAGGTCGGCCCCGACCTCGCGGATCACCTTCCAGAAGAACTGCTTGCCCATCAGCCGCTTGTGCCAGGAGGTGGCGTTCGAGACGGGCGGATGATGAATCATCACCACGCAGAAATGCCCCGTCGTCCGGCAGGCTTCGAGCATCTTCGCCAAGGCCAGCGCCTGCTTGCGCTTGAAGCTGCCGGTGGCAAAGAACGGCGCCGTCGCCTCGGCGCTGTTGACGCCGAAGATCGCCACATTGCCGCGCAGTCGCACATAGGGAAAGAGATGGCCGATGGAGGCGAGCGGATTGTCGCCGACCATGTAGTCATGCCATTCGGCGCAGGCGCGTTTCAGCGCGCCCGGCACATAGGCGTCGTGATTGCCGGGCACGACCGAGACATCAAGGGGCCCGCCGAGATCCTGCAGCCATAGCCCGGCACCGACGATTTCGGTCTTGGTCGCGAGGTTGACCAGATCGCCGGTCACCGCCACATGGTCGGGCTTGTGCGCCTTCATATCGGCGACAAGCGAGGTCAAGGTGTCGCCGAACATCACGCGCCGCCGGTTGCGGTGCCAGTTGACGTAGCCGGTGACGCGCTTGGACGCGAGTTCCCGGAACGAGAGCTCCGGGAGGGGACCGAGATGGATATCGGAGAGATGCGCGAGTGTGAACATGGCCAAGCATCTAGCCACCTGATGCGAAAGGGAAAGAGGCTGGAGGGCAGGTCTTCGTGAAGGCCGGCCTGAAGCTTCGGCTGTTCCACCTCGCCCATGTCCTGATGCGGCCGATGACGCTCGGCACGCGCTGTGCCGCCTACGACGAGACCGGACGCATCTTCCTTGTCCGTCACAGCTACATCGCCGGCTGGCACATGCCGGGCGGCGGCGTCGATCCCGGCGAGACGATCGAGGAGGGGATGCGGCGGGAGCTGCGCGAGGAGGGCAATCTCGTCCTCGCCGATCCGCCCCGCCTCGTCGCCCTCTACTTCAACGACTTCGCCTCGCGCCGCGACCACGTCGCCTTCTACGTCTGCCGCAATGTCCGGCAGACCGAGGCAAAACCTGCCGGCGGCGAGATCGCCGAATCCGGTTTCTTCGATCCCGCCGCCTTGCCGGAAGAAACCTCGCCGGCCACCCGCCGACGCCTTGCGGAACTTGCCTCAGACGGGCCGTTCGACCCTTACTGGTGAGCAGCGCCGACCTTGGGAATCTCCTTTCGACCGTCAGCCTTTCAACGGGACACTCTGCCGGTTATGCGCCTGCAGGAGATTCTGGTCGGGCCCGCGGGGAACGATGGCCGTCGGATTGATCATCGTGTGGCTCTGGTAGTAGTGCCCCTTGATATGCTCGAAGTTCACGGTCTCGGCGATGCCGTCCTGCTGGTAGAGATCCAGCATGTAGTTGAAGAGGTTCGGATAATCGGCGATCTGCCGGGCGTTGCACTTGAAATGACCGTGATAGACGGCGTCGAAGCGGATCAGGGTCGTGAAGAGACGCCAGTCCGCCTCGGTGATCCCGCCGGCGACGAGATAGCGCTGCGTCGACAGGAGTGCCTCCAGCGCGTCGAGCTCGGCGAACAACTGGTGGAAGGGCGCTTCGTAGGCACCTTGGGTGGTGGCGAAGCCGCATTTGTACACGCCGTTGTTGATCCGGTCGTAGACGCGGGCGTTGATCGCGTCGATCTCGTGCAGCAGCGCCTCGGGCGCGAGGTCCACCGAGGTGTCGGCGAGGTCACCGAAGCCCGAATTGAGGATCCGGATGATCTCCGCGGACTCGTTGTTGACGATGGTGCCGGTCTGCTTGTCCCAGAGGACCGGCACGGTGACGCGGCCAGTGAAATCCGGTTTTGCCTCGGTGTAGACCTCGTAGAGGCGATCCTTGCCGAGCACGCTGTCGCCAATGGCGCCGGGGCGGTCGGAGAAAACCCAGCCGTTCTCGGCCATCAGGAAATCGACCACCGACAGCGAGACGACGTCTTCGAGCTTCTTCAGTCGTCGCACGATCAGCGTTCGATGCGCCCAGGGACAGGCGAGGGAGATGTAGAGGTGATAACGGCCGGTCTCCGCCGGGAAGGCTTTCTGCCCTGCGGGGCCCGGCGCGCCGTCGGGGGTGATCCAGTCGCGGAACTCCGTCACGGTCCGCTCGAAGCTACCGTTCTTCGACTCGTACCATTTGTCCTGCCAGCGGCCTTCGACCAGAAGTCCCATTTTCCGTCTCCGATCCTGTAACGCCCACGCTCCACATGGGAAGCGCCGGACCGGAACGTCAAGGCGAACACTGCGTCAACCCGGCCGGCGAGCGCGTGGCGCGGTCGATGGACGCAGGGGCGGGGGAGTGCTAATCGGTCCTGCCGGTAACGGGACTGCGTCGTCGCGCGAGCCCGATTGCGGCGCCGGGCCCGGAAGGTTTCGGCCGTTCATCGCCAGCAGGAAGACGAGCGTGGTTTTTCAGCGACGACGATCCCCCTCGCGCCTCGACGCGCCGGAGTTGCCGAACCCGCGGCCTGCCTGAGCCATTGCGCAAGGGATGCCGCACCCCATCCCATGCCCGGATCTTCCCGCCATGTTTTCTCTTCCTGCCGTCCGGTACCTGCCGGAGACAGCCGATCATGCTGCCGCTATCGAGGCGATTGCCGCCGAGGCTTTCGGGCCCGGTCGCTTCGCCCGGGCCGCCGAACGCGTCAGAGAGATGTCGCCGCATGACGAAAACCTTTCCTTCGTCGCGATCTTCGACGGCGTGGTCGTCGGCTCCGTGCGCCAGACACCCATCGCCATCGGCTCGCGCGCCTGCGTGATGCTGGGGCCGCTGGCCGTGCGCCCGGTCTACAAGGGGCAAGGGGTCGGACGTCGGCTGATGGCGCTGGCAGAAGCGGCTGCGCGAGACAGGGGCGAGACGGCGATCATGCTGGTCGGCGACCGCGCCTACTACATGCCGCTTGGCTACCGGCCGCTGCCGGCGGGGTCGGTCACCATGCCGGGACCGGTCGACCCCGCGCGCATCCTCGGCCTGCCGCTCGTGGACGGCGGACTGGAAGGGCTGGCCGGCAGGGTGCGGTCGCGCGGCTGACGCCGGACGGCCGAAACTAAAGCGGGATGGCTTTTCTTCGAATCGCCGAGCCGCTTCAGTTCTTTGTTTCCGCATGATCCCGAAAGCCGGAAGCCACCTTTCGGGATCATGCTCTAGCGGCCCTCGCGGAACCAGGTGGCGGAGATCGTCAGCAGGAGCACGGCGAGGCCGAGGAAGCCGGCAAAGAGCGGCGTGCGGTCGACGCCGCGCAGCACGGTCTCCTCGGTCGTCTTCAGGCCGATCCAGTCGCGCCCGTTCGCATCGGCGCGGCCGCGCACCGGCACGATCCGCGGAACGTCGACCGTGCCGTCGGCGGCGATGCGCCGGACGCTGCCGCGCGTCGCGTCGGCGATCGGCTGCAGCTTGTCGGTGGTCGACACCGCCTCGCGATATTCCTGCGGATTGACGGGGCCGACATTGGCCAGGGTCCTGAGATCACCGTTTGCCGCCTGGTAGAGCCCCAGCTCCTCGGTCTTCAGCGTGCCCTCCCAGCGGCCTTCGCCAACCTGCGTCAACGGCACCTGCCGCGCCTCGCCGGAGGGCGTCACGACGGTGGCGGGACCGGGATCCTCGCCGATGGTCTGGCGGGTGACGACCAGGTCGTCGCCGCGCGCCTCGGCGCCGAGCGCCTCCTCGTCGAGTTCCGGCTCCTTCATCAGCCAGTGGGCGAGCCGCCGGAAGAGGGCGACATGCGGGCCGCCACCCTCGAAGCCGCGCGACCACAGCCAGCCCTGGTCGGACAGGAGCAGCGCGACGCGGCCTTCGCCGGCGCGATCGAGGACGAGAAGCGGCTTGCCGCCGGGCCCGTTCATGACCGTCTCGCCGCGCGGCGTCTCGACGTCGATCGAGCGGAACCATTCGCTCCAGGCGGGCGGTGTCTGGTCGGAGCCCGGCAGGTCGCGCGTCACCGGATGCTTCCTGCCGAGATCCGACAAAGCCGGCCGGAAGGCCTCCTGTTCGATCGTGCCGGTTGGAAGGGCTGGCAGGATCGAGGCGAGCGAGGTCGTGGCGACGGAATCGTTGCCGGCATATTCCGGTCCGGAGGCGACCAGCATCGCGCCGCCCTTTTCGACATATTGCGCGATGTAGTCGAAATAGAGCGCCGGGAGGACGCCGCGCTGCTGGTAGCGGTCGAAGATGATCAGGTCGAAATCGTCGATCTTTTCGACGAAGAGTTCGCGCGTCGGAAAGGCGATCAGCGACAGTTCGTCGATCGGCGTTCCGTCCTGCTTTTCCGGCGGGCGCAGAATGGTGAAATGGACGAGGTCGACCGAGGCGTCGGACTTCAGCAGATTGCGCCAGGTCCGCTCGCCGGCATGCGGCTCGCCGGAGACGAGGAGAACGCGCAGGTTTTCGCGGATGCCGTCGACTTCGGCGATGGCGCGGTTGTTGACCGGCGTGATCTCGTCCGGATCGCGGGCCGCGGACAGTTCGATGATATTCCGGCCCGCGCGGGGCAGGCTGAAATCGTAGCTCGCGTCGACGCCGGGCGTCACCTGCTGGCGGCCGATCTGGTCGCCGTTCAGAAAGACGCGAACGTCGACAGGGCTCTGCGATGCGCGTGGTCCGTCCTCGATGACGCGGAAGGTGAGCTGCTGGTCCTGGTCGACGAGGCCGAAGCGCGGGCTGGTGGTGATCTCGATGCGCCGGTCGAACTCGTCGGCCCGGCCGGTGACGAGGCCGTGAACCGGTGCATCGAAGCCGAGCGTCGCGGCATCGGCGGGAATGTCGTGGACCTGTCCGTCGGTGACCATGATGGCGCCCGCGACCCGGGCCGGCGGAACGTCGCCGAGGGCCGAGCCGAGCGCGCCGAACAGCGCCGTGGTCGCATCGCTGCTGCCCGGATTGCCATTTTTCGCCTGGACGGTGCGGACCTCGAAATCGGGAAAGCGCGCAAGGCTCTCCTGCAGCGCCTTTACCGCCGTCGCGGTCTCCGCGCTGCGCTGGCCGATGGTCTGGCTCTGACTGTCGTCGACGACGAGGGCGACGACGCTCTTCAGGGGATCGCGTTCTTCGCGCAGGACCACGGGATTGAGCAGTGCCAGCATCAGCGCGGCGAGCGCCAGGATCCGCAGCACCGACCCGCGCATCCGCACCGCGACGAGAATCGCGACCAGCACCGCGGCAGGCACGGCAAGGGCTGCCAGAACCGGCCAGGAGAAGAAGGGGGCGAACTGCATCGACCAGGTCATTGGCCCAGCCTTTCCAGAAGCGCGGGCACATGCACCTGATCCGACTTGTAGTTGCCGGTCAGCACGTACATCACGATGTTGACCCCGGCGCGGTAGGCATACTCACGCTGCGACGGATCGCTGGAATCGGTCGGAAAACGGAACAGGCCGCTCTCGTCGACCGCCCAGGCGCGGGCGAAATCGTTCGAGGTGATCATGATCGAGGAGACGCCGTCGCCGGCGCTGGCGGGACGGCTCTCGGCATTGGGATCGCGCACCAGCGCCTCGACCCAGAGCGGCGACTCGGTGTGGCGGCCGGGAAAATCGCGCATGATGTAGAAGGACTTGGTCAGGACGTGGTCGCTCGGCACCGGCTCCAGCGGCGGAATGTCGAGATCGGCGAGGATGTCGCGCAGTCGGCCCTGGCCGGGGGAGACGCTGGTCGAGGCCAGTGACGACATCAGGTCGTCCTGCACGTCGAAAAGCACCGTACCGCCCTGTTTCATGTAGGCGTCGACGCGGCTGATCGCGGCGGCGGCGGGCATCGGGGCGGCGGGATCGATCGGCCAGTAGAGGATCGGATAGAAGGCGAGTTCGTCCACGGCGATGTCGACGCCGACGGCCGTTCCCGGCTCGAGCGCGGTCTTGGCCGCGATGAACTGCGAGAGGCCGTCCAGTCCCTGGCGGGAAATTTCGTCGGTCTCCGTCTCGCCGGTCTCGACGTAAGCCAGATGCGTCGTTTCCGTCGCCGCGATGGCGGCTTGCGCGCGGGCCGCATCGTCGCCGGTTCTCGCCTCGGCGACCGGCGGGCGCGTCTCTTGCGCCTCGGTCCGGCCAGTCCCCGCGAAGGAGGCGGCAAGGCCAAGGCCCAGCATCGCAAGAACCGGGAGGGCGGTTGCCCCGCGCGCGCGACCGCGGCGGGCGAAACGGGCGAAAACGCCGTTCAGCCACAGCATTGCCAGCGCGTCGAGGGCAAAGAGGACGAGCGCCGCGGCAAAGAGATAGGGCATCATGTCGAGCGCACTTTCGCTGCCATAGGCGCGCGCCGCCACGGGCGCACCGAGATCGACGGGGGGAAGGGGCGTCAGAGCGGCATCCGCGGCCAGGAGATTGAGTGCGGTGTAGCCGGCCTCGGTCCCGTAGAGGCCGGGCGGGTTGCGCCGGCTGACCAACGGAGCGGCGCCGGCCGCCAGCGTCAACGGTTCGACCTCGGCGCCGGGTGCTGCAAGCCGGCCCTCGGCGTCCATTACCCGGTAGGGCGGCAGGCTTTGGGCAAGAGCCGAACCGGCCTCGCCCGCGGGCGCCGGACCGCTCGAGCGCGACAGCGTCACGATGCGCCGGAGCATGTCGACGAAGGCGCCCGAGATCGGCAGATTCGACCATGTCGCTTCGGCCGTCACGTGAAAGAGGACGATCGTCCCGGCGCCGACGGTCTGGGCGGTGATCAGCGGCGTGCCGTCGGCAAGGCTGACCCAGGTGCGCCCTGCGAGGTCGACCGAGGGTTCGGCGAGAAGCTGACGGGTGACGCTGACCTCTTCGCCGATGCCGATGCCTGCGAGAGGACTCGTCGCCGGAACGGGCGAGATCTTCTGCGGCTCCGACCAGGACATCGCGCCGCCGAGTTCGCGCTCGCCGCTGCGCAGGCGCACCGGCACCAGCGGGTCGTCGCCGGTCGAGGCAGCAAGGCGCGGCCCGGCAAAACGAACGAGAAAGCCACCCTTGTCGACGAAGTCGCGGAGCGAGGTTTCCGCCGGGCCCGGCAGGACACCGATATCGGCCATCACGATCACCGAGGGCCTTCGGGCGACGAGGGCCGGGATAGCGGTGTTGAGGTCTGCGCTGTCGGCGCGGGCGAGGTCGGCGAAGGGCTCGAGCGCGCGGGTGATGTAGTAGAGCGGCGACAGCAGCGGCTGGGCGACGTCCGCGCCCTCGCCGGAGATAAGGCCGACCCGGCGGCGGCGAAAGCTGTCGTCGACAAGCCGCACGGCCGCGGCCGTCGCCGCGCCGCCGATCTCGAGGCGGGCGATGTCGTTGCGCAGTTCGACCGGCACGGTGAAGCGCGCCTCGGCCGAGGTGGCATCGCCGGAGAAGGCGAGCGGCGCGGTGCCGATCTCGCGGCTCTGGCTGTCGACGGCGCGCACGGTGAAGCTGGCGTCGCCGGTGACGCCCTCCGGGCGGACGGCCTTGACCACCAGGGCCTCGGTCGAGTTGTCGGCCTCGGTGAGGCCGACCAGCGGAGCGACGGACGGGCGGTAGAGGATGGCCTGGCCGGCACCGATGCGGCCGAGAGCGGCGGCGGCTTCCAGCGTGCCGCTGGCGTCGAGGCCGTCGCTGAGAAAGGCGAGCGAGCCCGCCCCGGCGCCGTCGAGGGCCGTCGCAAGCCGCGTGGCCGCTGCGAGCCGGTCGGTCGGGATCGGTCGCGCGACGGTGGCGTCGAGGCGTTCCAGTGCCTGCGCAGCTTCGACGGGCGTCGCGTCGTCGGTCGCTCCCTCGGCGCTGAAGGCAAGCGCCACGGGCCGCCCGGCATCGCCGGCATCGCGGATCACCTGTTCGGCTGCATCGCGCCGGGCCGGCCAGTCGGCGCCGCTTGCCCAGCCGTTGTCGACGAGGAGCGCGACCGGGCCTGCGCCGGACAGGAGTCCCTCGCGCGGGTTGAGGACGGGCGCGGCCAGCGCGAGGATGACGAGGGCGGCGAGGAGCAGCCGCAGCAGCGTCAGCCACCACGGGCTCTTGGCCGGCGTTTCCTCGACGCGCGCCACGCGGGCCAGGATGCGAAGCGGCGGAAACACTTCCATCTGCGGCCGCGGCGGCGTCAGCTTGAGCAGATACCAGATCACCGGCAGGGACAGGAGGCCCAGCAGCATGAGCGGCGCGCCGAAGGTGAGGCCGCCGATCACGAGGTCTGCCCCTTGCCGCTCGCCGGCCGGGCGGACGCACCGCCGAACTGACGCGCCGCCGATTGCGGGATGCCGCTCAGCCGGCCATGCACGCCGACCAGCGCCTCCGACGCCAGGCGGTCGGTCCGGTGCGCGACAAAGCTCCAGCCGAGGCGCCGGCAGTGCTCGCCGAGATAGACGCGGCGGGCCTCGAACAGCTGGAGGTATTCTGCGCGCAGTCCCTCGGCGCGTCCCGCGGTCAGTTTGGCGCCGGTCTCCGGGTCGCGGAACTCGGTGCGACCGGCGTAGGGAAAGGTTTCTTCGGCCGGATCGGCGACGGCGATGAGATGGCCACGGATTCCGCGCCGCGCGATGCGGTCGATGCGTCCGACGATGTCCTCGATCGGATCGAGGAAATCACTGACGAGAACCACTTCGCTGAAGCGCTTCATACGGTCGTCCGGCGGAAAACCGGCGGGCCGGGTCGGGACAAGCGCCGTCGCGATGCGCTCGGCGGCATTGCGGGCGGAGATCGGGTCGAGGACGCCGGGATAGCCGATCCGCTCGCCGGAGCGCGACAGGAGGTCGGCGAGCGCCAGGACGAGCACGATGGCGCGCGAATCCTTCGACACCGTCGCCAGCTCGGACTTGTAGAGCATCGACGGCGAGGGATCGGCCCAGATCCAGACGGTCTGCGCCGCCTCCCACTCCTGGTCGCGCAGATAGACATTGTCGTCGCGGGCCGATCGGCGCCAGTCGATGCGCGCGACCTCGCCACCGTCGACGAAGGGACGGAACTGCCAGAAGTTCTCGCCGACGCCGCGGCGCCTGCGGCCGTGCCAGCCGGCGATCACCGTCGTCACCACACGCTTGGCCTCGACGAGGAGGTCGGGCAGCAGCGCGGCGCGCTGGCGCGCCCGGACGAGGGCATCGGCGCTGAAAGTAAGGTCGACCGACTGGCCGATGGTTGCCATCCCGGATTCAGCCCTTCGCCGCATCTCGCTTCAGCGCGGCGATAACGTCGCGCACGCTCATGCCCTCGGCACGTGCGGCAAAGTTCAGGGCCATGCGATGCTGCAGGATCGGCTCGGCGAGCGCGATCACATCGTCGATCGACGGCGCGAGACGGCCCTCGTAGAGCGCGCGGGCGCGCACGCAGGTCATCAGCGACTGGCTGGCGCGCGGTCCGGGACCCCAGGCGATGTGCGCGTCGGCCTCCTTGTTGCCATGGCCGGGGCGGGCCGAGCGGACGAGCGCCAGGATCGCCTCGACGACGCTTTCGGGCACCGGCATGCGGCGGACGAGCGACTGGATCTCGCGCAGCCGCGCCGCGGTCAGCACCGGCAGCGCCTTCTGCTCGCTTCCGCCCGTCGTCTCGATCAGGATCCGGCGCTCGGCGTCGATGTCGGGATAGGCGACGTCGACCTGCATCAGGAAGCGGTCGAGCTGCGCCTCGGGCAGGGGATAGGTGCCCTCCTGCTCCAGCGGGTTCTGCGTGGCCAGCACATGGAAAGGCGCCGGCAGGTCGTGGCGCTCGCCGGCGACCGTGACGTGGTATTCCTGCATCGACTGCAGGAGCGCCGACTGCGTGCGCGGCGAAGCGCGGTTGATCTCGTCGGCCATCAGCAGCTGCGCGAAGACCGGGCCACGAATGAATCGGAAGGAACGCCTTCCGGTCTCGTCCTGGTCCATCACCTCGGAGCCGACGATGTCGGATGGCATGAGGTCCGGCGTGAACTGGATGCGCTTGGCGTCGAGGCCGAGCGCGATGCCGAGCGTGTCGACGAGCTTGGTCTTGGCAAGGCCGGGAACGCCGACGAGAAGCGCATGGCCACCGGCAAGGATCGCGATGACGGTCTGCTCGACGACGCTCTCCTGGCCGAAGATGACGCGACCGACGGATTCCTTCACGCGGGCGATGTCGGCAAGGGCGCTCTCGGCCAAAGCAACGATCGCCTCGCCGTCGAGGGCGGCGTCCTGGGGCGCGTGCATCGTCATCGGGAGTTCTCCGTTCCTTGCCGGCCTCGGTGCTGCCCGTGTATCGAAACGAGGCGGGCGCGCGGGCCTTGGCGTCTGTGCCATGAAATCGGGCAGGGGGCATCCTGGCAAGCAGCCATGGCACAACTATTTCGTGACTGCGAAGGCGGGCTAAAATAAGACGTGTCAGACACTTCGCCGTCGCCAGCCGCTCACGTGAGCGTGCGCTGCAACAGGAGAGCCGCCATCACCGAGGATCGCCACGCGCTTTCGCCCGGACTTGCCGCTCTGGTCATGCGGGCCGAGCGCGCCGGCAAGGGAGCCCCGCCGGTAGACCGCTGGAACCCGCCCTTCTGCGGCGACAGCGAGATGCGCATTCTCTTCGACGGGTCCTGGACCTATCAGGGAACGCCCATTTCCCGCCCGGCGCTGGTGCGGCTTTTCAGCTCGGTCCTGCGCAGGGACGACGATGGTTCAACCTATCTCGTCACGCCGGTGGAAAAGCTCAGCATCGCCGTCGAAGACGTCCCCTTCCTCGCCGTGGAGATGGACCGGGATACACGTGGTGCGGCGCCGGCCCTTACCTTTCGCACCAATGTCGGCGATGTCGTTAACGCCGACGCAGAGCATCCCTTGCGCTTCGTCATCGACCCGGCCTCCGGCGCCTTCACGCCCTATGTCCGCGTCCGCGGCCGGCTCGACGCGCGGCTGACCCGTCCTCTGGCCTTCGACCTTGCCGACCTGATCGAGACCGGCGATGACCGACGCGGCTTCGTCGCCTCCCGCGGCGCGCGCTTTTTTCTGCCGGACGGGGCCTGGGGCGAGGTTGCGGACGAGGCGCCGGAATGATGCCGACGCCGCGGTTCGACACCTTCAGCGCGGTGGATCTGCGCACGCGTGTCCTCGGCGCCGGCCTCGACGTGCCGGGCAACGACGTCGGCGACCACGTGCTCAATCCCGACCTCGAGCAACTCGTCGAGCGGCAGGGCGCGCGCGAGGCGGCGGTCCTGGTGCCGATCGTGGATCGACCTGAGGGCGCGGGAATGATCCTGACGACGCGGGCGGGCCATCTCAGGCAGCATTCCGGCCAGATCGCCTTTCCCGGCGGCTCGGTCGATCCGGGCGATGCCTCGGTTGAGGCGGCTGCCTTGCGCGAAAGTTCGGAAGAGATCGCGCTCTCGCCCGACTTCGTCGAGACGATCGGCCGGCTGCCGCGCTATCTCACCACCACCGGCTTTCGCATCACGCCGGTGATCGGCCTCGTGCGCCCCGGTTTCACGCTGCGGCCGAACCCCGACGAGGTCGCGGACGTCTTTGAAGTGCCGCTCGGCTTTCTCATGGATTCCGCCAACCATGCCCGCGAAAGCCGGATCTGGCAGGGACGCGAACGCTCCTATTACATCATGCCCTTCGAGAACCGACATATCTGGGGCGTCACGGCGGGCATCATCCGCGCGCTCTACGAAAGGCTCTACGCATGACAGTGCCGAGGATCGACGCCGACTGGTTGAAGGACGCCGCGCTGCAGGCGCTGCTCTCGGCGCTTGTCGGCAAGGGCGACGAAGAGGCGCGGGTGGTGGGCGGCGCGATCCGCAACACTTTGCTCGCACAGGCGGTCGCCGACATCGACATCGCGACGACCGCCCTGCCGCAGACGACGATCGAGCGAGCGGGGGCCGCGGGCTTCAAGACCGTACCGACGGGCATCGAGCACGGCACGGTGACGGTGGTGGCGAAGGGCCGGCCCTTCGAGGTGACGACGCTGCGCCAGGACGTCGAGACGAACGGCCGCCATGCCCGGGTGAAATTCGGGCGCGACTGGACGGCGGACGCCGAACGGCGCGACTTCACCATCAACGCGCTCTACTGCGATGCGGAGGGAAACATCCTCGACCTCGTCGGCGGCATTGCCGACATCGAAAGCCGGACGCTGCGCTTCATCGGCGAGGCCGAAAGCCGGATCGAGGAAGACTATCTCCGCGTCCTGCGCTTCTTCCGCTTTTTTGCCTGGTACGGCGAAGGACGGCCGGATGCAGCCGGTCTGCGCGCGGTGACGCGGCTGAAGGCCGGCGTCGAGAAACTCTCGGCCGAGCGTATCTGGGGTGAGATGCGCAAGCTCCTCGCCGCGCCCGATCCCTCGCGCGCGCTCTTGTGGATGCGGCAGACGGGCGTGTTGTCGCTGGTGCTGCCTGAGAGCGAGAAATGGGGGATCGATGCGATCCACGGACTGATCGACGCCGAGACGCATTTCGGCTGGAGCCCCGATGCGTTGTTGCGGCTGGAAAGCCTCGTTCCGCCGGATGCCGCGCGCCTTGCCGATCTCGCCAAGCGCCTGCGCCTGTCCAATGCGGAGCGCGACCGGCTGCTGGCTTTCGCGACCGCCGAGCCCGTTTCTTCAGCGCTGGAAGATGCGACCCTCCGTACGCGGCTCTATTTCGATGAACGAGGCGGCGTCGTCGACCGTCTGCGGCTGGCGCTGGCGGTCGAAAAGGCGAAGGGCGTCGGACGCGTTGCGGAAACGGCGGCACTGTCGCGGCTTCTGGCGGCGGCCATCGCGTTCGAAAGGCCGTCGTTTCCCATTACCGGCACCCATCTGCAGAAAGCCGGCATGGCTTCCGGCCGTGATCTTGGAGCCGTCTTGAAAACCCTGGAGCGCCGATGGGTGGACAGCGGCTTCAGGCTGTCTGAGGACAGTCTTCTTGCCATGGTGCCAGCCGCGGGCTGACTTTGAGGAAGCCGCTGTCAACGACGACACCCTCCCGCTTGGCGCGCTGAGGTTCACATCGTCAGCGCATCACAGCAAAAAGGGGCAGGACCGGCGGCCCGCCCCTCGTTCGAGGTCCGTGACAAGACGGCCTGTTCAGTTCGGCAATTCCGTGGTCGCCTGGCGGAACTGGTCCATCATCGTCGGCGTGATCCTGTCGACGCCCAGCTGGCGAGCCTGCATCACCGCGCGTCTGATGACTTCCGCCGGGCTGTCGGCCCGGATGACGCGTTCACATCCCGGAATGACGCCTGCACAGTTCATCTCATACATGCTGATTCCTCCCGAATCGCGACGTTACACATCGCAATAAACCGGGAGAAATCAAAAAACTCCAGTCAATTCGAATAGATCCATCGAATTGACTGTTTGCAAGCCACCGTTCTCCGGCGCTTCTGCTATATATCCAAGAAGATTATTTAAGGCCTCGGGTCAGGGCCACTTAACGACGGGGGGCATGGACGACAGGATCGACGCAATGTTGCCGCCGGTTTTGAGGCCGAACAAGGTTCCGCGATCGTAGAGGAGGTTGTACTCGACATAGCGACCGCGTCGGACGAGCTGTTCCTCGCGATCCACCTCGGTGTAGGTCCGCGGCTGGTTCAACCGGACGATATGCGGGTAGACCACGAGGAAGGCCTTGCCGACGTCGCGGGTGAAGGCGAAGTCGGCATCCCAGCCGCCGGCCTCCTCGGGCGAATGCAGCCAGTCGTAGAAGATGCCGCCGACCCCGCGCGCCTCGTTGCGGTGCGGTAGGAAGAAGTACTCGTCGCACCATTCCTTGAAGCGCTGGTGGTCGGCCACGGCGACATGCCGGTCGCAGACGAATTTCAGCGCGCGGTGGAACGCCTGGGTGTCCGGGTCCTCCTGCGTGCGCCGCCGGTCGAGTACCGGTGTCAGGTCAGCGCCGCCGCCGAACCACTGTCTGGATGTGACGACCATGCGGGTGTTCATGTGCACGGCCGGCACGTTCGGATTGCGCGGATGGGCGATCAGCGAGATGCCCGACGCCCAGAAACTGGGATTTTCGTCCGCGCCAGGAATCTGCTGGCGGAATTCGGGCGAGAATTCGCCATGGACGGTCGAGGTGTGCACGCCGACTTTCTCGAAGACCTCACCATGCATCATCGACATCACGCCGCCGCCACCTTCCTCCGGGGTCTCGCCGCGCGTCCACGGGGTCCGTTCGAAGCGAGCGGGCGCCCGGTCGCCAGAAAAATCGTTCTCGATCGCCTCGAAGGAAGCGCAGATCTTGTCGCGCAGCGCCTCGAACCAGGCGCTGGCGGCCGCCTTCTTGGCATCGATGTCGGCAGGCAGGCCTTCCGGCAGTTCGGGTCGTTCCATGGGTGCTTTCCTTGCGTCGCTCCGGCGGTGCACGCGTCACGCGCGATCAACTGTCGCCGATGGCGGCCGGTTCCTGTCAATGCGCCTAACAGGAAGCGCGCAGCGGCGGAAGACTTCGGGCCATCGAGGCCGAGTTGCGACTGGCCGAGAGGCCGCTTTCATCAAGCCGCTTTCGATTCGCCAAGGCGTGCCTCTGGCGCTATGTTTCAGGCTGAGGACGCCTCGACGAGATCCCGCCATGGAAAGCTTTTCCCGACCGCCGCTTGCCGGCCTTGCCCGGCAGCTCGACGACAGCCGTCGTCGCCGGGCCGCGGGCGAGGACAGCTTCGTGCGCGAGACCTACACCTTGCCGCGCGATGCGGCACGGTCGAAGGCGCGGGAATGGTTCGACCGCTATCCCAAGGCCGCCTATTGGACCTCGGTCGAGAGCTGGCGCCTGTTGCCCGGCGACGAGGTGGAATTCACCATGCGCCGGCTGCCCAGCGCGGACTGAACCGCACCAGGCGCTCTGGCCATGCCGGGCGCCGACGTCCCCGCCCATTCCGGTATGCCGTCGCACCGGACGGAGGCCACGCTTCGCGTGCGGCCTCGGTCCGGCCGAAGATCAGGGCTGAGGGTTAGAAGCGATAGGTGACGCCGGTGCCGATCAGCCAGGGATTGAGCTTGGCCGTTCCGGAAAGCTTCGTTGTGCCGAGATTGGCGGTCCAATCCGGCTCGAGAAACAGCTTCTTGGCGTCGACGTTGAAGCCCCAGTGCGCGTCGAGCATGTAGTCGAAACCGACCTGCAGCGCCCCGCCGAAGGTGTCCTCGATGTCCATGTCGGTGAAGGCACCGGCATCCGACTGGCTGTAGAACATGGTGTAGTTCACGCCGGCGCCGACATAGGGCTGGAAGGCGCCGAAATCGGTGAAGTGATACTGCAGTGTCAGCGTCGGAGGCAGCAGCCAGGTCTTGCCGACCTTGCCGAGACCGGCGATCGAGCCGTCGGTGTGGACATTGGCATAGGTCGTCCCGAGCACGAGTTCGGCGGCGATGTTCGGTGTGAAGTAGTAGCTGATGTCGAGTTCGGGCGTGATGGTGTCGGAGTATGAAAGATCCGAATCCGGAATGCCGTCGACGCTGCCCTCGTCCTGGGTGATCACACCGAGCGCCCGGACGCGGACCTGCCAGGGGTTGCGGGCCGTGGTGGCTTCGGGGGCGACCGGGACAAAGACGTCCGCAGCCACGGCAGGCGCCGCCGTCAGGAAGATCGCGGCCAGGATGGCCCAGCTCCGCTTCGTCGTGTTCGCCATGTGATGTTCCCTCGCAATGCAACCGGCTTCGTGCCTGGGGGCACCGATCACAGCTCCGTGACGCCTCGGCTTTGCGCGAGATCAAGTAACGGCGCGAAATCGGGAGGGGTCGCCGTGCTGCCAGGCATGTGTGACATATTTATCGTGGCGGTGATGCGCTCCCGGCGCGGTACCCGCCCGATACGCCATGGTTGCGGGCAGCGCTTGCTTCAGCCGAGGCGCAGGGCAAACAGCCAGGCATAGCCGCGATGGAGCCTCTGCTCGGCGAGCCGCCCTTGGTGCCGCGCGGCCAGATCGCCGAGCACGGCGGCCAGGTCGGCGCGGGGGGTGACATGGAAGCGGCGGAGCCAGGCCTGCAGCAGGCGGCGGGCCACGGGCGGCAGGCGCTCCTGTTGGCCGAAATCGACGATGTGCAGACTTCCTGCCGGAGCAAGGACGCCGGCGGCGGCGGCGATCGCCGCCTGCCAGGCCGGGATCATCGACACGGCATAGGAAATGAAGACGCGGTCGAAGGCAGGCAGGCCGAACAGGGCGTCCGGCGAAAACGCCGTCGCGTCGGCGCGCGCCAGCGTGATCTGGCCGGCAAGACCCGCTTTGGCGATGTTGGCGCGGGCTGTTTCCAGCATCGCCTCGGAGATGTCGATGCCGAAGAGGCGGGCCTGCGGGTAGCGCCGCGCGGTGAGGATCAGGTTGCGACCGGTGCCGCAGCCGATCTCGAGCACGGTGTCGCCGGGGGACGGCGCGAGGTCGGCGATCAGCCGGTCGCGGCCGAGCAGATAGAACTTGCGCGTGACGTCGTAGATGTGGCGCTGGCGTCCGTAGACCGCGTCCATCAGCCCGGAATGGCCGGGATGCCCGAGATTCGCCGGCATGCTGGGCGGCTCGGCGGTCATGCCTGCCGGACGTAGAGATGGAAGCCGCCATAGATGGCCGAGCGGTCGCGGCGGCAGAGGTCTTCCGACTGTTCGCGCCGATAGTCCCACCGGGCAAGGACGGCGTCCTCGACGCGGCCCGGCAGGATCGTCGCCTCGCCGGCGGTGCGGAAGATCACGCGGGCGCCGGGCCGGGCGGTGCGGGTGATCTCGCGCCAGAGATCGTTGAGCTGGCTGTCGGTCATCCAGTCCTGCGCGTCCAGAAGGACGTAGCCGTCGAGGCTTCCGTCCGCTTCCGCCTGCAGCCGCTCGGTGAAGGACTGCCGGATCACCGAGACCCGGTGCGCCCGCGCGGCGATGTCGGCAAAGTGGGCGCTCTGCAGATAAAGCGGCAGCGGCCCCGCATCGCCCGGCGCATAGGCCCGGCCGAGCGCCTGATGGGTGAAATAGTTCTCGTCCATCGGAAAGCCGCAGATCAGCTTTTCCAGCCGCTGTTTCAGGACGT
Source organism: Aureimonas sp. SA4125 (assembly GCF_019973775.1). Classification (NCBI taxonomy): domain Bacteria; kingdom Pseudomonadati; phylum Pseudomonadota; class Alphaproteobacteria; order Hyphomicrobiales; family Aurantimonadaceae; genus Aureimonas; species Aureimonas sp. SA4125. The sequence continues at coordinate 3,555,388 of NZ_AP025032.1, read as the reverse complement.
CGGCCATCACGGCGTCACCGGCCAGCGCTTCATACTGCGCCGGGGGAATGCCGAGGCCGAAGAGCGAGGCCTTCAGCGATGTCAGCCATCTGACCGTCGGGCGATCGAAGAAGGGCGCGATCACCTTGTCGAAATAGGCCTGCTGCTCGGCGATGCCGCGCATCTCGGTCAGGGGCTGCAGCGGCACGCCGGCGAGGCGCGCGCCGACATGGCTGAGCTTGATGAAGCGACCGAGAACGCCGTGCCGGTAGATGTTCTGCGTGAACAGCCTGACGCGCGGTCGCCGCGCCAGATCGCGGCGGTCCCAGTAAGCGGCAGTTTCGGGGTCGAGGGCGGCCTGCACGAAGGTCCGGTAGGCGCCGATATTGGCGGCCTCGTCGGCGCGGCCGAAGAAGCGGAAGAAGGTCGCGTAGTTCGGGAAACGCCGTGCGCCGGCAAGCTTCAGCCGGGTCAGCGCCACGTGATGGGCATTGAGGTCGACGGCGATGATCTCCTTCGGGTCGGCGGTCAGGTAGCTCATCACGTTGCAGCCGCCGGAGGCGATGGTGATCAGCCGCTTGTCCGGCCCGAGCTCCAGCGCCTCGAGATCGACGACCGGGTCCTCCCAGATCTGGGGGTAGACGAGGCCGCTGAATATGGTGGTGAAGGCGCGCTCCAGAAAGCCCTCGCGTGACCAGAGGCCCCTCCTGTGCACGGCTTGCCTCAGCCGAGTGGAGGGCCGGCGCTCGCGGCCGGGCGATGCAAGCGCGCTGCCAAGGTCGCTGCCCAACTCGCTGAATGCAGCCTCGATGTCCGTCGCCTGGCGTCGCATCATGCACCCTCGCGGAAGTCGTGAGATGGCGCCGATTCGCGCTCTTCCTCCGGCCTAGCACCCGGTCGCTGACAGTTTGATGTCAGTCTGCGAGCCGGTGAAAAGCCTCTCCTGGATCAATCCGGGGCCGATGGCTGCCATTCGAGCTGGCGCAGCGCCTCGCCGGCCGCCATGCCGGCGGCGACGGCAAGATTGAGCGAGCGGGCGCCGGCGATCATGGCGATCGTCACCCGTGCGTCGGCAACGTCGTGCACCGCCTGCGGCACGCCGGCGCTTTCGCGGCCAAAGAGCAGGATGTCGTCCGGCCGATAGGCGAAGTCCGTGTAGCCTTGCGTCGCGGCGGTGGTGAACAGGACGAGGCGACGACCCGTCGCGGCGCGCCAGGCCTCGAAGGCGGCGAAGGAGAGGTGACGGGTGAGGTTCGCCATCTCGACATAGTCCATGCCCGCGCGCTTCAGTGCCCGGTCCGACATGTCGAAGCCGGCCGGCTCGATGATGGCGACGCCGAGACCGAGGCAGGCGCCGAGCCGCAGGATCGTTCCGGTATTGCCGGCGATGTCGGGCTGGTAGAGGGCGATCGTCGGTCGCATCGGCATGGGCTGACAGCTTCGCGGGGCTAGAGGAGCGGGAGGCGCGGAGACCGGCGGTGGTGACGCCATGGCCTGCAGTGGTCTGCAGACCTATATCAGCCCCAAAGCTGAGACATAGCCCGGCCGTCAACCCGCAAGGTTGCGCCGAACCGTCCGTCTCCCCGGGGCGTGACGGGCCGACCAGGAAAGAATTGCATGTTCTCCTACTTCGAGCGGTTGGTCGATCCGTTCCCGCAGGGGCGGCTCGGCAGCCCGCCCAAGACGCTCTGGCGCTTCATCTGGTACTTCGCCCGGCCGATCTGGCCGCTACTGGCGGTGATGGCCGTCCTGAACGCGCTGGTCTCGCTGGTCGAAGTGTCGCTGTTCGGCTTTCTCGGGCAGATCGTCGACTGGCTGTCGGCAAGCTCGCGCGAGACCTTCTTCCAGGACCAGGGCTGGATGCTGGGGGCGATGGTCGTCGTCATCCTCGTCGTGCTGCCGAGCCTCGTCTTCGCCGAAGCGCTGATCGGCTTCCAGGCGATCTTCGGCAATTTTCCGATGCGTTTTCGCTGGAGCATTCACAACTGGCTGCTCGAGCAGTCGCTCGGCTTCTTTCAGGACGAATTCGCCGGCCGGATATCCACCAAGCTCATGCAGACGGCGCTGGCGCTGCGCGAGACCATCACCAAGTCGATCGACGTGATGCTGTATGTCGCCGTCTATTTCGGCGGCATCGTCTTCCTGGTCGCCTCGGCCGACTGGCGGCTCGTTCTGCCCTTCGCGGGCTGGCTGGCGCTGTACTTCGTCCTCCTGCGCCATTTCATTCCGCGCCTGATGATCGTGGCCGAGCGCCAGGCAGACTCGCGGGCGCAGATGACCGGAAGGATCGTCGACGCCTATGCCAATATCGGCACGGTGAAGCTGTTTGCGCATACGCGGCGTGAGGCCGAGCATTCGCGCCGGTCGATGGCATCCTTCCTGCAGCCCGTCTACGGCCAGGCCCGCCTGATCAACGGCTTCTACACCAGTCTCACCCTCCTCAACTCGGCTCTGCTCGTGGCCGTGGGTGCTCTGGGGATCTGGCTCTGGCAGGGCGATCTCGTTTCGGTTGGCGCCGTCGCCGTCGCCGTCGGGCTCGTGCTGCGGCTCAACGGCATGTCGCAATGGATCATGTGGGAGGTCTCGGCGCTGTTCGAGAACATCGGCACGATCCGGGACGGCATCGCCACCTTCACCCTGCCGGTGACCCTCAACGATGTACCCGGCGCGAAGCCTCTCGTGGTGACGACCGGCGAGGTTCGGTTCGAGAATGTCGGTTTCGGCTACGGCACGGAAAAGCCTCACCGACAGGCCGGCGCCGTGGTCGAAAATCTGACCCTGACGATCCGGCCGGGCGAGAAGATCGGCCTCGTCGGCCGCTCGGGCGCCGGCAAGACGACGCTCCTGAACCTTCTCCTGCGCTTCTACGACGTCCACACCGGACGCATCCTCATCGACGGGCAGGACATCGCCCGCGTCACGCAGGAATCGCTGCGCGGCCAGATCGGCATGGTGACGCAGGACACCTCGCTGCTGCATCGATCCATCCGCGAGAACATCCTCTACGGACGCCCCGATGCGAGCGAAGCGGACGTGCGACGGGCGGTCGAGCGGGCACAGTCGACAGGCTTCATCGACGACCTCTCCGACATCGACGGGCGGCACGGGCTCGACGCCGAGGTCGGCGAGCGCGGCGTGAAGCTGTCGGGAGGCCAGCGCCAGCGCATCGCCATCGCCCGCGTGATGCTGAAGGACGCGCCAATCCTGCTCCTCGACGAGGCGACATCGGCGTTGGATTCGGAGGTGGAGGCGGCGATCGCGGAGAATCTCTACACTTTGATGCAGGGCAAGACCGTCATCGCCGTCGCCCATCGCCTGTCGACCATCGCTGCGCTCGACCGGCTGATCGTCCTCGACCGCGGCCGCATCGCCGAAGAGGGCACGCATGCCGAACTCATCGCGCGCGGGGGGATTTATGCCCAGCTCTGGAGCCGCCAGGTCGGCGGCTTCATCAATGCAGACGAAGACGACGGGATCGATACGGACGGCGGGAACACGGCAGCCGCGCCGGCGCCCGGCACGGTGAGGGCGGCGGAATGATGGACCGGTTCCTGCAGCGTTTCGAAAACGTCATCGCGCCTTTCGCCGACAGCGACGACGCGGAAGAAGCGCGCACCCGGCGGGTCGGCTATCTCGACCCGCTGCCCCGGGATGCCAACCGCTTCATCTGGCATTTCGCCAAGCAGGCCAAATGGCCGCTGATCGGCCTTCTCGTCACCGGCGGGCTGACCGGCGGCGTCGAGGCGGTTCTTTTCACTGGCGTCGGCATGATCATCGACGCGCTGGAGCAGTCCACCCCGGCGACGCTGATGGCCAACCATTTCTGGCTGCTGCTCGGCCTCGCGCTTCTCACGCTTGTCGGACGCACGGTCGTGCTGTTTGCCGCCTCGGTTCTGGAAGAGCAGGTGATCTCGCCCTCCTTCTACAACCGCGTGCGTTGGCAGGCCTATCGGCGCCTGATGGAGCAGCCCTACACCTTCTTCCAGAACGATTTTGCCGGCCGGATCGCGCAGAAGGTGCAGCAGGTCGGCGAGGCGACGGGCGACTTCATCGTCACCACGCTGCAGACCTTCTGGTCCTTCATCACCTTCATCCTGCTTGCCGTGACCATTCTCGGCGCGCTCGACTGGAAGATGGCGGCGGTCCTCCTCGTCTGGTCGGTCGGCTATGTCTGGATCGTGAGGGTTCTCCTGCCGAAGATCCGGATCTATGGCCGGGCGACGGCCGACGCACGCTCGGTCGTCTCGGGCCGGGTGGTCGACAGTTTCACCAACATCCTGTCGGTCAAGCTCTTCGACCCCTCGCGCAAGGTCGACGAGTTCGTCAGGGACGGGTTCGCCTCCTACGTCGGCAAGGTGCGGCAGCTGACGCGCGCGCTGACTTCTGTGCGCACCGCCGTCGCCGTGCTGAACGGCGTCATGATGACGGCGGTCGGCATCCTGGCGGTGATCGGCTGGCAGGCTGGCAGCGTCTCCACCGGCGGCGTCGCGACGGCGCTCGGACTCGTGCTGCGCCTTAACCAGATGTCGGGCTGGATGATGTTCAACATCAACGGCCTCGTTCGCAACTACGGCACCATCCAGGATGCGGTCGCGACCGTCACCGTGCTGCCGACGCTGCTCGATCGCCCCGATGCCACCGACCTGAACGTCCCCCGAGGCGAAATCAGATTCGACAACATCGTCTTCCACTACGGCAAGGGCGCCGGCGTTATCGACGGGCTGTCACTGACGATCCGGCCAGGCGAGAAGGTCGGCCTCGTCGGCCGTTCCGGGGCGGGCAAGACGACGCTCGTCAACCTCCTGTTGCGCCTCTACGACCTCGAGGGCGGACGCATCCTCATCGACGGCGTCGACATCGCCGATGTGACCCAGGCCTCGTTGCGCGGTGAGATCGGCGTCGTGACGCAGGACACCTCGCTGCTGCACCGCTCCATCCGCGACAACATCGCCTTCGGCCGGCCGGACGCAGGCGAGGACGAGGTGATCCTGGCGGCCGAGCGCGCCAATGCCGAAGGCTTCATCCCCGGCTTGCGCGATCCTGCCGGGCGTTCCGGCTACGACGCGCATGTCGGCGAGCGCGGCATCAAGCTTTCCGGCGGCCAGCGCCAACGAATCGCCATCGCGCGGGTGCTTCTCAAGAATGCGCCGATCCTGGTCCTCGACGAGGCCACCTCGGCGCTTGATTCCGAGGTCGAGGCGGCGATCCAGGAAAATCTCTCGGCGATGATGCAGGGGAAGACGGTGATCGCGATCGCCCACCGACTGTCGACCATCGCCGCGCTCGACCGGCTGATCGTCATCGATGCGGGGCATATCGTCGAGGAGGGGAGCCACGCCGAACTCATACACCGCGGCGGGCTCTACGCGCAGCTCTGGGCCCGGCAGTCCGGCGGCTTCATCGATAGCGAGGCTGCCGAATAACCCTGTGGCGGGTGGAAACGGAACAGCACCACGGCATGCGCGAGCAGAACGACGCCTGATCGCGCGAATCACTGTGGAGATGTTGCGCGGACCGCCTCCCATTGTGGCTTCCTGACAGCGACACGTTGACCCTGAGGCCACAGGCGGCTGGACAATTTCCGGCCACGTGCCTAGAACCGCTCCAATTCAAGGGGTGGAACGTGGCCGCTGGCGATTTGCGCCCGCTCGCCTCTTGTCGCGCGGAAGAGATTCCGCAAGAAAGCAGCAGGGGGAAACGCGGCCCTCTGTCGATATCCAGTGCAAGGAGCGCCTGTCCGTGAGCGTCAACGATACAGCCGAGCCGACCCGGCGGGACTTCCTCTATATCGCCACAGGCGCGGTTGCCGCCGTCGGCGCCGGCTTGGCAGTATGGCCGTTTATCGACCAGATGAATCCGGATGCCGGCACGCTGGCGCTGTCCTCGATCGAGGTTGACGTCACCCAGGTCGCCGAAGGCCAGTCCATCACCGCCAAGTGGCGCGGCAAGCCGGTGTTCATCCGCCAGCGCACGGCCAAGGAGATGGAAGAGGGCAAGAGCGTCCAGCTCGTCGACCTCAAGGATCCCCTGGCCCGCAACGCGAATCTGGCTGGCGATGCCGCCGCGACCGACGCCAACCGCGCCGCGGTCGGCAAGGAAGCCTGGCTCGTGATGGTCGGCGTCTGCACCCATCTCGGCTGCATCCCGCTTGGTCAGTCCGGCGACTATGACGGCTGGTTCTGCCCCTGCCACGGCTCGCACTACGATACGGCCGGACGTATCCGTCAGGGACCTGCTCCAACCAACATGGAGATCCCGCCTTTCGAATTCACATCCGACACGACCGTGCGGATCGGCTGACCAAGGAGCAACGTGTTTCAATGAGTGGCCAATCCTCCTACGTGCCCGAAAACGGCTTCATGCGCTGGCTCGACGCCCGCCTGCCGTTGCCGCGCATGGTCTACGACTCCTTCGTCGCCTATCCGGTGCCGCGCAATCTGAACTATGCCTACACTTTCGGCGGCATTCTCGGCCTGTTCCTGGTGCTGCAGATCCTGACGGGCGTCGTCCTGGCGATGCACTACGCCGCCAATGCAAGCCTCGCCTTCGCTTCCGTCGAGCACATCGTGCGTGACGTGAACTGGGGCTGGATGCTGCGCTACATGCATGCCAACGGCGCCTCCTTCTTCTTCATCGCCGTCTACATCCACATCTTCCGCGGCCTGTACTACGGTTCCTACAAGGAGCCGCGCGAGGTGCTGTGGATCCTCGGCGTCATCATCTTCCTCCTGATGATGGCGACCGCCTTCATGGGCTACGTCCTGCCCTGGGGTCAGATGAGCTTCTGGGGTGCGACCGTCATCACCGGCTTCTTCACCGCCTTCCCCGGCATCGGCGAGCCGATCCAGCAGCTGCTCCTCGGCGGCTTCGCCGTCGACAATGCGACCCTGAACCGCTTCTTCTCGCTGCACTATCTCCTGCCGTTCATGATCTTCGGCGTGGTGATCCTGCACGTCTGGGCGCTGCATGTTTCCGGCCAGACCAACCCGACCGGCGTCGAGGTGAAGACCTCGCAGGACACCGTGCCGTTCACGCCGCATGCGACGATCAAGGACGGGTTCGCCATGTTGGTGTTCCTCGCCATCTTCGTCTACTTCGTCTTCTATCTTCCCAACTACATGGGTCACCCCGACAACTACATCGAGGCGAACTCGCTGAAGACGCCGGCGCACATCGTGCCGGAATGGTACTTCCTGCCGTTCTACGCCATGCTTCGCGCGATCACCTTCAACATCGGTCCGATCGATTCCAAGCTCGGCGGCGTGCTCGTGATGTTCGGGTCGATCATCGTGCTGTTCTTCGTGCCATGGCTCGATACCAGCCGCGTGCGGTCGACTTCCTACCGTCCGATGTACCGCATCTTCTTCTGGATCTTCGTGGTCAACGCGATCATCCTGGGCTGGCTCGGCTCGCGTCCGGCAGAGGGGATCTATCCGATCCTCGCGCTCATCGGCACGATCTATTACTTCGCTCACTTCCTGCTGCTGCTGCCGCTCCTCGGCCTCATCGAGACCCCGAAGAAGTTGCCGGCGTCGATCACCGAAGCCGTGCTCGCCAAGCATGGCGCGACGGCGCTGCCGGCCGGTGCTGCGGCATCGCCCGAGAAGAAGGGCTGAACGGTGACGTCAGGAAAGACCACGATGATCAAGCTTCTGACCGCCGTGCTGGCTGCCGGCGTCTATTTCGCGCCGGTCGCCCATGCACAGGAGGCGGTTCCGGCCGACTCGACGACAGCCGCGCCGCAGCCCAGCACCGAGACGCCGCAGGCCGGCGAGGGCTCCGCGCCAGGTGCAGCGCCTGACAGCGGGACCGGTCTGGGGACGACCGGCGACCAGCATGAGGAGGCCGGCGGCGAGCATGCGACGCCGCACTACCCGCTGAAGAAGCCCGAGGAAATGGACTGGACCTTTGCCGGCATGGGCGGGCACTGGGACATCGGCCAGCTGCAGCGCGGCCTGAAGGTCTACAAGGAAGTCTGCGCGGCCTGCCACGGGCTCAGCCTCGTCGCGTTTCGCAATCTGTCCTCGCTCGGCTACAACGAGGAGCAGGTGAAGGCATTCGCCGCCGAGTACACCGTTCAGGACCCGAACCCGAACGCCGATGGCGAGATGGTCGAGCGGCCGGGCGTCGGATCCGACTATTTCCCCTCGCCCTATCCCAACCACGAGGCAGCCGCTGCCGCCAACAACGGTGCTGCGCCGCCGGATCTGTCGCTGATGGCCAAGGCTCGCGCGGTCGAGCGCGGCTTCCCGCAGTTCGTCTTCGACGTGCTGCCCTGGATCCAGTATGCCGAGGGCGGGCCGGACTACGTCCACGCTCTTCTCACCAGCTACGAGGACGAGGCACCGGAGGGCATCACCGTCCAGGACGGCACTTACTACAACCCCGCCTTCATCGCCGGCCCGGCGCTGGCCATGCCGCCGCCGCTGTCGGACGATGTGGTCACTTACGACGACGGCGCACCGCAGACGGTCGATCAGTATTCGCGCGACGTCTCGGCCTTTATGATGTGGGCGGCCGAGCCGCATCTCGTGACGCGCAAGCAGACGGGCCTGGTCGTTCTGGTGTTCCTGATCGTCCTGGCTTCGCTGACCTACGTCATCAAGCGCCGTGTCTGGGCTAATACGCCGCATTGATCGCAATCCTTCGAAACTGACGAGAAAGGGGCCCTGTCGGCCCCTTTTTCATGTCCAGGAAAACTCGCCATGTCCGACCCCTTCGCTCTTGCCGCGCACATCCGCACCATCGCGGATTATCCCAAGCCCGGTATCCAGTTCCGCGACATCACCACGCTGCTTGCCGATCCCGGAGCCTTCCGGGACTGCGTCGATCGCTTGGTCGCGCCGCTGGCGGGCGCGGGCATCGCCAAGGTCGCCGGCATCGAGGCGCGTGGCTTCATCCTCGGCGGCGCCATGGCACATCAGCTCGGCGCGGGCTTCGTGCCGGTCCGCAAGGCCGGCAAGCTGCCGCATGCGACCGTCCGCGTCGCCTATTCGCTGGAGTACGGTCTCGACGAGATGGAGATGCACCGCGATTCGGTCGAGCCGGGCGAGCGGGTGCTTCTCACGGACGACCTCATCGCCACCGGTGGAACCGCGGAAGCGGCGGTGACGCTGTTGCGCCAGCTCGGCGCCGAGATCGTTGCCGCATGCTTCGTCATCGACCTGCCCGATCTCGGCGGCCGCAAGCGGCTCGAGGCGCTGGGCGTCGAAGTGCGCACGCTGGTCAGCTTTTCCGGCCATTGACGCAGGCGACGGGCATCAACGCTGGGTCCCGCGGTCCCTCTCTGTCGGCCGCAAGACCATGCGCCGCGATCGACCGGAGAAGGCAGCCCCTGGGGAAGAGGCATCGGACGCGTCAGTCGGTCCCGATGAAAGCTGCGGCGGCGAAGGAGAAGACCGGCGTGTCCGCCCGGTTCAGCCCGAGCGTCGAAAATTCGACCACGCCCCAGCCGGGGCGGCTGGCCGACAGGCGTTTGCCCGTCACCGTCTGGCGGAAGCTGACGCTGTCGCCGGCAAAGACCGGCCTTGGCCATCTGAGATTGGTCACGCCGGGGGAGGGGCCGATCCGCGGGGCGGGGTTGCCAGCCGTCATCCAGGCGGCGATCCGGCTGGTCTGGTGGTCGACGTTCAGCCGCATGCAGACAGCGGCGGTGTGCCACCCCGAGGCGCAGAGCCCGCCAAGGACACTCGCCTTGGCCTTTTCCGCATTGAGGTGGAACGGCTGCGGGTCGAACTTCTCGGCGAAGCGCACGATCTCCTCTTCGGTGAAGTGATGCTCGCCGAGGTCTGCGACCTCGCCGATCTCGATGGCGTCCCAGAGAGTCATGCGGAAGCTCCTTCGCGGGTGAGGAGAAGCAGCGTGTACTCGGTCTCCAGCACGCTCTCGCCGTGCTGGTTGACGATGTCGTTGTGAAGCTGCGCGATGCCGAGGGTCGGCCGGCTGGCGGACAGGCGGGCCGTGCGCACGGTCATCGTCCCCGACAGCACATCGCCCGGCCGTACCGGTCGCTTCCACTTGACGTAGTCGACACCGGGCGAGCCCTGTGAGGTCGAGTCGAGCAGGAAGGCGTCCGCCATCATCCGCATCATCATCGCGCAGGTGTGCCAGCCCGAGGCCGACAGACCGCCCAGCATGCCCGCCTCGCCCGCCGCGGCGTCGAGATGCATCGGCTGCGGGTCGAACTCCCGGGCAAAGGCGATCACCGCGTGATGGTCGACCGGGTAGGGGCCGAGCGCGCGGGTCGCGCCGACCGGAAAATCCTCGAAGCTCTGCATGCCATCCTCCAACGGTTCTTGTCCCTTTATATATCGCCGTTAGAGGGTTGGTGGGGCCGGCATTGCGCCGAGTCGAAGGAGGATGCCATGAGTTACAAGATCCACCGCTATGCCTCGCATGTTCGCTGGACCGGCAATCGCGGTTCCGGCACCAGCAGCTATACCGCCTATGGCCGCGCGCATGAGATCGCGGCGGCAGGCAAACCGGTCATTCCAGGCTCTTCCGATCCGGCCTTCCGCGGCGACCCCGACCGCTGGAACCCGGAAGAGCTGCTGCTCGCCTCGCTCTCCGCCTGTCATCAGCTCTGGTATCTGCATCTGTGCGCCCGCGACGGGATCGTTGTCACGGCGTATGAGGACAAGGCTGAGGGCGAAAGGTGGAGGGCAGCGATGGCGGTGGTCGCTTCGTCGGTGTCACGTTGCGGCCGCGGGTGACGCTCGCCGCAGGAGCGGATGCCGACCAAGCATTGGCGTTGCACGGGGAGGCGCATTCCCTTTGCTTCATCGCTAACTCGGTGAATTTTGAGGTCGGGCACTCTGCCGAGGTCGTGGTCGAGGCGTGACGGCCAAGGGCCTGATGGCCAGAGGCCTGACACCAGGGGCAGGACCGCTCGCGGCACCCGGTGCGATCGTCTGCGCACTGAAGAGAACACGACGGTCGAGCTGCTTCTTCTCCCCGCCGGGGAGAAGGTCGCGGCAGCGGGGGCACGCTGTCAGTCCTGCCGCCGGCGATCAATCTCCCACCGGCTTTCCCCTCTTCGGCCTGCCGGCCACTTCTCCCCGGCGGGGAGAAGAATGCCCGTCAGCGCCGTGCGGGACTCAGTTGTTGAACTTGAACATCAGGATGTCGCCGTCCTGGACGACGTATTCCTTGCCTTCGTCGCGTGCCTTGCCGGCTTCCTTCGCCGCGACTTCGCCGCCGAGGGAGACAAAGTCGTTGTAGGCGATGGTCTGGGCGCGGATGAAGCCCTTCTCGAAGTCGGTATGGATGACGCCGGCAGCCTGAGGTGCCTTGGTGCCCTTGTCGATCGTCCAGGCCCGCGTCTCCTTCGGACCGACGGTGAAGTAGGTGATGAGGTCGAGGAGATCGTAGCCGGCACGGATCAGGCGGTCGAGGCCGGGTTCGGTGAGGCCGACGGCCTCCATATATTCCGGCACGTCGGCTTCCGGCAGCTGGGCGATCTCCGCTTCGATGGCGGCCGAGATGATCACCGAGCCGGCGCCTTGGCGCTTGGCCATCTCGGCCACGGCCTCGGAGTAGGCGTTGCCCGTCGAGGCGTCGCTTTCGGCGACGTTGCAGACATAGAGCACGGGCTTCGACGTCAGGAGGTTGAGGCCCTGCAGGATCGCCAGTTCGTCCGGCGCCATGCCCTTCAGCAGTACGCGCACGGGCTCGCCGGCGGTGAGCTTTGCCAGCGCCGCTTCCATCACCGGCAACATGGCCAGCGACTCCTTGTCCTTCGTCGAGGCGCGCTTGCGGATGCCGACGATGCGGCGCTCGAGGCTTTCGAGGTCGGAGAGCATCAGCTCGGTCTCGACCGTGTCGGCGTCCGCCACCGGGTCGATCTTGCCCTCGACATGCGTGATGTCGTCGTCGACGAAGCAGCGCAGGACGTGGACGATCGCGTCGACTTCGCGGATGTTGGCGAGGAACTGGTTGCCGAGACCTTCACCCTTCGAGGCGCCGCGCACCAGGCCGGCGATGTCGACGAAGGTGATGCGCGTCGGCACGATCTGCGCCGACTTGCCGATCTTGGCGATCACGGCCATGCGCGGATCGGGCACGCCGACATCGCCGGTGTTCGGCTCGATGGTGCAGAACGGATAATTGGCCGCCTGTGCCGCCGCCGTCTTGGTGAGCGCGTTGAAGAGGGTCGACTTGCCGACATTCGGCAGGCCGACGATACCGCATCTGAAACCCATGGGTCTCGCTTCCTTTAGGTCCGTGAGACGGCGCCTGGGCGCCGCAAAACTATGTTCGTCGCTGTTTGGAGCTTCGGGCCCGGAGGGTCAATGGCGATCTCGCCCTCGCCTTCGAGCTGTGGTTGAATGGAACGACAATCCTGGCAGGAAGAGAGGTGCTGCCATGCGAATGCCCTTCCTTGGAGCGGGGATATTTCTGTTCTTGCTCAGCCCCGTTTCTGCCCTTGCGGACGAATGCGAAACGCCGACGGGCAATGCCGCCAAGGCGATCTCCAGGCTTTATGCCAAGATCGACGGAAACAACGAGGGTGCCTGCATCCTCTACGGCGACTATTCCGGCGACGGGAGAAATGACGGCCTCGCTTTCCTCTATTTCAGCCCTCCCGGAGGCAACGGGGTCTTCCTCGAGGTCCATAAACTTCGCCAGACCGCGCGGCGTCAGTTCGAGTCGGACGGCACGGTCGAAATCTTCGGCGTCACGCCGCGCGACGCCCGGTTCTCGCGGGGCCGCATCGAGGTGACCACCAGCGTCCAGGGTCCGAACGATCCCCGGTGCTGCCCGACCGAGGAGAAACGATGGGTCGTGAACGCCCGCTGATGGCACACCGACAGGCGGGGGTGGCAGAACCGCGCCTGTGACGGTTGCGCTGCCTCTCAGCCCTTTCCGAACAGCCGCTTCAGCATGTCCGCCATCACGCCGGCCGGCTCGGCCTTCGCCGGTTCCGGCCGCGCCTGCCGGACATGGCTCACGCCCTTCGGGGTCTCACCCTTGTTGCCCTCGCGCATCGCCGCGCCGCCGGACGAGCCCTTGGCGGAAGGCGGCTCGTCGGAGGAGAGCGCCATGGCAAGGCGGTTCATGAAGCGCGCGTCGTCGCCGTCGACCAGCATGCCGATGTTGCCCGCGATCGCCTCGAGCAATGGCTCCAGCCATTCGCGGTCGACCTTGTGGAAATCGGAGAGGACATGCCCGTGCACACGCTCCTTCGAGCCGGGATGGCCGATGCCGAGGCGCACGCGGCGATAGTCCTTGCCGAGATGGGCGTCGATCGAGCGCAGGCCGTTGTGGCCGCCATTGCCGCCCCCGGTCTTCACCCGGATCTTGCCGGGCGCGAGGTCGAGTTCGTCGTGGAGGACGACGACCTGGCCGGGCTCCAGCTTGTAGAAGCGGGCCGCATCGGCGACCGAGGCGCCGGAATCGTTCATGAAGGTGAGAGGCTTCAGGAGGAGGACCTTCTCGGTCCCGATCTGGCCTTCCGAAATCTCGCCCTTGAACTTCTTCGTCCAGGGGCGAAAGGACGGATCTCGGTGGATCGCGTCGACGGCCATGAAGCCGATATTGTGCCTGTTGCCAGCATATTGGGGGCCGGGATTGCCCAATCCTGCGATGAGCAGCATGCGCCCGGCCTCCTTTGTCCTGTCGCGAGTTTTCGAGAATTACTTCTCGTCGGACTCTGCGGTCTCGTCGCCCTGAGCGGTGACTTCCGTCTCCGGCGCTTCCTCGATCTCGTCGAGCTCTTCAGCCATCGGCGGGACGATGGTCGCCACGACGAAGTCGTGCTCGTCGTCGAGGGTCACGCCCTTCGGCAGCTTCAGGTCGGAAGCGTGGATCGCCGCGCCGATCTCCATGCCGGTCAGGTCGACCGTGAAGGCTTCCGGAATGCTCTCGGCCGGGCAATGCACTGCGACGCTGTGATGCGCGATGTTTAGCATGCCGCCCTGCACCTTGATGCCGGGGGCCGCTTCCTCGTTCTCGAAATGCACGGGAATCTCGACCGCGACGACGGTGCGGCTGGAGACCCGCAGGAAGTCGACATGGATCAGGAAGTCCTTGACCGGGTCGAGCTGGTAGTCCTTGGGGAGGACGCGGATCTGCTTGCCACCGACGTCGATCGTCATGATCGTCGTCTTGAAGCCACCGGCGTGGAGCTTCAGGAAGGTTTCCTTGTAGGGGATGGCGATCGACAGCGGAGGCTGCTTGTCGCCGTAGATGACGGCCGGTACCATCTTGTTGCGGCGAAGATGTCTGGCGGCCCCCTTGCCGACCTGCTCGCGCGCCTCGGCCTTGACCGTGAAGGTCTCGCTCATGGCTATTTCCTTTGTTCGTTCAGAGGTTATCGCAACGGTATCCGGCAACCGGACCGAAACGACGAAAAGCGGCCATGCGGCCGCTCAACTCCGCGCTGCCTCCAAGGGTGTCCGCGCGGACGAGGGCTCTATAGCGTGAGGGGGTCGAATTCGCAAGACGAGGCCGAACCGGCACGGCGGCGGCCTACAGCCAGCCCGAGCGCCTGAAACGCCAGTAGAGGAAGCCGGCGGCCGAGAGGATGACGGCGACGGTGAGGTGGTAGCCATATTTCCAGCCGAGCTCGGGCATGTACTGGAAGTTCATGCCGTAGATGCCGGCAATGGCGGTGGGGACGGCGAGGATCGCGGCCCAGGCGGCGAGCTGGCGGGTGATCGTGCCCTGGCGCTGCTGTTCGAGGAGGCTCGAGGCCTCGAGCACCGAGGACAGGATTTCGCGCAGGCCTTCGATCATGCTGGCGATGCGGCGAACACGGTTCGTGACGTCGCGGAAATAGGGCTGGATCTGAGCGTCGATGCAGTCGACCTCGAGGTGGCTGAGGCGGCTCAGGACCTCCTCGGTCGGCCCCATGATGCGACGGAAGCGGATCAATTCGCGGCGCATGCCGAAGATGCGGCTGATCTCGGCGCGGCTGAGAAAGGTGTCGAGCGCGCGCCGCTCCATGTCCGCGATGCGGTCCTCGATCGCCTCGACGATCGGCCCGTAGCCGTCGACGATGAAGTCGAGCACGCCATGCAGGACATAGTCGACCCCGTGCTTGAGAAGATGCGGCGACGCCTCGAGCTGGGCACGCAGGTCGGTGTGCTGGCGCTGCGAGCCCGTGCGCATGGTGATGATGTGGTTGTTGCCGACGAGAATCGCTGTCTTGCCGTAGGCGATTTCCTCGCCGACCAGCTGCGCGGTGCGGGCGACGACGAAGATCTCCTCGTCGTAGATTTCGATCTTCGGCAGCACATAAGGCTTGTGCGCATTGCGCACCGCGATCGGGTGGAGATTGAAGTGGCGCTGGAGCTTTTCCAGTTCCGCGTCGTCAGGGTCGACGATGCCGATCCAGACGAATTCACCGGGGGCCAGGGCGAGATCGCCGGCATCGTCCAGCGACACCGGCCGCGTGCGTCTTCCCTCGGAATAGACATAGGCTGCAACGACGGTCATCGGGGCTCCGCGATCACGGGCACAGCCCGAATGCGCAATGCAAGCCGACCGCGGCGCCCGGCGTCAAGCGCGCTGCGGTCTCGGCCGCGTGCTTGTTGCGGCTCAGTCGAACAGGCTGGAGACCGATTGCTCGGTGGTGGTGCGGGCGATCGCCTCGCCAAGAAGATTGGCCGTCGTGACCACGCGGATATTCGGCGCGTTGCGGATGGCGGCCGTCGGCTGGATCGAATCGGTGATGACGAGCTCTTCCAGCATCGAGGCGCCAATGCGGGCAACCGCGCCGCCGGAGAGGACGCCGTGCGTGATGTAGGCCTTCACGCTCTTGGCGCCGATCCTGAGCAACGCCTCGGCCGCGTTGCAGAGCGTGCCACCGGAGTCGATGATGTCGTCGATGAGGATGCAGTCACGGCCGGCGACATCGCCGATGACGTTCATCACCTCCGATTCGCCCGGCCGCTCGCGCCGCTTGTCGACGATGGCGAGTTGCGCATCGATGCGCTTGGCCAGCGAGCGGGCGCGGACGACGCCGCCGACGTCGGGCGAGACGACGACGGTGTTGGACAGGTCTTGATGTTCCTTGATGTCGCGCGACATCAGCGGGATGGCGAAGAGGTTGTCGGTCGGGATGTCGAAGAAGCCCTGGATCTGGCCGGCATGCAGGTCGAGGGTCATGACCCTGTCGGCGCCCGCTTCCGTGATCAGGTTGGCGACGAGCTTGGCCGAAATCGGCGTACGGCCACCGGCCTTCCGATCCTGTCTGGCATAGCCGAAATAGGGGAGCACGGCGGTGATGCGCTTGGCCGAGGCCCTCCGCAACGCGTCGATCATGATGAGGAGTTCCATCAGGTGATCGTTGGCGGGGTAGGAGGTCGACTGGATGACGAAGCAGTCCTCGCCGCGCACGTTTTCCTGGATCTCGACAAAGACCTCCTGGTCGGCGAAGCGCCTGACCGAGGCTAGTCCAAGCGGGAGTTCAAGATATTTTCCAATGGCTTCCGCAAGTTGACGATTGGAATTGCCGACAAAGAGTTTCATCGTTGCTTGCCTGTCACAATTCCGATGCCTGGCCCCGGCGATAGTCACCGGACCCAAGCGTCATGGCGCCAAAATCGATGCGTTCCTGCAGGCGGTGATTAGCAACATAGGGTCAGGAGTCAAACCGGACTTGGCCAGCAAGGCAGCGAAACTGCCGATTAGTGTGCATTGCGGTAAACGGGTCGCATCCCTCAGCCACGGGCGGCGCCCTGCTGGCGCAGTTCACGGAAGGTCGTTTCGGCGATCCGGGCAAGGGCTTCCTTGCCGACGACAGACCAGGGATCGCCGCCCGCGGCGTCAATGCGTTCCTGTCCCTGGATGCGGCTGACCCGCATGCCGGCGGGATCGACGATGTCCCAGACATAGATGACGACGGTCCCGGACCCTTCCGACATCGCCGAGAGATAGCCTTTCAGACGCAATGGCGGGGCCGCGTCGCTGGAGGGCAGGATGGTAACGCCGCTGCGCGCCGCGCTCTCGGCCAGCGCCTGCGACAGGGCTGCCACCGTCTCGGGCGGCGCGCCGACAAGCGGCAGGAACTGCACCGCGCCCATCGTGGTCGTCGCAGCGCTCTCTTCCGGCGGTGCCGATTGCGAAATGGGCGGTGCCGGCTGCAACGTGCTCTGTCCAGGGGCACCCCCGATCGAGCCGGGCGGCGTCAAGCCGAAATCGGGATTGCCCGAGGCGCTGCAGCCCGCCAGCAGAAGGGATCCGAAGACGGCGCCGGTTATCCGGCGAGGCTTCCGGAGCGAGCGCGCGGACATCAGCCCACCACCGTGAGGTCGAGCGGCAGGCGCGACAGCGATTCCGGCGCATCCTCCGTCGTGAGATAGGTACGGCCAAGGGTCATCGCCGTGCCGCTGTCGGAATCCATGATGATCATGTGGGCGAACAGCGTCATGCCGGGAAGAATGGGCTCGGCATTGCCGGAGACGAACATCTGCGGCTCCATCCACGAAGGGGCATAGCGCGCACCGAGCGAATAGCCGCAGGCGCTGAGACGGTGGCGAACGAGCTCATGCGTTTCCATCACCCCGGCATGCGCGTCGAAGACGTCGCCGAAGGTCTTGCCCGGGCGCATCGCCAGTTCGACCGCGGCAAGGGCCTCGCGAGCGGCCTCGAAAAGTTCGCGGTGCCGCTGCGTCGGCGTGCCGATGATGACGGTGCGCATCAGCGCTGCGTGGTACTGCGCCGACACGCCGGCCCATTCCAGCGTCAGCTGGTCGTCGGCGTCAAGCGTGCGGCGACCCGACTTGTAGCGGCAGAGCAGGGCGTCGGCGCCCGAGCCGATGATGAAGGGATTGGCGGGATAGTCGCCGCCGGCCTTCAGCACCGAACCCTGCAGCGCGTGGAGGAGGTCCGCTTCGCTGGCACCCGGCGCAACCAGCGGCAGCATGTCCTCATAGGCCTTGTCGGCAAGGCGGGCGGCTTCGCGGACATAGGCGATCTCGGCCGGGCTCTTGACCAGGCGCAGTGCCGGAACGAGGTCGGACACGTCCTTCAGCGCGGCGAAGGAGCCGAGCTTGCCTTCGACAAGGCGGCCATTGGCGGCCGTCAGGCCGTGCGTCGCCCATTCGACACCGAGCTTGGATCCGAGAAGCCCCATGTTGTCCAGCATGTCGCGCAGGTCGATGGTCGGGTCGGCGGCGCCGCGATCGCGCCAGACGGTGATCGACTCGAGGATCGAGGTCTGGCGCGCCTGCCGAAGGTCGGCCGAGCGCGTCAGGAGGCGCATTTCGCCGTCGGCTTTGACGGCAAGGCACTGGAAGAAGCAGAAGCCGAACGTGTCGTATCCGGTCAGCCAGTACATCGAGTCCTGCGCAAACAGCAGGACGGCGTCGAGCTTGCGTTCGGCCATCTCCGCCAGAAGCCGATCGCGGCGGGTGGAGAACTCGTCGCTTGAGAAATGCAACATGGAAGATCCTATCGGTCGATGGCGATCGCCGCGAGCTGCCGGCCGTAGTCGGCTTCGCCACGATGTGTCGCCCGTCGGAAGGAAAAGAAGAGGTCTTCCTCTGCATAGGTGCAGCGGCCGATGAAGCTGCCGGCAACGCCGGCCCTGGCGAGGCGGGCGAGAATGAAGCCCGGCAGGTCGAACTGCGCCTTGTCGTCGGCGATGCCCGGCACGAAGAATCGCGCGGCATCGGGCGTTCCGTCGAGCACCTCGGCGCGCATCCCGGTCCCGACCTCGTAATTCGCCTGCGTGATCGTCGGGCCGAGAACCGCGACGATGTTCTCGCGCCGCGCGCCGCATTCCTCCATCCGGGCGATCGTCGCCTCGATGACGCCGCCAGCCGCTCCCCGCCAGCCCGCATGAGCGGCGCCGACCACGCCGGCCTTGCTGTCGGCAAAGAGGATCGGCCCGCAGTCGGCGGTGACGACGCCGATGGCAAGGCCCGGCGTCTTCGTCACGACGCCGTCGGCCCGGGGACGGTCGGCTGTGATCGGCTCCGTGACGATCACCGCCTCGGCCGAGTGGATCTGCCAGGGCGTCGTGATGTCTGCGTCCGGCAGTCCGAGGAAGTCGGCCGCCTTTCGCCGGTTTTCGCGGACGGCTGAGGGATCGTCGCTTGAGCCGATGCCCATGTTCAGGCCGGCATAGAGGCCGGTCGACACTCCGCCCCAGCGCGTGAAGAAAGCATGGCGGACGCCGGGAGCGTCGCCAAGGCTCGGGGCTCTCAGGACGCCTGAAGCCGGTAGCGGCGAGGCGGGGTCAGGCTGGTGATTTGACATTGCGCGGGATGTTGGTGGACCCGCAAGGCGAAGTCAATCGGCGATCTCGGTGTCAAAAGGCGGCAGCCGCAGCGGCGTGGAAGATGCTGCCAACACCTTGAAAAGACGACCCATTCCGGCCTGTCCAGTGCCCGCGAGCCGATGCGCTGCCGCAGCAATCGCCGCTT
The DNA here is from genome assembly GCF_019973775.1 of Aureimonas sp. SA4125. Taxonomy (NCBI): domain Bacteria; kingdom Pseudomonadati; phylum Pseudomonadota; class Alphaproteobacteria; order Hyphomicrobiales; family Aurantimonadaceae; genus Aureimonas; species Aureimonas sp. SA4125. Next base: position 3,536,036 of record NZ_AP025032.1, on the reverse strand, counting down.
TTCCCTCGTCGTTCCCGGCTCGGCCGAGCATCCCGGCGCGCTCGGCAAGGCCGAGGCGCAGCAGGAATTCTCCCTGGTCCATGAGCGGTGACACGGCGAGCCCGGAGCGTCCGAATTCGCGGCCGAGAGCAGCAAAATCGACATGGCTGGTGATGTCCGCAGTGCCGGGATCGGCCAGCGGATCGACGAAGCCATGCGCCCGCAGCGCCTGCAGCGTGTCGCCGTAAGCGCTGCGGGCATGACCGTAGTCGAAGAGAAGTGCCAGGCCGCCGGAGGCGGCAAGACGCTGGCCGAGGGCGGCGGCGAGGGCGGTGCGCTGCGGGGAGAGTTCGATGATGTCGCCCGATTGCGGCGGTGGCAGTCCGTCGGTCATCCCGAGGGCGCCCTGCGGCACGGGCATGGTTCCGAAAGCAAGCCGGCCGTCCGGCGTCTTGCCCACCCGCTTTTCTCGCCAACCGTCCGGGGCGAAGACGTACTGGCGGATGGCAAGGGCGTCGAAGAGTTCGTTGGCGACGAGAAAGAGCGGGCCGGGCTCGATGTCGGCGAGGCGCCTGCGGTGGCGGATCGGCAGGTCGAAGGGCGCCAGCCGTTCGGCCTGGATCCGGGCGAGTCGTTCGCTGGTCTCGACCAGCGTCACCCGTGCCGCGGCAAGGAAGGAGCGGTCGAGGCGCTTCGCCGTCCTGATGATGTCGGCCATGAGCGTGCCACGGCCCGGGCCGATCTCCGCCAGCACGAACGGCGCGGGGGCGCCCTGCGCGCGCCAGGCGGCGACCAGCCAGGCGGCGACGAGTTCGCCGAACATCTGGCTGATCTCGGGTGCCGTGATGAAGTCACCGCGTGCGCCGAAGGGATCGCGGCTGGTGTAATAGCCGTGATCGGGATGAAACAGCGCGAGGTCCCAGTAACGCTCGATGCTGATCGGACCGTCGCGGTCGATCACCTCGGCGATCAGTCGGTGCAGCGGATTGCCGGCGACGGGAAGGGCTGTCTTGGTCACCGCTTGGCGATGCTGCCGGATGCTGCGGCTTCGGGCTCGATGCGCGGGGCATAGACGGTCGGCTTTGCCGACAGCATCGCCCAGAGCGAGACGAGCAGCATCGGGAGCGAGAGCACCATGCCCATCGTCAGCCAGCCGCCGTAGAGATAGCCGATCTGGACGTCGGGGACGCGAAAGAACTCGACAAAGATGCGGGCGAGGCCATAGCCGCCGATGAAGACGCCGCCGACGAAGCGCGGGCGCTTGAACATCTTGAAGTGGTGCGTCAGGAGGCGCAGGACGCACCAGAGGACGACGCCTTCGAGCAGGCCCTCGTAGAGCTGGCTCGGATGGCGCGGCTCAGGCCCGCCATTGGGAAAGACGAAGGCCCAGGGGACGGTCGTCGGCGCCCCCCAGAGCTCGGAATTGATGAAGTTGGCGATCCGGCCGAACAGGAGGCCGAAGGGAACCGACGCGGCGACGACGTCGATCAGGCTCCACAGCGGGATCTTCTGGCGCCGGGTGAAGATCGCTGTCGCGATCACGACGCCGATGAGGCCGCCATGGAAGGACATGCCGCCTTCCCAGATCCGCAGCATCGCGAAGGGATCCACGCTGTAGCGGTGAAAATCGTAGAACAGGATGGAGCCGATCCGGCCGCCGAGGATGATGCCCGCGGTGATCCACAGGATGAAGTCGTCGATCTGCAGGACCGTGATCGGCGAGACGCCGTTCGGCCATAGCTTGGCGTTGGAGACGAGCGCGCGGCCGTAGAGCCAGCCACACAATATGCCGGCGACATAGGCGAGACCGTACCAGCGCAGCGCAACCGGCCCGACCTCGAAGAACACGGGATCGATATTGGGAAAGGTCAGCACGCCGAGCGTGGACAGGGTCATCATCGGAAGGGAACGGCTCCGTTGCGTCGGGCTTTGTGCCGGGCGACCTTGGTCGCGGCGGTGGAATGGGTCAAGCCGGCGATCGGCCTGTCCGAGCGGTGCGGTGCGGGCCGGGATTGCCAAGCCGGGTCCGGCTCCCTAGTTCCGGAGTGACATATCACCTGCTGGAGATGCTTCCATGACCAATCGTGCCCCCAACCGCATGCTGGACGAATTCGCCCGGATGATGACGGACGCTGCCGGCGCGGCGCAGGGCGTTCGCCGGGAAGTGGAGACCGCGTTCCGGACACAGGGCGAGCGCCTGATCAACGGCATGGACCTCGTTCAGCGCGAAGAGTTCGAAGCGGTGCGCGACATGGCCGCCAAGGCGCGGCTCGAGAACGAGGCGTTGAAGAAACGCATCGCCGATCTCGAAGCGAGAATGCCCATCGCACCCGTCGCTGGCGATCGCTGAGGGTTTATCCACAGCTCGTCAACAGCTTTTCCCCTATTTGATCCGGACTCGAAAGCTCATTTGCGAGAGTCGCTTAAGTCTGGCGGGCAGCTCTTCTATGGGCGCCGCCTCGCTCAAATTGGTTAATATTTCCTCTACCCCCTTAAGCCCGTGAATCGCGCTCTATACACTGATTCATAAGGGTGATTCGTTGCGAAAACAGCACCTGGCAGAGGCCCTCGGGGGCCTTTGCGGCGCACCGGATGCGGCCGGACGGCGCCTGATGGCAGGTTGCGAGGGATTTGGGGTGGAAATGACTTTCGGCGAAGTGGAACTGGAGCGCCAGTTCAATCCGGTCGACGTGATCGAGCTGGTCGCGGCGAGCCGCGACTGGTCGTTCGAGCGTCCCTGCGAAGACGAAATCGCCATGTCGGTCGCGGGCGTCTGGACCGAGTACGCCGTTTCCTTCTCCTGGATGCCGGACAACGAGGCGCTGCATCTGGGATGCGCCTTCGACATGAAGGTTCCCGCACATCGCGAGGTCGAGGTGCTGAGGCTTCTGGCCAAGATCAACCCGCAGCTTCTCGTCGGTCATTTCGATCTCTGGTCGGCAGAGGGCGCGGTGATGTTCCGGCACGCGCTGCTCCTGTCGGGCGGTGCCGATCCGACGAGCCAGCAGGCCGAGCGGTTGCTGACCTGCGCGCTGGAGAACTGCGAGCGTTTCTATCAGGCCTTCCAGTTCGTCGTCTGGGCCTCAAAGGACGCCGACGACGCGCTCGCCTGCAGCCTGTTCGAGACGGCAGGCAGCGCGTGAGCGCCCTCGACGCGGGCCCGGGCCGGCTGTTGCTGGTCGGTGGCGGCAACATGGGCGGCGCGATGCTGCGCGGCTGGGTGGATTTCGGCCTGCCCGCCGACGATCTCCATGTCGTCGATCCGCAGCCAGGCGAGGCGCTGCGCGCCCTCGTCGCGGACGGGCGGCTGCGTCATTCGTCCGATGTGCCGACATCGCCCTTCGACGTCGTCGTGCTCGCGGTCAAGCCGCAGGTGATGGGGGTCGTGCTGCCGACACTGGCGCCGGCGCTTTCGCCGAAGACGCTGGTGATCTCGGTCGCCGCCGGCAAGACGGTCGCCTTCATCGCTGCGGCGCTCGGCGAGCGGCCGATCGTGCGGGCCATGCCCAACACGCCCGCTCTCATCGGTCGCGGCATCACCGGCTGCTTTGCCAATACGCTCGTGACGTCCGAGCTGCGCGAAAAGGCGGATGCGCTTCTGTCGGCGAGCGGGCCGGTCGTCTGGGTCGACGCCGAGGACGACATCGATGCGGTGACGGCGGTCTCCGGCAGCGGTCCGGCCTATGTCTTCCATCTCACCGAAGCGCTGGCCGCGGCCGGGGAGGCGCTCGGGCTGGCGCCGGATCTGGCGATGAAACTCGCGCGCCACACCGTGGCCGGCGCGGGTGAACTGATGATCCAGTCCGACGACGCTCCAGCGCAGCTGCGCCGCAACGTCACCTCGCCGAACGGCACCACCCAGGCGGCCCTCGACGTCCTGATGGCCGGGGACGATGGGCTCGGGGCGCTGATGCTGCGCGCCGTCACCGCGGCGCGCGATCGTGCGCGCGCCCTCTCGAAGGACTGAGCGATGGCCGACGCTGCGCCCAGCGCTGAGATCGCCTTCGGCGATTTCCTGAAGGTCGATATCCGTGTCGGCACGATCATCGAGGCCGAGCCCTTTCCCGAGGCGCGCAAGCCCGCCTTCCGCCTGAAGATCGATTTCGGGCCGGAGATCGGGGTGAAAAAATCCTCGGCGCAGATCACCGTGCACTACACGCCGGAGACGCTGGTCGGCCGGCAGGTCGTCGCCGTCGTCAACTTCCCGCCGCGCCAGATCGGCCCGATGCGGTCGGAAGTCCTGACGCTGGGCGTGCCGGACGAGGTGGGCGAAGTGGTGCTGCTGGCGCCGAGCCGGAGCGTACCGAACGGCGGGCGGCTGTTCTGATCGGTACTGTCAGAATTTGATTCTGTAATTGTTGTGCGGTGTTTACGAAGATCTATCATCAATCCAGGCCAGATGTCGCCGTTTAGCATCTGGAATCAATCGGTTTGTCCGGGGGCAACTATACGGATGTCCGATAGCATGACATCATATAGAGACTAAATCTCTGGGGCGTGGATGCATGAATATTGACACTTGGGCAGTTGTATTAGCGACTGCGCTCGGACCCATCGCCGCTGTTGCAATCACAGTCTGGCGGGAGGAGCGAAGGGAAAAGTACGCACGTCGCCTTGACGTCTTTCGAACACTCATGTCCACACGGCGTACCGGAATATCGCCTGAGCATGTTAGGGCGTTAAATCTTGTTGAGGTGGATTTTTTTGGAATGAAGTCCGTCGAGGAGGCATGGCGAGCTTACAAAAAACATTTAAATACCTCCTCGGACGATGGATTGTCATGGGTTGACACCAAAGAAAGGCTCTTGGCAGATTTACTATTTCAAATCTCTATCAAGTTGAATTTCAATATTCCCGCCTTGGAGATATTTCGTGGCGGATACGCCCCGGTAGGATGGGAGTACAAGGAGAATATGCAAAATGGTGTTTTGGACTATATAAATGATCTTGCGTCTGGCAATAAATGTGTTCCAGTGCTCGTCGTTGACCCGACAAAAACTGAATAATTGTTGTCCCTGAGGTCTACGCCGGGATCCGGATCATCGCCCTCAGGCCGCCAAGCTTGCTGTCGGTGAGCAGAATGTCGCCGCCGTGGCTGCGGGCGATGTCGCGGGCGATGGCGAGGCCGAGGCCGGTGCCGCCGGCGTCGATGTTGCGGGCGGTGTCGAGGCGCACGAAGGGCTTGAACACCTCTTCGCGTTGGTCGGCGGGGATGCCCGGCCCGTCGTCCTCCACCGTCACCGTCAGCCAGCGCCCCTCGTGCCGGCCGACGATGCGCACGCGGCTGGCATGGCGCAGTGCGTTTGAAACGAGATTGGTGATCAGTCTCGTGAAGGAATCCGGTCGCACCAGGATGCGCGGATCGCCGATCACCTCGGCCTCGATCTTCTTGCCCTTCAGCCGGGCCTCGTTAGCGAATTTGGCGAAGACGGGTTCGAGATCGAGTTCGGCGACATCCTCGCCCTGTTCGCCCTTGGCGAAGGCGAGATAGCCCTCCAGCATGCGCTGCATCTCGTCGACGTCCGAGTTCAGCTCGTCCTGATCCTCGCCCTCGCCGAGGAGGGCGAGTTGCAGCCGGAAGCGCGTGAGGATGGTCCGGAGGTCGTGGCTGACGCCGTTCAGCATCTGCGTGCGCTGCTCGATCTGCCTTTCGATGCGGTCGCGCATCTGGACGAAGGCGAGCGAGGCGCGGCGCACTTCGGAGGCGCCGCGCGGGCGAAAATCCTGCGGCATCGGCTGGCCCCGGCCAAAGCCGTCGGCCGCCTCCGCCAGCGCCTGGATCGGGCGGATCTGGTTGCGCAGGAAGAGGATGGCGATGAGCAGCAGCACCAGCGACGTGCCCACCATCCACAGGAGGAAGATGTGGGTGTTGGAGGCATAGGCCGAACTCCGCCGGGCGAAGACGCGCAACAGATGCTGATCGAGCTGGATGCGGATTTCGACGAGCCGCGAATTGCCGACCGTGTCGATCCAGAACGGGCGGTTGATCTGCTCGGTGATCTCGTCGCTGAGGATCCCGTCGAGGATGTTGAAGAAGGGCTTCGGTGCGGGAGCAGGCAGCGGCTCGGGTGGCAGGACGGCGATGTTGAGGTCGAGTTTTTCGCGCGCCATCCGGGTCACGGTGGCAAAGTCCGGGTCCTGCGGATAGCTCTCGATGACGTCGATGATGCCGGCGATGTCCCGCACGACGGCGGTCGACAGCCGCTGCGTCACCGTCTGCCAGTGACGCTCCATGAAGACGAAGGCGACGACCGACTGCAGGAGCACCATCGGGGCGATGATGATGATCAGCGAGCGGGGGTAGAGCCCCTTCGGCATGTGCCGGGAAACCCAGCGCGGCACATGCCGCAGCGGACCACGCCAGATGTCGAGCTTTGGCAGGGTCGCGGGGTGCAACCGCCGCGCCCAGCCTGGAAGCGGCGGCGGGGCGAGACGCGCCAGCGCCTTTCGGGTCCCGGCTCCTGGACGAATGCGCTCGAACAGGGTCATGGCGCCGCGGCGCTCAATCGACGTTCAGGCGGTAGCCGACGCCGCGGACTGTCTGCAGCCAGAGCGGATTGGCGGGATCGCTTTCGATCTTGCGGCGCAGCCGGTTGATCTGCACGTCGACCGTCCGTTCGCCGACATCGGCCTCGTCGCCGAGCAGTTCCTGCCGCTGGATCGTCTCGCCAGCCTTCAGCGCGAACTGCGCCATAATCTCCTGTTCGCGCTCGGTCAGCCGGATCATGTCGGCGCCGCGCTTCAGTTCCTTGCGCGCCAGGGAGAAGCTGAAGGGCCCGAAGCGGACGTTCTCGACTTTCAGGATCGGCGACGGCGTGCCGCGCTTCAGGATATTGTTGATCCGCAGGAGGAGTTCCCGCGGATCGAAGGGCTTGGTCAGATAGTCGTCGGCGCCCGCTTCCAGTCCCTCGATACGCTGCTCGGTCTCCGACCGGGCCGTCAGCATCAGCACCGGCGTGTCGCGGATCCGGGAGATGGCGCGCACGAGATCGAGGCCGCTTTCGCCGGGCATCATCACGTCGACCACCAGAAGATCGAAATCGAGCCCGTGCAGAATCTTGCGCGCTTCGGCGGCATCGGCGGCCATGGAGACGCGAAAACCCCGCTCGGACAGGAAGCGCGACAACAGGCTGCGGATGCGGCGGTCATCGTCGACGATCAGAAGATGCGGCGCGTCATCGTCGAGGAAAGGCGCTTTCGTCGTCGTCTGGCCCTCAATCATCCCTGGTCTCCTCGACGATGCCCTGCTTGCGGAACCAGGCCGTGGTGGTACCGCGATCGCCGGCCATCTCGCGCAGGAAGGCGATGACAGGTCGTGGATCTGTGCTGCCGGCCGTGGCCAGGGCCGCCTCGATCCGGGCGGCCTGCGCGCGCGACAGCTCCAGCGTCAGGTGGCGGCCGGACGGCGTGGGATAGAGCCGGCGCTGGCGACGGTCTTCCTCGCCTGGGATCTGCTGGATGAAGCCACCGTCGACCAGTTGCCGCAGGACCCGCGACAGCGATTGCTTGGTGATCTGCAGGAGATCGAGCAGATCGGCAATGGTCATTCCCGGCGCCCGGTTGACGAAATGCAGGACCCGGTGATGCGCCCGGCCAAAGCCGTATCGCTCCAGCACCAGATCGGCATCGGCCGTGAATTCGCGATAGGCGAAGAAGAAGAGTTCGATGATGCGAAAATCAAGCTCGCCATTCGTCTCGAGAGCCTGCGTCACGAGCCCTTCTGCCGCGGGCGCATCGGAAAGGGCTGGCAAAGCGTGGCGATCAAGCACGGTCAGATCCATCACAATGGCATATCCTGCGAAAATAGGTCAGCACCGTTGACGTAATTTCGCTCTATTGTTACACCTCTCTTGCGTCGAGGGAACAGGGCGATCGGGACGGGTCGTTCCTCCCGCGTCCATGATCCAAGGCATGTCTGCAGTTGCCATCCAGCCGAAGACTGTCCTTGATGTCTTCGGGATGCTGAAGACGGCCATCTGGATCGCCGACATGGGAAACGATCGGCTCGCGGGTTCGGTCATCGCGAAGTGCAGGGCGTCGGCGCAGCTGGCAGGTTTGACTTTAGAGGAGGGGCGCCGACGGCGCCGAGAGAAAATGAGCACAGTTCCCTTCGATCAAATGGACGGCCAGATCTGGTTCAACGGCGAGTTCGTGCCCTGGCGCGACGCCAAGGTTCACGTCCTGACCCATGGCCTTCACTATGCCAGCGCCGTCTTCGAGGGCGAGCGCGCCTATGGGGGCGAGATCTTCAAGCTTCGCGCCCACACGGACCGATTGATCGAGTCTGGCCGTCTGCTCGGCTTCAAGGTGCCGTACAGCGCCGAGGAGATCGACGCGGCATGCATCGAGCTCCTGCGGCGCCAGGGCTTTGCCGACGCCTATGTCCGCCCGATCGCGTGGCGTGGCAGCGAGATGATGGGCGTCTCGGCGCAGAACAACCGCATCAATGTCGCGATCGCGATCTGGCAGTGGCCGAGCTACTTCAATCCGGAACAGCGGATGAAGGGCATTCGCCTCGACCTGGCCGAATATCGTCGCCCCGACCCGCGCACCGCGCCGTCGAAAGCCAAGGCGAGCGGCCTCTACATGATCTGTACCATTTCAAAGCACGCGGCCGAGGCGAAGGGCTATGCCGATGCGCTCATGCTCGACTGGCGCGGCCATGTCGCCGAGGCGACCGGCGCCAACGTCTTCTTCGTGAAGGACGGCGTCATCCATACGCCGACGGCGGACTGTTTTCTCGACGGCATCACCCGGCGCACCGTCATCGAGCTGGCCAAGCGGCGCGGCCTCGAGGTGCGCGAGCGGACGATCCTTCCGGAAGAACTGGACGACCTGACCGAGTGCTTCCTGTGCGGCACGGCGGCGGAAGTGACGCCCGTCGCCGAGATCGGCCCTCACACCTTCGTGCCCGGCGAGATCAGCCGGCAGCTGATTGCCGACTATGCGGCAGAGGTGCAGCCGAAGCGGGCGGCCGCCGAGTGAGCGGGCCGGCCGATCCGTCCGCACAGCCGGGCAAGGGAGGCGCGGGAGGCGAAAGCGCGCTGGCGATCCAGATCGTCACCGTGACCCCGTTCCAGCAGAACTGCTGCCTCCTGTTTGACGAAGACAGCCTCACCGGGGTCGTGGTCGACCCCGGCGGCGATGTCGATCGTATCCTCGAAGCCATCACGCTGACGGGGATCACCGTCGAGGCGATCTGGCTGACGCATGGCCATCTCGACCACGCCGGCGGCGCCATGGCGTTGAAGGAGAGGCTGGGGGTCGCGATCTCCGGGCCGCATATCGCCGACCGGGCGCTGCTCGAGAACATCGAGCGGCAGGCGGCGATGTACGGCGTCGGGGGCGGTTTTCGGAACGCCTATCCCGATACCTGGCTCGGCGATGGCGACACGCTGTCCTTCGGCTCGCATCGCTTCGAGGTCCTGCATTGTCCCGGGCACGCACCCGGCCATGTCGTGTTCTTCAACCGCGCGACGCGGTTCCTGCATGCCGGGGACGTTCTCTTCCAGGGGTCGATCGGCCGCACGGATCTTCCGGGCGGCGACCATGCCGCGCTGATCGCCTCGATCAAGGACAAGCTCCTGCCGCTCGGCGACGACGTGACCTTCATCTGCGGCCATGGTCCGGGCAGCACGCTCGGCGAGGAACGGCTCCACAATCCCTATCTGCGTTAGGGAGCCTTTCGACAATCCCTCCGCTGTTCCGTCGAAGGGAGTCGTGCTGTCGGGCGCTTTGACCCGACAGGCGCCGGGGCGAGGCCCTTAACCGCCGGTTCTAACGCGCCGCGCAGAAACGTGCGCGGCCGTCCGTGCCGACATAGGTGCCGAGTGACGGATCGAAGCTGCGGTAGGTGGCGGTGCAGTGGCGCAGCCATCCGCTCGACCAGGGCTGCAGATCCTCGCGTTGGCTGCGATTGCCGCGGGCCGAAAAGCCACGACCCAGCCGGATGATCTTGCCGCCGCCGGCATAGGCGACATCGATCCCCTTGGTGCCGACGGGCCGGCGGTCGAGACGCTCGGCTCCGACATCGATCCATCGGGCACCGGACGGATAGATGCCGGCCGCCGACCCGGGAGGCAGTCCGTAGGGGGCGGCGCCGCCGTAATAGACGACGCGATCATCATCGTCCCGGGATATCCAGGACCGGTCGGCGGGAGCGATCTCGGTGCCATACTGGTGATTGTAGCGGGGCAGGGGACGCCGGGCGCGGGGTTCATCCCGGTGGCCACCCCAGTCGCGTTTGCGGTCGTGGCGGTGCTCGCGGTCGAAATGGCTGCGACGCCGGTCGTGATCGTCGAACCGCCTCTGGCGTTCGCGCCAGCCTCTGTTCCGGTCGGCAGACCCATATCGGCCGTAGTCGCGCTCGTCACTTCGGTACGAACCGCTGCTGGGTCTGTCGCGGTTTCGCCCGTAGTGCCTGTCGCGGTCGAAGCCGCGCCCGTGGTGATCCCGACGGAATGACGGGCCCCGATCATGGGAAAACGAGGAGTGCCGCTTTCTGACGATCTCGACGGCTTGACCGCGGCCACGGTCTCCACTGCGCATCCCGGAATCGCGGGCGAAGGCTTCGTTGACATAGCCGCCGATGAGACCGAAGAGGCTTGCGGCCAGAAGGATGGCGATGCATCTGAAATTGCGCTGTCGCATCTTTTGTCTCCGGTGTCGCTGGCGAAGTCCGAACAAACACCGTTGCAGCATCGATTCCAAGTTGTCTCTTAAGAAGTGGTAAAGAGCCCGAGGGCGCACAGGTTTGACGCGCCTTCGCGCGCGCCGTGCCGCATTCGTGGCAGTCGAGCCCAGCCTTGCACGAGCCCGGCCTCGCAGGAGCCCGGCCTCGCATGAGCCCCGGCCTTGGATGAGCCCAGCCTCGCAAAAGGGAGCCTCGTAGATGGAAGGCTCGCCCATACGGGACCTGGCGCGCCGACTTGGCGCCTGTCCTCGATCTGGTCGGCGGGAACGGTCCGGCGTCTCAGTCCGCGGCTTCGAGATTGACCGCCTTCGGGCCCTTGCCGCGCTTGTCCGGCTCGGTTTCGTAGGAGACCTTCTGGTTCTCCACCAGCCCGTTCAGCCCGGAAGCCTGGACTGCCGAGATATGAACGAAGATGTCGGCGCCCCCGTTGTCGGGCTTGATGAAGCCAAAACCTTTTTCGGTGTTGAAGAACTTGACGGTGCCAGTCTGTGCCATTGCGGTTCCCTGTTCCTTGGCGGTTCGATGCGCCGGGTAGTCTGTGACAGGCAAGTCTCGAACTGCAAGGAATGAACTGCAAGGAATGGAAATATCGCGGGTCTGATCTCGTCAAAGCCGCTCGGGAGTGCGCGTCCCCGATCCGCCATCCGTCCAGTCACACTATGTCTACGAAATTGCCCCTACAATTTTTCCATGCTATCGGCTGCTTAGAATTGCAAGTGAAAGTTTTGCGGAAGGCTTCACATTTCGTTACGTAAGACGCCAGCGGAGCCTTGCTGCGTCTACCGCATGCCCTCGCGACGAGGATGATCGGATACCCCATGACAGTTCTGGTCGCCGGCTTTGCCGCCTTTCCCCATGCCCCGATCAATCCCACGGAAGGCCTTGTGCGGGCTCTCGAGGGATGTATGACCGCGGCTGGCGAGCAAATCGTGCCCTGCCTCATTCCCGTCGACTGGGAGCGGGCATGGCCGACATTGCGGGAGGCCATCGGCGCGCACCGACCGCATGGTGTTCTCGTCTTCGGGTTGCATTCCGGCGCGGGGCGCCTGCGGTTCGAACTGACCGGGCACAATGGCCGCGAACTCGGACGGGTCGATGCCGTCGGCGGTTTCCCCTCCGGGCCGTCGGTCGCCGAAGGGCCGGAAACGCTGGAGGCAAAGCTGCCGCTGACGCGCATGACGGCCGCGTTGCGCGCCGCGGGGATCGATTTCGAATTCTCGCGCGACGCGGGTCGCTATCTCTGCAACGACATCCTCTACCATCTCTGCCACAGCGCGGCCGATCTCATGGTCGAGCACTATGGCCTCATCCATGCCCCGCTCACCGACGCAGTCATCGACGCCTACCGGGCCAAGAGTGCGATGCCGGAGTTCTGCCACACGATAGCGGAGGAAACCCTGTTCCAGGCGGCATTGGCGCTGTGTGCGAGCCTTTCAGAGCCCTCGGCTCGCCTGCCGGAGGCCGTAGCAATGCTCCCCGGGGAAGCCCGCACCCGGGATGGTAGCTGAGCCGAATAGGGGCACGCCGCTCCCATGCGGGAACCCGGCCTCAATCGGCGCCGAGGCGCGCTTCGTCCATGCTTCGTCCATGCTTCGTCGAAGGGCCCGACCGATGGAGGCGGCCACCGATGGAGGCGGCCAAAGCCGCGAAGCAAAAAGGGCCCGCCGCAAGGCGAGCCCTTTCCAATATCATGAGCGAACGTGCCTCGGAGGTATGACCCTCCGGCACCCTGCCTCAGGCGCGCTGGACGTTGACGGCCTTCGGGCCCTTGCCGCGGGTGTCGGGCTCGACGTCAAAAGTGATCTTCGCGCCGTCCTCGATGGAGGACATGCCCGCGCGCTCGAGCGCGGTCACGTGAAGGAACACGTCCTTCGCGCCGCCTTCCGGCGTGACGAAGCCGAAGCCCTTGGAGGCGTTGAAAAACTTGACGGTGCCGGTCTGGCTCATGGGATTACCCTTTCAGTGTACGATCGTGGCGGCACTCAGGCCTCCCGATCGACTCGAAAGACGGCCTGATGGCATCTTCCGAACAAAATTGACGTCCTCGGAAGAGGGCGTCGGCGGTTTCGGAAGTTCACGTCGTATCGGCGAAAGGGTCGAAGTCGTGCAGTGGCCGGATGCGGTAAACCGAATTCGGCTGGTCCGCGGGGACACCCACGGCAAGGAACGTCTAACCAGTCTCCGGGTCAGCAAATGCCCGAACATGTATTTTTTAGGACAGCCAAAGCGCCGACGCAAGAGCAACGGCCGGGCGAGCTTTGCCGCACTGCAACCAATCAATACTACGCGTAGACGCGCATGGTGCCGCGCCACTGTCACGCAACCGGGAATCCCTCAATTTATTCATCACGATGATGTCACGGCCTATGGGCCGGCTCGGGCCGTTTTTGCGGAACGGATGCGGGCTCGACCTGTTGTGCTTTCATACTCCGCACAACGGAGCCGAGCCGGCCGGGAGCCGGCAACAGTCAAGGATTTCATTATGAAGAAGATCATTCTCGCCGCCGGCTTTTCGCTGATCAGCACCGTCGCCTTCGCTCAAGCCACGACGACCCAGGGCGCCACCACGGGTGCCAACGCTTCCGAGACGACCTCGCCGAATGGCGTCGATTCGACCACGATCGGTGGTCAGGGCACCGGAGCCGGCGCGAACGCCAGTGGCGCCGTTATCCTTCCCGAGGGCACTTCGGACGACAACATGGCCACGGGCAGCATGACCCCGGATATGCCGAAGGATGCAGCCACGGCTGGCGCGAACGCTTCCGCGACGACTTCGGTCGGCGGTGTCGACTCGACGACGACGGGCGGCCAGGGCACGGGTGCCGGCGCCGACATGGCCAAGTAAGACAGATCGGCCCCGTCCGGGCCGCGATCGAGCCTCTCCGCTTTCGGGCGGGGAGGCTTTTTGTTGTCCGGGCCAGAAGGAGCGCTGCATTCTCCCCACATCGTTCCAGCCTTGGGCGAGCCCGCTGCGCTAGAAGGCGAAAAGCGCTACTGGAGTGACCCCATGTTTCGAAACTTCGCCCTCGGCCTTACCCTCGCTCTCATGCTCTCGCCGGCCAACGCGCAGGAGATCATCCCGGGCTGGACATCCGGCCCCCCGGCCGATGCGACCATGGACAAGGGCCGCCGTTTCGACTGCGCCGGCACCGCCTGCCCGCCGGAAGGCCTCTCCTGCCTCCACGCCGCAGCGCCTCACATGCAGGGGAAGCGCGTCGTCCCGACCTCCGACCTGCTGCGGCGGAAAGGCATGCCGTGGAAGGAGATCGAGGCCTGGCTCGGCCAGAAGCTCGTGATGCTGAAGCCGGACCTCGCCGGCAAGGTGACGCCGAAGACCTGGACCATCGCCGAGGCGGCAAAACTCGCCGCCGACCGAAAATACGTCGAAAAACGCTACGACACCGGCGCCGCCGGCGAGGTGCCGTTGGCGCTGTGGATGGAAAAGGGCGCGATGAACGTCGTCGTCTGCACGACGGCGGCCGACGGCGCGGCCCGCATCGCCGCGCTGGTGCAGGCGCTGAACAAAGGCGACGTGATGCCGGTGAAGGATTAGCCGACGGCGCATTTGTGAGGAGATTGGAGTCAAGGGATCCTGGCATTCTCGCAGGCCGGATCGCTTCGGTGTAAGACGCATCTTACATTCGCCGCGGCGCCCGTGCTCCTGCACCGAGATGCCGATCACGCTATTGCCGAAGGACCCATCATGAAACTCCTCCTCGTCATTCTGTCCTCGCTGCTGCTCTCGAGCTGTCTGACCGAGATCAACAAGCCGATCCAGCCAAACGATTCCTGGCGTGAGAAAGCCGAGGCGACGAGCAATCCGATGGGCGCGGAGTAGGCCAGTCGGCGGAGGCTGCAAAGATAGCGGCAGCGTTCGTCGCTGCAGTCCAAGGCGCTGCCCAAACGGCAAGGTCGCATTCCAACGGTGACCTTGCAGCCGATATGAGGACATCCTTCGGCACCCAATAGTTCTCCGGAAGTGCCGCCCAATCCCGTTTGCCGCTCCCCCAATTTCTATGGATCAATGACGGCGGGGCCTCACCGCCCCGGCCGTCCCGTCTTCCCCGTTCTCCGTCCGCCCTTGCGCTTGGCATCGCCCGGATCCTCATACGAGCCGATGCCGATCTTCTCCCGCCGGATCGGGGCGGGGGAGTCGGGCGCTGTCTGCGAGGCGTGCACCGGCTTCTTCGGCAAGGGGCCTTTTGGCAGCGGCTTCTCGGTGCGGCCGACGGTCATCTCGTCGAGGCTGTTCTTGCGGAACAGGGGATCGCGCAAGGGGATGGCCGTGTCGGTGCCCGGTCCCATGTCGTCGATCCCCGGCTTCTGGAAGTAGGAGGGCTTTACCTCGGCCTCCTTCGCCTTGGCGGCCTTGATCAGCGACGGGCCGGTGCGCTCGAATGTGCCGACGGAGCCGGGCGCGAGCGCCGGGCCCTGCGGGCCCTTCAGCTTGCCGCCATGCTTGGTGCGCCCCGAGGACGGGCCTTCGAGTTCGAGATCGCGGGCAAGTGGGTCGTTGCCGATGGCGAGCTCCGTCGCCTGCAGCCGCTTGACCTCGTCGCGCAGGCGCGCGGCGGTCTCGAAGTCGAGATTGGCGGCGGCGTCGCGCATTTCCTTCTGCAGGTATTCGAGGTGGCTCTTGAGATTGTTGCCGACCATGGCGCCTTCGGCGACAAGGCCGCCGGTGGGCACGCGGACATGGTCCTTCTCGTAATAGCTGTCGAGAATGTCGGCGATGTGCGCCTTGACGCTCGCCGGCGTGATGCCGTGCTCGGTGTTGTAGGCCTCCTGCTTGTCGCGGCGCCGGTTGGTCTCGGCGATCGCCCGCTCCATCGAGCCGGTGGTGCGGTCGGCATAGAGGATCACCTTGCCGTCGACATTGCGCGCGGCGCGGCCGATGGTCTGGATCAGCGAGGTCTCCGAACGCAGGAAGCCTTCCTTGTCGGCGTCGAGAATGGCGACGAGGCCGCATTCCGGGATGTCGAGGCCCTCGCGCAGGAGGTTGATGCCGACGAGCACGTCGAAGGCGCCAAGGCGGAGGTCGCGGATGATCTCGATCCGCTCCAGCGTCTCGATGTCGGAATGCATGTAGCGCACGCGCACGCCGTGCTCATGCAGGTATTCGGTCAGATCCTCGGCCATGCGCTTGGTCAGCACCGTGACGAGGACGCGATAGCCCTTGGCGACGGTCTCGCGGATCTCGCCGAGGAGGTCGTCGACCTGGCTGCGCGCCGGGCGGATCTCGATCGGCGGATCGGTGAGGCCGGTCGGGCGGATCACCTGCTCGGCGAAGACGCCGCCGGCATCCTCCATCTCCCAGGCGCCCGGCGTCGCCGAGACGGCGACGGTCTGCGGCCGCATGGCGTTCCACTCCTCGAAGCGCAGCGGCCGGTTGTCCATGCAGGAGGGCAGGCGGAACCCGTATTCCGCCAGCGTCGCCTTGCGCCTGAAGTCGCCGCGGTACATGGCCCCGATCTGGGGGATGGTGACATGGCTCTCGTCGATGAAGACGAGGGCGTTGTCGGGCAGGTATTCGAACAGCGTCGGCGGCGGGTGGCCGGGCTGGCGGCCGGTAAGGTAGCGCGAATAGTTCTCGATGCCGGCGCAGGAGCCTGTCGCCTCGATCATCTCGACGTCGAAGGTGACGCGCTGCTCCAGCCGCTGCGCCTCGAGCAGACGGCCGGCGCGCTGCAGCTCCTCCAGCCGCTGCTTCAGCTCGATCTTGATCAGCTTCACTGCCTGCTGCAGCGTCGGCCTGGGGGTGACGTAGTGCGAGGAGGCGTAGATCTTGACGCTCTTCAGGTCGTCGGTCTTGGCGCCTGTGAGCGGGTCGAATTCCTGGATGGTCTCGATTTCGTCGCCGAACATCGAGATGCGCCAGGCCCGGTCCTCCAGATGCGCCGGAAAGATCTCGATCGTGTCGCCGCGCACCCGGAACGAGCCGCGGACGAAATCCATGTCGCGTCGCTTGTACTGCTGGGCGACGAGGTCGGCGAGCAGCTGGCGCTGGTCGAGCCGGTCGCCCACCGCCATCTGGAAGGTCATCGCCGTATAGGTCTCGACCGAGCCGATACCGTAGATGCAGGACACCGAGGCGACGATGATGACGTCGTCGCGCTCGAGCAGCGAGCGGGTGGCGGCGTGGCGCATCCGGTCGATCTGCTCGTTGATCGAGGATTCCTTCTCGATGAAGGTGTCCGAACGCGGCACATAGGCCTCGGGCTGGTAGTAGTCGTAATAGGAGACGAAATACTCCACCGCGTTGTCGGGGAAGAAGTTCTTGAACTCGCCGTAGAGCTGGGCGGCGAGCGTCTTGTTCGGCGCGAGGATCAGCGCCGGGCGCTGCGTCGCCTCGATCACCTTGGCGACGGTGAAGGTCTTGCCGGAACCGGTGACGCCGAGGAGGACCTGCGTCTGGTCGTGCTCCCTGATGCCGGAGACGAGGTCGGCGATCGCCGTCGGCTGGTCGCCGGCGGGCTCGAAGTCGGACTTGATCCGGAACGGCACGCCGCCTTCCGACTTCTCGGGCCGGGCCGGCCGGTGCGGCAGCCAGACCTCGCCGTTCTTGATCAGCGGGTTGCCCTCGGAGATCAGCCGCGACAGCGCCTCGACGGTGGCGGTAACGCCGCCCTCCGGCAGCGCGGCGGCATCCTCCAGGCTGATATCCATGCCGGCGACGGGATTGAGGCCCGCGGCGGCGCGGCGCTTGGGGTCGGTGGTGCCGCCCATCGAGGTGCCGCGGGACGAGCGGCCGGGTTTGGCCGCGCCGTCCGCCTTGCCGGGCTTTTCCGTCTTCGCGGCACGGGGTTTCCTGGCCGGTCTGTCCTCCTGCGGACGGATCTCGGCAGAGACGGTGCCGCTGTCGGCGGCGCGCTCGGATTCGACCTCCGCCTGGCGGGCGATCTCGTCGGCCCAGCCGGAGATGGGCCCGCCGAGCGGCGCCCCGTCGAATTCCGCCTGCGGCGCCTCGCCGAAGCCGGGGGCGAGACGCTCGGAGGCGTCGGAGAAGTCGAGGATCGGCGAGCGCCGCGGGGATTTCTGCTTGGGATCGGCCATGGCCCCAATATGGGGAAAGCCGGGGGATTCGAGAAGGGGTTGCCGGAATGTTCCGCACGCCGGCAACGGACCGGCGGAGCCGCGTTCAGCTTTCCGGGGCCGCGGCGATCTCGCGCAGGATCCAGTTGCGAAATGCCTGGATCTTCGGAACGGTCCGGCGGGCCGTGCGGTAGCAGAGCCAATAGTCGTGGCTGTCTTTGCAGACGAGATCAAAGGGCTGCACCAGATCCCCGGAAGCGAGTTCCGCGGCGAAGAAGATCGGGTTCAGCATGGCGACCCCCTGGCCGGCGAGGGCGACGCGTGCCTCCAGATCCTGGGCGCCGAGATCGCTGGCGATGCCGCTGTCCGCGTGCGGGCGGCTGACGCCCGCGGCCGCAAACCAGCTGTCCCACCAGCGATAGGCCGGGCTGATCAGTGGCAGGCGCAAGAGGTCGCCGGGTCCGGCGTCCCGGTCGAGCCGGGCGGCGAGGGCGGGGCTCATCATCGGCGTGAACTGGCCGGGGACGAGCAGATGGCAGGTAAGTCCCGGCCAGTCTCCCTTGCCGGCCCGGACGGCGATGTCGACGTCCTCGCGTGCGAGGTCGACGACGGCAACGCTGGTGTCGAGTCGGACGGCGAGGCCGGGATGCTCGACTTGGAAGCCGCCGATCCGTTCGACCAGCCAGGCCGAGGCAAAAGTCTGGAAGACGCTGAGCGACAGCACGCCCGAGGTCTGCCCCTTCGCGTCGGCAAAGGCCGCCGCCAGTTGGTCGAGGGCCTCGCCGGCGGCCTGTGCCAGGAGATGCCCGGCTCCTGTCAGCACCACATCGCGCGGCCGGCGGACGAACAGGGGCGCCCCGACGCGTTCCTCCAGGATCTTGATCTGATAGCTGACCGAGGCCTGCGTCATCCCGAGCTCGCTGGCAGCGCGGGTGAAATTGCCGTGCCGCGCCGCGGCTTCGAAAACCCTGACGGCCGCCAGCGGAGGGAGATTTCGAGACATTGAGCTGCCTTATGCATGGTGATCAAGGTTCGATTGGAACGGCGGGCCGAAACGGGCTTGGATCCTTCTGCCTCACGAGGCCGGAGCAAGACAATGACGACGATCGAAAACTGCAAGAATGCCACTCTCGCCGAGCGGGGTGGTACATCGACGATGCGAGCCTTGGCCCTCTGGGCCGGCCGGCTCGCGCAGTCGTACGGAGTGTTTCGTCTGCAGGATGGCCTGAGGACCCGTCCGCCTGGGATGAGCGCCATAGAGCTGCTCGATGGCCGTGATGTCCTGGGGGGTTCCAAATTGGGCGAGAAGGCGCGGTGAAACCGGCCAGCCGCGTCTTCCGATGACGGCGTCCGGGGAGCGCCTGCCTCCAACCGCCGGCGACAAGGGGCTGCCACTGTTCATGCAGATCCCCGTATATCTCCTTCTTACGCTGCGGAGTTTTTCGCCGATTTTGTGCAATGCAAAAGAATAGGTGAATGTGTCAAGCGCATATTACACCTTTGGTAAAGCATTTCTATCGCGGTTTATCTGTTGTTCCTGCCGAAATCAGTGTAGAGTTAGTGCAGCCTCGACTGGAAGAATTGCCCGCGGCGTGTCGCGGCGGGCAGGGCACCATTTTTCCGCCAACGGAGGCGTTAGGGAGGAAAATGACATGCCAATTCTGACAGCACTCGCCCTCAGCATCGGAATCCTCGGAGGCTTGGCCACATGGGCCTTCGTGGGCCCTGCCGCGGGGCTCGCATTGCAGATCTGGGCCGCCTTCGTCGCATGGGCGGCCTTCTATCACTCCGGCGGGACGAGCGCCGCCTTGAAGACCAATATCCCGGCACACCTTCTCGGCGCTTTCGTCGGCTGGCTGGCGCTGGTCGGCACCACCTCGCTGGCGAACGGTCTCGGTGTTCCCGTGGCGGCGGGACTTTGCGTCGGCATCGGCGCGGCGATCATGGTCCTGGCGGCCAATCTGCCGCTGTTCGCGTCCATTCCCTCGACCGTTTACGGCTTTGCCTGTGTCGCCGCCTATGCGCTGCTCGCCGGAAAGCTCGGAACGCTCTACGCCGTGACCCTCGTCGACAATCCGTTTCTCAATGTTGCGGTGTCGATGATCGTCGGCTCGTTGCTCGGCTATCTGTCGCAGGCCATCGGACTGGCTGTCGCGGCCAAGCCGCGGGCCTCTGCCGCAGCCTAAGGCGCGAGCCCGAACAAGCAACGGCCGCCCGTGCGGGCGGCTGTCGGCAGACTGGGGCCGTTCGCATCGCCACCCCGCCCGGTGCCCTTGCGACGGCGCTTTCCACCGGCAGCGCCGACGCCTGGACGTCGAGGGAAACTGCTGTCCGGGGCAAGAAAGCAACTGGGACGAGTTCTTCGCCGGCTCCCTGTCTTCGGCAGGAGGTAATGGCTTCGGCAGGGGATAATGGCTTCGGCAGGGGATAATGGCTTCGGCAGGAGATAATGGTCTTCGGCAAGGGGTGATGGCGACGCTCGGCTTGGCGCTTCGAGGGGCGCGGGCACGAGCGGCTGACTGCCGCCCTTGATTTCCGCGCCATGTTTCTGGCCGGGGGCCTTGGACGAGGCCTTGGACGGAGCGGCGCATGGCTGGACGTGTGCCTGACGGGACCACTGTCCGACACGACTGGTGACGGCAGGGTGGGCCGGAACGCGTGTCTGGCCGGCGGTTTCTTCCCCCTTGCCGAGCTCGTCGCACCGCGGAGGCGGGCGTTCCGCGCAGTCGCGGGACAGCAGGGCGCAAGACGATACCTTTACCCTGACGGGTGCCGATCTTCAGCAATCGCTTACCACCGCATGCCTATTCTGGGCTTCGTCCGCCTGCGTGTCGCGGACCATCAGAGGCCGACCATGGGTATGCTTAGTGTCGGATGGCGCCTCATTGCGCCCGCAGCCGTGTGTGTGGTGGCCGGCGCCATGTCGGCGGCCTGGGCGAATGACTGGCGCAACGAGCCGTTGCCCCCTGCCGACATCCCGTTCACGACGGGCGGCGTCGCGCCGCGGCTGATGTGGGGCGGTCCCGTTCCTGTCGAGCCGCGCCCCGGCGAGGTGCCGGTCTACGTGCCGAGCCCCTCCGTCGTCGATCACCAAAGGCCGGCACCGACCGGCTATGCCCCGGTCGAGGACCCGTACCAGCCGGCGTCGAGCCCGCCGACGCGACCGTATCCCGAAGCGATCGAGCCGACACTTCCGGATGCAGGTGGTACGGGGATGTCGAACGACGACGATGCGCCGATGCCGAGCGCGACCGAAGCCCCGGAGCCGCATGCCGGACACGAGGAGGCCATCGCGTCGAACCCGATCGAGAGCGCCGCACCGGCGCCCATGGAGGATGGCTCGGAGCGTCCTGCCCGCCAGCTCTACAGGCCCGTCGACGCCTCCGATCCGGAACCGATCGTGCCCGTCGATGGGCAACCCCATGGAGCGGACCTGCCGCCCGCAGCCGATCCGGAAGAGGCGATGTGGGTCGATACGCCGCCCGACGGTGCTGAACTGCCACCGCTGGCCGATCCGGTCGATATCGAGGCCGAGCCATCGACGCCCGACGCCGCACGCTTTGGCGCGGCGGGGGAGGTCGGTCCGGATCCGTGGGACGGGTTGAAGGTCGTGACGCCGGGCGCAGTTCCGCCGCCGCGCAGGGAGACGCGGCCGCGCACGACCTATGCCGCGCTTGAGCCGGCGGGACTGTCCCGCCGTCGCTCGGCCGAGGACGGCGACACGCCGATCGGCCGCGGAGCGTTGGAGGACGACACGCCGAGCGGCTACCAGGCGATGCCGCAGTCCGAGACGATGTGCCGGCGCGCCCTGCAGAAGCTCGGCGTCCGCTTCGTCGACGCGACGTCGGTGCGCTCCAGCCGCCGCTGCGGCATCGACTATCCCGTCAAGGTCTCGGGCATCTCGCCGGGTGTCGCCATGCGCCCTGCCGCGACGCTGAACTGCATGACGGCGCTGCGCGTGGCGCAGTGGATGAAGGAAGAGGTGACGCCGGCGGCGCGCTGGAAGCTGCTCCGCAAGCCGACGGCGCTGATCAACGCGTCGTCCTACCGCTGTTCGCGCATCGCCGGCTCCGGTTCGATCAGCGAGCATGCCACCGGCAGCGCCCTCGACGTGCATGGCTTCGCTTTCGCCGGCGGCAAGACGGTGGAGATCGAGAAGAAAGGCTTCTTCGAGTTCAGCGAGAAGGCCTTCCAGAAGAAGGTTCGCGAAAGCGCCTGCCGCTATTTCGGTACCGTGCTCGGCCCGGGCTACAACGAGGACCACGCCGACCATCTGCATCTCGACACGCGCAAAAGGCGTCGCTCGGTCTGCAAGTAGCCGGGTCCGGCTGCCGCCGGTTGCCCGAGCATGCCCGCCAGGACCGCGGCGCCGCGGGAAACCCTCGCCTTGCGGGCTTGCGCGTTGGGTGCCTCAATTGGCCGAGGTTTCAGCGCCCGCCTGCGAGAACTCCGATGTGACCTCCGCCATGAGCCAGTTCCGGAAGGCTGACATCGCTGGTGTCTCTTCGCGCGACTGGAGGCGGGTCAGCCAGTAGCTGCCCATGGATGTCGTGATGTCGAAAGGCTGGGCCAGCAGGCCCAGCGCGATCTGCCTTGCGAACATTTTCGGGGGGCAAAGAGCGAGGCCGGCACCCTGAAGGGCCGCCTCCATCATCGCCAGCGAGGAGTCGAATGTGAGCGTGCCGACGACGGGCACAGGCCCGGCGACGCCGGCGGCGGCAAGCCAGTTCGCCCACTCCTCGGCGCGATAGGATCGCAGCAGCGTCTGGCGCAGCACGTCCTCCGGCCGGTGCAGGGTTGCCCCGATGGATGGCTGGCAGAGGACCGACAGCGGCGCCTCGAACAGGGGCGTCGCGTCCGTGCCCTGCCAGGCGCCGTTGCCGAAGCGGATGGCATAGTCGAGACCTTCCGCGGCCAGGTCGACGCGATTGTTGTTGGTGGAAAGCCGCAAATCGACATGCGGATGCTGCGCGCGAAAGCCGCCAAGGCGGGGCAGCAACCAGCCGACGGCAATGGTGCCGACGGCGCCCAGCATCAAGACCTCGCTTCGATGACCGCCATCGAAGCGACCGAGGGCGCCGGCCATCCGGTCGAAGGCATCGCGGATCTCCGGCAGGACGGCCTCGCCCTCCGCGGTGATCATCAGCCCGCGCGGCAGGCGCTTGAACAGGACGGTGCCGAGCCTTTGCTCGAGCGCCTTCACCTGATGGCTGACGGCGGCCTGCGTGACACGAAGCTCGATCGCGGCGCGGGTGAAGCTGAGATGACGGGCGGAGGCCTCGAACGCTCTCAGCGCATTTAGCGGAAGGTAAGGTCGGACCATGATGCCCCAGCTCAATTTGTATCTCCCGCGAGATAACGTCGTTTGTGGGCCTCGTCCAATCCCTCTAAGTTCTCATGGCAGCGAGAAGAAGCAATTGAAAATGCTTCAGAAAATCGTCTCGCCTGTGTCATGTGGCGGGCCCTGGACGGGAGCGCACGCCTCGATCCAATAGAAATATTTGGCCCCTGCGGAAATCCGCCAGTCGGGCCTGTGCAGGAAGGCCGGACAATGCTGACACGACGCGAATTCTCCACGCTGATGGCGACCTCGCTGGCCGGGACGGCGCTTTGCGGACCCCCGCGTGCTTTGGCCGCCACGGGCGGCGACGGCGACATCGCCGCCATGCTCGCCGAGGCAGAGCGGTCTCTTCAGGCCCGGCTGGGAGTCTGTGCTCTCGACAGCCAGACCGGGAGGCGGTGGCAGCACCGGGCCGATGAGCGCTTTCCGATGTGCAGCACGTTCAAGGTCGTCGCCTGTGGCGCGCTGCTTGCCCGTGTCGATGCGGGCATGGAGGATCTCAGCCGGCGGATCCGCTTCCAGTCCGACGATCTCGTCTCTTATTCGCCCGTGACGAAGAACCATGTCGGCGGCGAGGGAATGACCCTCTCCGACATCTGTGCCGCCGCCCTGACACTCAGCGACAACACGGCTGGCAATCTGATCCTCGGCAGCATCGGCGGGCCGGCCGGCGTCACGGATTTCGCGCGCAGCCTTGGCGACGCCGGCACGCGGCTCGATCGCATCGAAACCGAACTGAACGAAGCAACGCCGGGCGACCCCCGCGACACGACGACGCCGGCCGGCATGGTGACAAGCCTGCATGCGCTTCTTGCCGGCGGGACCCTTTCCGCAGCGTCGCGGCAGCAACTGGCCGCCTGGATGGTGGCCAGCAAGACCGGCGATTCCAGGCTTCGCGCAGGAATGCCCAAGGAATGGCGCATCGGCGACAAGACCGGAACGGGCGACTACGGCACGGCGAACGATATTGCCGTCATCTGGCCGATCGGCCGGCAGCCCCTCTTCATCGCGGTCTACATCACGCAAACCGAAGCCGATCTTGACGAGCGCAACGCCACCATCGCCGCAATCGGAAGGGCGATCGCCGCCGCGCTGTGACGGCGCGGAAGGGGCATGCTCCCCGGGCTGCTACTCCGCCGGGATCGCCACGGGCTGCCCCGACCTGTCGAGGGCGACCATGACGAAGATCCCCTCGGTGACCTTCACCACCTCGCGGGTCAGGTGGCGCTGAGCCCAGGCTTCGATCAGGATGGTGATCGAGGTGCGGCCGACCTTCTGGATCGTCGAATAGACCGACAACGTGTCGCCGATCTTCACCGGCTTCTTGAAGACGAGCGCATTGACCGCGACGGTGGCAACGCGGCCGGCCGCGCGGTCGGCGCCGCGAAGGCCCGCAGCAAGGTCCATCTGCGCGATCACCCAGCCGCCGAAGACGTCGCCGGCGGCGTTGGCGTCGGCCGGCATGGCCGGCACGCGCATGGTCAGTTCGCCTGTCGGCACGTCATCGGGCATATCGGTTTTCTCCGAGGCTGGACGAGGCTTGAGTTACCAAATCCATGGCGGCTGGAAAAGTCGCGTGCCCCGCTGGCGTCAGGGTGCATCAGGCAGTGCCGAGCGACGCCCGCGAAGCAGCGGGACGAGTTCGACCGCCAGCATCGCCGCGAAGATGCAGGCGCAGCCGACGAAGCCGAGGGCCGGGATTCTCTCCCCGACGAAGATCGCGGCAAACAGCGCGGCAAACAGTGCTTCCGACGACAGGAAGATCGCCGCCTGCGGCGCCGTGGTATAGCGCTGGCCGATCGTCTGCAGCGAGAAGGCGAGCCCGATCGAGAAGACGCCGCCATAGACGAGTTCCACCCAGACATTGCCAAGGCTCGCCAGCGTCGTGGTCTCCAGCGTGAGCGCGCCCACGCCCGACAGCAGCGTGGCGACGCAGAACTGAACGAGCGAGAGCATCAGCGGCCGCCCGCTGCCCTGCACGAAGCGGGTGACGTAGACGACCTGCAGCGACCAGAAGACGGCCGAGCCGATCACCAGGAAATCGCCCGAGCGAAGGCTGCCGAGCGAGCCGCCGCCGACGAGGACGATGCCGGAAAACGCCAGGAGCGCGGCCGGCCAGACGATCCAGTGCGGCCGGCTGCCCATGAGGAGGACGCCGAAGAAGGGCGTGAAGACGACGTAGAGACCGGTGAGGAAGCCGGTATTCGTCACCGAGGTCGTGACGATGCCGATCTGCTGCAGGATCGCGGCGGCAAACAGCAGTACGCCGATGAAGGTGAAGCCTGGAAGGTCGCCACGGGCCATGGGCGTCTTCGCCTGGCGCGCCTCGTTCCAGGCGAAGGGCAGGACGGCCAGCGCAGCCAGCGCGAACTTCACCGCATTGAACGCCCAGGGCCCGACATGCGCCATGGCGCTCGACTGGGCGACGAAGCCCATGCCCCAGATCGCGCCAGCCAGAAGCAGCAGGAGATTGGCGCGGGAGCGGGTCATGGGATCATCCGACGGCGAGAACGGGGTCGGGCTTGCCTAGAGGCCGGAAAGCAGCACGGCAAGAGGTGACACTCGGCAGAGATCGAGCCATGGCCGTCTGCCGGCACTCCGCAGCCGTCTTCGGCGCGTCGCGCCGGGCCCGTCGCCGGTTTTCAGAGGGACGGAGCCGTCTCGCCGACCTTGGCGTCTTCGAGTTCGGCTGCCCACAGCGCCAAGCGCGCATGGTTCACGCCCCAGTCGTTTTCACCCACCAGCGAACGCCCGTAGATGACGAGCGCGCTGCCGCTTCCCCTGGGGGCGGCCAGTGACTCGATCGTATCGGGAAAGCGCAGCACAGGCGTTCTGGCGACATAGCGCCGATAGTCCGGCCGGGATCGATCGTCGACGCGAAGAAGGTTGCGACGATCGGCCAGGACGATCCTGTCGAGGCGCTGCATCAGGACGGCTGGAGGCTCACGGTAGTCGGGAAGGGCGATGTCGACGCGGGCCGAGCATGTCGCCGGGCTGCAGGCAAGGCTGTCTGTCGGCGTGCGCCGCCGCTCGGTGCCCAGATTGTCCACGCCGTCCTGATCGGCGGAGCCGGCATACCAGGTCCATACCTGTTCGGAACCGACAGCCAGAAACCAGACGCCGCCGAGGCCAAGCAGCCCACAGAGAGCAAGCACGATGCGGCGGGAGGTCGTCAAGCGCTTCGCCTCCGCTGTCCCGCGGCCTCATTCATCGACGCATGCTTCCGCAAAAAGTTCCGACCTGTGCCAACTGCCGCTTCGTGATAAGAAGATACCGGTCCTGCCCGGTCGGGCAAGGGGCGGGAACTCAGGGCATCGGCTGAAACGGCGAGGACCTCGATCAATGCGAGGCAGTGCCCGACGGTGGTTGACGCTGAACGACCAAGGCCGTGGTCTTCGGCGCAGCGCATGACGGCACAGAGAGAGCCGTCGGCAAGGGTCGACCGGGCGCCCCCGAGACAGCGCGAGCGTCCAATCTGCAGCTCCATCATGCCGAGCGCTGCATCCATTTCACGGAGACGCCATATTTCCCCCGGCGATATTGATGGACGCGGCGCCGAACCGCTTGCGCCCCCGCCCTGCCGATTATACGGTCCGCCGGTTTTTGCAGGCTGGATCCGGTCGGCAGAGGCCGCTCATCACCCGTTATTCGAACCCATGACAGCCGGAGCCCGTCCCATGGCATTCCTTGCCGCCGTTCTCGACCGCGTGAAGCCTTCCGCCACCATTGCCGTCTCGCAGAAGGCGCGGGAGCTCAAGGCGCAGGGGATGGATGTCATCGGCCTCGGCGCCGGCGAGCCCGACTTCGACACGCCCGACAACATCAAGGCGGCGGCGATCGACGCCATCAACCGCGGCGAGACGAAGTACACGCCGGTCTCGGGCATTCCGGAACTGCGCGAGGCGATCGCCAAGAAATTCAAGCGCGAGAACAACCTCGACTACACCGCCGCGCAGACGATCGTCGGCACCGGCGGCAAGCAGATCCTGTTCAACGCCTTCATGGCGACGCTGAACCCCGGCGACGAGGTGATCATCCCGGCGCCCTACTGGGTCAGCTATCCCGAGATGGTCGCGATCTGCGGCGGCACGCCGGTGTTCGTGACAGCGGGGATCGAGACGAACTTCAAGCTGACGCCCGAAGCGCTGGAAGCGGCGATCACGCCGAAGACGAAGTGGTTCCTGTTCAATTCGCCGTCGAACCCCTCGGGCGCCGCCTACAGCCGCGCCGAGTTGAAGGCGCTGACCGACGTTTTGATGCGCCACGACCATGTCTGGGTGCTGACCGACGACATGTACGAGCACCTCGTCTATGGCGACTTCGTCTTCTCGACGCCGGCCGAGGTGGAACCGGGTCTCTACGAGCGGACGCTGACGATGAACGGCGTCTCCAAGGCCTATGCCATGACCGGCTGGCGCATCGGCTATGCGGCCGGTCCCCTGCCGCTGATCAAGGCGATGGACATGATCCAGGGCCAGCAAACCTCGGGCGCCTGCTCGATCGCGCAATGGGCCGCCGTCGAGGCACTGAACGGCACGCAGGACTTCATCCCGGAGAACCGCAGGATCTTCGAGGCGCGCCGCGATCTCGTCGTGTCGATGCTGAACCAGGCGACCGGCCTCGAATGCCCTTCGCCGGAGGGGGCGTTCTATGTCTACCCCTCCTGTAAGGGGCTGATCGGCAAGAAGACGCCGGCCGGCAAGGTGATCGAGACGGATGTCGATTTCGTCACGGAACTGCTGGAGGCCGAAGGCGTCGCGGTCGTCCAGGGCTCGGCCTTTGGCTTGGGGCCGAATTTCCGCATCTCCTATGCGACGTCGGAGAAACTGCTGGAAGACGCCTGTTCGCGCATCCAGCGCTTTTGCGCCAGCCTGAAGAGCTGACCGACAGCCTGATCGGAGACACCGACAGAGAATCAGCGGCGGCCCTCGGGTCGCCGTTTTTCGTTCTGCCCGACCGTTGTTTCAACGCCGTCGACAGCGAAAAAAAACGCCGGGCCCATGAGAGCCCGGCGAAAAAAATCCTTGGGAGGAAACAGCCGGTACGAAACGATGGGAGGAGGTGTCGTCCCGCGATCCGGCTGTAGTGAGAGTACTCCGCGACAGCGCGCGCACCATTGCCAATTTCGCATGGCTGCCCTGCAACTATTGCATAGTTCTTAGGCAGAAGGACCTCGTGCTTCAGGGCGTGCAGCGCGGATGCCGGCGCAAAGCCGCTGGGGGCGCATTCAGTCCTAAAAATTCCGGAACAAAAGTATTTCAGTGGCGTTTGTCGACTGAAATTTAATATTCACTTTAGGAATTACTGCAATGAGCATCTTCGACAAGATAAAGTCAGCCTTGTTCGGCACGCGCGCCGAGGCGGCGACCCGTCCGGCAGCTGTCCCCCCGACGGCGGCGCAGCCGACGGCGACGGTGGCGAGCTCCGCCGCGCCTGCACCGACGGCTGCGCCCATGCAGCAGCCTTCACTGACACCTGCGCAGGGCGGACCGGCGGCTTCGGCGCCCCATTCTGCCCAGGTCGCGCCTACCGCGCAGGCGGCCGCTCCGGTCTCGCCCCCCGCCGCGACCGGCGCCCCCGTCGATGTCGCCGCGGTCATGGACGCTGCCGTGAGCAAGCACGGAACGGACCTCAACTGGCGCAAGTCGATCGTCGACATGATGAAGGCGCTCGATCTCGACAGCAGCCTCGAAGCGCGTAAGGAGCTCGCCGACGAGTTCGCCTATACGGGCGACAAGAGCGACAGCGCCACCATGAACGTCTGGCTGCACAAGGAGTTGATGCGCAAGCTCGCCGAAAACGGCGGCCGCGTGCCGGCCGAACTGACGGACTGATCCGCAAGCCGCGATCGCTCCTTTCGATCCTGCAGAGGCTGGGCGTTCGCGCTCGGCCTTTTCGCGTCGGAAGGGCTCAGTACGACCAGGTCCGCGCCTTGGAGATCAGGAAGTCGCGAAAGACCTTCAGCTTGGCCGAATTGCGCAGCTGCTCGGGGTAGCAGAGATAGGTGTCGAAGGTCGGCATCTCCATTTCCGGCAGGACCTGCACGAGCTTGGAATTCTTGTCGATCATGTAGTCCGGCAGCAGGCCAAGGCCGATGCCGCGCTCGATCGCGGCCTTGATCGACATCAGATTGTTGATCTGCAGGATCGTCGGCCGCGTCTGGCCATCGGCCAGGCCGACCGTCTCCAGCGTGTTGAGGTTGCGCAGGTAGGGCGGAGCCGGCTCGCCGAAGGTGATGATCCGGTGCTGGTCGAGGTCCTGGATGGTTTCCGGCGTGCCGAAGCGCTGGAGGTAGCTCGGCGCGGCATAGACGTGAAGATGCACGGTGAACAGTCGGCGCTGGATCAGGTCCGGCTGCTGCGGCTGGCGCAGGCGGATCGCCGCATCTGCCTTGCGCATGGTGAGGTCGATTTCCTCATTGTCGAGGACGAGCTGCAGTTCGAGGTCGGGATAGAGCTCGAGAAACTCCTTGGCGCGCTCCGTCAGCCAGCCGGAGCCAAGGCCCACCGTGGTAGTGACGCGCAGCTTGCCCGTCGGCTTCTCGCGCGTCTCGGTCAGCTGCATGCGCACCATTTCGAGGCGCTTCAGGACGTCGCTGGCGGTCTGGAAGAGGAGTTCGCCCTGCTCCGACAGGACGAGGCCGCGAGCATGCCGGTGGAACAGCGGTGCACCGATCTCCTGCTCGAGCGAGGCGACCTGGCGCGAGATCGCGGACTGGCTGAGGTTGAGGACGTCGGCGGCATGGGTGAACGAGCCGGCCTCGGCCGCGGCGTGAAAGATCCGCAGCTTGTCCCAGTCGAGCGCCATGCCTAATCCCCTGCCTGCCGTTTTCCCAAACCGTGACCAACCCGATACGACCGGCGCTGCCAGATTCCGTTGCCCGCCCGACGCTCAGGGGAGTGTCCGTCCCGAGTTGCGCTCTGCTTCGCCAGCCCGACGATCTGCCCGGCTGCCGAGCGATTGGCGCCCCTGCGCCACGTTCCCGCATCAGTGTTGCACAGATCGGTGTGTCTACGTAAACCGCATCGTCGGCAATCGACGCTTGCGTCAACAGTTCTCGCACGCCCGCAGCGTCCGTTGGCAGCCGATCCTATTCGGCTGCCTGACGGACCTCCTCGGCCTCGACGGTCGCCAACCATTTTTCGGCCTCGAGCGCGGCCATGCAGCCAAGCCCCGCGGCCGTCACCGCCTGACGGTAGACGTCGTCGGCGACGTCGCCGGCAGCGAACACGCCGGGAATCGAGGTCTGCGTCGTCCCGGGCTCGACCCAGAGATAGCCCGACGGCTTCTGGCGCAGCTTGCCTTCAAAGAGCTGGACGGCCGGCGCGTGGCCGATGGCGACGAAGACGCCGTCGGTCGCATGCTCGCTCGTCTCGCCGGTGACGCGGTCGCGCAGGCGAATGCCGGTGACCGACTTCATCGGCTTGGAGGGTCCGAGGATTTCCTCGACCTCCGCGTTCCAGATCACCCGGACATTCTCCTTGGCCGCGAGGCGCTCGCGCAGGATGCGCTCGGCGCGGAAGGCGTCACGGCGGTGCACGACCGTCACCGATTTGGCGATGTGTGCGAGGTACAGCGCCTCTTCGACCGCGGTGTTGCCGCCGCCGACGACGACCACGTCCTTGCCACGATAGAAGAAGCCGTCGCAGGTGGCGCAGGCCGAGACCCCAAAGCCTTGAAAATGCTGCTCGGACTCGAGGCCCAGCCATTTCGCCTGGGCGCCGGTGGCGACGATCAGCGCATCGCAGCTGTAGACCGTGCCGCTGTCGCCGCGGAGCCGGAACGGTCGCGACGAGAGGTCGGCCTCGACGATGAGGTCGCTGGCGAATTCGGTGCCGACGTGCAGCGCCTGCGCCTTCATCTGCTCCATCAACCAGGGTCCCTGGATGGGATCGGCAAAGCCCGGAAAATTCTCGACGTCGGTCGTGATGGTGAGCTGTCCGCCCTCCTGCAGGCCGGCGACCAGAAGCGGCTTCAGCATCGCCCGCGCCGCGTAGATCGCGGCGGTATAACCGGCGGGGCCGGAGCCGATGATCAGCACGGGGGCATGGCGAACGTTCTGGGATTCGGTCATCGGAGAGCTCGCTCGTGGCGGACGGAGGCGGGTTGCCGGCACTCTGCAGGTGGCGGCGCGGCGTCGAATTTTCAAGGCGAAGTGGCGTCCTGCATACCGGACCGACGGCAGGCTGACAACACGGTGCGAGGCCGTGCCGCCGGCCGTCCCGGGCATTGCGGGAAGACGGCTGGCCTCGGCTCCGGCTTCGCCGTAAGAGGGGCGATGATGGCGATTTGCTACATCAATCTCGACCGCGCGACGCTCCGGCGGCAGCAGATGGAAGCCGAGGCCGGGCGGCTCGGCCTCGCCTTCGAGCGATTTGCGGCGGTCTCGGTCGATGCCGTCAGCGATGCCGAGGCGGGCGGGTTCGGCCGAAGCTGGGAGCGGCCGCTGTCCAAGGCGGAGCTGGCCTGCTTTCTTTCGCATCAGGCGCTGTGGCGCCGCGTCGCCGAGACCGGGCGGCCGATGTTGATCCTCGAGGATGACGTGCGGCTGTCGCCGCGGCTGGCCGGCCTGTGTTCGTCGCCGACGATCGAGGCGGCAACCGACATGGATCTCCTGAACCTCGAGGATTTTGGCCGGCGCCGCTTCGTCGCGCGCGTCCTCCAGCCGCTGGTCGGCGACCTGGAGCGGCTGCGCGTCTCCCGCGACAAGGCGGGAGCGGCAGCCTATGTGCTGTGGCCGGATGGCGCGCGAAAGCTGCTGGCCAAGGCCGAACGCGAGGGTGCCGCCCCGGCCGACGCCTTCATCCACTCCTCGCGCGGGCTCGTCGCCTGGCAATGCCAGCCGGCGCTCGCGATCCAGGCGGAGGTCCTGGCGCGCCGCGACCCGTCGCATGGCGACGTGCCGCCGACGTCGATCCAGGTGCCGCGCCGGCGCCTCAGTCCGGTGCCGCGCCACTGGCATTTCTTCGCCCGGCGCGCCATGACCCAGGTCCGGCTGCTGCCGCATCATCTCACCCGGCTCGGCGGCATGGACTATCGCGAGGTGCGAGTCGATCCGTCGGACTTTCCGCCCGTGTCCCAGAGCCGCTCGTAGACGGCGCCGATCTCGGCGGCCTCGCGCGCCAAGGGAAAATGTCGGCGCACATGGTCGAGCGCGGCCGTGCCCGCCGCCTGCCGGCCCGCGTCGTCGCCGAGATAGGGCTCGATCGCGGCGGCCAGCGCCGAAACGTCGTCGACCGGCACGACCTTTCCCGTGACGCCCTCGACGATCATTTCGGCAAAGGCGCCGGCATCGCTGGCCACGACGGGCCGGCCGGAGGCCATGGCTTCCAGCGGGGTCAGGCCGAACCCCTCGTTGCGGGGCGGGGCGACATAGAGGTCGAAGCGGCGGAACCAGGCGGCGATGTCGTCGACCTCGCCGAGAAAGAGGATCCGGTCGGAAAGGCCCGCCGCCGCGATCCTCTCGCGCAAGTCCCGCTCGAAGGGCGCATGTTCGCCGGTGGTGCGGCCGGTGATCACGGCGCTCCACGCGGGACGGTGCGGCAGAAGATCGATCATCGCGGCGACGAAGAGGTCGGTGCCCTTCTGGTGCCGGATGCGGCCGGAGCAGCCCACGATCTTCTGGCCCGCCAGCGCCTGCATGGCCGGGGAGGGCGTGCTGGTGCGCTCGGGCGAGAAGGCGTCGAGGTCGATGCCATGCAGGATGACGGTCGCCGGCACTTCGAGAAAGGCGGCGCTGCGCCGGCTGGTGGCGATGACGGCATCCATGCGGCGAATGAGAAAGCGCGTCCAGGCGGTGTGCCGGCGCTGCGCGGCGGAGGTGAAGACGAGCTTCAGCCGCATGCGCAGGACATCCCGAAGGACCAGTCCGGCCAGCATTTCGGTGTTGCGGCGGGCGTGCCAGATGCGGAAGGGGCGCCGTGCGGGTCTGGTCCACAGGCCGAGGATTTGGCGCCAGCGCAGTTTCGGCAGGTGACCGGGAAGGCCGGGACCGAGCGCGGCGATGCCAAGCGTCCCGGCCTGCAGGGGCACGAGCTGGATGATCGTCGAGGTGACGCCGGAGAGGCGGCGCTTGAAATTTGGCGCGATCACCTCGACGTCGCGGACAGGCATGGCGGTCTTTCGCGGGGTGATGGGCATCGGTTCGGTCAAGGGGACCCGAAAGAAGGGCACCCATCTCCGCTTTCGCCCCGGGCCGGCGAACCACGCGATGCGACACGGCCGCAACGCGTGGCCCGCCGGCCCAAGACAGGCTCATTATAAGGGGCCATGGAGACGGCGCGGCCTCTCACAGGCGGCGTTGCCGTCCGTCAGAGGCGCTTGCGACGAGCAGGCAAACCGCTCGTCTCTGGCGTCTCAGCCCCAGCGCAGCTCGATGATCTCATAGGACCTTGCGCCGCCGGGAGCGGCGACCTCGACCGTGTCGCCCTCTTCCTTGCCGATCAGCGCGCGGGCGATGGGCGAGGAGATCGAGATGCGGCCCTGCTTCACGTCGGCTTCCTGGTCGCCGACGATCTGATAGACCTTCTCCTCCTCGGTATCCTCGTCGATGAGCTTGACGGTCGCGCCGAACTTCACCTTCTCGCCCGACAGCTTGGACACGTCGATCACTTCGGCGCGGGCGGTATAGTCCTCGAGTTCGGAGATGCGGCCCTCGTTGAGGCTCTGCGACTCCTTGGCGGCGTGATACTCGGCGTTCTCCGAAAGGTCGCCATGCGCCCGTGCTTCCGAGATCGCCGCGATGATGCGCGGACGCTCCTCCTGCTGGCGCCGGCGCAGCTCTTCCTTGAGTGTCTCGAACCCGGCGCTTGTCATTGGGACCTTGTCCATGCCCTCAACCTTTCCAGACCGTCGGCCAGATGGCCGAAAGTCGTTTCGTTCCCGCCGGATGATGCCGGCGCATAAACCAAACCGGCTCCGGACGGAAATCCGACCGGAACCAGCAAACCATTCTCTGCCCGCGTCCCAGGGACCGGGGGCGACCGATGATGCTGCGGTAAAATTGTGCTGTCAAACGGCGTCTATCGTCACGCGCCGGTTGAAAGTTTTCCCCGTCCCCATCTGCCTTTCGGGTTCCCGCGACTTGACCCCTGTCGCCGGTCCGTCCCGTTCACGCGGCCGTGAAGTAGGATTGCAGGGACCGGACTTCAAGGCCACCGCGCTTCAAGGCTTCGATGGCTTCGGCCGCAGCCGCCATGCCGGAGAGCGTCGTGTAGTAGGGAACCTTGTGGATCAGCGCCGCGCGTCGCAGCGACCGCGAGTCGGACAAGGCCTTGGCGCCCTCCGTGGTGTTCAGTACCAGCTGCACCTGTCGGTTGCGGATGGCATCCTCGATATGCGGCCGGCCTTCCAGCACCTTGTTGATCTTCTCGGCCGGAATGCCCTCTTCGCTGAGGAAACGCTGCGTGCCGCCAGTGGCGATGATCTTGAAGCCCAGATCGTGGAGCTTGCGGATCGCCGGCAGGGCGCGCTCCTTGTCGCCGTCGCGCACCGAAACGAAGACGCTGCCGGCCGTCGGCAGGTCGATCGAGGAGCCGAGCTGCGACTTGGCGAAGGCGACGGCAAAGCTCGTGTCGAGGCCCATGACCTCGCCTGTCGACCGCATTTCCGGGCCGAGCAGGGTGTCGACGCCAGGGAAGCGAGCAAAGGGGAAAACCGCTTCCTTGACGGCGATGTGCTTCAGCGTCCGCCAGTTCGGCTTCGCCCCATAGTCGGCGAAGGCCTCGTCCAGGGTCTCGCCGGCCATGATCCGCGCGGCGATCTTGGCGATCGGAACCCCGATGGTCTTGGCGACGAAGGGCACGGTGCGCGAGGCCCGCGGATTGACCTCGAGGACATAGATGTCCTCCCCCTTGATGGCGAACTGGACGTTCATCAGGCCGACGACGTTGAGGCCGAGCGCCATCACGCGCGTCTGGCGCTCGAGTTCGTCGACGATGGCATCCGAGAGCGAGTGCACCGGCAGCGAGCAGGCGCTGTCGCCGGAATGGATCCCGGCTTCCTCGATATGCTCGAGGATGCCGGCGATGAAGGTCTCCTTGCCGTCGGAGAGGCAGTCGACGTCGACCTCGATCGCGTCAGAGAGGTAGCTGTCGATGAGGACCGGCGACTTGCCGGAGACGACCACCGCCTCGGTGATGTAGCGCTCGAACTGCGGGCCGTTGCGCACGATCTCCATGGCGCGGCCGCCCAGCACGTAGGACGGGCGAATGACGACGGGATAGCCGATGCGCTCGACGATGATCCGCGCCTCGTCGACCGAGCGGGCGATGCCGTTGTTGGGCTGGCGCAGCTTCATCTCGTTGAGGAAATGCTGGAAGCGGTCGCGATCCTCGGCAAGGTCGATCGCGTCGGGCGAGGTGCCGAGGATCGGGATGCCGGCCTTTTCCAGCGTCTCGGCAAGCTTCAGCGGCGTCTGCCCGCCGAGCTGGACGATGACGCCGTGGAGCGTGCCTTTGGTTTGCTCGACGCGCAGGATGGCGAGCACGTCCTCGCCGGTCAGCGGCTCGAAATACAGACGGTCGGACGTGTCGTAGTCGGTCGAGACGGTTTCCGGGTTGCAGTTGATCATGATCGCCTCGTAGCCGGCGTCCTTCACCGCGAAGGCGGCATGACAGCAGCAATAGTCGAACTCGATACCCTGACCGATGCGATTCGGCCCGCCGCCGAGGATGACGACCTTCTTGCGGTCGGAGACCTCGTCCTCGGAGCGCAGGGACCCGGCGAAGGGGCGCTCATAGGTCGAGTACATGTAGGGCGTCGGCGAGGCGAACTCGGCCGCGCAGGTGTCGATGCGCTTGAACACCGGGTGCACGTCGAGTTTCTCGCGCGCCGCGGCGACGCTCTCCTCGTCGCTGCCGATGAGTTTGGCCAGCCGTGCGTCGGAAAAGCCCGCGGATTTCAGGAAGCGGAAGTTCTCCGCGTCGTCCGGCAGGCCGTGCTCGCTGACGCGTGCCTCCAGATCGATGATCGCCTTGATCCGGGCGATGAACCAGGGGTCGATCTTGCA
This sequence comes from Aureimonas sp. SA4125, assembly GCF_019973775.1. Taxonomy (NCBI): domain Bacteria; kingdom Pseudomonadati; phylum Pseudomonadota; class Alphaproteobacteria; order Hyphomicrobiales; family Aurantimonadaceae; genus Aureimonas; species Aureimonas sp. SA4125. The sequence goes on along the minus strand of NZ_AP025032.1, from coordinate 3,499,982 downwards.
CGACTGGTGAACCTGCTCCTCGGATGTGCCCATGCGCAGCGCCTGCGCCACCATCAGGAGACGGTCAGGCGTCGGCTTGCCCAAGGCGGCGCGGATCGCGTTCTTGTCGTCGCCTTCGCCGATGCCAGGGATCTTGATCTCGTCGAGCCCGTCGAGACCGGTCTCGAGGCCGCGCAGCGCCTTCTGCAGCGATTCCTCGAAAGTCCGGCCGATCGCCATGACCTCGCCGACCGACTTCATCGCGGTGGTCAGGATCGGTTCGGCGCCGGGAAACTTCTCGAAGGCAAAGCGCGGGATCTTGGTGACGACGTAGTCGATCGACGGCTCGAACGAGGCGGGCGTCGCCCCCCCGGTGATGTCGTTGTCGAGTTCGTCGAGCGTATAGCCGACGGCGAGCTTGGCCGCGATCTTGGCAATGGGGAAACCCGTCGCCTTGGAGGCCAGCGCCGAGGAGCGCGAGACGCGCGGGTTCATCTCGATGACGACGAGGCGGCCGTCCTCGGGATTGACCGCGAACTGCACGTTCGATCCACCGGTCTCGACGCCGATCTCACGCAGCACCGCGATCGAGGCGTTGCGCATCACCTGGTATTCCTTGTCGGTCAAGGTGAGGGCGGGCGCGACGGTAATCGAATCACCGGTGTGGACGCCCATCGGATCGATGTTCTCGATCGAGCAGACGATGATGCAGTTGTCCGCCTTGTCGCGGACGACCTCCATCTCGTACTCCTTCCAGCCGAGGACGCTTTCCTCGATCAGAACCTCGGTCGTCGGCGAGGCGTCGAGGCCGCCCTCGGCGATCTCGAAGAACTCCGAGCGGTTGTAGGCGATGCCGCCGCCTGTGCCGCCCATGGTGAAGGACGGGCGGATGATGGCGGGAAGGCCGATCTGCTCCAGCGCCTCGGCCGCCGCGGCGAGCGCGCGCGTCATGTAGCGCTGCTTGCGGTCGGAGCGGCCGGCGACCCACTCCGCGTCGAGGGCGGCGAGCGCGTCGGCCTGAGCCTTCGGATCGGTGACGGTGTCGCGAATGAGGGCGGTCTTCGCCTCGAAGGCGGCCTTGTCGGCGCTCTTGGCCTCGGTGGCGTTGGCGAGCAGCGAGCGGGGGGTCTCGAGCCCGATCTTCTTCATCGCCTCGCGGAAGAGCGCGCGGTCCTCGGCCTTGTCGATGGCTGCGGCATCGGCGCCGATCATCTCGACATTGTATTTGTCGAGGACCCCCATCCGGCGCAGCGACAGCGCCGTGTTCAGCGCGGTCTGGCCGCCCATGGTCGGCAGCAGGGCGTCCGGGCGTTCCTTCTCGATGATCTTGGCGACCACTTCCGGCGTGATCGGCTCGATATAGGTCGCGTCGGCGAGGCCGGGATCGGTCATGATCGTCGCCGGATTGGAGTTGATCAGGATGATCCTGTATCCCTCCTCCTTCAGCGCCTTGCAGGCCTGCGTGCCCGAATAGTCGAACTCGCACGCCTGACCGATGATGATCGGTCCGGCACCGATGATCAGGATGGAGCGGATATCGGTCCGTTTCGGCATGGCTCTTCTTTCACAGACGCTATTCGTTAGCGCGCCAAAAATCCGGTCGCGCTGCGGGCGTGACCGGTTCGGGCTCAAAACTTCTTCAGGCTAGGGCCGGCTTATAGGCAAAAGCTCGGCCGGGCGAAAGAGCAGAAACGCTCTTGTCCCAGCCAATTCCACCGATCACTCGGCAGATTTTGCCGTCCTGGCCTGGCGCTTGGGCGGCGCCTCCTCTTCGGCAGGGGCTGCCGTGCGCAGGGCCGGGGCATTCTTGGCGCGTGGCATGTGCTGGCCGTCATAGGATTCGAAGCCGAGGGTCAATGCCAAGCAGGCAAGCTCCACGGTCTTCGGGATCTCGATCGGCTTTCCGTCGCGGTCGCCCTTTTCGTAATACTGGATGACGCGTTTTTTCAGGCCGAGCTTCTCGGCAGCGTCCTTCTGCTTCCAGCCAAGGGCCTTGCGCCAGCTGCGGAAATCGTCGGGCTGCATGGTTCACTCCAGAGGCCGGGCGGGTGCGAGGCGCAGGGTCCGGAAGTACACTGCCGGACTTACGGTCCTTGCCATTCCAGATGCCGGCGCGTCTGGCAAGCCTCGCACAGGCGGGGCATGCAATAAATGCACCAGGTGCGCCAACCGGCAGTTGACTATAGCGCACTCAGTGCACATCTTACAGACTGCCGGGAGGCTTTGCTCCGCCCGGTCGGGATTTGTCGGGAATCGCCGACGGTCTTGAGACTTTCATCATCGTTCCGGAAAGGATTGGCATCAAATGCTCGCCGATATCATCATCGCCAGAAGCAACTACGGAGGCGATCGCGATCGCGACGACCTTCACCGCCATGCCACTTTCTCCTGCGGCGTCCGGCGGCTCTTTCGTCGGCTCACGCGGATTTTCCGCGTGTGACGGCTGAAAAGGCAGGGCAGAAAACTTGAAGGCGCCGAGGGTATCCCCGGCGCCTTCTTCGTTTCAGGCGATCAGCCGATGCCCCGGGCTCATGCGGCTTGCGGCTTCCTGTGGCTTTCGATGAGGTCGAAGAAGCGGTCGAACAGATAATGCGAGTCCTGCGGGCCGGGCGACGCCTCGGGATGATGCTGCACCGAAAAGACCGGGGCGTCCTTCATCTTCAGGCCGCAGTTCGATTGGTCGAACAGCGAGACATGGGTCTCCTCGACTTCCGCCGGAAGGGTTCCCGATTCCACCGCGAAACCGTGGTTCATCGAGACGATCTCGACCTTGCCGGTGGTGAAGTCCTTGACCGGATGATTGGCGCCGTGATGGCCCTGGTGCATCTTCGTCGTCTTGCCGCCCAGCGCCAACGCCAGCATCTGGTGGCCGAGGCAGATGCCGAACATCGGCACGCCCGTCTCGATCAGTTTCTGGATGGTCGGCACGGCATAGACGCCGGTTGCCGCCGGATCGCCCGGACCATTGGACAGGAAGATGCCGTCGGGATTGTGCGCCATGACCTCCTCGGCCGTCGCCGTCGGCGGCATCAGCACGACGCGGGCGCCGCGGCCGGTCATCAGACGCAGGATGTTGCGCTTGGTGCCGTAATCGAGGGCCACGACGGTGTAGCGCGGCTCGCTCTCGGTGCCATAGCCGGCATTCCAGGCCCAGGGTTTTTCGTCCCAGACCACCGACTGCAGCGTGGCGACATCCTTGGCGAGGTCGAGGCCTTCGAGGCCGGACCAGGCCTTCGCCTTCGCCTTCAGCGCCTCGACGTCGAAGACGCCGTCCGGATTGTGCGCGATGACGGCGTTGGGCATGCCGTGCTCGCGGATGTGGGCGGTGAGGGCGCGGGTGTCGATGCCCGACAGCGCGATGATGCCGCGCTGCTTCAGCCAGGCGTCGAGATGGCCAGAGGAGCGGTAGTTCGACGGTGCCGAGACTTCGGCCCGGAAGATCGCGCCGACCGCGCCATGGGCATTGGCCGGGACGAGGTCTTCAGTGTCTTCGTCGTTGGCGCCGACATTGCCGATGTGCGGAAAGGTGAAGGTCACGATCTGCTTGGCGTAGGAGGGATCGGTCAGGATCTCCTGATAGCCGGTCAAGGCGGTGTTGAAGCAGACCTCGCCGGTCGTCTCGCCGACGGCGCCGATGCCGTCGCCCTCGATGACGGTCCCGTCGGCGAGCACCAGGAGTGCGGTCGGTTTGCGTGTCGTCCAGCCTGCGGTCATGGGGTGCCTTTCGAGCGGTCGCCCTTCGCCCTCGCTGGCGCTCCCCCGCATCCGGAGGCGCGGAGGGAACGCGCGGGTCAGGCGCCAGGGAAAGTGTGCATTGGAGGGGATATCGACCCTTACGCCCGGAACTGCAAGTCTCTTGCACGGCTTTCCCCGCAGCTTTACATGCCGCGGTGAACGACAGCCTGTGCCGCTCGACGATGGCGGCGCGGACACGCGGCGCAACCGGGCGCGTGGCAGGCGAGCCGTGACCCCATAAGAAGCCGAGGAGGCCCCGATGCGTGCTGCGATCACCGATGCCCTGAAGGACGCCATGAAGGCCGGCGACAAGACCCGGACCTCGACGCTCCGTCTCGTCAATGCGGCCATCAAGGACAAGGACATCCTCAACCGCGGCTCCGGTCGCGACGCGGCCAGCGACGACGAGATCGTCCAGATCCTCGGCAAGATGACCAAGCAGCGCGAGGAATCGGCGAAGATCTACGCGGAGAACGCCCGTCCCGAGCTCGCCGCCAAGGAACGCGAGGAGATCGCGATCATCGCCGGCTTCCTGCCGACCCAGATGGACGAGGCCGGCATGGAAGCCACTGTGGCCGCCACCATCACCGACCTCGGCGCCGCGGGCATGAAGGACATGGGCAAGGTGATGACGGCCCTCAAGGAGCGCCATGCCGGCCAGATGGATTTCGGCAAGGCGAACGGCGTCGTGAAGCGGATGCTGAGCGCGGGGTGAGGGGTGGCGCGAATGCTGCTGCTCGTTTTCGGCGAGGCGCCTTCCTGGTGAGGCAACCATTGCCAGCCGCAAAGCCCCCAATCGCAGCCGCGACGACCCAGCTTCAGTCATCCCGGGCTTGATCCGGGACCCATGCCAAGATCGGCGAACGAGGTCGAGAACGGTCGACTTTCCTGATCCGGCTTGGCAGCGATGCGCTCGCGGCATGGGTGCTCGGGTCAAGCCCGAGCATGACTATTCCGAGGAGCAGACGCGCTTAGGCGATACTCTCTTACCGTCTGACATCAGGCACCCCTCAAAACAGCAACGACCACAGCAGGGGCAAGGCGATGGCTGTCGCCAGCGCGTTGAGGCCCATGGCAAGGCCCGAAAAGGCGCCGGCGATCTCGCTTTCCTGCAGCGCCCTCGCGGTGCCGATGCCGTGCGCGGCGGTGCCCATGGCAAAGCCGCGGGCCGCCTTGCCGTGGATGCCGCAGAGGTCGAGCACGGCCGGCCCGAGCGAGGCGCCAAGAATGCCGGTGGCGATGACGAGGACGGCGGTGAGCGACGGCACGCCGCCGAGCTTTTCGGCGATTCCCATGGCGACCGGCGCGGTCACCGACTTCGGCGCCAGGGCGATAAGGCCCGCACGGTCGACGCCGAACAGCGCGCCGATGCCGATCGCCGTGGCCATGGCGGTCAGCGATCCCGTGGCGAGGCTGACGGCCAGCGCGCCTGCATGCCGCCGCACCTTGTCGAATTGCCGGTAGAGCGGGATGGCAAGCGCCACCGTCGCCGGGCCGAGCAGGAAATGAATGAACTGCGCGCCCTCGAAATAGGTGTCGTAGGACGTGCCGGTCAGCGTCAGCAGCGTGACGACCAGCGCCACCGTCAGGAGGACGGGATTGAGCAGCGCCAGAAAGCGGGCGCGGCGGTAGAGCGCGAACGCCAACTGGTAGAGGACGAGCGTCAGCGTCAGGGACAGGAGCGGCGAAGCGGCGAGATAGACCCAGACCTCGCGCAGGGATTCAGCCGGCATCGGCGTCGCCCCCGCGGCGCGTCAGGAAACGCATGGCAAGGCCCGTGACGGCAATGGTGGCAAGGGTCGAGACGACCAGCGCCGTGCCGAGCCCCAGCGCGTCAACCTCCAGGCGATGAAAGTGCATCATGATGCCGGCACCCGCCGGGACGAACAGCAGCGACAAGTGCTGCAGCAGCCCATCGCCGACGCGCCCGATCTCATCGGGCACCGCGCCCTTCAGCATCAGCGCGGCGAACAGCAGGGCCATGCCAATCACCGGGCCGGGCAGCGGCAGACCGAGCCAGGCGGTGATCGCCTCGCCGGCAAGCTGGCAGGCGAAGATGGCGGTGAGGGCAGGGAGCATGGGCGGTCCTGTACGACGGCAAACTGGAGCGCGACGTTACGCCGTCGATCGTCGTCAATGGAAGGTCGCTGAGGCGTCCGGAAGGTATCGCCCCATACACTGGACGGCGTTGCGTCCGGTATGCCAAACGCATACTCTGAAAACGGATGACGGAGGACCCAATGCCAGCGGTCGAAAAAATCACCATCGCACTGACTGCGGAAATGGCAGGATATGTTCGCGATGTCGTCGGAGCAGGCCAATACGCGTCGGCCAGTGAAGCCATCCGCGAAGCCGTGCGGGAATGGCAGGAACGTCGCGATCTGCTCGGCTACACCGTGGAGGAGTTGCGCGCTCTCGTCGACGCCGGCATCGCCAGCGGGCCAGCGCTCGATGCGGCCGAGGTCTTCACGGGCATACGCGAGAAGGTGCGTACCGGCATCCCGGTCCGTCCGTGACGCTCCGGGTCACCCCTCTCGCGGCCGCTGATATCGAAGCCATCGTTCTCCATATCGCAGAGGACAATCCCCGAGGGGCGCTCAACGTCCTCGATGCCATCGAGCAGCGCCTGACGCAGCTTACACGCTACCCCCATTCGGGATATCTGTGCGACGACATCGGCCCGGGCATCAGGCGTCTGGTCTCCGGCCAATACTTGGCCTTCTATCGCGTCAGAAACGAAGAGGTGGAAGTGCTGCGCGTCCTGCACGGGCGACGAAAGGTCGATCCTTCGAGCATCACTGGATCCTGACAGTCCGGCCCTGTGAATGACGGTGACACATGTCCCGTCGCCCCCCTTTCCGCCACAGCCTGTGCTAGTTCTGTCGGTTCTGCGACCCCGTGAAAGTCCCATGCGCTTTTCCCCGAGCTTCCTCGACGATATCCGCGACAGGGTGCCGATTTCCGATGTGATCGGGCGGCGCGTCACCTGGGATCGCAAGAAGTCGCAGACGGCCAAGGGCGATTTCTGGGCCTGCTGTCCTTTCCATGGCGAGAAATCGCCGTCCTTCCACTGCGAGGACCAGAAGGGGCGCTACCACTGCTTTGGCTGCGGGGTCTCCGGCGATCATTTCCGCTTCCTCGTCGAGGCGGAAGGGCTGTCCTTTCCCGAGGCGGTCGAGCGGCTGGCGGCGGAGGCGGGGCTGGCGCTACCCGCACGCGATGCCGATGCCGAGCGCCGGGACGAGCAGCGCGCGACCATCCTCGACGCGCTGAAGCTGTCGGCCGAGTTCTTTTCCGGTCTGTTGCAGGAGGCCGAAGGCGCCAAGGCGCGCGCCTATCTGCGCGATCGCGGGCTGAACCCGGTGACGCAGAAGACGTTCGGCCTGGGCTACGGGCCCGACAGCCGCAACCGGCTGAAGGAGTGTCTCGTCGCGAAGGGCGTCGGCAAGGCCGAGATCGAAGCCTCGGGAATGGTCGTCCACGGCGAGGGCATCGCCGTGTCCTACGACCGGTTTCGCGACCGGATCATGTTTCCGATCCAGGATGCCCAGGAGCGCATCATCGCTTTCGGGGGCAGGGCCCTGTCCGCCGAGGTCTCAGCAAAATATCTCAACTCGCCGGAGACCGACGTCTTCCACAAGGGCGCGACGCTGTTCAACCTTGCCAAGGCGCGGCGCGCCGCCAAGGCGGCGGGAACGCTCGTCGTCGTCGAGGGCTATATGGACACGATCGCCCTCTTCCAGGCGGGCTTCGGCCATGTCGTGGCGCCGCTCGGCACGGCGCTGACCGACCGGCAACTCGAACTTCTCTGGCGCAATGCCGACGAGCCGATCCTGTGCTTCGACGGCGACGCCGCGGGCCTCAAGGCCGCGAACCGCGCGGCGGACCTCGCACTGCCCCTTCTGAAGCCCGGCCGCTCGCTGCGATTTGCGCTTCTGCCCGAGGGGAAGGACCCGGACGATCTCGTGCGCGACAGCGGTCCGGAAGCCTTTCGCGAAGTCCTGGCCGCGGCCCGCCCGCTCGCCGATCTCCTGTGGATGCGCGAGACCGCCGGCGGCCAGTTCGATACGCCCGAGCGCCGCGCCGATCTCGAACACCGGCTGAAGGCGATGACGCGGCAGATCGGCGACGAGAATGTCCGCCGACACTATCTGCAGGACGTCGACGGAAGGCTCAAGAGCTTCTTCGGCGCCGGAAAGGCGCAGCCGCGGCGAAACGAGGGCGGACGTCCGCCCTATGGCAGCCGCCGCGACGGCGAGGACGGACGGCGCGGCAAGTCGGCAGCCGGGCAGCAGCGCGCGGTCGTCTCCGATCGCCTCGCCCGTTCCAGTCTGATGAAGCGGGCAAGCGTCCAGGAATCGTCGCTGCGGGAGGTGGCCATCGTCGTCGGCTTCATCAACCATCCGCTCCTGTTTCACGAGGCCTTCGACTACTTCGCCGAACTGGAACTGCCGCAGGGCGGCTTGTCGCAGCTGCGCTCGGCCGTCCTCGACATCTATGCCGAGCATCACCCGGGGTCGCGCGAGGAACTTCTGCGCCATCTTGCTCCCGACGGGGCGAGGGCGGTCTACGAGGGCTTCCAGCAGCGGCTGCGCGAACTCAGGCTCTGGACCTTCCTCGAGGACGCCGCTCCGGAGGATGCGCGCGAGGCCGTGCGGCAGGCGCTCCACTTGCATCACCGATTCCGCTCCCTAAATAGGGAACTCCGCAGCGCCGAAGAGATCCTTGGGCAGCAGCCGTCGGAAACCGCCTACGCTCATGTGGTCGAAGTGAAGCGGGAGATCGAGGCGCTCGCCGGGACCGAGGCCTTGATCGACGGTTTCGGCATTCTGTCGGGGCGGGGGGCGAAGTCCTACTGACGGCGGCCCATTTAAGAATCGCCTTGCCGCCGAGAATCCGCTATGGGCGAGACGATTCAGCGGCATAATCGGAATATGGATGCGGGCTGGCGGCGCTTCTTTCGCCAGCGGTACACCAAGTTCCCGATTTTGTCCGGTTTTGTCGGCTGTGAACTTGAAATTGAAACATGCTGCGCCCTTTACACGGGATCGCAAGTGCCTGCGTCACGATCGCTCGCGAACAGGGTTAAGCGCACGTTAACGGTCTCCCTTTAGGGTAAGGAACGACACCGCCAGAGTGCGATCCGTTCCGATCATGCCAGGCACGGCGCGCGAATTGGAGAAGAAGGCATGGCAACCAAGGCCAAAGAAAGCGAAGCGGTCGTCGAAGAGCGTCCGGAGACGCAAGACGGTCCTCTGCTCGATCTGTCCGATGATGCCGTCAAGAAGATGATCAAGGCCGCCAAGAAGCGCGGCTTCGTGACCATGGACAAGCTGAATTCCGTCCTCACCGCCGAAGACGTGACCTCCGAGCAGATCGAGGACACGATGGCCATGCTGAACGACATGGGCATCAACGTCGTCGAGGAAGAGGAGAGCGACGACGCCGAGGAGAAGGAGTCGGAGGAAAAGGAGGGCTCCACCGAAGTCATGGAAGCCGGCCCTTCGGCTGTCGCGACCACGACCAAGAAGGAAGCGACCGACCGCACCGACGATCCCGTCCGCATGTATCTGCGCGAAATGGGCTCGGTCGAGCTGTTGTCGCGCGAGGGCGAGATCGCCATCGCCAAGCGCATCGAGGCCGGCCGCGAGACGATGATCGCAGGCCTCTGCGAGAGCCCGCTGACCTTCCAGGCCATCATCATCTGGCGCGACGAGCTGAACGAAGGCAACATCATGCTGCGCGAGGTCGTCGACCTCGAGGCGACCTATGCCGGGCCCGAGGCGAAGCTGCCGGATGTTCCGGCGGTGGCGCTGGACGGGTCTGCGCCTGAGGTCCCCGTCGCGGGACTGCCCGGCGAGCGCAGCGACGACGATGACGAAGACGACGACGAGTTCGAGAATTCGCTGTCTCTGGCCGCCATGGAGGCGGAAATCCGCCCGCAGGTCATCGAGACCTTCGACATCATTGCCGATTCCTACAAGCGCCTGCGCAAGCTGCAGGACCAACAGGTCGAAAATCGCCTGGCCGCGACCGGCACGCTGTCGCCGAGCCAGGAGCGCAGCTACAAGAAGCTGAAGGAAGAGCTGATCACGGCCGTCAAGGGCCTGTCGCTCAACCAGAACCGCATCGACGCGCTGGTCGCCCAGCTCTACGACATCAACAAGCGGCTCGTCGGCAACGAGGGCAAGCTCATGCGCCTGGCCGAAAGCTACGGCGTGAAGCGCGAGGAGTTCCTGAAGAGCTACCAGGGCTCGGAGCTCGATCCGAACTGGACCCGGCACATCGCCAATCTCTCCGGCAAGGGATGGCTGAAATTCGTCCAGAGCGAGAAGGACGGCATCCGCGCCCTGCGCCAGGATATCCAGAATCTGGCGTCCGAGACCGGCCTCGAGATTACCGAGTTCCGCCGCATCGTCCACATGGTGCAGAAGGGCGAGCGCGAGGCACGGCAGGCGAAGAAGGAAATGGTCGAGGCAAACCTGCGCCTCGTCATCTCCATCGCCAAGAAATACACCAATCGCGGCCTGCAGTTCCTGGACCTCATCCAGGAAGGCAATATCGGCCTGATGAAGGCCGTCGACAAATTCGAGTATCGCCGCGGATACAAGTTCTCGACCTATGCCACCTGGTGGATCCGGCAGGCGATCACCCGGTCGATCGCCGACCAGGCGCGCACCATCCGCATCCCGGTGCACATGATCGAGACGATCAACAAGATCGTCCGCACGTCGCGCCAGATGCTGCACGAGATCGGCCGCGAGCCGACCCCGGAGGAGCTGGCCGAAAAGCTCGCCATGCCGCTGGAAAAGGTGCGCAAGGTCCTGAAGATCGCCAAGGAGCCGATCTCGCTCGAGACTCCCGTCGGCGACGAAGAGGATTCGCATCTCGGCGACTTCATCGAGGACAAGAACGCCATCCTGCCGATCGACGCGGCGATCCAGGCGAACCTGCGGGAAACGACCACGCGTGTTCTGGCCTCGCTGACCCCGCGCGAGGAGCGCGTGCTGCGCATGCGCTTTGGCATCGGCATGAACACCGACCACACGCTGGAAGAAGTCGGCCAGCAGTTCTCGGTGACGCGCGAACGTATTCGCCAGATCGAGGCGAAGGCGCTGAGGAAGCTCAAGCACCCGTCGCGTTCGCGCAAGCTGCGGTCCTTCCTCGACAGTTGATCCGCGGTCGTATTCAGAGCGCGCCCAGCTGAGCCAGCGGAAAATCGTCAGCCGGTGTGAAGACGGTTGCCGGCTTACCCTCTTGTTCGCAAAGCTCTCCCGGCCGAATCATTGGCCGGGGGGACGATCTGATGCACACGCGATTTCCTGTGGCGTTGGCCGCGGTATTGATGGTGACTGGCTGTACGACGACCGAAGAAGCGAACGTCGCCATGCGGACCGACTGGATTGGCCGCAGCAGCGACGACTTCTTCTCCGCCTATGGCCCGCCCTATCAGAGCTACGACCGCCAGGACGGCGGAACCATCTACTCCTGGCGCGGTGGCGAAACCCGGCGCTTTGTTCCTGCCCAGTTTGCCACTGTCGGCGAAGGCCGGGAGCGCAAGACGACGCGCGTCGTCACCGACTCCAGCGGCCGCAGTGTCGTGGAGACGCGGTCGCGCACCGAGGAGCCGCTTCGCGTCATGACCGCCCCACCGCGCAGCGAAGAACTTTTCTGCGAAGCGCAAATCACCGCGGATAAGGATGGCATCATCCGTTTCATCGGCGCCACGGGCGATACCGATGGAGAAGGCCTCAGCTTCTCGCGCTGCGGCGAGTTGTTCAAACCCGACGCCTGACAGTTCGAGTCCCCGGCCGAGTCGAGTTGCATCGCTTGGTCGCTGAAAAGCGAGGGCGCTCACCCGACCGCTGATCTGCGAGGGGTTTACGCCGCCAGCAGTCTCTTCTGACCCCATGCCAACAGGTCTGCCTTGCACATGGGTCTGGCGATCCAGAAGCCCTGGAACAACCGGCAGCCAGCGGCTTTGGCGAGGAGAAACTGCGCCTCGGTCTCGATCCCCTCGGCGACGATATCGAGGTTCATGGCAGAGCCGACGCTGGCCAGCGCCATGACCAGAACGTCGTCGGCGCGGCTCTCGCCGAGCCGCGCGATATAGCTGCGGTCGACCTTGATGATTTCGATCGGATGGGTGCGCAGGTAGCCGAAGCCGCAGAAGCCGGTGCCGAAATCATCCAGCGCGATCCTCAGCCCGAGATCGCGCAGGGCGACCAGCCGCCGCAGCATGTCGGGCGTGGCGTTCATCGCGACGGATTCGGTCAGTTCGAGGACGATTCGCTCGGCAGCAACACCCGTTTCGGCAAGGGTCCGAACGACCATCTCGACCAGGTCGTCACGCTTGAGCTGGCTCGGCGAGAGGTTGAGCCAGACGGGTCGGTCACCGAACTCCTGGGCGTCCGTCAGCGCGCGGCGAAAGACCCATTGTCCCAGGAGGTCGATCAGCAGCGACCGTTCGGCGACCGGAATGAAGTCGCCCGGCGGAATTTCGCCGCGACTGGAATGGCGCCAGCGTACCAGCGCCTCGTAGCCCTGGACCGCGCCGGTGAGATCGACGAGCGGCTGGTAGACGAGGTGGAGTTCGTCGAGGAGGATGGCCGCGCGCAGTTCGCGCTCGATGAAGCGTTGCTGCCGCTGGCCGCGCAAAAAGGACTCGTCGAAGAGGCGCGCCTGGCTTCGGCCCGACCGCTTGCTTTCGTAGAGCGCAAGATCGGCGCATTCCATCAACTCGCTGAAGAACGGGCTGTGAGTCGGCGTGATCGCGATTCCGATGGACGCCGAGAGGCTCATCGGCCGACCGTCGAAGAACTCGGTCTGCCGCAGGTTTTCCAGACACCGCCGGCATGCGGCCTCCGCCTCTTCGGGGCCCGCCATCGGGGTGAAGACACCGAACTCGTCGCCCCCGAGACGTCCGACGATGGCGCCGGGGAAGCTGCGCCGAATAACCTTGACGAGATGGCGAAGCGCGAAGTCGCCGGTCGTGTGCCCGAGACTGTCGTTCAGCGTCTTCAGATAATCCATGTCGATTGCGAGAAAGGCGTAGGTCCTGCCCGGGCCGATGCGCCGCATCTCTTCGCCGCAGATCGACAGGAAGGCCCGCCGTGTCAGGGCACCGGTGATTTCGTCCTCGATCATCTCGGCGTTCCGCTGGCTGCCGAGGCGGGCAATGTCGGCAAACAGGCGCAGGACCTGCCGGTGCAGGCGCATCAAGAGGAGGAGAGCCAGCCCGGCAAGGCCGAAGGCCAGGAGGGAGCGCGTCTCTCCCTTGGGCAGAGGGAAGGCGAAATTTGCTACCGCGAGCCCGAGGCTGGCCAGCAGACACACCATGACCAGGGCATAGCTGAGACGCATCACCTGTCGCGGATTCTTGCCGAGTGCGTTCACGCCTGTGGTCCTCTCGTGCGCCAACTCGGTCTCGTTTTGTCTGGCCGCACCTAACAAACCACTAACTTCGTCACCCTCACTGAGGATTTTCCATGCATAGGCGCACGGCGTGCAAGTATTGTCCGTGCAACTTCACGGCTGTACTTATCGGGGGTTGCGCCACGGCAGTCGAGCGGCGGGGAGCCGGCTGAACGCCGAATGAACGATGCCTTCTCCTACCGTTCATTCCGGCTGGCGCAGATTGGATCGGTATCGCCGAGTTGGAGGATTCGCCCGGCGCCAACGACACGAATGAGTGGAGAAGACCAATGGTGATGAAATTTGTTCGGCTGGCGCTGGCCGCCGCCGCTTTGGCAGGTTTCGGCTTCGGCGCCGGCCAGGCGACTGCCGCCCCTTCCGGCCCTGCTGCCGCCGTCGCAACCGCTCCGGGGACCATGCTTCTGGCGCAGCGTTACGAGCGCGGGCGTGGCTGCGAGCCGCGACGGGCGCTGCGCAAGGCCTATCGGCTGGGCCTCAACCGGCCCGTGATCGTGCGGGACAATCGCAACGTCGTCGTCGTGGATGGGCGCAAGCGTGGGCGCGTCGTGACTGTGCGCTTTGCGCAGGCCCGCGGCTGCCCGGTGCTTCGCATTCGCTGACGGCCATCGCCCCGGCCCCGGCGCTTCCTGGAAAGGAGCGCCGGGGCCGGGCAAAGACCCTGAAACCGGTGCGGATCCCCGCGCCGGTTTTTTCACACCGAAGGGGATGCCACGTGGCGGTTCAGCCGCCGGTGATGTCGAAGACCATCCGCACGCTCTCGCGCACGGTGTTCTCGCCTGCTTCAACGGGAACGCTCTTTTCCATCTGGACTGCGGCCAGCGCCATGCGGTCCATGGAGAGCGGCGAGATCGGGCCGGCGTCCTCACCTGCGGAGATCGACACGACGGGACCGAGGCTGACGCCGGCAGCCTCGGCGAGCGTCTTCGCGGTCGCCACCGCATCGGCCACCGCCTCGCGCCGGGCCGTCGCCCGGATCGGCGCAGGGTCGGAGAGTGTGAAGGAGAGGCCGCCGCCCTGATTCACGCCGAGGCCGACCGCCTTGTCCAGAATGGCTCCCACCGCAGCGATATCGCGCATGCGCACCGACAGCGTGTTGCGAACCTCGTAGCCGGTCAGAACCGGCGGCAGCTGCGTTCCATCGGGACGGTTCTCGTAGCGGTATTGCGGCGTGATGGCAAAATTGGAGGTGCGCAGGTCGCGGCTCTCGATCGACATCGTCTTCATGGCCGCGATGACCTCGGCCATGGCGGCATTGGCCTGATCGAGAGCGGCGCGCGCGGTCTCGGCGGTCCGCAGAACGGTAAGCTCGGTCACGGCGATGTCCGGCTTGGCACTGGCCTCGCCGATGCCGGTGACGGCGATCTGGCGCTGCGCCTTCGGCTCGTCGGCAGCCGACGGCGAGACCGAAAGGCACAGCAGCAATAGGGTGAGAGAAGGGGCGCGCATATTCATAAGGGAACACTCCAAAGTCCGAGGCCGCCCTGCTTCCCACCCGATTGTGGCCAAATACGCAGAGTTCGCGATCCGGTCGGCAATCTTGGCTCAAGACGTACGCGCACTTCATGTATCGTCTTGAGGCAATCCGTCCTTTCCGCTACCTGTTCCCTTCGGCGGGCCTGTAGCTCAATTGGTTAGAGCCGGCGGCTCATAACCGCTTGGTTGGGGGTTCGAGTCCCTCCGGGCCTACCAGCGCCTTCATGGCGCTTCGATCTCGGGTTTCTAGGCCGGTACGGCCAGGCGCTCGATCGCCAGGAGGACAGCTTCCCGGACCGGCTCAACCAGCGGCACGGAAACTCGTCCGGCCAAGGCCCTGGCCGCTGCGGCCAGCGGACCGCCCCCGATGACGATGGCCTCGACCGCCTCGCGCGCCGCGACCTCTTCGCAGACGCGTAGGAGTGCGTCTTCTAGGCGAGTCGGGTCGCGCATCAGGCCTATGGGGTCGCCGTGGGTGCAGAAGGTACCTGCAAAAGAGGGTCCGTAGCCATATCGTTCGACTGCTCCCGAGATCGCCGATGCAAGGTGCGGAGTTGTCGTCACGACGCAGAAGCGCCGACCATTTCGGGCCGCCCTGGCCATGGACGCTTCGGCAAGACCCGTGACAGGGCAATCAAGGACCCTGCGCAGTTCGTCCAAGGCAGGATCTCCGAACGCTGCGACCACGATCCCGTCGCAGCCGCTCTGCCGCAGATCCGTCACAAGGGAGAGCATTGCACGCGAGGCCGTCGCCAGGGCGGCGTCGTCCAGGATCAGCGGCGATCCGAACGGCGCCGTCATGCCTATCAGCGAGACCTCCGCTGGCAGATAGGAGCGCGCCATGGACAGCATGAGCTCCGTGACGACCGGGTCCGTGTTGGGGTTGAGAAGAACAAGGCGGCGCATCGCGCGGGGAGGCGTCATGACACCGCGCATTCCCACCCGGCTGGCGTCTGTCGCGGCGACCACCGCGGGAGCTTCATGCCCGCGCGCCAGTGATGGGCGATCGCATCGCGGCGCGCGAACCAGACGCCCGGGCGAGAGAGCGCATGGTCGAGAAACTGCTCGAGGCCCGAGATCCGGGCGGGACGGCCGATGATGCGCAGGTGCAAGCCGATCGAGAGCATGCGCGGCGCGCTCACGCCCTCCGCGTAGAGCCGGTCGAAGGCAGCGATGCAGTAGCGCGAGAAGTCCTCCGCGAAGGTGAAGCCGCCGCGATTGAAGAAGCGCATGTCATTGGTGTCGAAGGCGTAGGGCAGGACGACATGCGCATGCCCGTCGAACCCGACGACATAGGGCAGGTCGTCGTTGTAGGCGTTGGAATCGTAGAGGAAGCCGCCATGTTCCACGAGCAGCGCCCGCGTGCGTTCGCTGGGGGCGGAGCGTGTGTGGAATCCCACAGGCGCTGTGCCGCCGGCGGCCGAAATCGCGGCCACCGAGCGGGCGATCGCCTGTCTTTCGGTGGCCTCGCTCATGTGGACATGGCGCTCCCAGCGCCAACCATGGGATGCGATCTCGTGACCGTCCGCGACGGCCTCCTGCGCGATCCAGGGCGAGAGTGCGAGCGAGCGGCCATTGGCATTTAGCGTTGCCGTAATGCCGCGCTGGCGAAGCACCTCCCGAATTCGCGGCCATCCGGCGCGGGTGCCATACTCGAAATGGCTCTCCATGCAGAGGTCGCGCGTGCCCTCGACGCCCTCGACAGCCTCGTAGATCGCCTCGTTGGCCTCGTCGCCCATGCCGACCGAAAGCTCGGCGCCCTCTTCGATGTTGACGACGACCGACACCGCCAGGCGCGCATCGTCCGGCCAGCGTAGCGCCGGCATGCGCCCGCGATAGCCGGCGAAATCACGATCCGCTCCCGGTGCCGTCATCCGTCGGCCCCGTCAGGCCAGCCGGAAGCGGATCGCCTTCGCGCCGGACCACAGCGTGTCGCGTCCCAGCTCGGCGAGCCGATCGGGCCTGTCGGAGATCGTCAGGAAATGGTTGCCGGCCAGCGGCCCGGCCTTGGAGGCGAAGGCGGTCGGGCCATAGGCGAGCAGGATCTCGGTTTCCGAAACGCCGCCCGGATAGAGAATGACCTCGCCGATGGCGGGGTGGCTCGTCGCATTCTCGTAACCAAGGCCGAAATCCGTGTCGCCCAGCGGGATCCAGCAGGCCTCGCCGCTCCAGCGCACGTGAATGATGCGTTCCGAATAGGGCAGGACCTTCAGGAACGCCGCAACTGTCTTCGGGGCGCGCGCCGTCTCCAGACGGGCAGGGAAGCTCTCCCCGTCGATCTCGACAACGATTTCGGTCATGCAATATCCCTTTCAGACAGATAATTGGTCGACGCGGCAGCCGTGCGGCCGGGGCCGGATCCGTGGGCTGTCGGCGCCTGCCGGGCCAGCTCCTTGCGTACCAAGGTCTCGATCTCGACCGCTTCGCAGCGCGGCCGCATGCGAAGGCGCGTCTCGACGAGCGAAAGGTGCGAGCACATCGCCTCCCGCGCCCGTAGCGGATTCCGCGACGCCAACGCCTCTAGGATGCCCCCATGCTCGCGGCAACTGCAGGCAGGACCGTCGTTCGGTCCAAAGAAGGAGAGAAGCGTGGAGGTCCGGTCGACCATCGAACGCAGCGTCTCGACGATCAGCGCATTCTCCGTCAGTTCGCCAAGCCGCATGTGGAGCGCGCCGCCCAGCGCCAGCGCCGCGTCGGGGTTTTCGCCGACGATCGCCTCGCGTTCGAGCTCATGCTGCGCGAACAGCGCATCGAGATCGCTGACGCGAAGCCGCTCGGTGACGGACAGCGCGATGCCCCCCTCGAGGACGCGGCGCGCCTCGTAGATCACGCGGGCATCGGCGAGACCGGGGTCAATCGAGCGGGCCCCGCGGTTCGGGACGAGCTCGAGCTTGCCCTCGTAGCCGAGCCTTTGAAGGATGCGGCGCATCCGGTCCCGCGAGATGTCGAACTGCTCGGCCAGCTGCCGCTCGCCCAACTTTGTGCCGGGCGCGACGACTCCGGAGGCCAGGATGCGGGTGAGGATCTCGTGAACTCTCTGGTCGTCCATCGGCGCGAAGGCTCTCTTATGTGTGTGCGCGATCATAGGACGGGACATAACGCGGGCGCCACAAGGAGAGGGCGGATATGTTGTGCACAATTTCTTTTTTTGCTGCACATTTTTGAGGCCAACACGCCTCAGCGCTTCTCCCTTGGCCTGCGCTGTCGGTTTTCGAGGTTTGGCATGGCGCTTGCAGTGCCTTTGCGGAACACCTTGGAGCACGTCGATGACCCAACACTTCCCTACTTTCCGCACCAATCGTCGCCGCTTTCTCGCCGGAGCCACCGGGATCGCCGGCGTTCTCGCGATGCCGTCGGTCTTGCGCGCCCAGACGCGGGAGATGGTTGTGGGAGGCGCCGCCAGCCATCGCGACTGGGTGGAAACGATCGTCATTCCCGCCTTCGAGGCCAAGCATGATTGCCGGGTCCTGTTCGAGGGGACCCGGTCGCTGGTGAATCTGGAAAAGATGCAGCAGAACGCCGATAAGCCTTACCTGTCGGTTGTCCAGATGGACGACCCCGTGATGATCCTCGCCGACGATGCCGGCCTGCTGGAGGCCGTCACGCAAAGCGACGTGCCGAATATGGCCGAACTGAAGGACAACACGATCCACCGCGACGGCGCGTGGGTGAACTACCTCCAGCCCTTCCAGGCCATCGCCTACAACAAGGACGCGCTGCCCGATGGCGTCGCGTCCTGGGAGGATCTCTGGAGCCCGTCGATGGCGGGGCGGGTGGTCATTCCGTCGCTGCAGAACACGGAAGGCGTCTTTCCGCTCTTCATGGCCGCGGCGCTCGCCTCCGGCAAGCCGGTGCGCGAGGCGCAGTACGACATCGACGCCGGCTTCAAGAAGCTCGTCGAGTTGAAGCCGAATATCCTGACGATCTACACCCAGATGCCGCAGGCCTTCAATCTTCTGGAGACGGGCGAAGCCTGGGCGATCGCCGGCGCGCTCTCCTCCTTCACCATGCCGCGTCAGGCCGAGGGCGCCCCGGTCGGCCTGGCCGTCCCGAAAGAGGGTGCCTTCGCCAGCCCGTCGGGTGTGTGCATCGTCAAGGGTGGCCCTCATCCGGAGCTCGCGCGGGCCTGGGTCAACGACCTCCTCAGCCCCGAGATCCAGTCGCAGATCGTCGGCCCGACCTTCTCGCTTCCCACCAACCGGTCGGTGGCGGCGCCGGCGGACCTTCCCCAGAACATCGACGTCATCGCGATCGACTGGGCCGCCGTGGCGCAGAACCGGAACAGCTGGGTCGAACGTTGGGATCGCGAGATGGCGATCTGATGCAGAGCAATCTCGGCGCGGGCCTTGGCGGACCCTTCCTGCAGATATCGGGTGCCGGCAAATCCTTCGGGGCGACCCCGGTACTGGACGGTGTCGACCTGTCGACGGCCCGCGGCGAATTCGTATCGCTGCTGGGGCCCTCCGGTTGCGGCAAGACCACGCTGCTGCGCATCGTGGCGGGTCTCCTCAAGGCCGATTGCGGCAAGGTCAGTCTCGACGGGATCGATATCACCACTGTCGCCCCGCATCGCCGCGACGTCGGCGTGGTTTTCCAGAACTATGCTCTGTTCCCGCATCTGACGGTTGCCGAGAACGTCGCTTTCGGGCTGAACGCCCGCGGCGCCCCAAAGGAAGTCGTGGCAGAAACGGTCACGCGCCTGCTCGGCCTCGTCGGGCTCTCGGCGATGGCGGACCGCTCGGTGCGCGGTCTGTCCGGCGGGCAGCAGCAACGGGTCGCGGTTGCGCGGGCGCTGGCGCCGGGGCCGAAACTCATGCTCCTCGACGAGCCCTTCTCGGCGCTCGATCGCAAGCTGCGCGAGGTCATGCAGATCGAGTTGCGGCGCATCCTGCGCGAAGTGGGGACGACCGCGATCTTCGTCACGCACGATCAGGACGAGGCGCTGGTCATGTCCGACCGGATCGCGGTGATGAACCGCGGCCGTATCGAGCATCTGGGCGTCCCGCAGGACATCTATCGCCGCCCGGCGACACCGTTCACGCTCGACTTCGTCGGTCTGTCCACGCGCGTGTCGGGGCGTGTGCTGGATAGCCAGAGCGCGCAATCGCGTGTCGAGACCGCCTTCGGCACACTGACGGCGCCCGCAGCCTATCGGGCCGGCTCCGCCGTGACGATCGGCATCCGTCCCGAGCGCATCGCGCTCGACACACGGCATGAGAACCGTCTCAGGGCCCGGCTCTCTGAAGCGATCTTTCAGGGAGCCAAGGCACAGTTGCACTTCGTCGCCAGGCACGACGACCGGGTGATCGTGGAGGCGCTCGACGTTCCCATGGGATTGCGGCCCGGCGACGTCGTGGAGATGTCGTTCTCGATCGAGGATACGCTGATCTATCCGGCCGAAGCGCTGAGCGAGGCCGCATGAACATCGCCACCCGCCTGCGTTCGCTTCCGCCTGCTGCCGCGCTGACCGCGCCGGCGCTGGCCTATCTTTCGCTCTTCTACCTGGTGCCGCTCGTCTGGCTCTTCACGCGCAGCTTCATGGGTCCGGTCGGCCCGACGATCCAGCCTTACATCGACCTGCTCTCCGACCCATTCACCTGGCAGGTGATTGGCAACACGCTGCGGGTCGGGGCCCTCGTCACCCTCGTCGCCTTCGTCATCGGTTATCCCGCAGCGATCGCCTTGTCCAAAGCCCGCGGCATCTGGCAGATCGTGCTCCTGACCAGCATCATCCTGCCGCTCTCGGTCGGGGTCGTCGTCAAGGCCTTCGCCTGGCAGATCGTCTTGGCGCGCAACGGGCTCGTCGGGCAGATCCTCGTCGCTACCGGACTGTTCGAACAGGCGCCGCAGCTTCTCTTCACGGAAGCCGGTCTCGTCCTCGGGGCGGCCAACGTCTTCCTGCCCTTCATGATCCTGCCGATCTACTCGGTGCTCGGCCTCATGGATCCCCGCCTGCCCGAGGCGGCGGCGACCCTCGGAGCCTCGCCGCTCTACCGCTTCATCAAGGTGACCTTGCCGCTGACGCTGCCCGGAATCGTCGCGGGAGCGGCCTTCGTCTTCTCCATGTCCATATCGATGTACGTCATCCCGAGCCTCCTGATCGGCGACCGTTTCCAGACGCTCGCGACGCTCACCGGCCGGTCCTTCCTCTTCATGCGCAACGAACAGGTGGGTTCGACGACGGCGGTGCTGCTGCTGGCCATCTCCGTGGCCATCATCCTGTCGGCCAGTTCGCTCGCCCGGCGTGTGGGAGGCGTGCGATGACCGCGTTCGAGCGTCTCGTCACGGGCCTCGTCTATGCCATCGCCGCCTTTGCGGTGCTGTTCATGGTGACGCCACTGATCGTCACCGTCGCGGCGTCCTTCGGCTCGGCCTCGGTCTTCACGCTGCCACCCCCGGAGTGGTCGCTGCGCTGGTACGAGCGTCTCGGCTCCTTGCGCGGTCTTCTGCCCGCTCTTGTCACCTCCGTGCAGATCGCCACGCTGTCGACCGCGATTTCCCTCGTTCTCGGCACGATGTGCGCGATCGGCCTCACCCGCGGACGGGTGCCGGGGTCGGAGGCGATCATCTCCTTCCTGATCTCGCCGCTGATGCTGCCGGGCCTGGTGATCGGCATCGCGCTCCTGCAGTTCTTCCGCGAGTTCGGCCTGCGCGACGCCTGGGTCAGCCTCCTGCTCGCGCATGTCGTGATCACGCTGCCCTATGTCGCGCGCACGGTGATCGGCGCGCTGTCGCTGTTCGACTTCACGCTGATCGATGCCGCCCGCACCCTCGGCTGCTCCTATGTGGGCGCCGTTCGCAAGGTGCTGATCCCGGTCCTCGGGCCGGCTTTCATGACGTCGGGAATGTTCGCCTTCCTGGCCTCGATGGACAATTATCCGGTCTCGATCTTCTTCAGCGACGCCTGGACGAAGACCTTGCCGATCCAGATGCTGCAATATGTCGAGGAGCGGCCCGATCCAACGATCGCGGCGATCTCGACCGGCCTGATCCTCTTGGCGACGCTCGCCATGATCGTGGGGGACCGCCTTGTCGGCATCCGCCGCATGGCGCAGTTCTGAGGAGCGGGCGATGCGCATCCTCCTCCTCAATCCCAACATCTCCGTCTCGATCACCGAGCGCCTGGCGCAGGTCGCGCGCAGTGCCGCGGCCCCCGGCACGCAGATCACCGCGATCACCGCCCCCCGGGGCGTTCCCTACATTTCCGGCCGGGCGGAAGCGCAACTGGCCGGCGCGGTCGTCCTCGAAATGCTGGCGGAACACGGCCCGGGCCACGACGCGGCGCTCATCGCGGCCTTTGGCGATCCCGGCCTCTGGGCGGCGCGGGAACTGTTCGACCTGCCCGTCGTCGGCATGGCGGAAGCGGCGATGCACACGGCGGCAATGCTGGGTCAGCGCTTCTCGATCGTCACCTTCGCGCCGGCGCTGGGCCATTGGTACCAAGATTGCGTCGCGGCGAGCGGCCTCTCGAGCCGCCTCGCGGCCATCCGATCACTCACCTCCGGCTTCGGCTCGGTCGACATGGTGGCGGAGGAAAAGGCGGAAGCGCTGGTGAAGCTCTGCGATGCAACCGTGCGCGAGGATGGCGCCGACGTCGTGATCCTTGCCGGTGCGCCGCTGGCCGGCCTTGCCGGACAGCTTGCCCAAAAAGTGCCGGTTCCCCTCGTCGAACAGGTCGCCGCGGGTATCGCACAAGCCGAGACTCTGGTGCGCCTCGTACCGATGTCAGGCGCTTTGCTTCGCCGCCCGGTCGCCAAGACATCGCAGGGCCTGCCCGCCGCGCTGGCAGCACGGATCGCCCATGCAGACGCGTGAAAGCCTCGCCTCGACCGCCGATGCCGTCAATGCGGGGCGCTCCAGCGCGCGCGCCGAATGCGAGCAGGCGCTGGAGCGCATCGAGGCGGGACGCGACCTCAATGCGATCGTCGCGGTGGATGCGGTCATGAGTCTGCAGGAGGCGGAGACGGTCGACCGGCGCCTGGGGGCGGGAGAAGGGCGACTGCCGCTGGCCGGCGTGGCGCTCGTGGTCAAGGACCTTATCTGGGTCGAGGGCCGGCGGGTGACGCAGGGCTCGCGGCTCTTCGCCGATTTCGTCGCCCCGCAGGATGCGCAGGTCGTTGCCCGGCTGAAACGGGCCGGCGCGGTCGTCGTCGGCATCGCCAACAGTTCCGAGTTCGGCTGCAAGGGCGTCACCGCCAATCCCCTGCATGGGGTGACCCGGCATCCGCTCGATCCGGCTCTGACCCCCGGCGGATCATCCGGCGGCTGTGCGAGCGCCATCGCGGGCGGGCTCGTGGCGGCGGCCATCGGGACGGATTCCGGCGGGTCCAGTCGCCGGCCCGCCGCCCATGTCGGCTGTGTCGGCTTCAAGCCGAGCAGAGGCGCCGTGCCGAACGGACCGGGCTTTCCGACGCTCGACATCGGTCTCGAATGCCTGTGCCCGATGGCCGGCAGCGTCGCCGACATCCGCCTGCTGTTCGAGGCGATGTCGGGTCGGCGGGCCCCTTCGACCAAGGGACCCTCCGCTGCGCGGCGCCTCGCCTTCACCCCGAGTTTTGGCCTCGACGTGCCCGTCGATCCGGAAATCGAGGCGATGCTGCAGGCAGCCCTGGCCACACTTCGCGAGGCCGGCTTTGCCGTCGAGCGGCGCGACCCGACCTGGCCGGACGGCGCCGTGCCTGCCGACCTCATGGCACTGCAATACGCCATGCTGGCAGATCTTTATGGCGACGCATTCGAGCGCGACCCAGACCTTTTCGATCCCGACATCGCCGTCCAGATCGACGCCGGACTGCGGCTCGACGCTCGCGCCGTGTCGAGGGCGCTTCGGCTGTCGAATGCCATCACGATAAGCCTCGACGCGACCCTTCGGGGCGTCGACGCGCTGCTGTCACCGACGGTTCCATGCTTTGCGTGGCCGGCGACCGAACTGGGTCCCGCCCATATCGCCGGCCGGACTGTCGGCCCACGGGCGCACGCGGCCTTCACGCCCTTCATCAATCATGGCGGGCATCCCGCGCTGTCCTTGCCCATCGGTTTTGGTGCGGCCGGTCTGGCGGCCGGCCTGCAGATTTGCGGGCAGCTCCATGCCGATGACGATCTCCTCACGCTCGCAGCGGGCATCGAGGCGGCACTAAGCCGATCAGCAAGAGGAGGGACGCTCACGCACTAAAGCATGGCCTTGCCGGTCGCTCCGGCACAAGCGGCAGACGACGTGAAGCGCAGAGCAGCGATGCTTCTTCCGGGTTGGCGTGCCCCTCGCGAATGCGGCTCGAGCCCAGGCGGTTTGGCCGAATCTCACTCTTGGAGACGAACATGTGCGAACGTAACGGCCACTTCTACGCGAACTTTTCACGCCGCAATTTCCTGAAGACCACGGCCGCCGGTGCGGCGATGGTGGCCTTGCCGCCGCATCTGGCGGGGCTTGTCGGCGAGGCTCATGCCGCCGGAACCACGATCAAGGCGACCCATGGCACCGGCTTCTGCAACATGGGCATTTTCCTTGCCAAGGAGCGCGGGCTGGCCACGGCCGACGGCGTCGATCTCGAATTCGTCATCACCCCGTCCAATGCCGAGATCACCACGATGTTCGGTGCCGGCCTCGTCGACATCTCGATGATTCCCTACTCCAACTTCATGACGCTCTACGATGCGGGCGCGCCGGTGAAGATCGTTGCCGGCGGCGGCGTGCAGGGCTGCATCATCGTGGCGGGCGAGGGCATCAAGACCGCCGAGGATCTGCGCGGCAAGACCTTCGGCACCTTCCAGGCCGACACGCTGGAAGTGCTGCCCTACGACTATCTGAAGGCCGCCGGAATGACGTTTGCCGACGTCGACATCCGCTACATGAACACCTCGCCCGAACTCGCCCAGGCCTTCATGGTCGGCGCGATCGACGCGATCTGTCACATCGAGCCCTATGCGACCCAGTGCGTGCAGAGCCGGGAGGGGGCCACCGTGCTCTCCGACGGTACCGATCTCTACGGTCCCGGCTATTCCGACTGCGTGCTCGCCGCCCGCACGCCGCTCCTGGAAAGCAATCCGGATGCGGTGAAGGCGATCATCAAGGCGCTGATGCAGGCGCAGGCGCAGGCCGAGGCCGACATCGAGGCTGCCCTGACCGACACCGTGGGCACCTACTACAAGACCACGATGGAAGCGGCCCGCAACGCGTCCGCCAAGCAGCCGATCGTCGTCGACCAGCGCAACCAGACCCAGTTCATCATCGATCGTGGTCTCTCGATGAAGGAGCTCGGCTACGTGCAGAACCTGCCGGATCAGGGCGCCTTCGACTGGAGCTTCCTGGAAGCGGCGATCGCGGAGAACCCGGACCTCTACGCCTCGCTGCAGCGCAAGTCGGCCTGAGCTTTTCCCGCCGCGTCTCCATGCCCGGCCGATCTATCGGCCGGGCCGATGCTCTCCTGTCAACGAAAGGCCGCTTGATGGTCGCCCTTCCCTTTGCCTCACTTCGCTCCGGCGAGGCGCGGATCAGTCTGCGCCGCCCGCCCGCGCTCGTCCTTTCGGCCGGCTGGACAATTCTCTCGATCGGCCTCTTCGCCGGTCTCTGGGAACTGTCCTGGGCGATGGGATGGGCCAACCCGCTCCTGCTGCCACCGCCGCATCTCTTCCTCAGCGACTGGGACCGCACGCTGTCCTATTTCAGCAATGCCAACCGCATCGGGGCCGACGCCTCGCATGGCGGTCTGGTCGGCCTCCTGGCGACCTCGCTCTATACGATTCTTCGGGTCGTGGCGGGGCTTGCCCTCGGCCTCGTCGCCGGTGTCGCGGTCGGGGCTCTGGTCCACTACGTCAAACTGGCCCGCAACCTCCTGATGCCGACCCTGCTTCTCCTGACGCCGATCTCCCCGGTCGCCTGGCTTCCGGTCTCGATCTTCTTGTTCGGCATCGGCAACACGCCGGCCATCTTTCTCGTCTTCATCACCATCTTCTTCGCCATCATCCTCTCGACGACCGCGCAATTGGAGGGTGTCAGCAAGTCCTATCTGAACGTCGCGCGCATCATGGGCGCGAGCGGACACCAGATCTTCTGGCGCGTGGTGTTTCCGGCCATCCTTCCCGGCCTCTTCATGACCTTGCGCCTCAACCTCTTCGCGGCCTGGATGGTGGTTCTGATCGCCGAGGCGGTGGGCGTCGGATCCGGGCTCGGCCAGATCACCGCCGTCGCGCGATCGACCTTCAACGCCCAGCTCACCTTCTTCACCATGGCCCTGATCGGCGTCATCGGCTTCGGCTTCGACTGGGCCCTGCGCACGGTGCAGCGCCGCATGCTCTGGTGGGTCGCGCCCTCGACGGGAGGCGCACGATGAAGGTGCCGGCGCTCTCTCTGAAGTCCGTGTCGAAAGTCTGGCAGAGCGAGGGCCGCGCGCCGGTGCGGGCCCTCGAAGACTTCGACCTGGAGGTCGCCAAGGAGGAGTTCGTCGTCTTCCTCGGCCCCTCGGGCTGCGGCAAGTCCACGCTCCTCTACATGATCGCCGGCCTGGAGGAGACGACCGGCGGCGCGATTCTCGACGACGGACTGCCCATTTCCGGGCCCTCCTTCGATCGGGGACTGATCTTCCAGGACGCGTCTCTGTTCCCCTGGTTGAGCATCTCCGACAATGTCACTTTCGGCCTGTCGTTGCGCGGGGTCTCGCCCGCCGAGCGCCAGAGCACGGCGGAGAACCTGCTGCGTTCCGTTGGCCTCGCCGGCATGGGTGACAAGCGGCCGGACGAGCTGTCCGGTGGAATGCGCCAGCGGGCGGCCTGCGCCCGGGCTCTCGCGGTGCGCCCGAAGATCCTGATGATGGACGAGCCCTTCGCCGCGCTCGACGTGCAGACCCGCACCAAGATGCAGGACTTTCTGCTCACCCTGTGGCGCGAGAGCCGGGCCTCCATCATCCTCGTCACCCATTCGATCGACGAGGCCATCTCGCTGGCCGACCGGGTCGTGGTGTTCACCGCCCGTCCCGGCAAGGTCAAGGCCATCATTCCGATCGAGATGGAGCGGCCGCGCCCGCCGCGCGATCCGCGCTATCACGCCTATCGCGACATGTTCACCGATCTCCTGGCCGACGAAGTGGACCGCGCCTTCGCCGAGCAGGAAGGCCAGTCATGACGGCGCCTTTGTTGCGGGTCGCAGCACTTGGTGTCGGCGCTTATCAGAACAGTTCGGAGGAGCTTCTGGACGAGGCCGAGCGCGGCATCCGGAGGCTCTGCGCAGAGGGCGCGGCGCTCATCCTGCTGCCGGAGCTCTTCGCGCTGCCGTTCTACGCTGCCGACGATCCGCTTCGCTGGGGCGAAGCCGCCGAGGATCTCGAAGGGGCGACCTGCAGCTGGGCGCGCCGCCTGGCCGCGGAGACGCAAACCGCGATCGTCTTCGGCATGGCGCTGGCCGATGCGGCCGGCGCGCGACCGGCCAATGCGGTGGTTCTCGCCGCACCGGGCCAAACCCCGATGGTCGTGCAGCGAAAGATCCACCTCGCGCCCGCGGCAGGCGAGCCTTTCGGCGAGACCGATCACTTCGCGCAAGGGCCGGCGGCCCTGCACTGCTTCGACTATCGCGGCGCCCGCTTCTGCCCCTTGGTCTGCTACGACCGGCGCTATCCCGAATGCTGGCGATCGGCCGGCCGCGACGGCGCCGACATGGTGCTGGTGCTCGTCGGGGGGCCGACCGCCGACCCGCCCGGTCTCTTCGAAGCCGAGCTGCGCACCCATGCGCGCGCCAACGCGCTCTATGCCTTGGCCGCCTGCCGCTTCGGAAATGAAGAAGTCACGGGACGGCTTCAGCGCCATGCCGGCGAGACGGTCGCCTTCGGCCCGGATGGCGGGGAACTGCCCGCCGATGGGCGCACGGTCCTCCTCGACATCGAACCGGGGCGCCTTGCTGCAGCCCGCCAACACAACCCCACCCATCGAACACTCCGCCTGAACCACCAGGCATCAGAAAGGGCATTTGCATGAGCGACCACATCACGAGCGCACGCTGGGTCGTCACCGGTATCCAAGACCGCCACACACCGCTGATCGTCGATGACGGCGCCGTTCTGTCGAGGGACGGCGAGATCGTTGCGGTCGGATCGATGGAAGACATGCGGCGCCTGTCGCCGGGTGCCGCCGAAACAGCCTATCCGGACCACGTCATGCTGCCGGGCTTCGTCAACTCTCACCACCATGTCGGCATGACGCCGCTGCAGCTCGGCTCCCCCGACCATGCGCTTGAGCTCTGGTTCGCCAGCCGTATTCCGGGTCGCAAGCTCGATCTCTATCTCGATACGCTCTACTCCGCTTTCGAGATGATCGCCTCGGGCGTCACGACGGTCGCCCATATCCATGGCTGGATGAGCGGCGGCTACGAGGCTGTCCATGGTGCGGCGACGAAGGTGCTGGACGCCTATCGCACGATCGGCATGCGCGCTTCCTACTCCTATGCCCTGCGTGAGCAGAACCGCCTCGTCTACGAGGCGGACGAGGATTTCTGCGCCCGCCTGCCGCAGCCGCTCGCCGGCCATGTCGCCGCCTATCTCAAGTCCCAGGTCCTGTCCTTCGGCGAGCACATGGCGCTCTTCGACCAGCTGACGGCGGAAAACGCAGGGCAGGCCCTGACCCGCATCCAGCTCGCGCCGGCCAATCTCCATTGGGTTAGCGACGAGAGCCTCGTGGAGATGAATGCCCGCTCGGTTCGCCACGGCGTGCCGATGCACATGCACCTGCTCGAGACGGCGTATCAGAAGGAGTATGCCCGGCGGCGCACGGGTAAGACGGCGGTCCGCCACCTCTACGATCTCGGGGTCCTGTCGCCGCGCATGACGCTTGGCCACGGCGTCTGGCTGAACCAGGAAGACATCGAAATCGCCGCCGATACCGGCACCTGCATCTGCCACAACTGTTCGTCGAATTTCCGCCTGCGCTCCGGCGTCGCGCCGCTGAACGCCTTCGAGAAGCATGGGCTGAACGTCGGCATGGGCCTCGATGAGGCCGGCATCAACGACGATCGCGACATGCTGCAGGAGCTGCGTCTCGTCCTGCGGGCCCATCGGGTGCCCGGCATGGAGGACGCGGACGTGCCGAGCTGCCCGCAGGTCCTGCGCATGGCGACGGAAGGCGGCGCCAACACCACGGCCTTCGGCCGCGAGATCGGCCGGCTCGATCCCGGTCGGCGCATGGACGCCGTTTTGATCAACTGGAAGACCGCCACCTACCCGTTCCAGGACCCCGACATCCCGATGCTGGACGCGGTGATGCAGCGGGCCAAACAGAACGCGGTGGACGCGGTCATCGTGAACGGGGCGGTGATCTATCAGAACGGCCGCTTCACCCATGTCGACCGCGACGCCATCCTGGAGGAGATCTCCCGTCATTACGCCCAGCCGCGAACGGCCGAAGAGACGGCGCGCCGGCAGATGGGCCAGGACGTCTTCCCGCACGTGAAGGCCTTCTACGACGGCTATCTCGATGGCGAGACGCGCACGCCCTTCTACGCGCCATCCTCGGCACGATGAGCGCCGCACCGCGCGCCGAAATGCATGGGGATGCCGCGGCCATGGCCGCCGAGGCGATGGCGCTGATCGAGGATCTCGCCGCGATCTCGGACGAGCCCGGGCGGTTGACGCGGCTGTATCTGTCGGCGTCCCATCGCCGTGCCGCCGACCACGTGCGCGCGCAGATGATCGAGATGGGTCTTGCCACCTCGATCGACGCCGCCGGCACGGTCGTGGGGCGTTATGAGGGGAGCCGGCCCGGCATGCCGGCGCTTCTTCTCGGCTCGCACATCGACACGGTTCGCGACGCCGGGCGTTTCGACGGAGCGCTCGGCGTCGCAGTGGCACTGGCCGTCGTGGCAAACCTCGCCCGTCGAAACCGGCGTCTGCCTTTCGCGATCGAGATCCTCGCTTTCGGCGACGAGGAGGGGATCCGGTTCCCTTCCACGCTGGCGGGGTCCCGGGCGATCGCCGGAAGCTTCGACCTCTCGACCCTGGCCGACCGCGACGCTGATGGCATCTCTCTCGCCGATGCCTTGCGGGCCTTCGGCAGCGATCCCGCCGCGATCGCCGCGGCCGCTCGTCGGCCGCAGGACGTCCTTGGCTATATCGAGGTTCACATCGAGCAGGGGCGGGTGTTGGAACATGCTAACCAGGCGGTGGGGCTTGTGTCCGGGATCAGCGGGGCGACGCGTCTCGGCGTCACTGTCGAGGGCGTCAGCGGCCATGCCGGAACGCTGACCATGCCGGACCGCCGCGACGCGCTTTGCGGGGCCGCGGAAATGGTGCTCGCGATCGAGGATGTCGCCCGCGGCTGCGAGCAGGTGGTCGCGACGGTCGGCCGACTCGTGGCGGAACCGGGAGCGGTGAACGTCGTCCCGGGCAAAGTGGCTTTCACGCTGGACCTGCGAACCTTCCGCGACGCCGAACGACGGCGCGTGCTCGGCGAAATTCTGGAACGCTGCGACGCCATCGCAGGACGACGCGGTCTCGAACTGCACCACGAGGTTTTCTACGATCAGCCGACGACCGTCTGCGACAGGGCCTTGAAGGCGGGGCTGGCGGCTACCTTGTCCCGACTGGGGCTCGATCCCATCGAAATCCAAAGCAGCGCCGGCCACGATGGTCTGGCGCTCGCTGCGCTCTTTCCGATGGCGATGCTGTTTGTCCGCTGCAAGGACGGTGTCAGCCATCATCCTGACGAATCCGTGAGCCCTGCCGACATTGGAACGGCCGGCGTCGTACTGCGCCATTTTCTCGAAGCCCTGCATTAGAGCATGATCACGAAAGGTGGGTTCCGGCTTTCGGAAAAGACCATGCGAGGACAAGGACCTAAGGCGGGTCGGCGATTCGAAGAAAAGCCATCCCGCTTTAGTCAGACGCGGGCTTCGCCGTCCGTGCCTGGAGGGCATCATGTCATTTGGCGGCCGAGACCATCGACGTGTCTTCAACATCAGGCTGCGGCTGCTGCAGCGGATGGACGAAGCACCGGACCCCATTTCGCCGGACAGACGGCGGTCGGGTATAGGCACTGAACCGGATGAACTCGCGGGGCGAGCGGAATAGCCATGGGTCGGGCGGGCGTCGACGATGGCACGGATCGGCGCCAGGAACTCGGCATCCTCGACTTTGCGATACGGCCCCCGCAGCTTCACCGTCCTGCCGCGTCGCTCGTTGATGGGGGGAACGAGCGACGTGAAGCGTCCGCGCCACGGGTCTCATCGTCAACCATCCGTCGTCACGTTCCAGGATAGCAAGGTGATAGCCGTTTTTTGGGCGGGCGGAATTCACGGGATCAGCGACTTGGCTCCGCCCGGGAACCCACGGGCCTTGGCATCCCCTGTCATCTCGCCGACAGTCGAAAGGGAAGATTGACCGCGCCATCGGGGAGGAGAGGAATTTGACAGTCCAGAAAAGACGGGTCGCACTCGTCGGGCTCGGCATGGTGGTGGGCGCCCATGCCCGCAGCGTCATCGACCTCGCCGACCGCGTCGAACTGGCTTACGCTTACAGCCCGACAGCGGCTCGGCGCGAGGCCTTCGCGGCAAGGTTCCCGTTCCCGACTTGCGAACGGCTCGAGACCATCCTTGAGGATCCCAGCGTCGACAGCGTCATCGTGCTGACGCCGCCCAACACACATCTCGACATCGTCAGTCGCTGCGCTGCGGCCGGCAAGAACGTGCTCCTTGAAAAGCCAGTCGAAATCACGACCGAACGCGCCACGCGGCTGGTCGAGGCCTGTGAGGCGGCGGCCATCACGCTCGGCATCGTGTTGCAGCATCGCTTCCGCCCTGCCGGCGAAGCGCTCGCCCGGATGCTGGCCGGCGGCGAAATGGCGAAATCGCCGGCTGCTCGACCGTTATTCGCCTGTGGCGCCCCCAGAAATACTACGATGAACCCGGCCGGGGTAGCCTGGCGCGCGACGGCGGCGGCGTACTCCTCACCCAAGGCATCCACACGCTCGACCTGATGCTCAGCCTCGCCGGCCGCGCGGCAGAGGTTCGCGGTTTCGCCACCACCAGTCCGCTGCATGCCATGGAAACCGAGGACATGGTCGCCGCCGGCATCCGCTTCGAAAACGGCGCCCTTGGCACGGTCGACGCCACGACGGCCGCTTATCCAGGCTTTGCCGAGCGTATCGAGGTTATCTGCCGAAACGGAACCGCCGTGCTGGCCGGTACCGGCCTCGACGTGACCTTCCATGACGGGCACACGGAGCGGGTCGCGCCGGTCGAGACCGCCGCTGGCACCGGCGCCAACCCGATGGATTTCCCCCATGACTGGCATCGCAGCGCCATCGCCGACTTCCTCAATGCACTGGACGAGAAACGCCCGCCGCGCATTTCAGGACGCGAGGCGTTGAAGGTGCATCGCTTGATCGACGCGCTGATCGAGGCTGGCCGTTCAGGGGAAAAGGTCGCGGTTGCCGCCGACCAGGCCTGAGGGAACTGCCCGCAAAAATCTCCAACGCAGCGGTCGCGGGCATGACAAACCAGGGCAAAACGCTTCGGTGCCGCTGGAGCATGATCTTGAAAGCTCAATGCCGACTTCGAGAAAGGTCAAGCGGAACAGAGAAACGGAGCGGAGCAGTTCGAAGAATGGCCGTTCCGCTCTATTGCGGTTCCCATGCGCCCAGCCGCTGGCCTTCGATGATCGCCATCGCGACGTGGTAGAGCAGCCGCGTTGGAGCGTCCGCCTGCAGCGTCTTGCCTTCGAGATCGATCTGGTTACGCCAGATCGGGCGGTCGGCAGCGATATGACTCCTGAACATCAGCGTCGACAATTGTCGCGCCCGCGCCAGGCCCGCCCGATTGCCAGCGAATTCCGCCCGAGCCAGATGCGCTTTGATGCCTTCCGTCTGCGGCCATAACAGCATTGACCTTGAGATCGGCGCGCCCGTCGGGGCGATCTCGTCATAGACACCGCCGTCAAGGCCGCCGCCGCGATGGGTGCCGTGATTCCAGCCAAACCGGTAGAGAGAGGCGGCATGGCTGTCGAAGTGCCTGTCGCCGGATAGGGCCGCATAGCGGTGCAGCAGCCAGACCCATTCGAACTGGTGGCCGGGTTCACGAATGTGGCCGGCGGGAGGCGGAGCCTCGCCGAGATTGCGGTCGAGGAATTCGCGCAGCGACCCGGTCTGGGTATCGTAGAAATGTGTTTCGAAGACATCGAGGATGCGGCGCGAATGCTCAAGCCAGCGCGGCTCGCCCGTCGCCTCGTACAAAGCCAGCAGCGCCTCGAAGAGATGCATGTGCGGATTCTGGCGGCGCGGTAGCGGATAGGGCTCGGACGGCCGCGTGATGCGGTCGTCCTCATGATAGCTGCCGGTTGACGGGTCGAAGAGTGTGCGGTGAAACCAGTCGAAGGTCTCGTCGAGCATGCTCCGCGCGCTGGCCGAGGGCCCCAGCCGCAGCCAGGCGGCGAGCCCGAGCAGCACGAAGCTGTGGTCGTAGGCGTCCTTGATCCGATTTGCGCCGGGGCCTGCCGGGTCACCGTCGCGGCCGACCGCGCGATGGAAACCGCCATCGGCGCCATCTCGCAAATGGTCGGCAAGGAAGGTCAGTGCGGCCTCGGCGCCCTCTCGGCATTCGACGCCGCCGCCATGCAGCCGCGCATGGGCGCAAGAAAACAGCATCCGCGCTTGCGTCAGCGTCGTCTTCTGGTCATCCGCGTAGGGTCGGCCCTCGGCAGACAATCGGTCGAAGAAGCCGCCATGCTGCCGGTCCCGCGCCGTCGTGATCCAGAACGGCATCGCTTCGCCATGGAGCCAGCGATCAGGCCGCTGATCATTGCCTATCATGCGCCTCTCTCTCCGATCGCGGCTCCGCCAAGCTGCCGGCGCAGCGCACAGCTGCTGGACGCCGCGCCACCTCATAACCGATCCGTCAGTTGACGAATTGCGGCATCAGCAGCCGTGGCAACCACAGGCTGATCGAGGGAAAGATGATCACCAGCGCAAGGATGAGCAGCATTGGAGCGAGGATGATCGAGACATCCCGCAGCACACGTTTCACCGAAATGCCCGCGACCGAGCAGGAGATCAGCAGGCACAGGCCGTAGGGCGGCGTCACCAGGCCAAAGGCAAGGCTGATGACGCCAATCATGGCAAAATGGATCGGATGCATCCCGACCGACTGGGTGACCGGCCACAGCACCGTGCCAAGGATGATGATGGCCGGGATCGCGTCGATGAAGCAGCCGATGATGAGGAACGCGATCGCGACGGCAAAACCCATCTCGGTGACGCCCAGATCCATCGCCTGCACATAGGCAACCAGCGCAGCCGGCACCTTGAAATAGGCTAGGATCCAGCCGAAGGCACTGGCTGTGCCGATGCAGAACAGGGCGATCGAGGCAAAGCGGCCTGTGTCGTAGAGGACCTGCGTCAACAGACGCAGGCCAATCGTGCGATAAACGACCATGCCGAGGAAGAGCGCATAAAGCGCGGCGATCACCGAGGCTTCGGTGGGCGTGAAGAAGCCACCGACGATGCCGCCGACGATAATGATCGGCGTCAACAGCGCCAGCGCGGCGCCGAGAACGGCGCCAGCCAGTTCGCGCAGCGTTGCCCGGCTGTGCAGCCCCATGCCTTTGCGCCTGGCATAGACGTAAACGGTAATCATCTGCGCCGCCGCAATCAGGATGCCCGGAATGATGCCGGCAAGGAACAGTCCACCGATCGAGACCGACATCAGCCCGCCCCAGACGACCATCAGGATGGACGGCGGGATGATCACACCCATGACAGAGGAACAGGCAGTCACGGCGACGGAGAAGGATGCCGAGAATCCCTCCTTCCTCATCTGCGGGATCAGCAGCGATCCGATGCCGGCCGCGTCCGCGGTCGAGCTACCCGATATCCCGGCGAAGAACATCGACACGACGACATTGACGTGGCCGAGACCACCTGGAAGGTGCCCGACCAGCGCCCGCGATAATCGTATCAGCCGGTCGGTGATTCCCGCCGCGTTCATCAGATTGGCGGCGAGCAGGAAGAACGGCACCGCAAGAAGGACGAAGGAATTGTAGGAGCGAAACATCTCCTGGAGCAGCAGAATCGGCGTCAGCCGGGGCTCTAGGAAGAACACTGGGATGCAGGCGAGCGCGAGCGCGAAGGCGACCGGCACCCGCAAGATGATGAACAGCAGGAACAGCCCGAAAAGCAGCGCGGCGACGAAACCGGGGGTCATGCCGCTTCCCCCGCGGGGCGGCGAAGTTCGAGCATGATCTTCTCGGCCATGAAGAGTAGCGTGACGACGCCCATCAGCGGCCAGGCGACGAATATCCAGTTCATCGGCAGCGAGGCGATCTCCGAGGTCTGGTACCAGCCGAAGAGGAGAAACTGCCAGCCGTACCAGACGAAGATGAGTGCAACGAGCGAGATCATCAGATGAACAAAGATGCGTTTCGCCCGCTCAACCTTGGGATTGCTGGACTCCGGCAGAATTTCGAGGTCGAAATGTGTGCCATCGCGCACCGCGCACATCGCGCCGATCATGATCATCCAGACGAAGCAGAATCGGGCCACTTCCTCGGTCCAGATAAAGCGCGGAATGTAGTCGGAGCGTGACAGCACCTGCATGGTCACGGGTATGATGAGGCCGGCAACAAGCAGGCCGAGCGCCACCTTGAGGACCAGGTGGACTGCGTCGAGAATGCGATGCATGGATTCTACCGAAAGTGCGGGAAATGCGGAGGCATTGTGAAGCGCCGGGGCGGCGGGGCCGCCCCGGCGCAGCGGCGTCCTACCGGATCGCCTGGATGTTCTTCAGAACTTCGGCTGCGCCGAGTTCCTCGGCATAGGCCTCGAGCACCGGACTGGCGGCTGAGAGCATCGCGTCGCGGTCGGTGAATTCGTGCGTCTTGATCCAGCCCTTTTCGACCATGGCGTCGACCTTCTTGCCGTCCTCGCTGCTTTCGATGTCGCGACCATGCTGGCCCGCTTTGGGACCGGCTTCGTCGATGCACTTCTGCAGGGCTTCCGGCAGGCCCTGATAGATCTTGTTGGACATCATCAGCGGCCGGATGGTGATGGCGTGCTTTGTCAGCGAGAGTTCCGGCCCCACTTCGAAGAACTTCATCTGCTCGACGCCGGCAGCCTCGTTCTCGGCGGCCTCGATGACGCCGGTCTGGATGGCGTTGTAGACTTCGTTGTAGGCGATCACGGTCGGCGCCGCGCCGAGCGCACCGAAGACACTGGTCCAGATCGGGGCGCCCTGCATGCGGATCGACAGTCCCTTCATCTCTTCCATGTTGGTGACCGGCCGCGTCGCGAAGATGTTGCGCGTGCCGCCGCCCGCATAGCCCAGAAGCCGGATGTCGGCCTTTGCCAGAATGTCGTCGGCAATCGGCTTCAGCGCGTCCGCCTCGAGCACCTTCTTCCAGTGATCCTCGTCCCGGAACAGGAACGGCATGTCCATCAGTGGCGCCATCTTCGAAAAGGTCGACATATGGGCGGGCGAAGCCACCGCATAGTCCACCGAAAGGCCCTGATTCATGTATGCAACGTAGTCCTTCTCCAGCCCGAGCTCGGAGTTGAGGTGCATCTCGAAAACAATCGGCTCTTCAGTGTAGCAGGCTGATACCAATTCCTCGAATTTGCGCATCGTCTTGGTGAAGGCGTGGTTCTCGTCGAATTGGCTGGCGCCGACCAGTTTGGTCTGCGCGACGGCTGGCGCGGCCCAACCTGCGACACCAATGCTGACGCCGAGTAGCAGTGCGGCGGCCGTACCACTCAGATATCGCAAAGTCATTCCGTTCCCCCCAATCGGACGCGTTCATCTCAAGTTAAAAGAGCGCGTTCTCGCGTTGAATATTGCAGTGCAGTATTTTTATATCGAATTGAACTATATCCAATGACTTGCGCAGGTCAATAACGTCTAGGCTTTGTCGGTTGGTGTGGGGGACGACGATTTTCAAATTGGAGGCCGACCCGATATGGGTCAATCGACGGCGTCTCACCGCCCTCTCAGTTGCGTGCGGTTGCCTGCAAGGCTCAGGACAGCGATGATGGCTGTGCCCTGCAGGATATCCTGTACCGGCAGGCCCGCGATCTGCATCGTGGTGACGATCATCACCAGCAGGAACGCGCCCATGGCGGTTCCAAGGGTCGTCGCGGCGCCGCCGGAAATCAGCGTGCCACCCAGAACGACCGCCCCGACGGACTGCAGCAGATAGGGCGCTCCCATTTCCAAGAACGCGTCGCCGGCATAACCGGACAGGAGGAAGCCTGTCAGGCTTGCGAGAATGGAACTGGCGATGAAGGCAGAGGCATCGACGCGCCGTGTCTTGATGCCCGACAGCCTCGCGGCCTCCGGGTTTTGTCCGACGGCGGCAAGCTTTCGCCCCCAACTGCTGAACGACAGCATGACGGCGCAGGCCGCTGCGACCAGAACGGCGCCGATCGCGATGTAGGGCAACGGGCCCAGTCGGCCGCTGGTAGCAGATACGAGACTTGGGGCTGATCCGGCGGCCCGGATCACGCCGTTGAGGACGAGCGTCGCGGTGGCGAGAATGTATCCGCTGGCCAGGGTGGCGATCATCGCCGGGATCCGCAGCACCAGCACCGTCAGCGCATTGCAGGTGCCGACGACAAGGCCACAGGCCAGCACCGCCGCAAATGCCGGCAGCACGCCAGCGTCGCGACCGCCCGATACGGCGATCGTCAGATAGGCACTGAGCGTCACGACACTCGGCAGGGACAGGTCGATATTGCCGCGCCCCGTGGTGATCACCAGCATCTGCCCAAGCGCCGGCAACAGCAGAAAGGCAGCGGACGTCGCGACGCCGGACAGGCTGTAGACGCTGAAACGGTCGGTCAACACCACCAGCGCCGCCCAGAGCAGAAGGATGCCGAGAAGCGGCCATATCCAGCGCCGCCGCCGGGTGAGCGTTCCGATCGCCTCACGCACGGCGGCGGCTCCAGGCGGCCAGCGTCTGCAGGCTGAGCATGGCGATCAGCAGGCCGCCTTGAACCGCGGCGTTGAAATCGGTGCTGACGCCGAGCGACGCCAGAAGCGCACCGATCAGCGACAGCGTCACCGCGCCCGCGACCATCCCTAGGGGGGAGATCGTTCCGCCGACGAGCTGACAGCCGCCGATCACCACCGCGGCGATGGCGAGCAGGGTGAGGGAGGAGCCGGCATTGATGTCGCTGGCGCCGTTGCTGGCCGTGAGGAATAGGCCGGCGGCGGTCGCGAAAGCGCCGGCGATGACGTAGCGCAGGACGGCGTAGCGGACCGGCGACCAGCCGCTGCGGGTGAGCGCCAAAGGTGCACTGCCGAAGGCACGCAGGATGGTCCCGGTCGGTGATCTGTCGATCGCCACGGCGACAGCGGTCGCAAGGCCGATCAGGAGAAGCGGCGTCGGAATGCCGGGAACGGCAAGCGCATAGAGACTGCTCAGCCATTCGGGACTGGCGCCGCCCGGCGAGGGTTGCAGCGTCTGGCCGATGCCGGCGAAAATGAACGAGGTGCCGAGCGTCACGACGATGGCGGGGATGGCGCGTGCCTGGATCAGCAGGCCGATGACGACGTAGCCAAGGAGACCGGCGACGAGCGCGAGCAGTCCGAAGGCCGGCGTTGTGACCAGCAAGGTCGAGCTGACGACGTTGACGAGGCCGGCAAAGGCCCCGACGCCGAGATCGATCTCCGATCCGCCGACCACGAACATCTGGGCGAGGGCCACGAGCACCAGCGTCACCGCCTGCGCGAGCAGCAGTTCCAGCCCGAAACTCGATGCGACGCGCGGGTTGATACCGGCCATGACCGAAAAGACGAGGACAAGGCTGACGAAGGGGATGGCGCGGAAAAGCACGTTGAGGGCGCTGCGCCTGACCGACGGGCTCTCGCCCTTATCTTCCGAAAGGACTTCGAACGAGGCGGAGACGATCGCTTCCTCCGAGATGTCAGGCCCCGTAAGGCTCTTCACGACCCTTCCGCCGGTCCTAGCCGTCGCGGACCTGGCAGAAATAAGAATCGGTGCCGACCTGGCCGCCCTTGAAGGCGATCTCCAGCCCGTCGATGGCCGCATCCTCGCTGAAGCCACGGCATAGGGGCGATCCTGGCGAGTTCGGCAGCGGGTAGACGCATTGGAGGGCGTAGAGCCCGAGGGCGCGGATGGCGTGGCTGGACGTGTCGCCGCCGGAAACGCAGGCGCGCCGAAGGCCGTGCCGCCGCACCAGGCTGTGGAGGATCGTGCCGAGTGCCGCGCCCAGGCGGTGCCCATCGATCGCTGCCGCCGCGACATCGCGCGATCCCGTGGCCGTGTAGAGAACGACGCTTCGTCTTTCCTCGAGCACCCGTGAACCGGCCTCCACCGCGGCGGCGATCGCGGCGGCCGCCGAGCCTCCGGTAAGGGCCAGAGGGTCGAGCGCGACGGCGCCAAAGCCGTGCTCGCAGGCATGGGCGATCTGGCGCTCGGTTGTCGGGGAGACGCTGCCCGAGACGGCGGCGATGGCGCCGCGCGCGCCTGGAGGCGGGAAATGCAAGCGCGCCCCCGCGAGCGGGGTTCCAGATTCCGGGGCGACCAGCGCATACTCGACTCCCGACGATCCGGCGACGAAAGGCATGCGGTCGCGCAGCCGCCAGAGGTGGCCACCAACCGCCGCCTGCGTTTCGGTGTCGAGCACGTCGAGCATCACCACGGCGCTCTCGGCGATGGCCGCTTCGATCGCGTCGGCGCCATCGGCACGCTTCAAGGCGACGAGATCGACAAGGCCGATGCGCTTGTCGGTCTGGCGGCCGAGATGGCGCGTCAGATCCGCCTCGTCCATTGGCGTCACCGGATGCTGGCGCATGACGGGATGCCGGTCGATGCGATAATTGACGCCGCGAAAGCCGGCGAAGAGCTCGCCGAACGCGGTGTAGCGCTTGAGCTCCGGCGCACCGACCACCAGGAGTGTCGCCTCCTGGCCGAATACCGCCGCAC
Organism: Aureimonas sp. SA4125; assembly: GCF_019973775.1. Lineage (NCBI taxonomy): Bacteria > Pseudomonadati > Pseudomonadota > Alphaproteobacteria > Hyphomicrobiales > Aurantimonadaceae > Aureimonas > Aureimonas sp. SA4125. The sequence goes on along the minus strand of NZ_AP025032.1, from coordinate 3,460,455 downwards.
CGATGTCGATCGCGCGGCCGATGCTGCCGATGCCGGGCGCGGAATCGAAGGTGGAGCAGACCTTGTAATGGCAGATCGGCGCGCCGATCTCGCGCAGCCAGTGGAAAGCCGCCGGCAGGTGCGCGTCCATCCAGTCCGGCGTCTGGCTGCGGCTCGTGCCGGCCAGCCCGACGACGCGGCAGGTCGAGAAGCGCTCGCGTTGCGCCGACGTCGGCAGGTCCATGAACAGGACCGTCTCGATGCCGTGGAGTTCCATCGCCTCCATGACGTCGGTCGAGCCGGTCAGGTCGTCGCCGTAGTAGGACAGGAGGAGGGGAGAAGTCATCGCGTGGCCCCGACCGTCGCGATGGCGATGGCAAAAGCGCCGAGCTCGAAGCCGTCGGCTGCTCCCCGTTCGACCGGTCCCCGTTCGACCGGCAGCGGTTCGCCGTCGAGGAGCGGCGACAGCGCCGCTTCGTCCAGCCGCTCGATCGCGACGAGTCCGGGGAGGCGGCAAGCCTGGCGCTCCCCGGTGAGGTTGGCCACGAGCACGGTATCGCCGCCGCAGACGGCCAGAACCGCTGCCGGCTCGCTTGATCTCGCCGGGCGCGCCGCCTGTCCGGCCAACTGGCCGAGCATCCGCGCCGCGTGGATGGCGGGGCGCCTCCGGCCATCCGGATCGACGAGTCCGAAAGGTCCGGCGAAGGCGCCGAGCGTCAGCGCGTCGAGACCGGCGTCGGCGACCGCTGCAGCATAGCCGATCATCCACGCGGCGGCGAAGAGACCGCGCTGGCGCGGATCCGCATCGGTCATGGTGATCCGCGCGCCGCCGGGATTGGGGGAGAGGGACGGGCCGTAAGGGTTGTCGCGCATGCCGATGGCTGCCGGCCCGATGCGGTAGCGCGCCCGCCCGATCATTGCGCGAACGGAGCGGGTGACGAAGGGAAGGCTTTGCAGCGTCTCCATCACGCTGCGGTCATCCGCGGCATGAACGATCGCCGCCGTGGTGTGACTGACGACGTCGAGCAGACCGGCCGGCGGCCGTTTGCGGTTGAGTTCCGTGAAGCTGCTGATCATGCCGCCGCCAATCGGCAGGTCGGGAAAGGCAGCGCGGGCTGCGGTGTAGACGGTCTCGAGCGGCGGGCAATCGGGCCAGCGGCTGCCGGGCGGTGTCGACTTCAGGTCGGGTGCCGGACTGACCATGATGTCGGTCAGCGATAGGCCCGTTTCGTCGACGAGGTTCGCGATCTCGCGCAGTTCCACCGCCGGATCCCTGACGCACGGCACGACGCATTCGAGCGTCGCCTTGGCGGGGCAGGCGGCAAGAATTGCCGCAAATCCCGCAAGGGCCTCGCGGCCGTGCCCCGCGCGCGGATCGAAATGGAGGACGAGACGCTGCGGGCGGACGAAGCGCAGCGCGTCGATCGCCCCGAGCGTCGCCGCGATATCCTCCGGCGCAATGCCCAGTCCGAAATCCGGCACAACGCCGGCTGCCTCGCCAAGCGTGACCGTCACCGCTGTCGGCCGAGGTTCGGCTGCCACGGCACCGCGCCCGCCCTCGATCGTCAGCGCCACCCGTTGGCGCTCAGGGACGCCTGGTGGAAGGGTGTAAGGCCACGGCAGAGCCAGCGGCCGGACGTAGGTCTTGTAGGAGGCATCGGTCCAGGCGCGCTGGTCCTCCATCTCGAAGGCGTCACCCTCCATCCGGCAGGTGGCCGTGACGCCCGGCGCGACGGCATGGCTGATGGCGCGGATATCCTTGAACGGCTGCGCCGGCGCGATCAGCTCCGGCAGCGCAGCGGTCTGGATGACGCCGTCGGTGTGCTCGATCCGGACAGGGGTGCCGGAAAGGCCGAGGACCGGATGCAGGACGCAGAACCCGCAGCGATTGGTGGCGAAAGCCGCGGTCGGCGTCGCGACAACCTCGAAGACGAGGCCGGCTGATGGGGTTCCCTCGATCGACGCGTCGCATCGCAGCTCGGCCCCGTCCGGCGCGCGAAAGACAGCTCGATAGGATACGGTGAAGCGTTCCGCCGTCTCCTCGACGGAGAGGGTGTCGATCTCCACGGGGCAATTGCCCCAGTTCTCGTCACGGACGAGGAAGGCGATTGCGCGCAGGATTTCGCTCTCGCCCCATCGGATCTTCGCGAGATTGCCGCCGACGAGTTCGGCCGACAGAGGGCCGGCGCGCAGCAGTCGCATCGGCGGCGGCACCTCCTCTGTTCCAAACAGCAGGGTGGCGCGGCCGGCGATCATGCATACCGTTCCGGATCGACCGTCTTGCCGCTATCGGCGCTGCCATAGGCTGCCTCGACGAGGGCGAAGGTTTTCAGATTGTCCTGGCCGGAAGTCGCCGGCGACGTGCCGGCCCGGAGCGTCTCGACGAAGTGGCGCTGGATGTTGAGCACACTCTCCTGCACCCCGTGCCATGGCTTCTGTGCCCAGCCGAGGAGGGTCGGCGACACGTCGCGCCGCTCGATGCCGCCCGGCGACGTCACCGTCAGCGCGTAACCGGCGTCGAGCTGCACCGACCCCTCCGTTCCCTCGACGTCGACCAGCACCTCGGGAAACAATTCGCGGGCCCTTCGGCTGGAGTAGCTGCAGTCGACGGTCGAGGTCACGCCGCCCGCATGGACGAGAAGCATGGTGGCGACGTCCTCGCCGGCAATGTTCGGGTTCACCGTCGCGATCGACGCGGTGAGGCGCGAGACCTCGCCAAACAGGAAGCGGGCGGTGTCGAGCACGTGGACGCCGAGATCCTCGATGATGAAGCGCTTTCCCTTGGCAAGGTACGGCTGGCCGGCGATCACATCATAGCCCGAGCGGAACGAGACCCGACCCCAGAACGGCCGGCCGATGACGCCGGACTGAAGCACGTCGCGCACGGCGAGGACCGGCTTCTGCCAGCGAAAATTCTCGTGCACCATCATCGGGACACCCGCGGCCTCGCAGGCCTCGACCATGGCGCGACCGTCGGCGATGCTCGGCGCCATCGGCTTCTGGCAGATCACCGCGACGGCATGGCTCGCGGCAAGTTCAACGAGCGCCCGGTGGCTCGGCGCGGTGGTGACAATGTCGACGAAATCGAGCTTTTCGGCCGCGAACATTTCCGCCGCGTCGGTATAGGTCCGCGTGATGCCGAAGTCGGCCGCGACCTTCGCCAGCCGGTCCGGGTCTTGGTCGCAGAGCGCGACAATGGCGGCACCCTCCGGCGCGCGCGACAGGTCCCGCCAAGCATTGAGATGGTTCAGTGCAAAAAATCCGCAGCCGATCAGGCCGCCTTGAAGCTGTGCCATTGCATGTTTCCTCAAGTGATCCGCCGGATGGAGGCGGCGAGTTCCTGCGGCTCGAATACCCGCTTCCAGTCGTCGCGCATCAGCATCGGCTTGCCGAACTCGATCGCCTTGTTGCAGGCGTCGGAAAACACGCCCGGCGTCTCCTCGAAAATCACCGCGCCCAAGACGTTCATGTGGCCGAGCAGGAAATCGCGTGCCGCTTCCCGCGGCACGCCCCGCCGCACCACCTCGTCCATCGCCTCGCGCATCACGTCGAGGAGACTGGCGCAGACGGTTTCCGACAGGCCCGGCTCAAGCAGCGCCATCTGCTCGACGCTGATCCGGTGCGAGCGCATCACCGGCGCCCAGATGATCTGCGCCACCTCCTCGCCGAGAGCATAGTGTTCCTCCGGTCCCTGCATCAGCGAGGAGACGATGTGCTGCTTGGCCGCAACGCCACCGAAGAAGTCGCGCTTTGCCTCGATGTCGGTCTCATCATTGAAGATCGGCGGATGGCAGGGATGGGTGACGAAGTAGGTGAGGTCGGGTCGGTTGGGGAGGTGGCCGGCGAAGGGCGCTGCGGCATCCAGCACGACGATGAGGGTGCCCGGCCTGAGACTCGGTTCGATGTCGGCGGCGACCTTGCCGATCGCCGTGTCGGGCACCGCCAGCACCACCACTTCGGCTCCCGCGACCGCCTCCTCGACTGAGCTACAGTCGATCCCGAGACCCGTCTTCAGGCGCTCGCGACCGGCCTCGCTTACCTCGACATAGCGGGTAGTGAACCGCGACTCCTTGAGCTTCCCGGCCAGACGGTAACCCATCTTGCCGCCAGCACCGACGAGAGCGATTGTGGTCATGGCATGCGTCCTTGAAGGCTGTTGCAGAAGCTCACACGACTTCGAGCGGACGGATCGTCCGCCGCTCCAGACGCTCGATGATGCGGGTGCGGATGCCGTCGATCGCCACCGCGAGGAAGATGATCGCAGCCGTTACCAGCGGGTAGACATACGGGTCGGCATTGATGACGTTGAGGCCGTTCTGGACGGTCTTGATCAGGATCGCGCCGAACACCGTGCCGGCGACGCTGCCGCGGCCGCCGAACAGCGAGACACCGCCGAGCACCGAGGCGGCGATCGCCGCGAACTCGATGCCGTCGCCGTATTTCGGGCCGGCCGCGCCGATCTGGGTGATCGAGACGAAGCCGCCAATGCCAGCGCAGGCACCCGCCAGCACGAAGCACATCAGCTTGATGCGCTGCACCGGCAGGCCTGCCTTTCGCGCCGCATCGGGATCGCCGCCGACGGCATAGACCTGCCGGCCGAACGGCGTCTGGTGGAGGATGACCGCGGCGATGGCGAAGACGAGGAGGAAGATGACGATCGCCGAGGGGATGCCGAAGACACTTGCCCGGTTCAGCGTGGTGATCGAATCCGGGAACATCAGCGTGCGGGTGTTCGACAGGAACATTGCAATGCCACGCAGGATGAACAGCGTCGACAACGTGACAATGAAGGAGGCGACCCCCAGCCGGGTGACGATCAGCCCGTTCACCGCCCCGATCAGCGCAGCCAGCAGCAGCACCGCCAGGAAGCCGACCGGCCAGGCCACATCGGGCAGGTACAGTGCCAGAATGCTGGCCGTCAGGTACATGCTGGCGCCGATCGAAAGGTCGATCTCGGCGGTCAGGAGCACGAAGGTCATGCCGATGGCGAGAATGGCAATCGGCGCCGCCTGAATGATGATGTTGCGGAAGTTGGCGATGGCCAGGAACCGGTCAGACATCAGCCCGAAGGTCAGGAGCAGCACGGCGAACAAGAGGTAAGGGGCGTTCTGCAGGATGGTGAGGAGGACGCGGCTGCCAATCTTCATCGAGCGACGAGCTCCCTTGGAACGGAAGTGGTGCCGGTGGCCGCCGTCATGATGACCTCACGGTCAAAACTCTCGCGGGCAAATTCGCCTGTCAGTTCGCCGCGATGGATGGTGAGGATGCGGTCGGACAGTCCGATCAGTTCCTCGATCTCGGAGGAGATCAACAGCACTGCGCTGCCGCGCTCGGTCAGTCCGTTGATGATGCGGTAGACCTCCTGCTTGGCGCCGACGTCGATGCCGCGAGTCGGCTCGTCGAGAATGAAGAGCCTCGGCTCGCGACGCAGCCACTTGCCGATCACCACCTTCTGCTGGTTGCCCCCCGAGAGGTGCTTCACCTTGGTCTCGGCGACCCGCGTGGTCGACAGGTGCACCGCGCGCCCGGTCGCCGCCGCCTCGCGTTCGATCCGGCCATTGTCGAGTACACCGAACGCGCCGGCGAAGTCGCGCAGCGAGGCGAGCACGACGTTGTCGGCGATGCTGAAATCCATCAGCAGCCCTTCGCCGCGCCGGTCCTCGGTGAGAAAGGCAATGCCGGCATCCATTGCTGCACCAGGGGTCGGCCTTTTCAGCATCGCTTCATCGATGCGGATCGTGCCGGTGGCGAAGCGGTCGAGACCGAAGATCATTCGGGCGAGTTCGGACCGGCCCGAGCCCATCAGGCCGGCAAGGCCAAGTATCTCGCCGGCATGAACAACAAGCGTTATTTCGTGCGCGACGCCAGGCTGACTGAGGCGATCGATCTGCAGCACGGGCGGGCGGCCCGGACTGGCGGTGCGGGCGGGAAAGATCGTGTCGATCGAGCGGCCAACCATCATGGAGACGACGCGCGAGACCGTCATCTCCGTGCGGGGACCTGCACCGGCAACGACTCCATCGCGCAGGATGGTGATGCTGTCACACACCGCCATCACGTCTTCCAGGGCGTGGCTGATGTAAATGATGCCGATGCCGCGATCCTTCAGCCTCGCGATGATCGCGAAAAGCCGGGTTACTTCTGGCCTGGTCAGGGAGGTCGTCGGCTCGTCGAAGATGATGATCCGCGCTTTGCGCGACAGAGCCTTGGCAATCTCGACCAGTTGCCGCTCGCCCTGGCTGAGCCGCGACACCGGCGTCGAGGGCTTCAATTCGAGATCGACCTCGCGCAGCAACTCCGTCGTCCGTGCCCGGATCTCTGCCCGATCGATGAACGGCAACAGCCGGCTGCGGCGGGGGAAGGCATCGACGAAGAGATTTTCTTCGATCGTGAGGTTGGGAAAGAGGTTCAGTTCCTGGTGAATGAAGGCAATGCCGGCACGGATCGCTGCCTCCGGCGCCACTGGCGCGTAGGGCTTGCCGTCCAGCCGCATCGTGCCGGCATCCGGCTGGTGGACGCCGCCAAGGATGTTCATCGTCGTCGACTTGCCGGAGCCGTTCTCTCCGACGAGGCCGAGCACCTGGCCCCGCTGCAGTGTCAGGCCAACTCCGTGCAGCACCCTCACGCCGAAGAAGCTCTTGGTCAGGCCGTCGATCTCGATCAGGGGAGCGGCCACGGTCAGCCCCGTCCGAAGTAGCGGTGGCGGAGCGTGTCCACCGTCGCGGCCAGAAGGATGACGCTGCCTTTGATGATAAAAATGGTGAAGAGCGACGACCCCAGCATTTTCATCGAGGTGTCGATCAGCATCAGGAACAGGACGCCGAATACCGTCCAGACGATCTTGCCTTTGCCGCCGAACAGGCTGGTGCCGCCGATCACCACCGCGCCGATGACGTCGAGCAGGATGTTCTCGCCAAGGATCGGCGATCCCGTCTGCATCCGCGCCACATACATCATCGACCCGATCGCGGCGCAGCCACCGCTGATCAGAAAGGCCATCAGGATGGTACGAGAGACCGGAATGCCGGAAATCCGCGCCGCCTGCGGATTGGCGCCGACGGCGTAGATCCAGCGTCCGAATTCAGTGCGCGACAGAAGGAAGTGCGCGGCAAGGCCGATCGCCGTGGCGACGATCACCGTCAACGGGATTCCGCCCATCGATGTCGTGGAAAAGTCGGTGAAGCCCGTTGGCAGGTTTGCGATGGAGGAGGAGGGCGAGTGGAAGGTGACGTACCATATCGCCGCGCCGGCGAAAAACATCCGCGTCGCCAGCGTGACGATGAAGGACGGCATGTTCAACCGCGTCACCGACAGACCGTTGACGAGGCCGATGAAGAGGCCGGCGGCGAGCATCGCCAGAACCGCGCCGGGCACAGCGAGATTGCTGCCTTCGAGATAGCCGCCCGAGCCGGTCATCACCGAGGCCCCGACGACGGCGGCAAAGGAAATGATCGCTGTCACCGAGAGGTCGATGCCGGCAATGATCAGGACGAAGGTCTGGCCGATCGCCACGACGAGCAACGGCATCATGTCCCCGAGAATGTTCGACGCCACTTCCAGCGACAGCATTTCCGGTACGAAAGGGTAGATTGCCGCGAGATATACAACGCAGAGGACAAGGACGAAATATTCCGACAGCACCAGCCGCAACAGGCCGAGGCTGCCGGCACCCGACGGTCGCTGGTTGATGTCGGCTGGAGGAACGGCCGTCATAAGCGACTCCAAATGAAGGTAATGGGGAGCCAAAAAGGTGGCCATGGGCGGGAGGTCCGGGCCGCGTGGCCCGGACGGGTCCGAGCCCTTACTGTGGGTTGTCCTTCGCCCACAGGACGTAGCCCCACATCTCGGCCTGCTTTTCCTTCATGTTCGCCTGGGTGATGGCAAAGCCGGGGTCGAGGAGCAGCTTCTCCACCTTCTTGCCGTCCTGAAGGTCGACGATCGCCTGAATGGCGATTTCGGCCTCGTAGAATAGGTTCTGCACCCCGCAGGCATCCATGTAGCTTTCGTGCATTAGGGCGTAGGCAGGCGCAGCGCCATCGAAGCCTGCGAGGATGACGTGGTTCTCCTCGCCGATCTTGCCCCATTTGTCGGCCGATTTCAGCGCCTGGGTGATCTGCGGCAGGAGGAAGTCCGATGACGTGAACAACAGCGAGATGTCCGGGTTGGCCTGCAGCGCGTTGGTGAGGCCGGCAAAGGCTGTGTCGGCGTTCCATTCGGTCGGGATCGAGGCGACGAGTTCGACCGAGTCCTTGAACTGGTCGATCGCTTCCTGGAAGCCGTCGCGGCGCTGGATCGCGTTGGGATCCCCGAGGTCGCCGATCATGATCGCCGCCTGATGCTTCTTGCCGGAGGCTTTCGCTACCTCGCAGACATAGGTGACGGTTTCCCGCGCGATCTTCTGGTTGTCCGCCTGGATCGCGACCGAGAAAGCTTCCGAGGGCGCCGGTGGGCGGTTGAAGTGAACCATCGGGATTTTGGCCTCGTTGGCGGCCTTGATCGCCGGAATGACGGCGTTGGAATCGGTCTGCACGATGATGATGCCGTCGACCTTGCGGGCGATGGCAGCGCGCACCTGCTCAAACTGCTTGTTGTCGTCCTGATCCGAGATCGCCTCGAAGATCTCGAAGCCGCGGTTTTTCAGGTTCTCGCGGATAATCTCGATACCGGCCACCCAGAACTCGGAATAGAGACCGTCAAACAGCACGGCGATGGTTTTTGTCCCCTGTGTCCGTGCCGCGACTGTCAGCCCGCCGGTGGCGGCGAGTGCCATCAGCGTCGAAATGGTGAATTCACGCCTGTTCAATGCCATGTTTTCCGTCCTCCCCAATGCCCGCGGCGCAACGTCGATCGTGCGAAAGCCCCTCTTTTCGAGGGTGCCGATCAATTTCTTGAAGGCCGATGCCAAGAGACGGTATGTCATCATATAAGTATCGTCAAGCGTCGCCGCGGCGGGTCGCGATCCTCGGGCGGACTTGTTAGGGACGGTGCTTGTCACTCTGTTTCAGACTGGAATGAGGCCATGGAGCCGGTGCGAAAGCGGAAGCTTTATCAGGAAGTGCTTGATCGACTGATTGGGGCGATCTCGTCCAACGAGTTTCCGCCGGGTTCGAAGCTGCCCTCCGAGCGTGAGCTGATGGCAATGATCGGGGTCGGCCGGCCTGCGATCCGCGAGGCGATGCAGTCGCTGCATCAGAAGGGCCTCATCCTCATCTCGCACGGTGAACGGGCGCGCGTGATCAACCCGACGCCGGACGTGATCGTCGACCAGATCTCGAGTGCGATGATCATGATGCTGGCAACGAATGTCCGCGGCATGGAAGAACTCAAGGAGGCGCGGCTCTTACTGGAGTCGGCGCTGGTGAGCATGGCCACCCGCAAGGCCACCGAGAAGGACCTGCTGCGCCTGGAGGAATGCATTCGCGCTCTGCACGAGGCGCGAGGCGATCATGCCGCCTTTGTCGCCACCGACATGGCTTTTCACGGCGTTATCGCGGAGATGAGCGGCAATTCGCTGATAGCTGCGGTGACCAAGGGAATCTTGGAATGGCTGTCCCGGTTCAAGCGCGATCTGGTCTCTGTACCCGGCGCTGAGCGGGTCACCATTCTGGAGCACGAACGGATCTACAAGGCGATTGCCAATGGCGACGCGGAAGCGGCGTCCGCCGCCATGACCGAGCATATTACGCGGGCCAACGGCCTCTACGTCCAGCTGCAGCGGGACAGCGAGTTTCCGAAGGCGGTTTAAGTTCACCAACTCATATGATGACATGACTGACTGAAGATGCTACGCGCTTGGTCATCTTTGGGGAGTCACCGCATTGTCGGACCGGATTGTCGCGCATTACTTGGTCGAGACGGCCTATCCCCTGGAGGTTGCCGTTGCCGCTCTGGCCGGAGAACAGTCGAGCGGAACCTTTCGGGCGACGCCGGGTGAAACTCCGGAACTGCTGCGTCAGTACGGTGCGAGGGTCGAGTCGCTCCGGGAGATTGGTGAGGTTGCGATCCCTTCTTTGCCCGGCGCTCGTTCACCGTCGCCGCCTGGGATGCCGATCCGCCAGGCCGAGGTCCAGATATCGTGGGCCGTCGGCAACACCGGGATCAGCCTTCCCACCGTCTGGTCGACTGTTCTCGGCAACCTGTTCGAGCTGCACCACTTTTCCGGTCTGAAGCTCATCGACATCCACTTTCCCGAGGTTTTCACGCAGGCTTATCCCGGTCCCGCTTTTGCAGTGGAAGGGACGCGCACGCTGACTGGCGTTTTCGGCCGCCCGGTCATCGGCACCATCGTCAAGCCAAGCGTAGGCCTGACGCCGGTGGCGACCGCCGAACTTGTCGATACCCTGATCGAAGCCGGGCTCGACTTCATCAAAGACGACGAGCTGATGGGCGACCCGCCGCATTCGCCGTTCGCCGAGCGTTTCGAGGCTGTCATGCAGGTGGTCGACCGCCATGCCGACCGTTCCGGCCGCAAGGCGATGTATGCGGTCAATATTTCCGGCGAGATCGATGCCATGCGCCGTCAGCTCGACATCGTCGAGAAGCGCGGCGGCACATGCGCCATGCTTGTCTTGAACTCCGTCGGTCTTGCCGGTGTCGCAGAGGTCCGGCGCCTCTCGGGCGTCGCCCTACACGGCCACCGCGCAGGGTGGGGCCTCTATGGCCGCTCCCCGATGTTGGGCATGAGCTACGTCGCGTACCAGAAGTTCTGGCGCCTGATCGGCGTCGACCATCTCCATGTCAACGGGCTTTCCAACAAGTTCTGCGAGGAGGACGACAGCGTCATCGCCTCGGCCCGCGCCTGCCTGACACCGATGTTCGAGGATGCGGCGCGGCCTGACACCGTCATGCCGGTTTTCTCCTCCGCGCAGACGGCGGTGCAGGCAGCCGAAACCTATCGCAGGCTTGGATCGAACGATCTGATCTACTGCTGCGGCGGAGGCATCATCACCCATCCGGGCGGCATCGCCGCCGGCGTCGCCAGCGTCCGGGAGGCTTGGGATGCGGCCGCGGCCGGCATTTCCGCCAAGCAATACGCCCTCGATCACCCGGCGCTTGCCCAGGCGCTGGAAACCTTCGGCTGACGGGCAGCCAGACAAGAACAAAAGGGAGGACTGAACATGACGAAACCGGTGGCAGTGCTGGGATCCGGCGGCAAGATGGGGTTTCGCGTCACGAAGAAGCTGATCGAGGCCGGTTACGACGTGCGTGCGGTGGAGATCGGGGACGTCGGCCGGGCGCGGCTTGCCGAGGCCGGCATCGCGCCGATCTCGGTGGAGGCGGGGGTCGCCGGCGCGTCGGTCGTCGTTCTGGCGCTGCCCGACAACATCATCGGGGACGTGATGCGCCAGCTTTCGCCGATGCTCGGCGCCGGCACCATGGTGCTGATCCTCGACGCGGCCGCCCCCTATGCCGCCGCGCTGCCCGACGACCGGCCGGACCTCACCTATTTCGTCGGCCACCCATGCCACCCGCCGCTGTTCAACGACGAGACGGACTGGGACGCGCGCCGCGACTATCACGGCGGAATCGCGCGCCAGTCGATCGTCTGCGCCCTGATGCAGGGGCCGGAAGAGCACTATGCGCTCGGGGAGGAGATCTGCCGGGCGATGTGGTCGCCGATCATCGAGGCCTATCGCGTGACGCTGGAGCAACTCGCCATTCTCGAGCCCGGGCTGTCGGAAATGGTCGCCATGCCGTTCGTCGATACGATGGTCGAGGCGGTGGAGGAATGCGTGGCGAAGTACGGCATCCCCCGCGGCGCGGCGATGGACTTTCTGATCGGCCATCTCAATGTGGAGATCGCCATGTGGTTCGGCTTTTCTCCGAAGGTGCCGTCAGATGCCGCCTTGCGTCTGATGCGCTTTGCCAAGGGCGTGGTCGTACGCGAGGACTGGCGCGAGGCGCTATCGCCGCAGAAGGTGAAGGAGGCCTCCGAGTTGATCGTCTACGGCAAGGGCGCCTGATCGCCCGATGCATCCCCTGTCGGTCTCCACCGCTCTCTTCGACGGATACGACATGGCGACGGCCATGGACGAGATCGCCCGCGCCGGCGCCCATGCCGTCGAACCCGCCTTCATCAAGGGCTATGTCGACTTCGACGAGAGCGACTTCGCGGTGGACAGTGCCCGAACGCTCCGCCGGATGATCGAGGCGAACGGGCTCCGGGCACAGGCGGTCTCGGCCCATATGGATCTGTCCGGTGCCGACGCGCGGGCGATGCTGAGGCGGCGGATCGCGTTCGCCGCCGAGATCGGCGCGCCCATCGTGATCAGCAATGCCGGACCGGCCAGTGGCCGTGCCGCGGTGCTCGACTGTCTCGAAGCCGTGCTTCCCGATTGCGAGGCCCTTGGCATCACGGTTGCGCTTGAAAATCCAGGTCACGGTGCGGGCGACCTCCTGCCCGGTCGCGCTGCCGGGTCCGCGCTCATCGCGCGGATCGGCTCGCCCTTCGTGCGGCTGAACTACGACATCGGCAATGTCGTCACCTACAGCGGCGAGGCCATTCGGCCCGAGGACGATCTTGCCGGCGACTCCGGCGCGATCGTGCACGTGCATGTGAAGGACATTGCCTCGTCCACAGAAGGCTGGCGCTTCACGTCGATCGGGGAGGGGGCCATCGACTATGCCGCGGTTTGGGAAGTTCTCCCGAAGGATTGCCCGGTCGGAATCGAGCTGCCTCTCCGCCTCGAACGGCCCGGGCGGTGCGACCCGGTCCGTCGGCGGGAGCCCCTGGATCTGCCGCAGTTGCGCCGGGCCCTGGCGTCCTCGCTCGCCTTCGTCGGCGAGTTGGAGGCTGGAGCGCACCCCGTTTGACCCGACGGGTGACACAGCTGGCATAGGCATCCGCCCATGAGCACGACTACGGTCTGGCAGAACGATGCCTGCGGCGGCGTTCTCTTTCCGCCGCGGCGCCCTCGAATGCAGCGTGGGGCTTGAGCGGTTTGACAGGGCTACGCGCAAAGCGATCGGCGCGCGGGATGCGGCGCAACTGCCGCGATGGCGACACACCGACCCTGTCGGTCGCCCGAATCAGCCCGCGTGGCAAGGTGACACAAACGATTGGCGGCAGGCCGCCCCTCGCCGTCCTATTTTCGCGGGTCGGCAGATTTCAGCTGGGGCCGAAGCAGGAACAGGTCGATGAAGGCGAGGAGCACCGTCGCTCCGATCACGAGGCCGAGATCGAGGCGTGGCACCCAGAGGAGCAGGATGCCAAGAAATCCGACCAGAGTGGCGAAGGCGAAAGCGGCGAGAATCTTGTCGAACATGCGTCATTCCTCCCTGTGTGGGTCGGCGAGTTGGCGCTCGAGCCAGTGCGCGTTGCGCAAAAGACGTGCGTCGTCGCCACGCCGGGTGACAAGTTGCAAGCCGATGGGATTGCCATGCCGGTCTTCGAAGGCAGGGAGCGTAATCGTCGGCAGTCCTAGCAGAGACCACAGGCTGTTGAAGCCGCGGGCCTCTGGCGTGTCGTCGACGGCGCCCGGCGCGGCTGGCGTGGCGACGGCGTCGCAGCGGGCGAAGAGGGCGTCGAGCCCGGCACCCAGGACCATCGGCCAGTCGAGCGCGGCGAGATAGTCGCGGGCGAGAATGAGTTCGCCCGTCGCGATGGTCGCGGTGAGTCCGTCCGAGAGGCCGCCACGGCGGGCATAGGGGAAAAGAGTTTTCGACAGCTCGGCGAGCCGGATCGTCTCGGTGATCGCCAGCGCCTCGGCGAACGGCGGCGGCAGGTCGGCGGGGAAACCGGCATCGCCGGCGAGCGCGGCAAATTCCTCGAAGGCGCCTTGCGTATCGGCGCTGGCCGCATCCCAGAAGGGCGTGCGCACCAGGGCAAAGATCGGCCGTGACGGCGGCGCGGATGTGGCCGTGGCGCGTAGCCGGGGCGGCGGTACAGGCGACCGCTCGGTGTCGTCATCGCCGTGGAGGGCGTCACCCAGCAGGGCCACATCGGCGACGCTGCGGGCGAAAAATGCAATGCCGGCGAGCGTGGGCGAGGGGGAGAAGCAGCCGCGCCGCGAGAAGCTGCCGCGGCTCGGGAGATAGCCGACCACACCGGCCTCGGCCGCAGCCCGGATGCTGACACCGGCCGTGTCGGCCTCGACCGCCAGCGGCACGAGGTCGGTCGCGACGGCGGCCGCGGCCGCGGAGAAATGGGACGAGCGGGCGTCGGCTCCAGCGGCCGGGCGCGTGGGTTCGCCGAGGGTGACGCCGAGTTCGGCCACGGCCGTCTTGCCAACGAGCACCGCGCCGGCCGCGCGCAGGCGCTCGGCGAGAAAGGCGTCGCGCTCGGGAACACGGCCGGCTTCCTGGGCCGTGCCGAGCCCGGTCGGAATGCCGCGCGTGTCGATCAGGTCGCCGATGGCGACGGGCAGGCCATGCAGCGGTCCGATCGCGCGGCCGGTGCCGCGGTAGCGATCCAGCGCCTCCGCCTGCCGCGTGACATAGGCCGCATCGAACCAGGCAAACCCCGCGGCGGCTTCGTGGCAAGCCGCGATGCGGCCGACCGCTCTTGCGGCCATGTCGGCGCTGCGCAACCCACCCGTGGCGATCCGCTCGCCGAGGAGTCCGGCCCCGAGACCGGCCAGTCTGTCAGTTGCCATAGAAGGCATTCGGCAGGAAGTAGACGATGGCCGGGAAGACGTAGACGATGGCCATGGCGATGAAGACCATTCCCAGGAACGGCATCACCCCCTTGAAGATCTGCGTCAGCTGCACCTCCGGCGGCGCGATTCCCTTCAGATAGTAGGCCGACATCGCCATGGGCGGCGTCAGGAAGGAGGTCTGCAGGTTCAGTGCCACCAGAATGCCGAAGAACAGCGGGTCGATGTCGAAGATGGCGAGCAGCGGCAGGAAGATGGGCACGAAGATGATGATGATCTCCGACCATTCGAGCGGCCATCCCAGAAGGAAGATGATCACCTGGGCGAGGATCAGGAACTGCAGCGGCGTCAGGTCGAGGCTCATGACGAATTCGCCGATCACCTGCTCGCCGCCGAGATAGGAAAACACGGAGGAGAAGGTATAGGAGCCGACGAACAGCCAGCACACCATCGCTGTGGTGCGCATCGTCAGATAGACGGATTCGCGCAGGCGCTGGAAGGTCAGGGCCCGGTAGGCGACGGCGAGGACCAATCCACCCAGCGCGCCGATCGCAGCCGCTTCCGTCGGGGTCGCCAGGCCGAACAGGATCGAGCCCAGCACCGACAGGATGAGGACGGCGAGCGGGAAGAAGGAGGTGGCGATCATGAAGAGCAGCCTGCCCATCGGCACGTCCGGCACCTCTTCCTGCGTCGGTCGCGGCGCGATCGAGGGCTGCAGGATCGAGCGACCGACGATGTAGACGAGATAGAGGCCGACGAGCAGGAAGCCGGGCAGGAGGGCGCCGGCATAGAGCCTGACGATCGAGACGCCGGAGGATGCGGCATAGACGATCAGCATGATCGACGGCGGGATGAGAATGCCGAGCGTGCCGCCGGCGCAGATGATGCCGGCCGCAAAGGAATTGTCGTAGCGCGCCTTGAGCATGGCCGGCAGGGCCAGCAGCCCCATCAGCGTCACCACCGCGCCGACAATGCCGGTGGCGGTGGCAAACAGCGCGCAGGTGATGAGGGCGGCGACGCCCATCGAGCCCGGCACGTTCTTGGACGCGATGTTCAGCGTCGTGAACAGCCGGTCGACGATGTTGGCGCGCTCGACGACATAGCCCATGAACAGGAACAGCGGCACCGCCGTCAGCACCTCGTTCGACATGACCGTGAAGGTCTGGTTGATGAACAGGTCGAAGATGCGGTTGTTGAAGAAGCCCTCGACGGACAGCGACAGCGTATCCCAGGTGCTGGCGGTCTCGTCCAGCCTGAACAGCGATCGCCACATCCGCCCGGCGTCGAAATAGGCGTAGTAGCCAAAGCCGATGCCCATCGCCATGAGCGTGAAGGCGATGGGAAAGCCGAGGAAGACGAGGAAGATGAAGAGGCCAAGCATCGTCAGCGCAAGTTGCGGGTCGGTCACGCTGCGGCTCCGGTCTCGGCCTTGTTGGCCTCTTGAATGAGCAGGTCCTCGGTCTCCTGCACGTCATCTTCCGGCCGCGGCCAGGCACCCGTCCTGATGCAGACAAGGCAGCGGCAGATCTCGGCGATGCCCTGGATGAACAACAGGATGCCGGCGGCCACGACGATCATCTTGAACTGGAAGATCGGGATGCCGGCGGGCGAGTTGATGCTGACCTCCTGGTAGGTCCACGACCGCGCCGCATATTTCCAGCCGGCGAATATCAGTGCGGTGACGCCCGGAAAGAAGAAGATGACGTAGAGGACGAGGTCCACCATCGCCTGCGTCTGCGGGCGCCAAAGCCGGTAGATGAAGTCGCCGCGCACATGTCCGCCGCGCGACAGCGTGTAGGCGCCCCCCATCATGAACAGGGTCCCGTACATGATGAAGGAGACGTCGAGTGCCCAGGGTGTCGGGCTGTTGAGGACGTATCGGACGAACACCTCGTAGGCGGTTCCGAAGGTCATCAGGATGATGAGCCAGGCGAAGGCCCTGCCGAACCAGGCGGAGAGCGAGTCGGCAAAATGGATGATGGCAAGCATTGCCGGCAAGGCTCCAGGACTATGGACATGGGGATCCCGGCGGCTTGCACCGCCGGGATCTGCACCAGGACGCGGATGCCGAAGTTACATCTTCAGCTTGCCTGGGAAGAAGTGTTCGTAGGCGAGCGCATAGTCCGGGGCGTTCAAAAGTTCGTAGTAGGTGACACGCTCGACCCAGCTCCGCTGGCTGTCCAGAACCTTCTTGATGAAGGGATCCTTCTCCAGCTCGACGATCATCGTGCTCCAGGCTTCGAGCTCGGCCGAAAGGATGTCCTGCGGCGTGCGGCGGATGTTGACGCCGTCCTCGTTCTGCAGCTTTTGCAGGTCGGCGGAGTACTGGTCGAGACCAAGCGCCGTGTTGACGGTCGACGCCGCCTCGACGGCGGTCTCGACGATGGCGCGCAGATCGGGCTCGAGATCCTCCAGGAAATCGCTGTTGAACAGGAACTCGAAGGCCTCGCTCGCCTGGTGGTAGGAGCCGAGATAATAGTTCTTGGCGACGTCCTGGGCGCCGAAACGGCGGTCGGACGACGGGTTGTTGAACTCGAAGGCGTCGATGACGCCGCGCTCCATCGCCGGGACGATTTCGCCGCCGGGAAGCTGGGCGACCGACATGCCCATCGACTGCATCAGGTCGGCGGCGAGGCCGACGGTGCGGTACTTCAGCCCCTTCATGTCGGCGACGGTCTTCACCTCGTTCTTGAACCAGCCGAGCGGCTGGGCAGGCATTGGAAAGCCGAGGAGTCCGACGACCTTGAGGCCCATCATGTCCTGCGTCAGCTCGCGATAGAGCTCGCGGCCGCCGCCCTGATAGAACCAGGAGAGCATGGTGGTCGGATTGCCGCCGAAGACAGGACCGGTGCCGAACAGCGAGGCCGCCTTGTTCTTGCCGTACCAGTAGGCCGAGACCGAATGCGCAGCGTCGAGCACGCCGTCATTGACCGCATCCATGACCTGGAAGGCGCCGACCACGGCGCCGGCCGGAAGAAGGTCCACTTTCAGGCGGCCGCCCGACATCTTCTCGACACGCTCGGTATACTGCCGCGCCATGTCCATCCAGACATCCGAGGCCGGCCAGGACGTCTGCATCTTCATGACCAGCGGCGCCTGCGCCAGCACGGCCGGCGCATAAAGAGCCGCCCCCGCGGTCGCCCCTCCCGCCAGGGCGGTGTTCTTCAGAAACGATCGACGCGAGAATCCCTTATCCGTCACGGCAGCTTCCTCCCCTATATCCATCCATTGATCGGTGGACTTGCCCAGATCATTCAGCATGTGGGCTGGATACGCAAGTGACATCAGTGCCAATGCGTGGCTCCGTGGAATATTGTACCGTATACGCGTTTTTTTGCATTGCTGCCCAAGTCAACAGCCACTGATCAAAGCGAACGACGGCTTCAGGAGGCGTTGCGACTCGCTGAATCAACGATGATATCGAAACATTGAAAGCATTGTTTTTTTGCATTGCAGTATAATCAATAATGCAACGCAGCAATCGCGTTGCAGCCGGTGGATGTCTTTGTAAAGACCAACGTCACGGCGTTCGCGGTCGGGCTTCCGCCCGGGATCGACTTGCCGAGCGGCATGCTCGTGATCGGTCGACGGGGCGATCGGCGCCCCTTCGCAGATCGGCTCGACCCGGTTGATCCTGCCAGGGTCGTCAAGGAAACTCTTCATGGTTTGAGCGGACGGTCGAGCTCCCCTTGCCCTGTCGGTGAATGCTCGCATTCGCCGAGAGGGGAGCCGCGCCGGGTTCGCCGGAGGCTTTCACTCCCGAGAGCATGGAGCCAAGACGATCAGGAAGACCAGGAAGTGCTCTCCCGAGGTCCGCGAACGCGCAGGGCGGGCCGTCCTTCAACGTCGGGCGAGCCCGCCCCGCGGGGGAGGATAATCGGCTCGATTGAGCCGAAGATCGGGTGCAATGCGGAGACACCGCGCGGCTGGGTCCGGCAGGCGGAGCGCGGTCGCGGGCTCCGAGCCGGGACGACGCGCGAAGAGCGCGATGTCCTCGGCCGGGAGGGGCTTTGGACCGTGTCCACGAGGATCCGTGCGCCCCGGTTGACGTGATTTTCGCCTGTGCATTCCTGTGGGCGACGGCCCGCCGGACGGCCGTCGCTTCGACCGTGGATACGACGATCTTCTTCCAAAGTGTGTTCGACGGGCCGATCGCCCGTTAAAGCGGGATGGCTTTTCTTCGAATCGCCGACCCGCTTTAGGTCCTTGTCCTCGCATGATCTTTTCCGAAAGCCGGAACCCACCTTCCGGGATCATACTCTAGCGAAACAGATCGAGATCGCCGATCGGCACGAAGCCGACGGCATCGCCCTGTCGTACCGTCTGCACATCCGCGGGGATCACGCAGAACCCGTCGGCCATCGAGAGCGGCAAAAGCCGTGCCGAGCCGCCGCGACCGAGCGTGTCGACGACCGGGCGATCCGGGGACGGGTTGCGGATGATCGACGCCGGGGCAAACTCCATGCGGCCCGGCGTGACGTCACGGTCGAAGCCGGCAACCGCTGATCGGATGCGCAGGCCGGTCGGACTCAGGCCCACGAGCCTTGAAACAAGCGGCTTGGCGACGACGAGGAAGCCGATCATGGCGGCGAGCGGGTTGCCCGGCAGGCCGAGGATCGCCGCTCGGCCCAACCGTCCGAAGGCGAGTGGCTTGCCGGGTTTCATGCCGATCCTCAGTGCGAGAAGCGAGCCTCCGGCGGCCTCCACCGAGGATCGGACAAGGTCCTCCTCGCCGACCGAGACCCCGCCCGATGTCACGACGAGGTCTGCCGAGCGCGCCGCTCGATCGATCGCGGCGACGATCGCGGCACCCTCGTCGGCGATGATTCCGCCATCGACGAGATCGACGGCGGGGTGGCGCAAAAGAGCGAGAAGCATGATCCTGTTGGAATCGTAGATCGCGCCCTCGCAAAGATCTTCCCCCGGCGCCCGCAGCTCGGTTCCCGTCGAGATCACGGCGATCCTCAGGCGCCGCCGGACGACGACGGACGAGAGCCCCGATGCCGCCAGAAGCGCCAGGTGGCGGGCATCGAGAAGCAGCCCTTCCGGAAGGATCGTCACCCCCGCGGCGACATCCTCGCCGGCGAGCCGGATATTGTCTCCGGCCCGGTAGGAGCGCCGCGGCACGACAAAGCCGTCGGCGACTTCCGCATGTTCCTGCATCACCACCGTGTCGCAGCCTGCGGGGAGGGCGGCGCCCGTGAAGATGCGGACGGCGTTCCCCGGCGCGACCTCGCTCTGCATCGGGCGACCGGCAGGCACGCGGCCGACCACCTTGAACCGGTCCGCCTGCTCGGCGGAGGGCCTGAGGGCCAGAGCATAGCCGTCCACGGCGGAATGATCGAAGGGCGGGAGGCTGCGCGGGGCGACGACTGCTTCTGCAAGGATCCGCCCCGCGGCCGCATCCAGCGTGACGACCTCCGTTCCCTGGATGGCTGCGAGGCCCTCGGTCACCAAGGCCGCGGCCGCGGCCGGGGTCAACAGGCCGCGAGCGGTGAAGCAATCACCGACCTGCCGCAGATCAGACATGTCCCCTGTATCCTCGTTCGATGCCGCGGAGATCGGCGCGGGCCGCTGAAACCGCCCGCGCCGGACGTTCGTCAGGCCCGGTACTCCTTCGATTTGAAGGTGAGATGGTTCACCGATGCCGGCTTGTCCGCCAGCTTGCGGATGTTTGCCCAGGTGTTCTTGTAGTTCGGGATGATCAGCTCGTTGACGCCGGCATTGACGACGTTGCCCTGCACGCCGCTCGGATAGCCGAACAGCATGAAAGTCTCGCCGGGACGTGCCGACGGAGTCGGATAGACCATCGCCTGGGTCGATCCGACATCGTTCCAAATCTCCACCAGATCCCCCTCGGCGACCGAGAGCTTCGCCATGTCGTCGGGATGCATGTCGATGAACGGGTAGGGCCAGCGATCCATGACCAACTCGTTCTCCTTGTCGAGATAGGCCGACTGCCAGACCAGATTGGCCCGGCCGTTGTTGATCAGGAAGGGGAAGCGCTCGCGCTGTGCTTCCTTGCCCTCGGCCTGAAGCCCGTTCCATTCGGCGACGAGGAACAGCGCGCGGCCGTCCTCCGTGCCGAACTTGCCGTCTTCGTAAAGCCGCTTGGTGCCGACGATCTTGCCGTCCTCGAAGCCTGTCGCCGGCTCCTGGAAGCCGTTGGTGCCCATGGCCCGCAGACGCTCGTAGGTGACGTGCTCGCCGCCGGAAGCGTTCTTGCGGTAGCCGTCCTCGAACACGTCTTCCTCGGTCTGCCAGTCGAAACCCTTGAACTTGTCGGCATAGGCCTCGTCGCCCATCTCGCGCAGCACCCGTTCCATGTTGTTGGCCAGCCGCGCGGCGATGATCGCATCGCCCATCGCCTGGCCCGGAGGGTCCATGTATCGTTCGGTGATGCGCATCCGGCGCTCGCCGTTCATCGAGGTCAGGTTGATCTCGCCGGCGGTGGCGGCAGGCAGGATGACGTGCGCGGCCTCGCCGATGCTGGTCGGGACGATGTCGACATCGACAACGAACAGCCCGCCATCATCGATGGCCGCGACGATGGCGTTCACCAGCGCCTCGCGGTCGCCGTAGGGGACTGAATTGATCGCGTCCTTCACCTTGTCGCTGCGCTCCTTGTAGGTGCGCTTGAACTGCATGGCGTTGAGCGTCGTCTTGTAGTTGTCGCAGCCCCAGATGTGGTGGACCGCGCCTTCGCCGTTGATCAGAAGCTGATCGACATAGGGCGCCGGACGGCCGATATGGCCGTCGCCGGGCCGGACATAGCCTTCCTGGTGGCCGCCGAGACGGACGACGCCGCCGCCGGGCCGACCGACATTCCCGGTCGCCAGCGCCAAGTTCACCAGCGCGCCGTTGGTGCGGTAGTTGTCATTGCCCCAGATCAGGCCCTTCTCGTAGGCGAACATCGTGCGCCGGCGCTTGCCGTCGCCCTTGGGCTGGGCGATCCACTCGGCCGCCTTGCGGATGTCCTCGATGGAGAGGCCGGTGATCTCCGCCGCCTTTTCCAGGCTGGTCCGGTTGGCCTCGACGGCGTCGGCGAAGGTCGTCAGCGGCGCCGGCTGGCCCTTGTTGGAAGGCTTTCGCGGCAGCATCTGGGACTGGTCGGCGCCCGAATGGGTGCCGGCCACGGCGGTGTGATTGTCGATGAAGTCCTGGTCGACCCAGCCTTGTTCGGCGATGTGGGTGAAGAGGGCGTTGAGGAGCACCATGTCGGTGCCCGCCTTGACCGGAAGGTGAAGGACGTTGTCCGGCCCCGCCTCGACTTCGCAGGCATTGACGCTGACCGTGCGCCGCGGGTCGACGAAGACGATGCGCGCTTGGGGGTGCTCTTCGCCGGGGGTCTCGCTGTCCTTGAGGCTGGCGGAGGTGCCGCGAAGATTCGGGATCCAGTGGTTCAGGAAGTAGTTGGTCTGCGCCTCCAGAGGATTGGCACCGACGACGAAGATGGTGTCGGCGAGCTCGGCGTCTTCGTAGCAATTGTTCAGTTCCCCGACGCCCATGTCGCGGGTGGCGTGAACCTCGGAATTGTAGGCGGGACGGTTGTGGATGCGGATGTTGCGCACCTTCATCGCCTCGAAATACAGCTTGCCCGTGCCCCAGGTGAATTCGTAGCCACCGCCGGCGCCGCCATGGTCGGCGGCCGAGACGACCAGCGCGTCCTCGCCGCGGTCCTTGACGATCCGCGCGGTGACGCGGGCGACGAGGTCGAGCGCGTCGTCCCAGCTCGTCGGCTGCAGCTGCCCATAGCGCCACACCAGCGGATCGGTGAGGCGCTGCATCTGCGTCTGGCGGGCGCGGCTGTAGCTCATCTCGGCGATGCGCGTGCCGCGCGGCGAGCCGAGGCCGGAGTTCACCACGCAGTCGTGATCGGGCTTGACGACCAGATGCACGTCGCGGCCGTCCTGCTTGACGATGTTGTACATCGAGGGCGAATACCAGGCGGCCGACTGCGGCGGCTGCTGCACCGAGAGGTCCTCGCCAAAAGCGTTGTCGGCGGCGGCGACGCCGCCCTGGCGGTTGATGTCCCAGCTATAGGCCTTGTAGCCGCAGCCGACGATGCAGTAGTGGCAGACCACGGTCTGCACCTTGGCGTCCGCGGGGATGATCGGCAGGCGATCGATCTGTCGTTTGTAAGCCATGAGACCCTCCCTCTAAAGAACGTTGGACAGACGACCGTAGAGCAGCTCATCGACGCCCTCGGCGTAGATGTCGCCCTTGTCGTCGACGCGCAGTACGTATTGCGGCAGGTTCTGCGTCGCCTGTCCCCAGACCTGCATGCCGCCCTGTTCGGGATCGAAGACCGAGTAGTGGCCGGGACAATTGAAGGTGCGGGCGTCGGCGCTGTAGGACAGGGGAAAGCCCTGGTGCGGGCAGCTCGTGGTGAAGCCGACGATATCCCCGTCCGGCCCCGCGCCGCCGGGGACCGCCTTGCCGAGCTTCAGCAGCACGCCCGGCGCATCGTCGTCGGGATAGGCGACATAGAGCGGATCGTTGGCCTGGAGATCGCTGATATTGCCGAGTCGGTTCGACGGATAGGACACCCGCGCGAGCTGGGCGGGTATCGCAGTCTGGGCCTGCGCCGGCATGGCAGCCGTCGCGGCTGCGCCTGCGGCAGCGACGGCGCTTCCGCGCAAGAACTGGCGGCGGCCGATATCGACCTTCTTGTCACATCTCTGCATGGAAATCCTCCCCTTGGTAGTGAGTGGCCCATGCACGCCGTGTGCCAGTTTAGAAAATCTCCAAAACCGGTAAGTCGTTGTACCCAAAAGCGCGTGGCGTCCGGAATGCCGAACATGCTGCGCCGCCGTCGGTTCGGAAATCCGAACGCGCGAAGCTTTGCCTGCCCCTAGGTCCCAAGGCCGAACCGGCGCATTTTCTCCCAGAGGGTGGTCCGCGAGACCAGAAGCAACTTTGCGGCGTCCCCGATCTGACCACGTGTGGCATCCAGCGCGCGCAGGATTTCGCGGCGTTCCGCGGCATCCCTTGCCGTTGCCAGCGAGGCGACGAAAGCAGGAGCCGCACCTGCCGCGACCTGATGCTCCGGGAACAGATCGACCGGGGCAATCCAGTGGCCATCGGCAAGCGCCACGGCCCGCTCCACCCGATTGCGCAGCTCCCGGACATTGCCCGGCCAAGGGTGAGAGATGGCGGCCTCCTCGGCAAGCGAGCTGATCCCCCGAAGGGAGGTCCCGTCTTGCGTCAGCGCGTCGAAGAAGCGGTGCATCAGCCAGGGAATATCCTCCGGCCGATCGCGCAGCGGCGGAACCTCGACCGACACGACATTGATGCGGTACAAAAGGTCCTCGCGGAACCGGCCTTCCGCGACGGCCTTTGGCAAGGCCTGATTGGTCGCCGTCACGACGCGGGCCCGGAACGGCACAGGCGCGACGCCCCCGACCCGGTCGATTTCCCGATTTTCCAGAAGGCGCAGCAGCTTGCCTTGCAGCTTCAGGGGCATCTCACCGATCTCGTCGAGGAAGAGCGTTCCGCCTTCGGCTCGCTCGGCATAGCCAAGGTGCCTGCCGACGGCGCCGGAAAAGGCGCCGCGCTCGTGACCGAAGATCTCGCTCTCGAGGAGGTCGTCGGGGATGGCCGCGCAATTCACCGCGACGAAAGGCTCTTGGGCATTGGCTGACTGGGCATGAAGGAAGCGGGCGCAGACCTCCTTGCCCACCCCCGTCTCACCCGTGAGCAGCACGGGGGCCGGACGGTCCGCCAGCCGCAGCAGCAAGGTCTCGATGCCCTGCATACCCTGTGAAAGACCGAGAACGCCGCCCGCCTTCTGCTGGGCCGGCCGCAGCAGACCGTCGAGGCGAGCGAGGAAGGTGTCCATCTGGAAAGGCTTGGTGAGATAGTCGCCCGCGCCCGCCCGCATCAGCCGGACCGCCTGGTCGACGTCGCCATGGCCGGTGATGAAGAGGAAGGGCGCCGCCGTCTTGTCCGTGGTGTCGCGGAAGACGTCCTCGCCGGAGCAATCGGGCAGGCGGATGTCGCAGACGACGATGTCGGGATCGAAACGGGCCACCTCGTCCGAGATGGAAGCGCCGTCTTTCCACCAACGTACCGTCCCGCCCTCGATGGAAAGACGCTGGAAGAGCGATTCGCCCATGATGGGATCGTCCTCGACGATGGCGATGCGACGGTGCTCAAGCGACATCGGCGAATGCCTCCTCGTGATTGAAGGGAAAGGTGACGACGATGCGGGTGCCGCCGAGGGCGCTTGGTTCGATCGCCGCGGCCGCGCCGAGTTCGATCAGCAGTCGCCGCACGAGCCAGAGCCCGAGGCCGGCGTTCGGTTCGTACAACGTCGTCAGCACGTCTCTCGACCGGAGATAGGCGGCCGCCTCCTCGGGCATGCCGGTCCCGCTATCGTCGATCGTCACGACAAAGGTCTCTCCCGATCGCCGCGCGGAAAAGGTGACGACCGATCCGGGCGGCGACGCCGCGCAGGCATTGAGGAGAAGATTCAACAGGATCTGGCGGGCCATGGTCGCATCGACCGGTATGTCGCCGCCGATGGCGCTCGTCCAGGCGATCGTCAGAGACCGCCGCTCGGCCTCGGGATGCAGGAGAAGCCTGAGGTCGGCAATGTCGGCCGGGTGGAGCGCGCGGGCTTCTCCGCCCGACCGGTAGCTGACGAGTGCCGTCTTGACGACGTCGCGGATGCCCGCCAGGCCTCGTTCCAGGAGGTCGATCGACGCCTTGCGGGCCAGCGGCTTGTCGCCGTGGCGCTTCAGGGTGTCGAGGCTGTTGAAGAGGCCGCCGAGCGGATTGTTGATCTCGTGCGCCATACCGGAGGCCAGACGCCCGAGGCTGGCGAGCCTCTCCTCTTCCGCCAGCCGGCGGGCGAGGTTCTCGCGGTCGCGCACGGCGTCGACCAGCCGCCCATAGGAGCGGAAGAGCCGCCCGGTTTCCCCGACGGCCGAACGAAACTCCGGCGATAGCGGCATGACCTCCGCCTTGGCGCTTTGCTGGAGATGATCGGTCAGGAGCCGGATGGGGCGAACCATGCGGCCGACGGCGAAATAGCCGAGGCCTGCCAGGACGATGGTGATCGCGATGTTGGTCGCGACGAGGGTCATCAGCACTTCCTGTCTCTCGGCCGCCAGATGCGTGGTGTCGAAGCTCGCATAGACCGATCCGAGCTTGCGATCCTCATAGACGAGATCGCGGCTGAGAAAGGCCAGCGTTCCGCCTTCCTCGGTCCGGAACCCTCCGCCCTTGGCAAATTTCGACGTCACGTCCGGCGGCAGGTTGCTCCCCGTCGGGAACATCCGGGGGTCGGATGCCGCGAGAACCCGGCCAGCAGGATCCAGAACGATGGTGCCCGCCGCCGCGAGGCCCCGGTACATCCCCTTGGCCCGATCGACGGTATCGAAGGTCTCCCAGACATCGCGCCTGAGAACGGCGGGGATCAGCGAGGAGGACAGGCCGTCGAGATAGGCATTGCCGAGTTCCTGGAGATGGCGTTCCTGCGTCGCCTGCAAACGCCCGAGGACCTGCTGCGAAACGGTGAGGCTCAGAGCCACCATGAGAATCACGACGAGGAGGGGGATCTGGACCGTCAGAGGCCAGGAAGCGACGGAGAGCGCGCGCCTCATGTCGATCGCCTGACGATGTCGATCTTGGCCGCGATCGTGTCGAAAAGCCCTTCATCCTCCACCGCAAAGCCGTCCAGACGAAGCATGGCGAGGACTTCGCGCCCGACTGGATCGGTGGACATCCCCAACAGGGCTTCCCGCAGCAGCGATGTCTCCGGGCTGTCCGCCGATCGGCGGGCGCAGGCGATCGGCGGAAAGCCCAGCCATTCCGATGCGCGAAGGATCCGCGTGCGGTCCGTCAAGGCCGGCTCGAGCTCGGCCATCACCTCCCAGACATAGCCGTCGACACTGCCGGACTGGGCAAGGCCGGAGGCGACCGCGCGCACCACATTGCGGTGGCCGTAGGTGTAGAAGCTGCTCTGGAAGAAGGAGGACGCGGACAGGCCTTCCGCCGCGAGCAGCGCGGTGGTCGCGAGATAGCCGGAGTTGGAATCGGGATCGGAGAAGGCGTGGATGTCCCCGCCCAGCCGGTGCCAGTCATCGCCCGGCCGATCGCGATCGACGATGATGTAGGCTTGGTATCTCGGGGTTCCCCGCCAGAGCGGGACCGCCACCAGTGCCAGTTCACGGCGGTACTGCACGAAGGGATAGCCGCAGATCCAGGCGGCGTCGACCTGCCCCGAGACGACGAGCGCCGAGATCTCCTGATAGGTGCGGCGCGTCACCAATTCGACCGGCCTGCCGGTCGAGGCCTCGAGATAGGCCTGAAGACGTTCGAGAAGGGCGAGGTCGGAGTTTCGGAAAACCGGGGTCAGGCCGAAAGCGAGGCTCGCCCGTGGAGCGGCGGAGACGATGGCCGGTGCCATCAGAGGCAAAACTGCGAGCCCGCCCAGAAGCGTCCGACGATCGATCCCAACGGATGCCGTAACCTGCGCCTTGCCAGGCCCTCTCGCTCCTGCCGACATTGCTCCGTCCCTCATTGGCTTTGCTGTCGCGTTTGCTCCGATAAAGTGGAGAGCGTTTCAGCCTATGCGATCAGTCTCTCGAACTGAAGCGGGCTGACGAGGCCGGATGGGCAGGCGTCGTTGCCGCCTGTCGTGGCGGCGACCCGCTTTGCATCCCCTTTTCGACCCTTGCGCGGTTTATCAGGTCCTCGGTTACGGCATGCCGGACCGCGGGCGCGAGTGGTGGTTGCCGGATAGGGCAGCCGGCGGGCATCGTGACGGGGGCGGCCATGCAGGACCGGCGGCGGGACCACAACGATCGAACGCCGATTTGCGTCAGAGCCGCCGCCGGACCCTTCGCTCTTTGGGGCGGAATGCCAAGCCGCATGCCATCGGCTGCGACGGCGGGCATCACGTGATCGTCACGGCAACCGTTCCTGGAGGGGCGCTGCGGGTGCAACCCGGCTGGTTACGGCTCGCCTCATGGAAGATGAAAGAAAGACACTGTTCACGGTCCACCAGGACTTCAACAGACGGATTTTTTTCGCCATCTTCGCCCTCACGCCGGGTCCGGTGCTCTTCCTTCCCACTCTTCTGATGTGAGGCGACGTGCAAGAAAGCTTTCGCTGGTTCGGTCCCGGTGACCTTGTCACGCTTCCCGATATCGTCCAGGCCGGTGCGACGGGCGTCGTCACGGCCCTTCATGACGTCGCCTATGGCGAGGTCTGGATGCCCGAGGCGATTGCCGAGCGCTGTCGCCTGATCGACGCGGGTTCGGCCGGCCTCCTCGCCTGGAATGTCGCCGAGAGCCTGCCCGTGCACGAGCGGATCAAGCTCGGCGACGGCGATCTCGAACCCCTGTTCGAGAACTACCGCATTTCCATGCGCAACCTCGCCGCCGCGGGCGTCACCACGATCTGCTACAACTTCATGCCGCTTCTCGACTGGATCCGCACCGATCTGGCGGTGGTCCTGCCGGGCGGCGGGCGCACCGTGCGTTTCGCCATCGAGAAACATGCCGCCTTCGACTGCTTCATGCTGCAGCGCCCCGGTGCGGAGGCCGACTACAGCGACGACGTCCTGACCCGGGCAAGGGCCTGGCACGACGCCTCGACGGAGGCCGACCGCGACCGTCTTCTCTCCAGCATCATGGCGGGGCTTCCCGGTGCCTACGAGCGCTATAGCGTCGAGCGACTGCGCCCGCTCATCGCCCGGTTCGGCGCGGTGGAGCCGGGACAGCTCCGCACCAATCTCGTCCGCTTTCTCGACGCCGTCTGCCCGACGGCCGAAGCGTGCGGCATATCCCTCGCCATCCATCCCGACGATCCGCCACGGCCCGTCTTCGGCCTGCCGCGCGTGGTGTCGACCGAGGCCGACTTCGCCGATATCTTCGAGCGCGTGCCTTCGCCGGCCAATGGCCTGACGCTCTGCTCGGGCTCGCTCGGTTCCAGTCCCGACAACGACGTCGTCGCCATCGCCCGGCGCTTTGCGGGCCGCATCCATTTCGCCCATCTGCGCAATGTCGCCAAGGAGCCGGACGGCAGTTTCCAGGAGGCGGCGCATCTTGGCGGCGACACCGACATGGTCGCCGTCACCGCCGCCCTTCTCGACGCCGAAGCGAAGCGCCTGGCGACCGGGGGCAGGGCGATCCCGATGCGCCCGGACCATGGCCACGAACTCCTCGGCGACATCGGCCGCCCCTTCCATCCGGGCTATTCGATGATCGGCCGGCTGAAGGGGCTTGCCGAACTGCGCGGCGTCGCCGCGGCGCTTTCCTGGCGCGACGGGCAGCACGGCCAAGGCTGACACAGTCGGGCAATGTCGCTCGCCCGCGCGACGTCGGCCACACGCGGCCGGCGCACTGCGCCGCGTGACGCCAAGACGTGCCGACGATCCCAGGCGAGGCGCCGTCAGGCCGGCTCCCGCTCCTTCTGCCGCTTCGGCTTGTGCTTCAAATCCCTGAGGATTTCGCGCGCGGCGTTGGCACCGGGAATGCCGGAGACGCCGCCGCCCGGATGCATGGACGAGCCGCAGATGTAGAGGCCCTTGATCGGCGTGCGGTAGTCGGCATAGCCGGAGACCGGCCGCTGGAAGAACAGCTGGTCGGCCGACAGTTCGCCGTGGAAGATATGGCCCTGCGGCATGTTCACGACGTTCTCGATATCCGGCGCGATGATGAGGTTCGCCTGGATGACGTCGGCGCTGAAGCCCGGCGCCCATTCCTCGATGGTGTCGAGGACGACCTTCTTGAAATTCTCCTTCTCGTCCGCCCAGTCCTTGCCCTTCAGCTCGTAGGGCGCATGGCCGCCGAAGAGGTTGACGACGTGCTTGCCGGGGGGCGCCAGCGTGTCGTCGACGATGGTCGGCACGACGGGCGTAATGAAGGGCCGGCGAGAATAGCCGCCATATTTCGCGTCGTCATAGGCCCGCTCGAGATAGTCGATATCCGGGGCGATGTGCATGTAGGTCGGATAGGGGAATTTCCCGAGCGAACCATCGCGCCTGACCTTGTCGAGGATCGTATATTGCGGCGGCCGCTCGCAGGCGATGTTCATCTTGAAGGCGGTCGAAAAAGTCCGGTAGTTGTCGATCTCGCGCTTCACGCCGCCGGGCACCAGAGCGGGATCCAGCATCTGCTGGTAGACCACTTTGGCATTGGCGTTCGAAGCGATGGTCTTCGCCGAATAGGTGTCGCCCTTGGCGGTGACGACCGACGTGACCTCGTTGCCGGAGACGCGGATCTCCCTGATGTCGGCCTCGAGCACGATCTCGACGCCGAGCGATTTGCCGGCCGAGGCCAGCGACTGGGTGATCATGCCCATGCCGCCCTTGATGAAGCCCCAGCCGCCGGCGCCTTCGTGCTCCCCCATCACATGGTGCATGATCACATAGGCCGAGCCCGGCGTCTTCGGCCCGGCGAAGGTGCCGATCGAGGCATAATAGGCGAGCACGGCCATGATGCGGTCGTCCTCGAACCATTCCTTCAGGAAATCGTAGGCGCTCATGGTCATCAGGTCGACGATGCGGTGCATCTTGTCGCCGACCTTGCGGTATTTCCAGAGCAGCTGCGCGCTGTCCCTGAACGATTTCCAGTCACCCTTCGACGGATCGACCGGCGTCTCCCACAGGAGCTTTCGCACAATGTCGGTCGATTCCATCAGATACCTGTCGAATTCGGGATAGGCGGCGGCATCCTTTTTCGAGAACTTGCCGAAGGAGGCTTGCGTCTTCTTCGTGTCGTCGGAGAAGAGAATGTAGTCGTCGCCGCCGACCGGCGAGATCATGTTGGAACAGGGCAGCACTTCCAGCCCGTGGCGCTTCAGGTCGAAGTCGCGGATGATGCGCGGGTGGAGGAGGCTCATCAGGTAGGAATAGGTCGAGGCCCTGAAGCCCGGGCAGATCTCCTCGGTCACCGCCGCCCCGCCGACGACCTTGCGCCGCTCCAGCACCAGCACCGACAGTCCGGCCTTGGCCAGATAGTTGGCGCAGACGAGGCCGTTGTGCCCGGCACCGATGACGATGGCGTCGTAGACTTTCGGCATCGGTCTTCTCCTCCGGCGCAGCGTGTATGATCGTCGCACTGATTTCATCAGCGTGAACAGTAAGCCACCGGCCGCGCGGCGACGCAAGATCGTCGGAGCCCTGCAGGCGACATCGGCCGCAGAACGCTCTCATGTTGGCACGGCGCTCATAGTCCGCAGCAAAGGAAGGGATTTCACGAAATCCGGCCCTTGCTGCGCTCCGCAGAACATGATGAACTAATTTCACGCTGATGAAGTGGAGGTGCCCCGTGACGTTGCAGGTCCCCCATGCGGACCAGTCCGCTGCAGAATGGCAGACGCGGGTGGAACTGGCCGCCTGCTATCGCCTCGCCGCGCATTTCAGGATGACCGACCTCATCTACACCCACATCACCGCCCGCGTGCCGGGTGCCGAGGGGCAGTTCCTGATCAATCCCTACGGTTTTCGCTGGGAGGAGATCACGGCGTCGTCGCTGGTGAAGATCGACGTCGACGGCAACAAGATCGACGGCTCGGCGGCGCGGGTGAACCCGGCCGGCTTTACCATCCACAGCGCGGTCCATGCCGCCCGCCACGATGCCGCCTGGGTGATGCACACCCATACCCGCGCCGGCGTCGCCGTCTCGGCGCTGGAGGAGGGCCTCCTGCCGCTGAACCAGATCGCGCTGCAGTTCTACGGCCGCGTCGGCTATCACGACTTCGAGGGCATCGCGCTCGATCCTTCAGAGCGGTCGCGCATCGTCGCCGATCTCGGCGATTTCCCGGCGCTCGTCCTGCGCAATCACGGACTGATCGGCGTCGGCCGGTCGGCGGCCGAGATGTTCAACACCATGTTCTATCTCAACGCCGCCTGCGAGATCCAGGTCGCGACCCTGTCG
This sequence comes from Aureimonas sp. SA4125, assembly GCF_019973775.1. Taxonomy (NCBI): domain Bacteria; kingdom Pseudomonadati; phylum Pseudomonadota; class Alphaproteobacteria; order Hyphomicrobiales; family Aurantimonadaceae; genus Aureimonas; species Aureimonas sp. SA4125. The sequence continues at coordinate 3,428,990 of NZ_AP025032.1, read as the reverse complement.
ATGGGCCGGCCGCTCGTCGCCGTTCCCGACGCCATCGGCCGGCGGGTGACCGAGCAGTTCGACCAGATGGCCTTCGACGACGGCGACCTCCTGCTCGAATGGGCGGCGCATCTCAGACTGCTCGACCGCATCGATCCGTCCTACCAGCACTGAGGGCACCGCCATGACCGTCACCGCCGTCTCCGCCGCCCCTCCTTCGGCCCGGGATCCGGGGTGTGACGGGGGCGACGCGTCGGGTGGCGGACACGCCTGGACGCTGCCAGCCGAGTGGTATGCGAGCGAGGAGATCTTTCGCCGCGAGCGCGCGACCATTTTCACCCGGAACTGGATGCTGTTCTCCTGGTCGGCGAAGATCCCGAACCCCGGCGACTATGTTCGCGGGACGGTCGCCGGCTATTCCGTCTTCGCCATCCGCGGCGACGACGGAAAGGTGCGCGCCTTTCACAATGTCTGCCGGCACCGCGGCGCGGAAATGGTCGGCGAGGAGAGCGGCCATTGCGGCAAGCTCCTCGTCTGCCCCTATCACTCCTGGGGCTACGACCGCGCCGGCCTCCTGCAGCGCGCCCGCGATTTCGGCGGGTCGCAGACGTTCGATCCGGCCGGATGGGGCCTGCATCCGGTCGACGCCGAGGAATGGCGCGGATTCGTCTTCCTGAAGATCGAGCGCGGCGGCGAGACGCTGCGCGAGTGGCTCGGCGCCATCGACGCCATGGCCGCCGACTATCCGCTGGAGGACCAGCACTATTTCATGTCCAAGGACCGGGACGTCGCCGTCGACTGGAAGACCTATGGCGACAACTATCTGGAATGCTATCACTGCCAGACCATGCATCCCGGCCTGTGCGCCTCGATGGACATCGACCGGTACCGGGTCGACGTCCATGCCGAGGAGAAATTCTTCCACCTGCATGCGCCGGCGCGGGAAGGGGGCCTGACGCGCGGCCTTTACTTCTATCGCTTCCCCGTCCTGATGCTGAACCTTTACGACTGGGGCTCCTCGATCGCCACGGTCGAACCGATCGGGCCGGGCAAGATCCGCCACATCAACTGGTACTTCTTCACCGACGTCAGCCCGGAAAAGGCGGAGGCGAACCGGCAGTCGGCGGAATGGTCGGCGCAGATCGTCTCAGAGGACATCGACATCATCCTCGGCGTCCAGCGCAATCTCGAGGCCGGAATCTACACGCGCGGGCCGATCTCGCCGAAATACGAGCACGGGGTGCTGGCTTTTCAAACCATGGTGCGCGAGGCGCTGGCCGATCCGGCGCCGGAGACGCATAGGGTCGCGGCTGAGTAGTCTGCTTTCCAGAGGGCCTTGTTCAAAGGCCGGGGCAGCTCGCCCCCTCTGGGCTGCCGCCCATCTCCCCCTCAAGGGGGGAAGATCGATCCTCGCCGGCGTCGCAGCTGCCGATCTCCCCCCTTGAGGGGGAGATGCCCGGCAGGGCAGAGGGGGGTGAACAGCCGAACACCCTTCAATCAAAACAGGAATCAATAGCTCGGCGGCGTGATCGCCCAGACGAGTTTCAGCTCGGTGCTGCCGGGGTTGCGGTAGCGGTGCGGGCGGGTGCTGGCGAAGGCAAAACTGTCGCCGGTGCGCAGATGGTAGCGCTCGTCCTCGACCCAGAGCTCCATCTCGCCCGCGAGCACCAGGCCCGCTTCCTCACCGGCATGGGCATAGGGCTCGGGACCCGCCCCGGCACCCGGCTGCAGCGTGCAGAACAGGAGTTCCAGCGCGCCGTCGAGGCTCGGCACCAGCAGTTCGTCGACGATGCCGGCCTGCGACATCGCCATCTTGCGGCGCTGGCCGGCGCGCACGACGACGCGGTTCTCGTCGTCGGCGGCAGCCGGCGCATCGGCGCGAAAGAACCAGCCGATGGTGACGCCCATGGTCTCGGCGATCTGCTGCAGCTGCCGGATCGTCGGCGTCGACAGGCCGCGCTCGACCTGGGAGAGGTGGCCGACGGAGAGGCCGGTGCGCAGGGCGACCTCCGCGAGCGTCAGGCCCTGCTCCTTGCGCCGCTCGCGGATCAGCGGCCCGAGCGCGGCAACGGGATCTTCGCCGTCTTCGGGGCGCGAGATTGCGCTGGCCGACAAGAGGAGAGCGGTGTCATCGCCGCTTTCGCTCATGGGGCCGAAGCCTGTGCGCAGGGATCTCCGAGGAGGGCGGCGCAGCCTTTCTGAGGGGTGCATTTCATCGCCATGAAATACGCGGAGGCCGCCGGGCTGGCAAGCTGCGGCGCGGTCTTGCCGCGACGGGCGCCGGGTCTGCCGACGGCATGGAACGGCGATGCGCAGCGATAGGGCGCAATCAGGCTTGGCCCGGCGTTCCTGAGCGCGTAGCCATGAGCGTCATGTCTCGAAAGGAACATCCATGAGCGAGCGTATTGTCATGCGGACCGGCGAAGCCCTCGTCGCCGGCGGCCCTCCCGGCACGGCGGCCGAGCCCGAAATCGTCATCGGCGCGCTCGACGGCCCGGTCGGCATCGCGCTGGCGACGTTGACGGGCGACCAGGTCGCCGGCCACACCCGCGTCTTCGCGCTCCTCAACACCGACATCATGGTCCGCCCGGTGACGCTCTGCGTCTCGAAGGTCACCGTCACCAGCCTGCGCTACACGAACATCCTGATGGGCACGGTGCAGTTCGCCATCGCCAACGGCGTTCTCGACGCGGTGCGCGCGGGCTACATCCCGAAGGAGCAGGCGAACGAGCTCGGCATCATCTGCTCGGTCTGGCTCGCGCCCAGTGTCGTCGACGACGACGCGCTCGACCACAAGATCCTCTTCGACCTCCACCGCCGCGGCACCACCGAGGCGATCCGCAAGGCGATGATGAACGAGCCCTCGATCGACTGGCTTCTCGAGAACCAGGACAAGATCATGCACCGCTACCACCAGATGGGTCTCGACGGGAAGATCTGAGGCGGGAAGGCCGGCTTCTTCTCCCCGCCGGGGAGAGGAAGCCGTTGTCGCAGAGCGTCAGCCTCAGCCCGGGACGCGCGGCAGTACCTCCGCCCTGCAGACCAACCCAGCCGATGAGGACGACGCCGTCCTCGATCACGCCGAAGCCGCCGCCCTCCAAGGTGCCGGCTACGTGCGCCGGGGGGCGTGGGGTGCGCGTTTGGCCGGCCCTTCCTTCGCCTGAGACAGGGATGGCGTCCCGTCCTACCGGCTCAGGAGACCGCGGCCCGCAAGATTGCGCATGAGGTCGCGGATGCCGAAACGCCATTCCGGAGCCTTGTCGCTGTGCGTCACCGTGTTGACGAGGCGGCCGAGCTTGGGGCTGGCGATTTCGACGACGTCGCCGATCCGGTGGGTGAAACCCTGGCCCTTGACGTCGCGGTCCTCGGTCGGGGCAAACAGCGTGCCGAGGAAGAGCAAGAATCCGTCGGGATACTGATGGTGACGGCTCAGCGTCTGGCCGACGAGATCGAGCGGATCGCGGCTGATTTCCTTCATCGAGCTGCGGCCCTCCAGCACATACCCTTCGGGACCGGTCACCGTCAGCGTCAATTCGGCGGTGCGCACGTCATCGATGGTAAAGGTCTCGTCGAAGAGGCGGATGAACGGCCCGATCGAGGAGGACGCGTTGTTGTCCTTGGCCTTGCCGAGGAGGAGGGCGCTGCGACCCTCGACATCGCGCAGGTTCACGTCGTTGCCGAGCGTCGCGCCGCGGACGCGGCCCGTGGAATCCACCGCCAGCACGACCTCCGGCTCCGGATTGTTCCAGGCCGAGGAGGGCAGGATGCCGATTTCGGCGCCATGACCGACGGAGGCGAGAACCGGCGCCTTGGTGAAGACCTCAGCATCCGGCCCGATGCCGACCTCCAGGTATTGCGACCAGTAGCCGCCCTTGATCAGCACTTCCTTGGCCTTGGCCGCCTCGGGCGAGCCGGCCTTGATGTCGGACAGCGCGCCGCCGATGATCCGGCCGATCTCCTCGCGGATTTCATTGGCCCTGGCCGAGTCGCCCTTGGCGCGCTCTTCGATGACGCGCTCGATCATGGAGCGGGCAAAGGTGACGCCGCAGGCCTTCACCGCCTGCAGGTCGCAAGGGGCCAGCAGATGCGGGGCCGACAGGTCCGATGGCGTCGCTGCAAGAACGGTGGCGAGATCCCAGCTCTTGCCGCCCGTCGCATCCCTCAGAAGCGCGACGGGATCGCCCGCCTCCAGGAGGTCGGCCATCGTGGCCGCGAGCGCGGACATGTCGACGAGCCGGTCGCCCTTGAGAACGACGACGCTCGGGCCCTGCACTTCCGGGTCGTAGAGGCGGCCGACGAGAACGGCCTGGCTGGCGTCGTGGGGAAGAATGTCATTTGGGGTCAATGTGAATCTGCCTGTGCTGGTGTGCCACGGGTCGGCGCCCATGGCGCCGGTCTGGGGAGGGCGACTATTCCCTGCAGCAGGCCTGGCGTCCAGAGGCCGACGTCGCTCTCGGTCCTCGTCTTCGGTCGAAGCGCATAGCTTGCCGCGCATTGGGCGGCAGATCGCGATCACGCAAACGCTGCACGTCCCGATGCCGCAGACCCGTGACCTCGGTTGAAGTCCGGTCACAATCCCGTCAGAGTAGCGCTTCGTCATCTTGCGAGGGAAGCTCTGATGCCCGGACGACTGGACGGGCGCAGCGCCCTGATTTCCGGCGGCGCGACCGGCTGCGGCGGCGCAGCGGCCCGGCTGTTCGCCGCCGAGGGCGCGCGCGTGACCATCGTCGACCGGCAGGATGAGGCGGGTGCGGCACTGGCCGACGCGATCGTCGCCGCGGGAGGTCAGGCGCGGTTTGCGCGCGCCGACGTCTCGCAGCGGGCGGAGGTCGAGGCGGCCGTGGCGCAGGCGAGCGAAGCCTTTGGGCCGCCGACGCTCCTCTTCAACCACGCCGGCACGATCGTCGTGAAACCCTTTCTCGAGACCACCGATGAGGACTATGACGGGCTGATGGACGTGAACGTCCGGTCGATGTTCCTGATGACGCGCGCGGTGCTGCCGGGCATGCTGGCGCAGGGCGGCGGGCGCATCGTCTGCACCTCCTCGATCTCGGCCGTCGCGGCAACACCCATGGAAGTCCTCTACGCCACGACGAAAGGCGCGGTGCACATGTTCGCGCGCGCCATCGCCGTCGAGTTCCGCGACCGCAACATCCGCTGCAATGCGGTGTGCCCCGGCTTTATCCAGACCGCGCACGGCAATCGCGAGGTCGAGGCGCTTTCGCGCCTGGGCGTCGACGTCTCCGACGCCGCCATCGCGGCAGCCCAGGGGCGCATGTGCCGACCCGAGGAAGTCGCCGAGGCCGCGCTCTTCCTGCTCAGCGATGCCGCAAGCTTCATCAACGGCACGCATCTTTTCGTCGACAATGGCTTCACGGCAGTTTGAGGGGACAAGCATGGAGTTCGAAAAGGGCGGCCACTGGCGCAACTGGGTCGGCAACCAGTCCTGCATCTCGCGCTACAAGGCGGCGCCCACGAGCGAGGAACAGCTCGTCGCGATGGTGCGCGAGGCCGATGCGCTGGATCTGCCGATCCGCGTCGCCGGCTCCGGCCACTCGTTCACCCCCGTCGTCGGCACCGGCGGACTGCGCCTGTCGCTCGCCGGCATGAGCGGCATCCTCGGCCGCGAGGGCAACCGCGTCACGGTCGCCGCGGGGACCCGGATCGGCGACATCGGCAGGGCGCTGAAGGGGATGGGCCTGTCGCTCGCCAACCAGGGCGACATCGACACGCAGGCCGTCGCCGGCGCCTTCTCCACCGGCACGCACGGCACCGGCGCGACACTCGGTTGCCTCGCCTCGCAGGTTTCAGGCATGCGGTTGGTCCAGGCGGATGGCAGCATCCTCGTCGTCGACGGCTCGGACCCGGAACTGCTCGCCGCCGCCCAGGTCTCGCTCGGCACGCTCGGGGTCATCTCCGAGATGACGCTGGAGACGATGCCGGCCTACAACCTGCACGAAAAGCTGTGGCGCGACGATTTCGAGACCTGCATGGAGCGGCACGACGAACTCGCCGCGACCCACCGGCATTTCGGCTTCTTCTGGTGCCCCATGCCGGAAAGCCGGTATCTCTACTGCCTCGGCGATACCGCGGACGCGCCGCTGACGACGACGACGAACACGGCCGACGTCTGCGAGATGAAGGTGATGGACATCACCGAGCAGCCGGAAATGCAGTCGCCCTTCGAGAAGATCGCCTACTCCTCCGACATCTATCCCATCGAATACGTGCCGAACTTCCACGAGCTCGAATACGCAGTGCCGGTCGAGCACGGCAAGGCGGCGGTGCGGGCCGTGCGCGAGCTGATGCTGACCAAGCACACCAAGTGCATCTTCCCGATCGAATACCGCTTCACCGCGGGCGACGCCGCCTGGCTCAGCCCCTTCTACCGGCAGGATTCAGTCACGGTCTCGGTCTCCGGCCATCCCGGCTTCGACTACTGGGACTTTCTGCGCGACGTCGATGCGATCCTGCGCCAGTTCCACTCCCGCCCGCATTGGGGCAAGCTGCACTTTCTCGACACCGAGGACGTGACGACGCTCTACCCCCGCGCCGATGATTTTCGCGCGCTGCGCCGAAAGCTCGATCCGAAAGGGCGGTTTCTCAACGAGCATGTGCGTATGCTGCTGGGGTGAAAAGCAGATTGGTGGTTGAGGCTCGCAGCCCGCAGCCGCGCGGTAACTGCCCATGCGGGTGTTCCACGACAAAGGAATGGCTATAGCCGGCCGCTTGCGCTCCGGTCGCTATGCGCTGACGCGGGCTCTTGCCTTTGCGCTCCAGGCGCCGAACAGGCGGTCGGCGATGATGCCGATGAAGGCGATGGCCAGACCCGCGACGATGCCGCGACCCGCATCGGCCTTGGACAAGGCGATGAACACTTCCTGGCCGAGATCGCGCGTGCCGATCATGGCGCAGATGATGATCATCGCGAGCGCCATCAAAATGGTCTGGCTGACGCCCAGCATGATCTCGGGCAGCGCCATCGGCAGCTGCACGCGCCAGAAGGTCTGGCGCGGGGTGCAGCCGGAGACGACGGCGGCCTCCAGTAGTGCCGGCGGGATGTTCCTGAGGCCGTGGTTCGTATAGCGCACCGCCGGCACGACGGCGAAGCCGATGGTCGCGATCATCGCGGTGACGTCGCCGACGCGAAACAGCATCACCACTGGAATGATGAAGCAGAAGGACGGCATCACCTGCAGCGTGTCGATGACGGGCGTGACCACGCGCGCCACCCTGTCGCTGCGCGACGCCCAGAGGCCGATTGGAATGCCGATGAGGCAGGCGACGAGGGCCGAGATGCCGCAGAGATAAACCGTTGCCATGGTCTTGTCCCAAAGGCCGGTGACGGCGCAGAAGGAGGTGAGCAGGGCGACGGTTGCGGCCAGCCTGAAGCCGCCGAGCTGGTAGCCGGCAAGGCCGAGAAGCGAGACGGCGCCAAGCCACGGAAACCCCTCGCAGAAAGCGCGCAGCGGGTTGAGGACGTTGAGGATCAGGGTGACGCGAAAAACCTCGATGGCGTCGAAGAAATTGACGGTGATCCAGTTCACCGCGCCGGTCCAGAGCGGAGCGGTGGTGAGCGTCAGCGCCTTCGGCACGGCGGCGAAGGCGGGGATGAAAAGGCTCGCGCCCGTGGTGACGGCAAGGATGACGATCGCGGCGACGAGGTTCGGAGACCGCAGGCCGAAAAGGCCGGACTCGCTCTGGTGCACATGGCCACGGGCGTTCTGGGCGGCCATCGCCTGGCTCAACCGGTCGAGCGCGACGGCGAGCGCGACGATGGCGAGGCCCGCCTCCATCGCCGCGCCGACCTTCAGCGCCCGGAGTGCCAGCAGCACGTCGTAGCCAAGCCCGCCGGCACCGATCATCGAGGCGATGATCACCATGTTGAGGGCCAGCATGATCACCTGGTTGACGCCCAGCATCAGCGTCGGCTGCGCCGAGGGAAGAAGCACGCGCCAGAGTTTCTGGCGCGGCGTGCAGCCGGCCATGTCGCTGAAGTCGCCGATCTCGGCAGGCACGCGCGAAAGCCCGAGCATGGTCGCGCGCACCATCGGCGGCGTCGCGAAGATCGCGGTGGCGATCATCGCCGAGACCGGGCTGTTGCCGAAGAGGAGGAGCATCGGGATGAGGTAGGCGAAGGTCGGGATCGTCTGCATCAGGTCGAGCGCCGGCGCGACGACGGTGCGCTGGGCAGCAGGGTGGCGAAAGGCCCAGATTCCGACGAGCACGCCGGTGGCGATGCAGAAGGGCACGGCGATGGCGATGAGCCCGAGAGTCAGCATGGCGCTCGTCCATTTGCCGAACAGCGCGATGTAGAGAAAACAGCCGCCGACGAGGCAGCCGAGACGGTTGCCGCCATAGGCACGGCCCGCGAGGAAGGCGGCTGCGACGACGCCGACCCAGGAGAGGCGCGGCAGCGTCGTCGCGGTCGGGCCCTGGCCGATCTTGACGTTCTTCGCGAGGAGATCGAGCGCGGCGTCGAGCGGCACGCCGAGAACGGCGGTCAGCCCGCGCGTCAGCCAGGTCAGGTTCGTCTTCAGCCAGGCCATGACGGCGCCGATCCACTCGGCCAGGGGGACGATCGCGTCGGCGGGATAGGCGGTGGCGAAGGGGAGGTGGTCGCGAGCGAGGTGGAGCCCCGCCACGGAAAGGAGAGCCAGGATCCAGACGACCGGCCAGGGCGGGGCCGGTCGCCACGAAACGCTCGGGCTGCCGGCCATCACCGTCATGCCGGGGCGCCCTCGATGCCGGCGAGGAGGGAGATCACCGCCTGCGGCGTCACTTCGCCGAGGCGCGTGCCGCCGGCATCCACGATGGCGAAGGGGGAGCCGGCCGCGACGATGCCGGCCGAGAAGCTGGCGATGCGCGCCTCGGGCGTGACGGTGCCGGCATGGGCGACGCCGCTGCACGGCTGCATCAGATGGCGGGCCGACACGACCTTGGCGCGCTGCACGTCGCGGGTGAAGGCGGCGACATAGTCGGTGGCGGGGCGCACGACCAGTTCCTCGGGCGTGCCGATCTGGATGATCTCACCGTCCTTCATGATGGCGATGCGGTCGGCGATGCGGATCGCCTCGTCGAAATCATGGGTGATGAAGACGATGGTCTTGCGCAGGATCGCCTGCAGCCGCAGCAGCTCGTCCTGCATCTCGCGCCGGATCAGCGGATCGAGGGCGGAGAAGGGCTCGTCGAGGAACCAGATCTCGGGATTGGTGGCGAGGCTCCGGGCGATGCCGACGCGCTGCTGCTGGCCGCCGGAGAGCTCGCGCGGGTAGAAATTCTCGCGCCCGCCGAGACTGACCATCTGGATCATTTCGCGGGCCCGCGCCAGGCGGGTCGAGCGGGACACGCCCTGCATCGCCAGGGGAAAGGCGATGTTCTCGAGAACGGTAAGATGCGGCAGAAGAGCGAAGTTCTGGAAGACCATGCCCATGCGGTGGCGGCGCATCTCGATCAGTTCGGCCGGCGAAATCGTCATCAGGTCGCGGCCCTCGAACTCGACCTTTCCGAAACTCGGCTCGATCAGGCGCGACATGCAGCGCACGAGGGTTGATTTTCCCGATCCCGAGAGGCCCATGATGATGAAGATCTCGCCCTCGCGAATCTCGAGGTCGACCTTGCGCACGGCGCCGATCAGCTTGGCCTCGGCAAGATCGGCGGCGCTCGCGGTGCCGTCGCGCGCGGCGAGAAACGCCTTGCCGTCCGTCTCGCCGTAGAGCTTCCAGACATTTCGGCAGGCGAGCTTGACCGGGCGCACGGCGGCCGTCGGCGATTCCTCAAGGCGGGACTGATCGATCATGACGGTCACACGCGGATCTCGCTTTCCGGAAGGGATGGCCGGGAGGGGCGGATGCTGCTCTGGCCGCCGGTCTCCGCAAGAGGCCGGCGACCTTGCGGACGCTATTGCGCCCAGGCCTTCCATGTGGCCTCGTTGGCCGCGATCCATTCGGCCGCGACGTCTTCCGGCGCCTTGCCGTCGAGGTCGATCTCGCCGCTCATCCTGTTCAGCGTGTCGGTGTCGACAGTATAGGCCTTGGCGACCTTGTAGGCGACCGGCCACTTTTCCTTCATGCCCGCCCAGGCATACTTGTAGATATCGCCGGACGGCTTGCCGCAATCATACTGGGCGTCGGGATTGCTGCCCCATTTCGGGTCGGTGTAGCATTCCTTGGTGTATTCGGGAAAATCAACCCACTCGCCCTTGTACTTGGCCGGCGCCCAGTGCGGCGAGTAGACCCAGAGCATGATCGGCGCCTTCCGTTGATAGGCCGAGTCGAGCTCGGCGAACATCGCGGCGTCCGTACCGGCGTGGATGACGGTAAAGGGCAGGTCGAGCGAGACGACGCGCTCGTCGTCGAACCCTTCCCAGGTCACGGGCCCGCCGAGATAGCGGCCCTTCGGTGCGGTCTCGGCGGTGGAGAAGGCCTCCGCGCAGGCCGGGTCCTTCAGCGCTTCCCAGTTCGGCAGGCCAGGGCATTTCTCCTTCATGTATTCGGGAAACCACCACTCTTCCTTGGCCTTCGGGCCGAGAGGCCCGAGATTCTCGGTTTCGCCGGTCGCGTCGGAGGCGGCCATCGCCTCGCCGGCGGTGGTCGCCCAGAACTCGGCGCCGAGCGTCAGGTCGCCGTTGGTGAGGCCCGTGGTGAGGCTCGAGAGGTAGTCGGCGGTCGGATATTCGACGCTATAGCCGAGCTTTTCCAGGATGCCGCCCATGATCTTGGCGTTGAGGTTGACGCTGGTCCAGTCGAACAGCGCGATCTTGATCGGATCGGGGGACTCCGGCACCTGCGCCTGCGCCGGGCCATGGCTCATGGCGGCAGCAAACCCCAGAGCGCCAAGAGAGAGTTTCAGAGACTTGCAGATGCTCGACATACCAGATTTCCCCATGGTGCAAACTGACGTTCATTCCCGTGTCGGTAGTCTTCAATCTCCTCAATTGCCGGCTTTTTACTGAACCCGCAGTATTGTCTTCAGAAACCCGTTGCGAAATCCACATTGTTGCAACGCCACATGAATCCTGCGCAGTCGCCCGCGGTGCCGATGGAGCGAGAAAACCGGGCCGCCGGCCGCCGCGACATTCATCCGAAGAAAATTTATATACCATCAGTAATCATCCGCAATGGCCGGTCGGCGGCAAATCAGCATTTCCGCAGGTGATCAGCCGCAGCCAACACAAATTCAGGAACCTCCGCCTGCGGCATGGGCACGGTGATTGCTTTGGGGCAGGCGGTGCGCATGAACTGCGCAATGATTTCGTAAATACTCAGGAGCGGGATACACAGTGAAAGCCGACAGCGTCCGGGATTTCGACAAGGCAGCAAAATCGCAGGTTGTCGTGCCGGTCCCGGCTCTCGCTCCAGGCTGCACTTGCCGAGGTCTTCGCCCCCCGATAACCTTCCGAAAGGACATGAGAGGCCCGCCGAAGAGCGCGCCCCGGTCCATCAGGGGAGGAAAATCCATGTTGAACAGGCGTACATTCCTGCTGTCTTCGGTTGCCGTCGGCGCTCTCGCCGCAACCGGCGCCGTCGCCCATGCCGCCGACGGTGAACTGAGCGTTTTGGCTTCCGTGCCGAGCCTCAGCTTTCCGTTCTTCGTCCACATGCTGAACCAGATCAAGGTCGAGGCGACCTCGATCGGTGGCATCAACCTGATCGAGAGCGACGGCCAGAATTCCGCGCCCAAGCAGACCGGCGACGTCGAGGCGGCCATCGTCCAGAAGGTCGGCGCCATCGTCATCTCGCCGCTCGACGTCAACTCGCTGGCGCCAGCGGTCGAGCAGGCGGTCGCCGCCGGCATCCCGGTCGTCACCATCGACCGGCGCGTCGACGGCGTCGAGGGCATCCTCGCCCATGTGGGTGCCGACAACGCCAAGGGCGGCGAGGCGCAGGCGCAAGCCATCATGGCGGCCTTCCCGGACGGGGCGACGATCTTCCACTTGCAGGGGCAGCCGGGGGCAGGCCCCGCCATCGACCGCAACAAGGGCGTCCATGCCATCCTCGACGGCCAGGACAAGTACAAGATCGTCTTCGAGCAGACCGCCAATTTCGCCCGCGCCGAGGCGTTGTCGGTGACCGAGGCGGGGCTGGCGGCCAATGGCAAGCCCGACGTCATCGTCTGCGCCAATGACGACATGGCGCTCGGCGCGATGGAAGCGGCGGCGAGCGCCGGCTTCACCGACATCAAGATCTACGGCTTCGACGCGTTGCCCGAGGCACTCGTGGCGGTCCGCGACGGCAAGCTTGCCGGCACGGTCGAGCAGTTTCCGGGCGAACAGTCGCGCCAGGCGCTGCGCATCGCCGTCGACTTCGCCAAGTCCGGCACGAAGCCGGCGGAAGCGGTGATTCTCCTCACCCCGATCGTGATCGGCAAGGACAATCTCGACAAGGCCGAGCGCATCGGCGAGACGACCTAGCCGCAGCCTGGCCTGCCGGGCGCGCCGCCTTTCGGCGCGCCCCCCTGCGGCTCCATCGAGGCTTTCGCCCATGACTTCACCCGCCACGGCGGTGCCTTTGGCCGTCCGGCCGGATCGGCCGCTGCTCGAGATGCGCGGCATTGCCAAGCACTTTTCCGGCGTCACCGCGCTCGACGACGTCTCGTTGACCCTGAACGGTGGCGAGATCCTCGGCCTGATGGGCGAGAACGGCGCCGGCAAGTCGACGCTTCTGAAGATCCTTTCCGGCGTGCAGCCGCCGTCGAGCGGCACCATCCTGATGGACGGCCAGCCGGTCGAGATCGAAAGCCCCCAGGCGGCGCGGCGGCTCGGCATCGTCACGATCTACCAGGAGCTCAGCCTGATTCCGACGCTCTCGGTCGCCGAGAACATCTTCATCGGCCGCGCGCCGCTCGGACGGCTGGGACTGGTCGACTGGCGCGCCATGCGCGCCGACGCCCGCGACATCATCGCGCGCGTCGGCCTCACGCTGGACCCCCAGACCCCGGTCTCGGCCCTCTCCGTCGCCGAGCAGCAGATGGTGGAGATCGCCCGGGCGCTGTCCTTGTCCTCGCGCATCATCGTCATGGACGAGCCGACCTCGGCGCTGTCGGAAAGCGAAGTCACGCGGCTTCTCTCCATCATGGACCGGCTGCGCGGCGAGGGCGTCGCGATCATGTTCGTGACGCACCGGCTGGAGGAGGCGTCCACCATCTGCGACCGGATGACGGTGTTGCGAGACGGACGCCTTGCCGGCGAACTCGTGCGGGACGGCGCGCCGATTCCGCTGCCGGCGATCATCGAGAAGATGGTCGGGCGGGCGGCGTCCGAACTCTATGCCCGGCCGGCACAGCGCAGCGCGGCGGGCGCGGTGCGGCTCGAGGTCCGCGGCCTGAAGACCGTGCGCGACCCCGAAGCGCCGCACGCCATCGTTCTCGACGGCGTCGACCTCGACCTGCGCGCCGGCGAGATCCTCGGCATCGCCGGCCTCGTCGGTTCCGGGCGGACGGAGCTCGCGCGCGCCATCTTCGGCGCCGACGCCATCGCCGCCGGCACGCTCCGGCTCGACGGCGAGGCGATCACGCCGCGGTCCCCGGCCGATGCGATCGCGCTCGGCATCGGTCTCGTGCCGGAAGACCGCAAGCACCAGGCGATCTTTCCCGCCCTCGGCATTCTGGCCAATTTCTCCGTCGCGTCGCTGAACGCCTATTCGAACTGGATGGGCGTCATGGCGGAAAGGCGCGAGCAGGATGAGCTCGGCAGCTACCGCAAGCTCCTCAACATCCGGATGGCCCATGCCGGCCAACGCATCGACGGCCTCTCCGGCGGCAACCAGCAGAAGGTGATCCTGGCCCGCTGGCTGGCGCGCGATCCGAAGGTTTTGATCGTCGACGAGCCGACGCGCGGGGTCGATGTCGGCGCCAAGGCCGAGGTCCACCAGATCCTCGTCCAGCTCGCCGCGCGCGGCATCGCGGTGATGGTGATCTCCTCGGAACTGCCGGAGATCCTCGCCGTCAGCGACCGCATCGTCACCATGCGGGCGGGCAAGATCACCGGCGAGATGGCGGCAGCCGAGGCGAGCGAGGACCGACTGATGGCGCTGATGGCGCTGGACGGCAGAAAGGGACGGCATCATGAGCTCCACTAGCGGCCTTCGGCGGCAGACGGGCCCGAACTTCTTCAAGATCCTGATGCGGTTCGGGCCGCTGATGTTCCTCTTTGCGCTGATGCTGGTCTTTGCCCTCCTCAACCCGAATTTTCTCAATCCGGTCAACCTGTTCAACGTCATGCGGCAGATTTCGATCACCGGTCTGATCGCGCTCGGCATGACCTTCGTCATCCTGACGGCGGGCATCGACCTCTCCGTCGGCTCGCTCGTCGCCTTTTCCGGCATGGTCGCTGCCATCGTCGCCAAGGGCGGCACAGCCAACACGCTGTCGCTCGGCGCCAGCGCCGGACAGGGTTTTGGGTGGTTCGCGGCGCTCCTGGCGGCGCTTCTCGTCGGCACGCTCGCCGGCGGTGTGCAGGGTCTCGTCATCACGCGGCTGAAAGTGCCGCCCTTCGTCGTGACGCTCGGCGGCCTCACCATCTTCCGCGGACTGACACTGACGCTCTCGAATGGCGGGCCGATCTCGGGCTTCGATGCCTCGATGCGGTGGTTCGGCAATGGCATGATCGGCCCGGTGCCGGTGCCGGTGATCATCTTCGCGCTCGCCGCCGTGCTCTGCCATCTGGTGCTGCGCTATACGCGCTACGGCCGGGCGGTCTACGCCGTCGGCGGCAATGCCGAGGCGGCGCGGCTGTCGGGCCTGCGCGTCGATGCCATTCTCGTCTCGGTCTATCTGATCGTCGGCTTCTTCAGCGGCCTGGCCGCCTTCGTCCTGGCCGCCCGTCTCAATTCCGCCGAGGCAGTCGCCGGTATCGGCTATGAACTGACGGTGATTTCGGCCGTTGTCATCGGCGGCACCAGCCTTTTCGGGGGCATCGGCAGCGTCGGCGGCACGGTGATCGGTGCCGCGCTGATCGGCGTCCTCGTCAACGGGCTCGTCCTCAACAACGTCTCGTCCTACACGCAGCAGGTGGTGATCGGCCTCATCCTCATCGGTGCCGTCGCCTTCGACCGCTGGCTGAAATCGCGCGCCCGGGGATAGGCCGGCGGGCAGGGCTTCCCGCCCGGTGGGGTCAGGCGGGCGCCGGCGACGCGAGCGTTTGTATCGCGCACCCTCATGACAAAGCGGCGGCGGGGCCGACCCCCGCCGCCGCTTGCGCTGACAGTGCCGTCGATCAGGCCGCGTCGGCGGCCGGCTTGGCGACGATGTGCTGGAACACCTCGAAACCCTCGAACTCGGGATGGCCGATGTATGTCGGCGCGCGATCGCGCGTGTTGCCGCGCGCGTGGGCCGCGCGGAACGCTTCCGACTTCGTCCAGGCCTCGAAATCCGCCTTGGTGTGCCAGAGCGTGTGCGAGGCGTAGAGCACGTATTCCTCGCGGTCCGGGCCGCGCAGCATGTGGAATTCGGCAAAACCCGGCAGGCCCTGCAGATGGCTCTCGCGCTCCAGCCAGATCTTCTCGAAGGCCTCGGTCGAGTCCTTGGCGACCTTGAAGCGGTTCATGGCGATGAACATGGGTGTTCTCCCTTAGGGTATGTGGTCTCGGCGGGAATGTCTGGCCTGGGGCCGGCCCGCTAGAACTGGAAGCTGACGGTCGCCTTGAACGTGCGGCCCGCCTCGGTGAAGTATTCCTTCGGCAGCGTGGTCGAGTCCGGAATGTCGAGCGCGTCGTAATACGTTTCGTCGAACAGGTTGTAGACTCCAGCCTTGACCTTGGCGCCGGCAAGCTGGTCGGGTGCCCACCAGCCGGTGACGTCGACGATGCCGTAGGCCGGCGTCTTCGACAAGTCGTTCTCGGCCTTGTCGCGCTTGGCGGCGGCGGTGAGGATCACGTCCGCGCCGTAGATGTCGGTGGCATAGCCGAGGCCGAGAATGCCCTTCACCGCCGGAATCGAGTTGAGATGCTCGTCGGTGTCGCGGTCGCGACCGACATAGGCGGCGAGCGAGGCCGAGGCATGCCAGCCCGATTCCAGCCGGAAATGGGCCGAGGCCTCGGCGCCGTAGATCTCGACATTGGCGCGGTTGACGTAGCCGGTGATGCCGAAGGGATAGAGGCCGGCGGGAAGGCCGACACTGGCGGGGGAGACCGAGACAGTGTCGATGAAGTTCTCATAGCGGTTGTAGAAGGCGTTGACCGAGCCGCCGAAGGTCTCGTCACCGAGCTTGGCGCCGATCTCGAAGCCGTTGCTCGTTTCCGGCTCGAGGCTGGCATTGCCGAGCGAGAGATAGGTTCCGGGGCCACCATAGCTGAGGTAGAGCTCCGTCGCGGTTGGCGCGCGGAACCCTTGCGCCCATTGGGCGAAGAGGGTCACCGCATCGGCCGCGTCCCATTCGGCCCGCAGTTTCGGCGACAGGGCAGAGTCGCTGGATTCCTCCGGCAGTCCCGTATAGGTCGCGTTGGCGAGAAAGCCGTCGGTCTCCTGAGGCGTCTGGCGATACCAGTCGTAACGCAGCCCCGGCGTCACGCGGACCTTGCTGTCCAGGAGGGCGATCTCGTCCTGGATGAAAAGGCCGACCGTTGCCCCGTCGGTCTCCGGCATGTCGGCCTGGTTGGTATGCAGGAAATTGCAGGTGAAGAAGCGCGGCGGATAAGGTGGTGCAGGGCACGTGTCTTCGCCGCTCGAGAACTGCGACGCCTCGCTGCCGAAAATCTCGCCGCCGATGCTGACGCCGTGGGAGATGCTGCCTGTGTCGAAGCCGGCGAGCAGGCTGCCATTGATGCCGTAGGTCGTCTCCTCCCGCTGGCTGTTGCGTCGGTAATCGCCCGCCGGCGTGCTCAGCCGATAGGCCGAGAAATCATCGTCGATCGACTGGCGCTGCCAGTAGATGATCGCCTCCGCCGCCTTGATCGTGCCGTCGGTTTCTTCTGGCGCATACTCGTAATTGGCCGAAAGGCGCTCGCGTTTGTTGCTCTTGTCGCGGGTCGGGGTTCTGGCCGTGTAGTCGTAGGTCGCGGACGATTCCGTCAGGGCTTCGATGTCATCGTCGCGGTCGTAGGATTCTCCGGTGATGCCGATGACGTGGCCGCCCTCGACATGCTGGCGGATCTTCGCCAGGACGTTGGTATTGTCGTAGTCGAGCGGCAGCTTTTCGCTGCGCGTCGGGCCGATGCCGCCGATGTCGCCCTGGTTCTCGATCTCGCGGCCGTCGCGATAACCACCCTGAAGCAGCATGAAGGTCTGGTCGATGCGCGCGGCGATGGCCTGGTCGACGCTCCAGCTCTGATCCTTCGAGTCGAAGCTGCCCTTGGACAGCCCGCCGAACGTCTTGTTGCCCGGCAGAAGATCTTCTGGATTCAGCGTCCGCAGGTTGACGACGCCGCCGAGCGCGCCGGCACCGTAGATGCTGGAATCGGCGCCCTTGACGATGTCGAGGGTGGAGAGGGTGTCGAAGTCGAAGGCGGAGACGCCGCCCGTTACGCCGCGGGCCCCGTCCTCGATCCAGGGCACGCGGATGCCGTCGATCGTCGTCAACGTGCGGCTCCTGTCGAGGCCGCGGATGTTGAAGCTCTGCGAGCCCTCGCTGAACGAGATCGCCGGATCGAGCCGTCCGATGTCGTCGGCGTCCTCGATCTGCGCGGCGTCCAGCTCTTCGCGGGTGACGCGCGTCGTCAGCGGCGTCTCGGCGGTCGTCGCGGTCGCGGGCTTGGTGCCGCCGACGAGCGTCACCGGCTGCAGCACGATGGCGTCGCTTTGAGCGTCCTGCGCCAGGACAGGCGCGATGAAGGCGCATGAAATCATGAGGCTGGACCCAAGTCCGGCCAAAAGGCGCCCGCGGCAAGCCATGGAGATTCTCCTGTTTTCGAAGTGAGACAGGCATGGCTGGCTGGCGCCGGTTCGGCGGAATGGCTGGCTTTGCCGCGGCGGAAACTTGCTCTGTCGAGGATGTTCCGCGCCGCTGTTGACGGTCCTATCCAAACATGAATATGAGAGTCAACATTAAAGAAGAAGTCAGGACTTACTTCGGAATTCTTCTAAATCGGAATAGTTCTAATGAGTGATCCCATCGATCGGTCGCCGCTGAAAGACCTGGACGCCATCGGCGAGCCGTCGCAGCACTATCCTCTGCGACTCTTCCAGGCATCTGAACTGCTGGGTGATCAACGGGAGGTGGGGCTTGTGCATGATGGCGCGCTGTACCGGCTGAGATTGACCCGATCGGGCAAGTTGATCCTGACAAAATGAGGAATCTGACCATGATTGATCGTGATGCAATGGCCTGCCGGGTGGTGACGCGCTCGCTTCTGGGCATGATGCTGGTCATGGCGCTGGGCGAGACCGTCGACGCGGATGCCGCCGAGGCCGAGCGCATCGTCTCCGTCGGCGGGGCGGTGACGGAGGTGCTGTACGAACTGGGCAAGAGCGACGAGATCGCCGCGGTGGATTCGACCAGCATCTATCCCACTGCGGCGACCGCCCATCCCAATGTCGGCTATATCCGGGCGCTCTCGGCGGAGGGCGTGTTGGCGCTGTCACCCGATCTCATCCTTCTGGAGGAGGGGGCAGGGCCGCCGGAGGCCGTGTCGCTGCTCGACCAGGCCGGGGTGCGCGTCGTGCATGTGCCCTCGGGCTACGACGCGGCCGGTCTGCCGGCGAAGATCGAGGCCGTGGCGCGGGCCGTCGGCGAGGAGAGCGAGGGCATCCGGCTTGCCCGAACGATCGAGACGGAGCTTGCGGCATTGAAGACGGACCTTGCCGGCGTCGGACGCCGCCAGCGCGTGCTCTTCGTCCTGTCGCTGGTGGATGGTCGGCCGATGGCGGCGGGGGCCGGCACCGCAGCCGATGCGATGATCGCCCTGGCCGGCGGCGACAATGTCCTGTCCGGGATGACGGGCTACAAGGCGCTGTCCTGGGAGGCGGTGACCGCGCTGCAGCCGGACGTCGTCTTGTCCATGGTGCGGGCCGGGTCCTCGCACGATGTCGACGCGATCCTGTCGCAGCCGGCTTTGGCGGCGACGCCCGCCGGCCGCAACGGCGCGCTGATCAAGATGGACGCGCAGTATCTTCTCGGCTTCGGACCGCGCACGCCGACCGCTGCCCGGGATCTCGCCGCGCGGCTCTATCCGGAACTGAAGCTGGCCGCGCAGTGACGGGGGTTCTGGGCTCGCTCGGCGGGAACGCCCGGCACGGGGCGGCGGCGCGCCGCGACGCCGGCGACAGGTCGCCGCGGGCGCTTGTCGGCCTTGCCGTCCTGGCTCTCGTTCTCGCCGCGACGCTCGTCGTGTCGCTCGGCGTCGGCCCCTCCGGCATGGCGCCGGCGCGGGTGGTCGAGGTGCTCGTGCAAGGGCCCGGCGCCGTCGCGGCGGCCGATCCGGGCGCCTCGGTCATCGTCTGGCAGATCCGGATGCCGCGCGTGCTGCTCGGCGCGCTTGTCGGTGCCTCGCTCGCGGTGGCGGGGGCGCTGATGCAGGGGCTGTTCCGCAATCCGCTGGCCGATCCCGGGATCGTCGGCGTCTCGTCCGGCTCGGCGCTGGCCGTGGTCGCGACCATCGTCGTCGGCGAACGCCTTCTCTCGGCCGGCATCGCCGGCCTTCTCGGCGTCTTCCTCATTCCGGCGGCAGCCTTTGCCGGCGGACTGGCCGCGACGATCGCCCTCTACGCCATCGCCACGCGGCAGGGCCGGACCTCGGTCGCCACCATGCTGCTCGCCGGCATCGCCCTGGCGGCCCTGGCAAACGCGCTCACCGGCTTCTTCGTCTTCCTCAGCGACGACCGGCAATTGCGCGACATCACCTTTTGGAGCCTCGGCGGTCTGGGTGGCGCCAGCTGGCAGAAGCTCGCCGTCTCCGGTCCGCTGATGCTGGCCGGCATCCTGCTCTCGTTCCTGCTCGGGCGCGGGCTGAACGCGCTCGTCCTCGGCGAGGCCGAGGCCTTTCATCTCGGCGTTTCGGTGCAGCGGCTGAAGCGCTGGGCGATCTTCCTCGTCGCCGCCGTCACGGGCGCCGCGGTGGCCACGAGCGGCGTCATCGGATTTGTCGGCATCCTCGTGCCGCATCTCCTGCGCCTCGTCCTCGGCGCCGATCACCGTTTCCTGCTGCCCGGTGCGGCTCTCCTCGGCGCCGTCCTCATCGTCGTCGCCGACATGGTCGCCCGCACCATCGCCGCTCCGGCCGAGCTGCCGATCGGAATTCTCACTGCCGCCATCGGCGCACCGTTCTTCCTGTGGATGCTGCTGCGTCGCCGCAGCCATCTCGATCTGTGAGGTCAGCTATGTTCGATCTATCCGACGTCGGCATGCGCCTTGGCGGTCGCGATATCCTGAAATCGGTAGACCTGCGGCTGGAAGCCGGCACGCTCACCGTGCTCGTCGGCCCGAACGGGGCGGGAAAATCGACCCTCTTGAAGGTGCTGACGGGAGAGCTCGCGCCGAGCCGCGGCATGGCCTGTCTGGACGGGGAGCCACTGGGCGCCGTCGCGATCGGCGCGCTGGCTCGCCGGCGCGCGGTGCTGCCGCAGGCATCCGTCCTCGCCTTTCCCTTCACCGTGCTCGAGGTCGTGGCGCTCGGCCAGGAAAGTCGACGCGGCGAGACGGCCAGCCAGCGCCGGCGCCAGATCCTCGACGCGCTCGACCGCGTCGGCCTTGCTGGCTTCGGCGGCCGCAACGTGCAGGAGCTCTCGGGCGGCGAGCAGCAGCGCGTGCATCTGGCGCGGGTGCTGTGCCAGATCGGCCAGCCCGTGGTGGACGGCGTCCCGCGCGCGCTCTTTCTCGACGAGCCGACGGCCAGCCTCGACATCAAGCATCAGGTCGAAGTGCTGAAGATCGGGCGTGAGTTCGCCGATGGCGGCGGCCTCGTCTTCGCCGTGCTGCACGACCTCAATCTCGCCGCCGTCTTCGCCGATCGCTACATCGCGCTCGACGCGGGCCGCCTTGTCCTCGACGCCGAGCCGGCCGCGGTGCTGACCGATCCTCGCCTCGCCGAGATCTTCGGCATCGCCCTGGCGTCCTATCCCCGCGACGGTCTGCCTTTTGTCGTGCCGCACACGGGTAGGGCGTGCCACGCCCGCCTTCCCTGACAAGCCCGTCGCGTCGCGGTCACGTCAGGGCGGGGAACCGGGGGTCCCGCCGCCCGGAACGGCTTTCTCGTCTATCGCCGATGGCGATTGTAGTGCCGGAACTGCTGCTCGGCCTGCCGGGTGCGGGCCTCGACGATCTTGTTCCAGAGACGGCCGACAAAACTGTCGCTGGACCGGGGGTTGCTTTCATTCGTGGACATGGTGGTTTCCTTTCTTGCTGAAGACACCATGGCAGAATCTGAATATTGGCGGCAGATGGGCAGCTGCAGGGCAGGCCTGCCGTGCCTGCATGTCCGGACCGGACCGCTGTCGGTGACTTGCGCGACAAGCCCGGGCCGCGCCGATGGTGCGTAGGGAGCTTAGGGAGCAGACGGCAGTCCGCGGTCGTTTCTCGCTCCACGTCGGCCTCGGGCGGGATGCGGCCAGTCTTCTTCCATGCCAAG
Source organism: Aureimonas sp. SA4125 (assembly GCF_019973775.1). NCBI lineage: Bacteria > Pseudomonadati > Pseudomonadota > Alphaproteobacteria > Hyphomicrobiales > Aurantimonadaceae > Aureimonas > Aureimonas sp. SA4125. The sequence continues at coordinate 3,407,514 of NZ_AP025032.1, read as the reverse complement.
ATGAGGGGCGTTCGGCTGCAGCTCATACCGCCGAACGGCAAGCGGTGAACGGGACGACGGGTGCAACACGCCCGGGTCCCGCAGGGAGGAAATGCGTGAAGGGCGAATACGACTACATCGTCGTCGGCGGTGGCACGGCCGGCTGCACGCTGGCAAACCGGCTGTCGGCGGACGGTCGCAACGACGTGCTGCTTCTGGAAGCCGGCGGGCGCGACAACCATCCCTGGATCCACATCCCGGTCGGCTATCTCTACTGCATCGGCAATCCGCGCACCGACTGGTGCTTTTCCACCGCGCCCGAGGCCGGGCTCGGCGGGCGTTCGCTCGGCTATCCCCGCGGCAAGGTGCTGGGCGGCTGTTCGTCGATCAACGGCATGATCTACATGCGCGGCCAGGCGCGCGACTACGACCTCTGGCGCCAGGCCGGCTGCACCGGCTGGGGCTGGGACGAGGTGCTGCCGCTCTTCAAGAAGTCCGAGGATTACTTTGCCGGCGCCGACGCGATGCACGGCGCCGGCGGCGAATGGCGGGTCGAGCCGCAGCGTCTGCGCTGGGACATTCTCGAAGCCTTCCGCACGGCCGCCGAGGAATACGGCATCCCGCGCAGCGATGATTTCAACCGGGGCGACAACGAGGGTTCGTCCTATTTCAAGGTGAACCAGCGCAACGGTTTTCGCTGGAACACCGTCAAGGCCTTCCTGCGGCCGGCGCGGGGGCGGCCGAACCTGACGGTGGCGACGTCGGCGCATGTCCGCCGCCTCCTCGTCGAGGAATCGGCCGGGGATTCTGGCCCGCGCGTCACGGGGGTCGAATTCGACCAGGGCGGAACGGTCCACAGCGTGCGCTGCCGCCGCGAGGTCGTGCTGTCGGCCGGTGCGGTCGGCTCGCCGCAGATCCTGGAACTGTCGGGCATCGGCGGTGCCGGAGTGCTTGCCGCCGCCGGGATCGACTGCCGGGTCGACCGCCCGTCCGTCGGCGAGAATCTGCAGGACCACCTGCAGCTGCGCTGCGCCTACCGTGTCACCGGCATCGCGACCCTCAACGAGAAGGCCTCGAAGCTCTGGGGCAAGGCGATGATCGGGCTGGAATATCTGGCGCGGCGTACCGGGCCGATGTCGATGGCGCCGAGCCAGCTCGGCGTCTTCACGCGCTCCGATCCCTCCTTCGAGACCGCCAATCTGCAATATCATGTGCAGCCGCTGAGCCTCGAAAGGTTCGGCGAGGCCGTGCACGCCTTTCCCGCTTTCACGGCCAGTGTCTGCAATCTGCGCCCGCAAAGCCGCGGTTCGATCCACGTCGACAGCCCCGACCATCGCCGGCAGCCGCAGATCCGGCCGAACTATCTCGCCAGTCCCGCCGACCGCCGCGTTGCCGCCGATTCCATCCGCATCACCCGCGCCATCGTCGGGCAGAAGGCGTTGCAGCCCTATCGGCCGGAGGAGTTCAAGCCGGGACCGGCCTATCAGAGCGAGGAGGAGCTCGTTGCCGCGGCCGGTGCCATCGGCACGACGATCTTCCACCCTGTCGGCACCTGCCGGATGGGCGCCGATCCTGCCAGCGTCGTCGATCCGGATCTTCGGGTGCGCGGCGTGCGGGGGCTGCGCATCGCCGACGCCTCCATCATGCCGACCATCGTTTCCGGCAACACGAATTCGCCGACGATCATGATCGCCGAAAAGGCGGCCGCCATGATCCTCGCCGCGTGACCGGCTCGACGCTCCAGGGGATGCCAACAATGCCCGAACAGACCCCAGCGCCTCCCGTCGTCACCGGCCGCGAGGGCGCCGTCGGCGTCCTTTGCCTCAACCGGCCGAAGGCGCTGAATGCCTTGACGCTGGAGATGATCCGGCTCCTGCGTGCCGGTCTTGACGGGTTTCTCGGCGACCCCGCGGTCACGCTGATCCTGCTTGAAGCAGCCGAAGGGCGCGCCTTCTGCGCCGGGGGAGACATCCGCGCTGTCTTCGACAGCGGCAGGGCGCTAGACGGCGAGGCCAAAATCTTCTGGCGCGAGGAATACGCGCTGATTTCCGCGCTCGTCCACAGCCCGAAGCCCGTGGTCTGCCTGATGGATGGCCTCGTCATGGGGGGCGGGGCCGGGCTTGCCATGCATCTGAAGCATCGCGTGATCACCGAAAGGGTGCGCTTTGCCATGCCGGAAGTCGGCATCGGCTTCATCCCCGATGTCGGTGCGACATTCCTGCTGCCGCGCCTCCAGCGATCCTGTGGCCGCTACCTCGCACTCACCGGCCAGAACATAGGGCCGGGTGACGTGATCTTCTCAGGTCTGGCCGATCACCTCGTCACGTCGGAGGTTCTGCCGTCGCTCCGCCGCGAGCTCGTGGCCCTTGCCGGGCCCATCGACGACGGCGACGTCAGGGTCTTCATCTCGGGCTTTGCGCTGGAATCGACTCCCGATCTCTTTGCCCTGCACGGCGAGACCATCGCCACGTCCTTTGCCGAACCGGACGCCGCCGCCGTCATCGCCGCCTTGCAGGCGGTGGAAGGCTCGGGGGCCGTCTTCGCAGCAGACTGCATCGCCGTCATGAAAAGCCGCTCGCCGCTCTCCCTTGCGTTGACTTCGGACCTGCTGCGCCTCGGCGCGGAAGCCGCGACATTGGAGACGTGTCTCGCGCGCGAACTTCGCGCCGCTGCCTTCTGTCTGAGAACCGAAGATTTCTACGAAGGTGTCAGGGCCGCCGTCATCGACAAGGACCGCAGCCCTAATTGGCCGTCGGGCCGCCCAGGGGCGGTGATGCCGCCTTTGGCCGATATCCTCGCGGACTGACCGAGCCGCCGGCTGAACGATGAGGTCATCAAAGCGGACGACCGATCGCGTCCAGGGATCGGATTGCGATTCCATCCGTGCCGTAATTCGGTCAGAGTCCGCCGGAATCGAGAAGACCATAAACGCCGAAAGGCGCACCGAAGTGCGCCTTTGCGGTAGTCCATCCTGAACGCAGGGTCGACGCGCTATCGCATCGACCCTGGAGCGGATCGCGGTCTCAGCCTTCGGCCGCAGCCTTAGACTTGCGGGGCGCACGGCGCTTCGGCGCTTCGTCGACGGGCTCCGGCTCGCTGGCAGCCTTGCGACCGAGGCCGAGGCTCTTGGCCAACTGCGAGCGCTGTGCCGAATAGTTTGCAGCGACCATCGGATAATCGCTCGGCAGGCCCCATTTCCGGCGATACTCGTCCGGTGTCAGATCGTAGTGGGATGCCAGGTGCCGCTTCAGCGACTTGAAGCTTTTCCCGTCTTCGAGACAGATGATGTAATCGGGCGTAATCGACTTCTTGATCGACACCGCAGGCTTCAGCGGCACCACCTCGACAGGGGGCTCGCTCGCTTCGGGTGTCAGATTCAGCGCGCCATGTACCAGCTGAATCAGACTGCCGAGGTCGTCTCGCCCGACATGATTGTTGCCGACATACGCCGCAACAATCCTGACGACGAGTTCCATCGGAACTCCAGTATTTTCGGTTGTCATTTCCATCGTCCGTACTTCAGATTCTGCGTTGATCGGAATATAAATAGAAATTTATCTTACAAAAGCAATTGTAACTAGACGCAAGCGTCCTCAGCCAATGCCTCGGCCTTCGCAGCTTTTTCGGCCAACTGGCTATCGCGCTCTACCTCACGCTGTGCGGACTGCTCAGCCATGACGAGCCAAGCTGCTTCGGCACGGCGAGAACGGTCGCGTACGTTGGAAAGCTTACTATCTTCAGCCTCCTTGGCGCATTCACTTGCTCTGGCCAGGTAAAATTCACTGGTTAGTGCCATTCGGTGATTCCTTGCTCAAAGGTGCTGTCGATCCGCGAGCCGCGTGCAGAGCGCATCGAGCCCCTAACATATCCAGAAAGACAACAGGAGTCCCGACGCGTCTCTGGCATGCTGATTACGGGTATATGACCTGAAATGGGTCATGTTCCGGCGAAATCAAGGACGACTGTCAGTTGCAATGATTAAACTTGTTCATCAGGCCTTGAGCTAGGCTATGTCTGCTGATCATTTGGACAAATGCGCGTGGGCGCGATCATCTTCAGAAGACGAAGTGAACAGCGCCCAACGGGATCTGACGGGGATCTGACATTCAAGCGAATTTGCTGCAAGGAGCGGTGGCTGTTGCAGCGAAGGCTTTCCGGTGGACGATGGCGGATGACGGCATCGAGCCGAACGCATCTCAGCCGAGGTGCCGAACCTGCGGGCCGGGCAAGCGATGCAGCCGACTCATGAAGCCGACTGACAAGTGCCCTTGCCGATTCGAGCGTGCATTCGCCCGAGCTGGTCGTTCAATCATGCCTTGCGGTGCCGCATATCGCGGCGTGCATTCAGCCGGGAGCCGTTCAGCGTCGCCCACGCGAGCTTCGGCACCGGAAGCCCGCGATTTCGGCCACCCGGGCTGTCCTGACGAAGCGCTTTTCTGCGCTCAGAGGCCTTCCAGGCGGCGCAAGGCGGCCATCTGGCGAATCACCACGGTCCGGCGCGTCGCGGGAAGGGCGATGGTCCCGTCGCGCTCGAGATGGGTCAGCGAACGCGACACGGTTTCGATCGTGAGGCCGAGGTGATCGGCGATATCGATGCGCGACATCGGCAGCTCGATGACGCTGCCGTGCACGCGGCCGGCCATGTCGAGGAGGAAGGTCGCGACCTTTTCCATCGCGCCCTTGCGGCCGAGGAGCAGCATGTGGCGTTCCGCCCTTTCGAGCGCCGCGACGACGGCGTCCATCGCCTCGCGCGCCAGGCCGTCGTCGCTGGACATGGGCGTGTCGAGCCGGCCGCGGCGGTAGGCGATCACGGTGACGTCGCCGACGGCCTCGGCGGCGAAGCGGTGCCGATTGCCATGCTCGATCCCGAAAATGTCGCCGGGCAGCTGGAACGCGGCAATCTGGCGCCGTCCGTCGCGCAACAGGCGGCAGGTGCGCACGACCCCCGACACCACCTTGTAGAACGAGGCGGCACTGTCGCCCTCGGCGTAGAGCGACTGGTCCTTCGACAGGCTCCGGATGGCGCCGATCGAGCCGCCGTCCGGCAGACGCAGGGGAGCGGACTTGCCCGCAGCAGCGGGGGGAAGGGCACGGGAGGCGGCGGCGATCATGAATGGCATCTCTCTCTCCTCGGCTCGGAAGCTGCCATGATGATTAACTTCGGCAGCCGGCCGCCGACATTCAGATGCTTCCCCTAAGGGGTTTCACGGATGCCCGATGCCGGCAGCGGCGAGGCGAGCGAGGCGCGGATGGCATCGAGAAGAGCGTTGTCCTCGAGAGGCTTTTCCAGGATCGCGGCAAAGCCGACGCCGAGCGCGCGGCTTCGCATGCCGTCCGTCATGCGGCCGGCGATCAGGATCGCGGGGAGGGCGACGCCGCGGCGGCGCAGGGTATCCAGGAGCGCAATGCCGTCCATCCCCGGCAGGACATAGTCGATCACCAGGCAGGCGGACGCCGAGAAGTCGCCCGTCGAGATGAACTCGTTCGGATCGGCATAGGCGCGCACGGCCAGGCCCTCGAGCTCGAGCGCAAAGACCAGCGAGCCACGAACCGCCGCGTCGTCGTCGACGAGCAAGACCGCAACATGTCTGTCCACCACGCCTCCTCCGCTGTCCGCGGGCTGGTCCGGCGGAAGCGGCGACGATGACGCGTCATTGTCGCGCGGGGAAACTCAGGAAAACCCCGTATGCGCCGATAGGCCGCTTGCGTTGCCGAGACATTGTGGGCCGCACCCGTCGGCCACCGTCGGCGCGACCGGAGCGGCAGCCGACGTCAGAGTCCGGCCGCCAGAAGCGACATGCGCACCAGTGCCGAGAGGCTGCCCGCCTTCATCTTGGTCATGACGTTTGCCCGGTAGATCTCGACGGTCCGCGAACTGATGCCAAGTTCGTAGGCGACGATCTTGTTGGCCTTGCCGGCGACGATACCGTCCATCACCTGGTGCTCGCGCTGTGACAGCGAGGCGATACGCTGGCGGATCTCCAGGATGACGGCATCTGCCGCCACGCCGCGCGCCTGGCGATCGAGCGCCGTGCGCACAGCGGTCAGGAACAGCTCGTCGTCGAAGGGTTTTTCGATGAAGTCGACCGCCCCTTCCTTCATCGCCTCGACAGCCAGGGGCACGTCGGCATGGCCCGTCATCACGATCACCGGCACGTTCATGCCGCGTCGCTTCAACTGGCGAAGGAACTCGATGCCGTCGACGCCTGGCATGCGCACGTCCGTCACGATGCAGCCGCTCGCCTGCGTGACCGTATCGAGAAAGCTCGAGGCCGATTCGTAGAGGCAGACCGGCAGGCCGTCGGAGGCGAGCATGAAGGCCAGCGAATCGCGGACCGCCAGATCGTCGTCGACGACGTGCACCATCGTCTCATTCAGCATGACCCAGTTCCTCATCGTCTATCGCGCGGATCGTGAAGCGGAATACCGTGCCGCCGGCCTGACCGGGCTCGGCCCAGATCCGGCCGCCATGTGATTCCACGATGGTACGGCAGATCGACAGCCCGACCCCCATGCCTTGCGACTTCGTCGTGACGAAGGGATGAAACAGGCGCGCCATCATGTCGGGGGCTATGCCGCTGCCGGTATCGCTGACGCTGATCTCGACCAGATCGTGCTGTCGGGCCGTGGCGATCACGAGGTCGCGGCGCGTGGTGTCCGCCATCGATTCGATGGCGTTGCGGATGAGATTCAAAAGCACTTGCTGGATCTGGATGCGATCGACCATGACCAGCGGCGCCTTCTCGTCGAACCGATAGGATACCCGCACACCCATCTCTCTTGCCCCGACGAGCCCCAGGGCGCTGGCTTCCTCGATCAGCTTCGGCAAGCTCGCCAGATGGCGCTCGCTCTCGCCACGCGAGATGAAATCGCGCAGATGGCGGATGACCTCGCCCGCACGGAGTGCCTGGTTGCCGGCCTTTTCGACGGCGTCACGCAGCACTCCCACCTCGGTGCCCTGCATGCGGTCAAGAATACGCCGGCAGCCCTTCAGATAATTTGCGATCGCCGTCAGCGGCTGGTTGATCTCGTGCGCCAGCGTCGAGGCCATTTCGCCGAGTGTCGTGAAGCGCGACATGTGGACGAGTTCGCTCTGCAGTTCCTGCAGCCGGCCTTCGGTCGCCTGGCGTTCGGTGAGGTCGCGGATGAACCCTGTGAAGAAGCGCGCCGCGCCCGAGCGCACCTCGCCGACCGACAACTCCATCGGAAAGGTCGAGCCGTCCTTGCGCTGGCCGACGACGACGCGGCCGATACCGATGATCCGCCGCTCGCCCGAGGCAAAATAGCGTTTGAGATAGCCGTCATGGTGCGAGCGGTAAGGCTCCGGCATGAGGCCACGGATGTTGAGGCCGATCGCCTCGGCGGCGGTGTAGCCGAACAGGCGCTCGGCAGCCTTGCTGAAAGACTGGATCAACGCCTGGCTGTCGATGACGATCATCGCGTCCGGCACGGTTTCGAGAATGGAGGTGACGTGCGCCTCGCGCGCGCGCAGCTTTTCCTCCGAGGCAACGGTCTCCGACATGTCGTGGACGACGATCGCGGTGCCTGCCGGCTCACCATGATGCTGGACCGCGCGCCAGACGATGTGCGCGGCAAAGCTCGAGCCGTCTTTGCGCACACGGGTCTCTTTGGCCTCGTCGCGCCCGTTCTGGAGGGCGGTGCCAAGATGGCGGGCGGGCAGTCCCGCGGCCGCTTCTGCCGCCGTATAGAGGGCCGTCATCGGGCGTCCGAGGACATCCTCGCGCAACCATCCGCTGAGGCGTTCGGCCCCGGCGTTCCAGCGCAGGACGCGCGCCTGCGGATCGAGCATGATGAGACCGACGGAATCGACCGCGTCGACCAGAAGTTCGTCGGGCCGCATGCCCGCGTCAGTCGGGTCGGATGGTATCGAATTCATTCGCGGTTCCGGCTCGCTCGGTATCGGCGGACCTTACGTCGCCCGCCGCCGCATGGGTAGTGCAGGCCGAAGGCGTTCCGCGCAAGCCGCCGGCATCCGCTGGCGTTCTCGTTAGAGCATGATCCCGAAAGGTGGGTTCCGGCTTTCGGAAAAGACTATGCGAAGACAAGAACCTAAAGCGGGTCGGCGATTCGAAGAAAAGCCATACCGCTTTAGCGGATGAGACCCATTTTCGTCGGCAGCCAGAGGCTGACCGCCGGCACGAAGGTGATGACCATCAGGGCGATGAACAAGGGCACGAGCCAGGGAAGGATCGCCATCGTAGTGCGTTCGACCGAGAGTTTCGCCACCCGCGACAAAACGAACAGAACCATGCCGAGCGGCGGATGCAAGAGGCCGATCATCAGATTGAGGGTCAGAATCAGGCCGAACTGCACCGGGTCGATTTCGAGCCTGAGGACGATCGGCAACAGGATCGGCACGAGAATGGTGATCGCGGCGATGGTGTCGAGGAAACAGCCGACGAAGAGCACCAGGAGATTGACGAGGATCAGGAACACCCACTTGTTGTCGGTGATCGAGAGCATGGCGTCCGACATCATCTGCGCGGCCTGGCTGACGGTCAGGAGCCAGGCGAAGACCGATGCGGCGGTGACGATGAAAAGCACCGAGGCGGTGGTCTCGATGGTGTCGAATCCCGCCTTGGCCAGCGATCGGAACGTCATCGAGCGGTAGCGCACGAGACCGAGGAAGAGCGACCAGATCACCGCGGCGACCGCGGCCTCGGTCGGCGTGAACCAGCCGAGCGTCATGCCGCCGATGAGGATCATCGGCGTCATCAGCGCCATCACCGCCGAGAAGTCGAAGCGCCAGTCGAGAGCGATCAGCATCACGAGGGCAAGGCCGACGGCAATGTTCAGGGACAGGCCGGCATAGGTCAGCCCATAGATGGCCAGCGGGAAGGCCAGGACGATGAGAATTTCGAGGGAGGCCGCAAAGAGCTTGCGCACCTCGAACGGGGCGTCCGAGCCCCAGCCATAGCGATGGGCGAAGATCGCCACCGTCACCATCATCAGCGCGGTCATCACGAGGCCCGGCAGAATGCCGGCCATGAACAGCGCGCCGATCGAGACATTGGCCATCATGCCGTAGATGACGAAGGGCAGGGACGGCGGAAAGATCGGCCCGAGCGTCGCCGACGCGGCGGTGACGCCGACGGCGGCTTCGACGGGATAGCCGTGGTCGCGCATCGCCTTGATCTCGATCGTGCCGATGCCGGCGGCGTCGGCCAGCGCCGTGCCCGACATGCCGGAGAAGATCACCGAGCCGACGATGTTGACCTGGGCCAGGCCGCCGCGCATCCAGCCGACGAGCGAAACCGCAAAGGCGTAGATGCGGCCGGTGACGCCGGCGATGTTCATCAGATTGCCGGCAAGGATGAAGAAGGGAACCGCCAGCAGGGGAAAGCTCTCGACGCCGGCGATCATCCGCTGCGCGACGATGATGTCGGGAGCGACGCCGTAGAAGACGAGGTAGAGCACCGATGCGACGGCCATGGAGATCGCGACCGGCAGGCCGATCAGCATGAAGCCGATGAAGGATCCGAGCAGGAGCAGCATTCTCAGTCACCCATTCCGTCGAAGAGTTCCGGTCGTTCGAGCACGGAATAACCGCGCTTGAGGTTCTGCACGAAGACCTGCACCGCCCGCAGCAGCATCAGCGCGAAGGCAGCGAAGACGGCGTAGAAGACGATGCTGCGCGGCAGATCGATGGTCACCATGCGTTCTGCGTGGACGATGCCGACATAGCGCCAGAACAGAAGGGTGGCGTAGGCGAAGAAGGCGATCCGCACGATGTCGACCAACAATGCCAGGGGCCGCGCGGCGCCCTTCGGCAGGTAGTGGTAGAGGACGTCGACCTGGATGTGCCGCGAGCGGCGGACGCACATCACCGCGCCCAGGAAGACCACCACGACGAGGCAGTTGATGGCGATTTCCTCGGTCCAGGCGAGACTGTTGTTGAGGACGTAGCGGGTGAAGAACTGCAGGAAGACGCAGATCGCCATGCCCCAGAACACGGCCTGCGTCAGCCAGTCCTCGACCGCATAGGGCGACAGGTCGGCGACGGCGGCCGCATCGTCTTCGAAGGCGTGCGCCAGTTCCTCGGCGGTCCCGGGGGAAGGGGGCTTCTGCTGCATCGTTCGTCCGTCTCCGGCTGGACAGGGTCGCCCCGGCCGGGAAGGCCGGGGCTTGAGTGGATCGACTCAGCGGATGGCGCGGATCGCGTCGAGGTCGGCGGAGACGTAGCCGAAGTCCTCGGGCTTGGTCGTTTCGTTGACGGTCTTCTCGAAGTCCGCCTTGTCGACCTCGGTGACGGTCAGGCCGCGGTCACGAAAGCCCTGGACGAGAGCGGACTCGCGCTCGACGATGATCTTTGCCGTCCGGGCGGAGGCTTCCTGCATCACCTCGGTGAAGACGGCCTTGTCGGCGTCGCTGATAGCCGCCCATACCGGACCGGCAAGGACGGTGTTGAGATGGTCGACGATGTGGCCGGTCAGCGCGATGTTCTTCTGCACCTCGAAGAACTTCTTGGCCTCGATGGTGGTCAGCGGATTTTCCTGGGCCTCGACGGTGCCGTTCTGCAGAGCGAGATAGACTTCGGCGAAGGCGATCGGCGCGGTGTTGGCGCCGCAGGCGCGCGGCATGGCGAGATAGGCCGGAACGTCCGGAACGCGGATCTTCAGGCCCTGCATGTCGGCGCATTTCTCGATCGCGCGGTTCGCCGTGGTGTGGCGCGTGCCGTAATAGCTGACCGCCGTGATGTGGTTGCCGGAGGCATCCTCGTAGCCCTTGGCCAGCCGCTGGAAGACATCGCTCTTGGTGTAGGCGATGAGATGGTCGGCATCGCGGAAGGCGTAGGGGTAGTAGGTGACGCCGATCGGCGCGTATTCGCGCGCGGCGAAGCTCGAACCGGAGATGATGATGTCGACGGTGCCGAGCTTCAGGCCCTGGTTGATGTCGGTTTCCTTGCCGAGCTGCGAGGCCGGGAAGACGTCGATCTTGTAGCGCCCCTCGGTGCGCTTGGCGATTTCTTCGGCAGCCCATACAGATTCGGTGTGGAAGGGCTCGGACGTCTCGTAGACATGCGCCCATTTCAGCGTGGTCTGCGCCAAGGCGTCGGTGGCGCCCAGAGCAAATGTTGCGACGGTCAAAAGGCTGGTCAGTGCGATCTTCATGGTGGTTTCCTCCCGTTGATGATGATGGTGATGACGGCGGGGACCTTGCCCCGTTCCGATCAGGCCGTCCCGGTCTCCCCGCCGGGTTCGGCCTCTTCGCCGAAGGTCGGCGAAAAGCGCATCTGCGACTGCTGCAGATGGTGGCGCATGGCGCGGGTCGCCCGTTCGGGATCGCCAGCGGCGATCGCATCGCGGATGACGCGGTGTTCCTGCAGCGCGGTGTTCCAGGTCAGGGCATTTTCGAAGTAGCCCGACAGCCGCTCGAAGTAAGGGTTGATGCGCTCGTCGAAGAGCTCGCCGACGAAGCGGACGATGACCGCATTGCCGAGGATGTCGGCGATGGCGGTGTGGAAGTCGCGGTCGAGTGCGAGTGTTTCGCAGGAGGGATGGGTTGCCGCCTGCATGGCCCCGATGAGCCGGTCGAGCGTCGCCACATGGGCGGGCGTCACCTGCAGAGCGGCCTGCGCGGCGACGGCGCCTTCCACCAGTTCACGCGCCCTGAGAAGTTCGAAGGGACCTTCGATCGCGGTGTTGCGCGGGGTGGACGCCGGGACCCGTCCGGTGACGAAAACGCCTGCACCGACCCGGATGCGGATGCGGCCCTCGACCTCGAGAACGATCAGCGCCTCGCGCACGGTCGGCCGCGAAATGCCGAACTGTTCGGCAAGGTCGCGCTCGGCCGGCAGGCGGTCACCCGGCCGGAACTCGCCGCTCTCGATGAGGGCGCGCAGCTGGTCGGCGATCTGCTGATAGAGCCTGCGCGGCTGGATGGCCGTGATCGGCATGCGCGGATGTTCCCCCCGTGATCACACCCTCGCATTTGCTGCGTATTGGCCTGACCATCTGACCGCTACTGTGCGGCGCTTTGGCGCGCTCGTCAATCCCGGTCCGAGGCGTCGCTCGGCGCGGCTGTGGACGGCGACGGGTCTCGGCGCGAGGCTTCTGGGGCTCTGCCGAGCCCGGTGCCTGCAGCCCGTCGCTTCGCCGGGCCGGATCTCTCGGGGCGCAAGCGCTAGAGGGCAGCGCCTGCCGAAACGGAGCATCGCCGCTGCAGCCATTCGTTCAGCCCGCCGAGGTCGGCGACGACGGCGTCCGGCAGTGTTCCGAGCGCCAGACTGGCCGCCTCGGTGCGGGCGATGCCGATGGCGGCGGCGCCGGCGGTGCGGGCCGCCTCCATGTCGTGGGCGGAGTCGCCGACGAGGGCGATGGCCGCGGGGGCGACGCCGAGATGCTCGGCAAAGGCCAGAACCATACCCGGTCCGGGTTTTGAGCCGTATCCGGAATCATAGCCTGCGATAAAGCTGAAGGATGCCTCGACACCCATGGCGGAGAGATGAGCGCGGGCCGTGCGCTCGGAATCGTTGGTTGCCAGGCCGATCGCGATGCCCTTCGACGCAAGAACGGACAGCATCGGCCCGACATCGGCATAGCCGACGAGCGAGCGGAGACTATGCGCCCGGTACAGCGCGTTGACCCGGGCAGCAAAGGAAGCGTCGTATTCCAGCCCGAGCCGCGCGGCCCAGGCCGGCGCGAATTCGTCGGTGGCACCGGCGATGATCGGCGAATCCTCGGCAAATCCGCCGCTTTCCGGCAGGAAGCCAGCCGAGGCTGCCATGTCGGCGATGCTGGAACGGTTGCCATCGCCGAGCGCCTCGAGCACGGCGGCGGTCGCCGGTCCCCAGGTCGCCACGAAATCGAGAAGCGTTCCGTCCTTGTCGAAGAGGATGCCGGCGATGGGGCTCATTCTCACCAGTCCTGACTATTCGAGAGAAGGGTTGCCGGCGAGGACGCCCGAAGTCAATCGCCGCTCGCGGCAGCCTCCTTGCGGCCTGGTTGCGGCGTCGCTCGGCGCTCGACATGCGCGGCAAGTTCGACGAGATAGGGGTTCTGCAGCAGGCTTTCGGCATAGTCCGAGCGGTCGATGCTGGCGCTGAGGATGGCGAAGCCGTCGTCGGGGGCCGATGTGATGCGGCTGCCGTCGGGCGCTGCGATGCAGGACAGGCCCTGATAGGCGAAACGCGCGTCGGCGCCGACATGGTCGACATAGACGATGAAGATCTGGTTCTCGAAGGCGCGTACCGGCACGATCTTCTCGGCCACGAAACGCGCGCCCTCGCTGGCCGGAAGGGCGGTCGGCACGAAGACGATCTCGGCGCCGGCGATGGCGAGTTCGCGCACGCGCTCGGGGAATTCGACGTCGAAGCAGACGAGAACGGCCGCCTTCATGCCGGCGATCTCGAACAGGTCGCTCGGGCTCCGGCCGGGCGTGAAAAGAGCCTTCTCGTAGTCACCGTAAAGATGCTGCTTGGCATAGACGATCGGCTTCTGGCGCGGCCGGGCAACCAGCGCGGCGTTGACGACACCGCCTTCCTGCCGCAGGGCGAGGCCGGTGATGACGGTGACCGCGTGCTCGTCCGCCAGACGCTGCAGCTCGGTCACGGCCGGGCCGTCGATGGTCTCGGCAAGGTCGCGAATATCGTCGCCCGCGCCATAGCCTGTCAGAGCGAGTTCGGGAAAAACCACGACATCGGCGCCGTCGGAAGCCGAATCCGCGGTCAGCCAGCGGACCGCCGCCATCCGCGCACGGGCGTCGCCGGTTTCGGCATCGAGTTGGCAGGCTCTGATGTGCATCGGCGTTCCTGTTTCTGGCTTGGCGGGCGGCGCGCAGCCATCCTCGCACAGGGCTAGAGCACGGTGACAGGGGCGAAATTGCGGAGGTCGCGAAAGGCTCGGCCAATGCCTTGCGACCGTGCGCTCCTCCCCGGCGCGCTGTGCCAAAAACGTTAAAAAAATGTCTCCGACTCAGACGGGCGAGGGGCTGAATCCAGGGATCTCCGGTCACAAAAGGTCTATGTCGCAAGCTGGAACGGATCGGCCCGAATGCGGTTCGTGCTGGCATGACGAACTACCAGCCAGATGACCCATTTTCCTACGAAGCACGTGCTCGCGCCACCGAACGGGTCACCCGTTCGGCGGCACGGCGGGTCGTCGCGGCAGCGGTTCGGGCTCTTCACGAGGGCTCGCCGGAGATCTGCGGCTCTGGCGCCGATCCGCAGCTTCGTCAGTTTGCCGAACTCGGCAACCGGATCGACGCGGGTCCGCTGACAGCATGCCATCGGCAGCGGAATGGGGGCCTCTGACGCCCTCTCGAATGTTGCCTCAGCCTGCCTGAACGAAGGCCCAGGTCTCGTCCAGAGCCCGCGCGAAGCGGTCGAGCATGTCCATGATCTCCCCCTCTGTGATGATCAGCGGCGGGCAGAAGGCGATCTGGTCGCCGATGGCGCGAATGATCAAGCCATGCTCGTGGCCCCTGGCGAAGAGATAGGCGCCCGCCTTGCCCGGCGGATCGAAGCGCTGCTTCGTCGCCTTGTCGGCCGAGAGCTCGACAGCGGCGATGAGACCGACGCCGCGCACTTCGCCCACCAGCGGATGGTCGGCAAAGCGGCTGCGCAATTCGCGCTGCAGGATTTCTCCCATTTCTCCGGCATGGGCGACGAGGCCGCGTTCCTCGATGATATCGAGGTTCTCGTTGCCGACGGCCGTGGCGACGGGGTGCGCGCCGGCGGTGAAGCCGTGTCCGAAGGTGCCGATCTTCGCCGTGTTGTCGGCGATGCCCTGGAAGATCTCGTCGGAGAAGAGGATCGCGGCGAGCGGCTGGTAGGACGAGGTGATCTGCTTGGAGACCACCAGCATGTCCGGCTCGATGCCGTAATAGTCGCAGGCGAACATGGTGCCGAGACGGCCGAAGCCGTTGATCACCTCGTCCGCGACGATGAGGATATCGTACTTGCGGCAGATCTCCTGCACCTTCGTCCAGTAACCGGCCGGCGGCGGCAGCACCCCGCCGGCGCCCATCAGCGGTTCGCCGATGAAGGCGGCGATCGTCTCGGGGCCGGCCTCCAGGATCACCTGCTCGAGTTCGGCGGCGAGGCGGTCGGTGAACTCGGCCTCCGTCTCGCCGGGCAGGCCGAAACGCCAGAAATGCGGGCAGGTCAGGTGCTTCACCGGGATGATCGGAAGGTCGAAGTCGCGGTGGTTGACGGGCAGGCCGGTCAACGAGCCCGACGCCATGGTGATGCCGTGATAGCCGTTGACGCGGGCCAGGAACGTCTTCTTGCCGGGCTTGCCGCGCGCATTGTTGAAGTACCAGACCATCTTGACGACGGTGTCGTTCGCCTCGGAGCCGGAATTGGTGAAGAAGACCTTCGTCAGCTTCTCCGGGCTCATCTTGACGAGGCGCTCGGCGAGGAGGATCGCCGGCTCGTTCGATTTCGACGAGAACGAGTGGTAGTAGGGCAGCTTCAGCATCTGCTGATAGGCGGCATCGGCGAGGCGCTTTTCGCCGAAGCCGACGGCAACGCTCCAGAGGCCGGCCATGGCCTCGACATACTTGTTGCCCTGGTCGTCGAAGACATGAATGCCCTCACCGCGATCGATCACGATCGGCCCGGTCTCCTCGTGCTTTCGCGCATTGGTCACCGCGTGCAGCAGATATTCGACGTCGCGGGCGTAGATGGAATTGGGCAGGGGTTTCGACATGGGGAAAGGCTTTCCAAGGCTTCGATGGGCCGATCCTAGACCGAGCTTCGCCGCTTCGCAAAGCCGCCGGAAATATCTTCGGCCGTAGCCAAGGCAGCCCTTGCGGGGCCTCTATCGGAGCGCGGTCCTCGCGGCGGAAGGCACCGAAGTCACGGGGACAGGAGGAAAGCGCCGGCTCAAGAAGCGCGATCCGGGCCAGCCGAAGCGCCATGCGGTCTCGGCTCCCTTGGTCAGGCCGACGCGCACGCCCGTCGCCACCGCCGGCGGCCGAGCGCCCGCCGCGAGGCGGAACGGCAGGGTGTCGAGCGGCAGGCGGTCGAATTCCCTGTCGACGCCCAGCGCCTGGCAGAGTCGTCCGGGACCCGAGCAGAGCTTGTGGATGTCGGCGATCCCGCCGCGGCGCTCGCGCATCACATCGAGCCCCCGCGTCGGCTCGATGGCGCGAATGAGCACGGCTTCGCCGACGCCTTCGACGCCGCAGACGAAGTTCAGGCACCAGTGGATGCCGTATGAACGGTAGACATAGGCATGGCCCGGGGGGCCGAACATCGCGAGGTTGCGCGGCGTCGGGCCGTTGAAGGTGTGCGAGGCAGGATCCGCCTCGTCATAGGCCTCGGTCTCGACGATGATGCCGCCGGCGTCGCCGATCGTCAGAACCACGCCGATCAACTCCGGGGCGACGAGGGCGGCATGGCGGGCAAAGAAAGCTTTGTTGAGCATGCGCTTCCTGCGGGTCTGCCTTGTGTCTGCCCGATATAGGGAATATCGCCGAGGCTCGCCACAGGCCTTATATTGATATAAGGATGTGTTTATATGAAATTCCCCTGCCCAGCCGCATCTTCAGGTGATCCATGACCGACATCAGCGACGCCCTCTTCGCCTCCGCGCCGGACACCTCCCGCGAAGACGCGCGCACGGCGCTGGTCAAGGCCGCGAGCGAGCGCATCCTCATTCTCGACGGCGCGATGGGCACGCAGATCCAGGGCCTCGGCTACGAGGAGAGCCATTTCCGCGGCGACCGCTTCGAGGGCTGCGCCTGCCATCTGCAGGGCAACAACGATCTCCTGATCCTCACCCAGCCGAAGGCGATCGAGGAGATCCACTACGCCTATGCGATCGCCGGCGCCGACATCATCGAAACCAACACCTTCTCCTCCACCTCGATCGCCCAGGCCGATTACGGCATGGAGGACCAGGTCTACGAGCTCAACCGCGACGGCGCGCGCCTCGTGCGCCGCGCCTGCATCCGCGCCGAGCAGGAGGACGGCAAGCGCCGCTTCGTCGCCGGCGCGCTGGGGCCGACCAACCGCACCGCCTCGATCTCGCCCGACGTCAACAATCCCGGCTTTCGCGCCACCTCCTTTGACGAGCTGCGCCTCGCCTATGGCGAGCAGCTGCGCGGTCTCATCGACGGTGGCGCCGACCTCATCCTGATCGAGACGATCTTCGACACGCTGAACGCCAAGGCGGCGATCTTCGCCTGCAACGAGATTTTTCTGGAAAAGGGCGTCGACCTGCCGGTGATGATCTCCGGCACGATCACCGACCTGTCCGGCCGCACGCTGTCCGGCCAGACGCCGACCGCCTTCTGGCACTCGGTCCGGCACGCAAAGCCCTTCACCATCGGCCTCAACTGCGCGCTTGGCGCTGCCGCCATGCGCGAGCATCTGGCCGAGATCTCCGGCGTCGCCGACACCTTCGTCTGCGCCTATCCCAATGCCGGCCTTCCCAACGAGTTCGGCCAGTATGACGAGAGCCCGGAGGACATGGCCGCCCAGATCGCGGGCTTTGCCGACGAGGGCCTCTTGAACATCGTCGGCGGCTGCTGCGGCTCGACCCCCGACCATATCCGCGCCATCGCCAAGGCCGTCGCCGGCAAGAAGCCGCGCGTGATCCCCGAACACGTGCCGCTGATGCGTCTGTCCGGCCTCGAGCCGTTCACGCTCACCAAGGACATCCCCTTCGTCAATGTCGGCGAGCGGACGAACGTCACCGGCTCGGCCAAATTCCGCAAGCTGATCACCGCCGGCGACTTCAACGCCGCGCTCGTCGTCGCGCTCGACCAGGTCGAGAACGGTGCGCAGATCATCGACATCAACATGGACGAGGGCCTGATCGACTCCGAGAAGGCGATGGTCGAGTTCCTCAACCTCATCGCCGCGGAGCCGGACATCGCCCGCGTGCCGGTCATGATCGACTCGTCCAAATGGTCGATCATCGAAGCCGGGCTGAAATGCGTCCAGGGCAAGCCACTGGTCAACTCGATCTCGATGAAGGAGGGCGAGGAAGCCTTTCTCAAGCAAGCCCGCCTCGTGCGGGCCTATGGCGCCGCCGTCGTCGTCATGGCCTTCGACGAAGAGGGCCAGGCCGACACCATGGCGCGGAAGGTCGAGATCTGCACGCGCGCCTACAAGCTCCTGACCGAAAAGGTCGGCTTCCCGCCCGAGGACATCGTCTTCGACCCGAACGTCTTTGCCGTGGCGACCGGCATCGAGGAGCACAACAATTACGGCGTCGACTTCATCGAGGCGACGCGCGAGATCATCAAGACCCTGCCGCATGTCCACATTTCCGGCGGCGTGTCGAACCTCTCCTTCTCCTTCCGCGGCAACGAGCCCGTGCGCGAGGCGATGCACGCGGTGTTCCTCTACCACGCCATCCAGGCGGGCATGGACATGGGCATCGTCAATGCCGGCCAGCTCGCGGTCTACGAGTCGATCGACGCGGACTTGCGCGAGGCCTGCGAGGACGTCGTCCTCAACCGCACGCCGAAGGGCGAGGGCAACGCCACGGACCTGTTGCTGGAGCAGGCTGAGAAATACCGCGGCACCGCCGGCAAGGAGGCCCGCGTCCAGGATCTCGCCTGGCGCGAATGGCCGGTCGACAAGCGTCTGGCGCACGCCCTCGTCAACGGCATCACCGAGTACATCGACGTCGACACCGAGGAAGCGCGCCTTGCCGCGGCCCGTCCGCTCCACGTCATCGAGGGCCCGCTGATGGCCGGCATGAACGTCGTCGGCGACCTCTTCGGCGCCGGCAAGATGTTCCTGCCGCAAGTGGTGAAGTCGGCCCGCGTCATGAAGCAGTCGGTGGCGATCCTGCTTCCCTACATGGAGGCGGAGAAGCTCGCCAATGGCGGCGGCGAGCGCTCGGCCGCCGGCAAGGTGCTGATGGCGACGGTGAAGGGCGATGTCCACGACATCGGCAAGAACATCGTCGGCGTCGTCCTCGCCTGCAACAACTACGAGATCATCGATCTCGGCGTCATGGTGCCGGCGACCCGCATTCTCGAGGAAGCCAGGAAGCACAATGTCGACGTCATCGGCCTGTCGGGCCTGATCACGCCCTCGCTCGACGAAATGGTGCATGTCGCCGCCGAGATGGAACGCGAGGGTTTCACCATCCCGCTCCTGATCGGCGGGGCGACGACGAGCCGCGTCCATACAGCGGTGAAGATCGACCCGCGCTACAATGCCGGCCAGACCATCTACGTCACCGATGCCAGCCGCGCCGTCGGCGTCGTCTCGAACCTCCTCTCGGCGGAGACGCGCGGCGGCTATGTCGAGGGCATCCGGGCGGAATACGAGAAGGTCGCCGCCAATCACGCCCGCAGCGAGCTTGAGAAGAAGCGCCTGCCGCTCGATCGCGCCCGCGAGAACGCCATGCAGATCGATTGGGACAGCTACACGCCGCCGAGGCCAAGCTTCCTCGGCACGCGCGTCTTCGAAGACTACGATCTCGCGACGCTGGCGAAATACATCGACTGGACGCCGTTCTTCCAGACCTGGGAGCTGAAGGGCCGCTACCCGCAGATCCTGCAGGACGAAGCCCAGGGCGAGGTCGCGCGGTCGCTCTTCGCGGATGCGCAGGCGATGCTGAAGCAGGTCATCGATGAGGGTTGGTTCAAGCCGAAGGCCGTCGTCGGCTTCTGGCCGGCCGGTGCCGTCGGCGAGGACATCCGCCTGTTCACGGACGACAGCCGCACCGGGGAACTCGCGACCTTCTTCACCCTCCGCCAGCAGCTGTCGAAGCGTGACGGACGGCCGAACATGGCGCTGTCCGACTTCGTCTCCCCCGTCGCTTCGGGAAGGCCGGATTATGTCGGCGGCTTTGTCGTCACGGCCGGCATCGAGGAGGAGGCGATCTCCGAACGCTTCGCCCGGGCCAATGACGACTACGCCTCGATCATGGTCAAGGCGCTCGCCGACCGTTTCGCCGAGGCCTTTGCCGAGGCGATGCACGAGCGCGTGCGCAAGGAGCTCTGGGGCTATGCCGCGGACGAGACGTTTGGCCCGGACGAACTCGCCGGCGAGCCCTATTCCGGCATCCGCCCGGCGCCCGGCTATCCCGCCCAGCCCGACCACACCGAGAAGGCGACGCTGTTCGGGCTGCTCGATGCCGATGCGGCGATCGGCGTGAAGCTGACCGAGAGCTTTGCCATGTGGCCGGGTTCCTCGGTCTCCGGCCTCTACCTCTCGCATCCGGAATCGCATTATTTCGGCGTCGCCAAGGTCGAGCGGGACCAGGTGCTGGACTATGCCGCGCGCAAGAAGATGCCCGTGGCGGAGGTCGAGCGCTGGCTCGGGCCGATCCTCAACTATGTCCCGACGCAGGTCGCGGAAGCGGCGGAATAGGGGCAGTTGCGTTTTGGCGGCCCTTCGTGACGCCAACCCCCGCGCTGCGTCACCCTGGCCTTGAGACGGAATACAATCCTCGATAGAGGGGGCGCGGCAGCCGCGGTCGGGTCTGTCCGTCCAAGGTGCTCCCCTCATCGCCCTGCCGGGCCCTTCTCCCCGGGGGGAGAAGTGGGCGCGTCTCTGCCGTGCGCTACAGGACGCCGGGATAGGACCCGCCGTCGATGAGCAGGCTCTGGCCGGTGATGTAGCCGGCCTGCGCCGAGCAGAGATACGCGCAGGCCGCGCCGAACTCCGCCGGCTCGCCGAAACGCTTTGCCGGAATTTCCGTGCGCCGCTCGGCGCGGATTGTCTCGATGTCGACGCCGCGGCGCTGCGAGGCCGCTTCCTGGCCTGATTGCAGCCGCCGCGTGTCGAAGGCGCCCGGCAGCAGGAAATTGATGGTGACGTTGGCGTGCGCAACCTGGCGCGCGACGCCGGCGAGAAAGCCGGTGAGGCCGATGCGGGCGCCGCTCGACAGGTCGAGCCCGGAAAGCGGCATCTTTACCGAGGCCGAGGTGATGTTGACGATCCGGCCAAAACGGCGCGCGACCATGCCGTCGATCACCCGCTGCACCAGTTCGATCGGCGCGACCATGTTGGCGGTGACGCCGGCGAGCATTGCCGCCCGGTCGATCTCGCGGAAATCGCGGAGCGGCGGCCCGCCATTGTTGTTGACGAGGATGTCGACGTGGGGCACGGCGGCGAGTAGCGCATCCTGGCCCTCCCGGGTGCCGACGTCGGCGACGACGGCGATCACGTCGGCGCCGGTCTCCGCCCGGATCTCCTCGGCCGTCCGCGCCAGCGTTTCGCCGTCCCGCCCGTTGATCACCACGCGGCAACCGGCGCGCGCGAGTTCCATGGCGCAGGCCCGGCCGAGACCGCGGCTCGATGCGCAGACGATCGCGGTGCGACCTTCGAGACCCAGATGCATGGGAAGGCTCCTTCTGAAGGGACGAGGCCCGCGGCGCGAACCGTCGCCCGTGGATTGGCGCGATACCTACCACGCTGCTGTCGGCAGGGAAGGGCGCGCTCCTGCCGATCCGGTCCGTTGCAAGAAGAGGCTCAGGCCCGCGTGAAGATCACCGTCAGATTGTTTGCGGGCATCGCGCGAACCGGGCCGAGGATCAGCCCCTGCGCCTCGGCGACGGCGGCAACCGCGTCCAGGTCGCGAATGCCCCAGGCCGGATCCCGAAGGCGAAGGTCTTCGTCGAAGGCCGCATTGCTCGGCTCCAGCGCCGCGCCGCCGCGACGGAAGGGGCCGTAGAGCAGCAAAGGCGCGCCGCGCGGCAGGATCTCGCCGGCATGGCGCATCAGGCCGAGGGTGGCGGCCCAGGGACTGATGTGGATCAGGTTGATGGCGAGAATGGCATCGGCGTGCCGGATCGGCCATTCGGGGCCCGCCGCGTCGATGTCGAGGGGCGGCAGGAGGTTCGCCCGGTTCTCACAGGTCATCCACGCGGCGATCGATGCCCGCGCCTCCGGCGAGGCATCGGAGGGCTGCCATGTCAGCTCCGGCAGCTGCCCGGCGAAATGCAGGATATGCTCGCCCGTGCCGCTGGCGATTTCGAGGACGGTGCCCTTCGCGGGAAGGACGTTGCGCAAGGCACCGAGGATCGGATCGCGATTGCGCAGGGCTGCCGGGCTGGAACGCCGGTCGTCAGGTGACAGCATGGGCGGGAATACTCGCAGGCAGGTGAAAGGCGGGAGACGGCTTGCCGTCTCCCGCCGCGATCAGATCAGATGTCGTCGAAGCCACCGCCATCGTCGCCGCCGAACCAGCCGCCGTCGTCGGCCGAGGCGTCCTGGATGTCGGGCTCGTTGCCGGCATCGGTGTCCGCGGCCTGGGTGTCCGCGGGTTCGGTTGCCGGTGTCGCATCTGCCGCCTGCGCCTCGTTGCCGCCGAACATGTTGCCGAGCGCGTTGCCGAGGAGAACGCCGCCGGCGACGCCCATCGCCGTCTGCGCGGCGCCGGCAAGGAAGCCGCCGCCGCCCATTCCACCACCAAAGCCGCGGCCCCGCTGCGGGGCGCCGGCCTGCGCATTCTGGCCCGCGTTGCGAGCCTGACCGGCGGCATTGCCCCAGGCGCTGCCGGAACGGGCGGCGCCTGCATGCGCGCCGCTGCCGACATTGGGGACCGAGCGGGCCGGGCCGCTGCCGAAGATGCGCGACAGCATGCCACCTTCGGGCTCCCGCTGATCGGCCGCCGCGGACGAGGGCGCGGCCGTCTGCGCGGCCCGCTCCATCTCCTCGATGCGCTTTTGCTGATTGGCGATGGCCATTTCCTGCATGACGATGGTCTGCGCCATGTAGTAGGGCGCGCCGGGCTGGCGGGTCAGGCTGTCGGCGATGAACCGCTCGGCCTCGGCGTCGCGCGGCCCGGCCTGGCGCTCGACATCGCCGAGCTTGGAAAAGAGGCCCTCGATCGCCTCGCGGTCTCTGGTGTCCATCGTCCTTGGCTCCCGTTGATCGTGATCGTCGCGGCGTCATGCGCCGGTGGGAACTAGATGAGATCCCCGACGACCCGGCACAACCGTCACTCAACGCTTATCGCGGCGCCAGCTTCTGACATCGTCCTGACAGCTTCGTCATCGCCTCGTTTCCGGCGTCGCGCGCGCGGACTCACTCCGCCGGCAAGACCTTGGCCTGTCGCGGCAGCAGTTTTGACAGCCAGCGTCCGGCGAAGCGCTCGAGATCGTCCATCACCGTATAGACCACGGGCACGTAGACGAGGCTGAGTACGGTCGAGGAGATCAGTCCGCCGATGACGGCGATCGCCATCGGCGCGCGGCTTTCGGCGTCGGCGCCGATGCCGAGCGCGATCGGCGCCATGCCGGCGCCCATGGCGATCGAGGTCATGACGATCGGCCGCGCGCGCTTCGTCGCCGCCTCGAGCAGCGCCTGGCCACGCTCCATGCCGCCGCGCCGGGCGATGATGGCATATTCGACGAGGAGGATCGAGTTCTTCGCCGCGATGCCCATCAGGAGCAGCACGCCGATCAGCACCGAGACCGCGATCGAGGCGCCCGTGACGTAGAGAAAGCCGAAGGCGCCGCCGATCGACAGGGGGAGGGCGGTGAGGATGGTGATTGGCTGCAGGAAGGAGTTGAACAGGAGCACCAGCGTGCCGAACATCAGGAGGATGCCGACGGCAATCGCCATGACGAAGCCCGAGAACAGCTCCGCCATGCGTTTGGCATCGCCTTCGGCCCGTTGCGCGATGCCGGCCGGCAGGTTCTGCATCACCGGCAAAGTCCCGATCGCCGTCTGCGCCTGGCCGAGGGTGAGGCCGGAAAGTTCGGCCTCGACCGCCACGGTGCGGTCGCCGTCGACATGCGAAATGCTGGTCGGGCCGGCGCCGAAGGAGAAGCTCGCGACGGAATCGAGCGGCACCGTGGCGCTGGTGCCGCGGATCATCAGCGACTTGATCTGGGCGAGATCGCCGCGCGCGGCGTCGGTCAGCGTCGGGATGATGTAGACCTGCCGGTCGCCGAGATTGTACTTCGCCAGCGCGCTGTCGCCGTCGCCGAGGGTGGCGACGTTCACCAGCGTCGCGATCTGCTGCGACGTCACGCCGAGGCTGGCCATCTTCGCCTTGTCGGGCGTGATCACGAGTTCGGGCTTGGCCGCCGCGGCGCTGGAGATCGGGTTGTTGACGCCCTCGATGCCGCGCATCTCGACCGCGAGTTGCGACGCGGTTTCGGCCAGGAGGTCGCCATTGGCGCCGACGAGCGTGACCGAGACCTTCGAGCCTGACTGGCCGTCGGCGCCGAACTGGATGCGGGCGCCGGGAATGTCGTCGAAGAGGTGGGCCGAGCGCTTCTCGAACTCCTGCTGGCTGACGTCGCGGTCGGCGCGTTCCTTGAGGTTCGCGGTGACCGTCGCCGAGGTGACGCTGGCGGTCGAGCCGCGCTGCGGACCGCCGCCGCCCTCGGTCGCCGCGCCGACGGAGGCGAAGACCGAGGCGACCTCGGGCTCGGCCGCAAGCTTGGCGGAAACCGCCTGCGCGACGGCGTCCGTCTCCGCCAGGGTCGAGCCCGGCTGCATCTCGACCGAGACGAGCGAGCGGCCACGGTCGGAGGCGGTCATGAACTCCGTCGGCAGCTTCATGGCGAGCATCATCGAGCCGGCGAAGAAGGCGATGCCGAGAAGCACGGTCAACCAGCGGAAGCGCAGTGCCTGCTTCAGCACCCTGACATAGCCGAAGACCCATTTCGGCGTATCGTCATGGCTGTCGCCGCCGGCCGCCTTGACGAAATAGGCGCCCATCAGCGGCGTCAGCGTCCGGGCGACGAGCAGCGAGAAGAGGACGGAGACGCAGACAGCGATGGCGAAGCTCACGAAGAGCTTGCCGGGAATGCCGGGCATGAAGGCGACGGGGACGAAGACCGCGACGATCGTCATGGTGGTGGCGACGACGGCAAGACCGATCTCGTCGGCGGCCTCGATCGCCGCCTGGTAGGCGGTCTTTCCGCTCTGGCGCATGTGCCGGACGATGTTCTCGATCTCGACGATGGCGTCGTCGACGAGGATGCCGACGACGAGCGACAGCGCCAGCAGAGTGATGTTGTTCAGCGAGAGGTCGAGCCAGGCCATGATGGCGAAGGTCGGGATCAGCGACAGCGGCAGCGCGGTCGCCGCGACGAGCGTCGCTCGGATGTCGCGCAGGAACAGGAAGACGACGACGATGGCGAGGAGGGCGCCGATCCACAGCGCCTCGAGCGCCGCGTCATAGCTTTCCTGCACGAAGGTCGAGGACGAGGTGACCTCGGTGAACGCAGCCGTGTCGTCGGCCGCGTCGAACGCGGTGACGGCCGCACGAACGGCATTGGTGACGCCGATCTCGCTCGACCCCTTGGCGCTGAAGACGGAAAAGGCGACGACTTCCTTGCCGTTCAGACGAGCCCGCGACCGCGGCTCCTCCCAGCTGTCGTCGATCGTGCCGAAATCGGCCAGCCGCATCGACTTGCCGTCGGACAGCGCGATGCGGGTGTCGCCGAGAGCGGCGATCGAGTCGACGCGGCCGAGCGTCCTGACCGACTGCTCGCTCGCGCCGACGAGGGTGCGCCCGCCGGAGCGGTTGGCGTTCTGGGCGGCGAGCGCCTGCGAGATGTCCTGGACGGTGACGCCGAGCGCCGCCAGCCGGTCGGGATCGAGCTTCACGAGAACCGCGCGGTTGACGCCGCCCGACCGCGTGATCTTCGACACGCCGTCGAGCCTCAGGAGCGCCTTGGAGACGTCGTTGTCGATGTACCAGGAGAGCGCGTCGGGGTTCATCGTCGGCGCGTCGACGACGTAGGTCAGCACCGAATTGTCGCCGACATTGACGCGGGCGACCAGCGGCGTTTCGGCGGCCGTCGGCAGGTCCGACTGGACCGAGGTCACCGCATTGCGGACGTCGTCGGTCGCCTGCGTCAGATCGGTGTCGAGCGCAAATTCGATGGCGGTGACGGACGAGCCTTCCGACACCGTCGACGTCACGCTCTCGACGCCCGACAGCGTGGTGACGGCGTTCTCGACGATCTCGGTGACCTGGGTCTCGATCTCCGTCGGCGAAGCCCCGGTCTGGATGACCGTGACCGTGACCATCGGAAAATCGATGTCGGGCATGTTGTTGATGCGCAGCTGGCTGAAACCCCAGACGCCGGCAAACGCCAGCGTCAGGAAAAGGACGATCGTCGGGATCGGGTTCTTGATGGACCAGGCGGAGATGTTCTTCACTGGACCGTCTCCCCGGTGGCGGCCTGCTCGGTCACGACGCGGACCGTGTTGCCATCGTTGAGGAAGCCGGCGCCGGCGGTGACGACGCGGTCGCCCTCGGACAGATCGCCGACGACGGCAACGCGCCCGTCCTGCCGCGTTCCCGCATCGACCGCTTTCAGCGCGACGGCGTTGTTCTCGGCGACGACGAAGACCGCCGTCTTGCCGTCGCGCCAGGTCAGGGCGCTTTCGGCAACGGTCATCGCCTGGCTGCCGCCGGCCGAGATGGTCGCGCGGACGAACATGCCGGCCTTGAGGCCGGTATCCTGCGGCAGGCCGATCTCGACCCGGCCCATATGCGTGGCGCTGTCCACGGTCTCGCCGATGAGGGCGATCGTCCCGCCAATCTTTTCGCCGGACGGCCCCGCCACCTCGGCCTTGTCGCCGGGCGACAGGCCCGCGAGGTATTGCTCGGGAACGTCGATGGCGGCGCGCAGGGCGCCGTCGCGCTGGACCTTCGTGATTTCGGTGCCGGTCTGAACCGTGATGCCGAGCGTCGCGGGCTTGGCCGAGACGATGCCGGCGAAAGGCGCGCGCACGACCGTCCGATCGAGCTGCACCTGCAGCGTTCCCAAGGCGGCACGGGCCTGAGCGAGTGCCGCCTCGGTCGTCTTTACCGTCGTCTGCCGCTCCTCCGCCACTTTGGCGGAGAGGGCGCCGGTCTTGGCAAGACGCTGGCCACGCTCGTTTGCCGACTGGGCGGTGGCGAAGCTCGCCTCGGCACTGGCGATGGCCGCCTGCTGCTCGACGATCTGCGCCTCGATCAGCGCACCGTCGAGACGCGCAACGATCTGCCCGGCCGTCACGTGGCCGCCCTCCGTGACCAGCACCTCGGTCAGGATCAGGCCTCCGGCGGTAGCGCTGACGGTGGCTTCTTCGGCGGCGATGACGAGGCCGGTGGCGGAAATCTGCGTGGCGACGCTCTCCTTGCGAACGGCGTCGGTGGTCACGGTCAGGCTCGCGGCTGCGGGGCTCGCCGATACCTGTGCTGCTGCCGGACCCGTCGCGGCGAGGGTCAGGAGGACAAGGAGGATCAACGGCTTCGACATCGAGGTCTCGCAAGCTTCAGGGAGGGCGCAGAGCTGGGAGCCGGAACATCGCGCGCGGTGTTCCGGCTCGACCGCAGCGTCAGAGGGGGGATGACGCTGCGGTCTCAGCAGCCTGCCGGCTTCCGCCGATCGACTGCATTCCGCCAACATAGGTAGTCGCTTCTCCTTGCGCTTCCATGCGACAGAAATATCAATCTGTTACGAAACGTATCGCGCCCGGGACAACCACAATTGCCAGAAGGTTCGGCGGACGACCGCCGATACGTTCCGCAACAAAAATCCGGTCGCGGCCGGCGCGGCAATGGCACATAGACGAAGGATACAGTCGGGAGCCGCGCGATGGAAAATAGGATCAGGGTGCTGGTCGTCGACGACGACCCCGAAATCCGGCGACTGCTCGGCAAATATCTCGATGGCCAGGGGTTCCAGACGGCGCTCGCCGGCAGTCGGCGCGAATGCGAGCAGAAGCTCGTCGATACGGCCGTCGATCTGGTGGTGCTCGACGTCATGCTGCCGGACGGGTCGGGTCTCGACCTCTGCCGCGAGCTGCGCGACCGCCGTCCCGATCTGTCGATCATCCTTCTCACCGCGCTGAAGGAGGATGTCGACCGCATCGTCGGGCTCGAGCTCGGGGCCGACGATTATCTCGGCAAGCCGTTCAACCCGCGCGAGCTCTCGGCCCGGATCCGCGCGGTCCTGCGCCGCGGCGGCAGCGAGCGTTCGGGCGAAGCGACGCCGCCACCGGCCGCGAGCTACCGTTTCGACGGCTACACCGCCGATCCCGAACGGCGGAGCCTGCGCGATGCCGAGGGCGCCGAGATCGAACTGACCGGCGCCGAATTCGACCTTCTGCAGATCTTTCTGGAGCGGCCGGGGAGGGTTCTGTCGCGCGAAATCCTCCTCGACCTCCTGCATGGCCGCAACATCGACCCGTTCGACCGCTCCATCGATGTGACGATGAGCCGTCTCCGGCGAAAGCTCGGCGATAGCGGCGTGTTCCGGCTGTTCAAGACCGTGCGCAATGGCGGCTACCAATTCGCCGCCCGCGTCGAGCGGCTGGAGACGCCGCAATGAACTCGCTTCACGCGCGCCTGACTCTCCTTCTGATGGTTGCCGTCACCGCCGTCGCGGTGCTTGCGGCCTTCGTCACCTACTCCATCGTCGATCCGCCGCGGCGTCAGACCTTCGATCTCGCCTTTGCCCAGGAGGCACGCCTCGTCTCGGCCCTCCTCGCCGGATCGGCGGAGAAGGCGGCGAGCTTCGGGTTGAAAACCGGCCCGGCGCCTCGGGCCGACGAGATCCGGCATCAGCAGACGGACGGCGTCAACGGAGCTCTGGCTGGCTTCGGCGAGGGCTTGGAGGTGATCGTGGCCACCGTTGACACCAGCGCCTATCTCGCCATCCCGCTTCAGCACGATATCTGGGCCTATGTGCCCTTTCCCGCGCTTCCCGAAAGCGCCATCCGCCCGCTGGCGGCCTATCTCATGATCGTCGTGCTCGGCTCGGTCGCCATCGCGATTCTGGCCGCCAACAAGATCGTCAGCCCGCTGCGGATGCTGGAGACGGCCATCGCCTCCGTCGGGCCGGACGGCGAGATGCTTCGGATCGACGAGAGGGGGCCGGTGGAGGTGCGGGCGACGGCCCGGGCGCTGAACCGGCTCTCCTCGCGGTTGAAGGTGGCGATGGAGAGCCGGATGCGTCTCGTCGCGGCCGCCGGGCACGACCTCCGGACGCCGATGACGCGGATGCGTCTGAGGGCCGAGTTCCTGCCGCTCGAGGAACAGGAAACCTGGCTGAAGGATCTGGAGGAACTCGACCGGATCGCCGACAGCGCCATTCGTCTGGTGCGCGAGGAAGTCGCAGACCAGCCGGCAGAAGACGGCGTGGCGCTCGCTCCGCTCCTGGCGGAGATCGGCGCCGAACTGCGCGAACTCGGTCTTGGCGTCGACTGGGAGGTGAGCCCGGGCATCCTTGTCGCGGGGCGTCCACTCGCCCTCAAGCGGGCGCTGCGCAATCTCGTCGACAATGCCGCGACACACGGGGGCGGCGCGAACGTCCGCATGCGCACTGAGGGCAATTCGGCCGTGATCGAGATAGACGACGAGGGGCCCGGCATTCCCGAGGCGCTTCTCGCCCGGGTGTTCGAGCCCTTCTTCCGGGTCGATGCCGGTCGACGCAAGTCGCGCCCCGGCGCGGGGCTCGGTCTGGCCATCGCAAAGGAAATCCTCGACCAGGCCGGCGGCACGATCCGCGTCGAGAACCGCCCTCAGGGCGGGTTGCGCCAGACCGTGACGCTGCCCTTGGCGAAGCCCGGCTAAGCCGGCCGGGAATGCCAGGATGGCAGGCTCAGCCTGCCGACGTTCTGAAGAGCGCGGACGAAAGACTGGGATCCGGATTTGCAGCAGCCGGCGCGGCAAACTAGTGACGCACGAAATCCAGCGCACCGCTGGCAGCGCCGGTGACGACGGCGCGGGCTTGCCCGCCGATGAAGGAAACGCCGTCCATCACGGAATGGCGCCCGGGGATCAGATCGGCGAGGACGAAGCCTGACGCCAGTTCGGGATAGGGGACGGCATCGGGCTCCGGCAGCGCCTCGATGCCCGTCGATTGACGGGCCGGAGGGTTCGCGGCCAAGCGCACGGGCGCTTCCCACGGGTCCGGCATGTCGGCCGGCATCGGGATGGCGGGGCGGGGCGTCGGCCGCGCGACGACGCGAGGAGGCGCCGTCCTGCAGCCATCCGCACACGCGCCCGGCATCCTGGCCGGCGCAGAAACACGATCGGACACAGGGTTCCCAGCCGCCTTCGGCGTCTGCCCGGCAACCTCCACGGAAGCGTGTTTGACGACTGTAGGCACTGACGCGATCGGCAGCGGGACGATTCGAACGGGAGACGCGGCGCCTGGCAGCGGTGCTCCGGTCGCCGTAACAGGTGCCGACTCGCCGCCCGATGGACCGAACACCCATGTCGCCGGCAGAAATTCGGAGACAGAGGCGAAGTGCAAAGTGGTCATTACCGTCGCTGACATCGCCATTTGGGCAAGGACGCGCTGGCCAATCTTCGCCGCGCGTTTCGTCATGCTGATCGTCATGCTTGTCGACTCCGTTGATATCCCGGGAGGATCGACAGGCGGGGTGGCGCTTTTCCGGCCTTCGCGTTGCGTTTGATGGCAAGGCGCGGGCGATTTGTAACGAAACGTTTAGCGAGTGTCGGGATCGCCGGCGAACGAGGCAAGGGATCGTTTTCGGTCCTCCCTCGTTCCCCGAGCCTGCCGGCAATCTTCCGAGCGTTAAAGGCGTCGACCGAGCCCGTCGCCGCCCGGCGTCTCGACATGATTTCTTGTAGGAAAACATGTACATGTCATTCTTGGCGCTTTCGCAGCCAATCCATAGCCACGGCGCATCACCAAGACGTCACAGGGTCAGCGTCTTTCATGGGGACTTTCCCGACGTTGTCGCATTCGAAATACCAATAGCCGGGAAGACCAATCTAAACCAAGCGGTGGAGGTCCTGGGAACTGGAGAGAGCATTGGCGCAAAATAAAGGGAACGTGCAGTATGGCGCGCTGCCATACGCCCTCGGGCCGGATGGAGGCCTGCGCATCCTGCTCGTCACCTCACGCGGTTCGCGGCGCTGGATCATTCCCAAGGGATGGCCGATGAAACTTCGCAGCCCGCACAAGGCGGGGTCGTGTCCGTCAACGTGGTGGAAATTGAGTGTAGCTGAAGCGGCTCCGTTTCAGGCGACTTCGGTGGAAATCTGTTCGGGTTTTGCAGTGTTGCCCATGGCCATGAGGTCGGCCATGGGTTCGGTCTGCATGTAGCGGTTCTGGATCTGCCATTCGTCGTTGGCCTCGAGAAGGACGGCGCCGATGAGCCGGATGATGGATCCCTCGTTCGGGAAGATTCCGACGACGTCGGCACGCCGCTTCACCTCCTTGTTCAGGCGCTCCAGGGAATTCGTCGAATGGATCCGGGTCCGGTGCTGACTGGGAAAATCCATGTGCGCCAGCACGTCGGTCTCGCTGTTGTCGATGAAGGCCCCGAGCTTTGGACACTTTCCCCGAAGCTGGTCGGCGACGTGGCGCAGCGCCTGGCTGGCGCTAGCACGATCGGGCTGGGCGAAGGCTTGGCGCAGCGCGGCCGCCGCCATGCTCTGCTGCGCCTTCGGGACATACGACAGGGCGTTGCGCATCCAATGCACCCGGCAGCGCTGCCAGGAGGCGCTGAACACCCGGCGAATGGCGGCTTTCAGCCCTTCGTGAGCATCCGAGATCACGAGCTTCACGCCGGACAGGCCGCGGCGCACGAGGCTCTTGAGGAAGCTCGACCAAAACGTCTCCGCTTCCGAGGGGCCGATGTGAAGGCCGACGATCTCGCGCTTGCCGTCCGTGTTCACGGCCACGGCGATTATGGCGGCGACCGAAACGATGCGTCCACCCTCGCGCTGCTTCAGGTAGGTCGCATCCAGCCAGAGGTAGGGCCAGTCGCCAGTGAGAGGACGGTCGAGGAAGCCGCCGACGCGTTCGTCGATGTCTTTGCACAGCTTCGATACGGTGCTCTTGCCGATCCCCGACAGCCCCATGGCCTGTACCAGATCGTCGACCCGCCGGGTGGAAACGCCGCTGATCCAAGCTTCCTGAATGACGGCAACCAAGGCCTTCTCCGAGAGCTTTCTCGGCTCCAGGAACGGCGGGAAGTAGCTGCCCTGCCGAAGCTTGGGTATCCGAAGCTGCAACGAGCCGAGCCGCGTGTCGAGCGAGCGGTCGCGGTAGCCATTGCGATAAGTCGCCCGTTCCTGCGTCCGTTCGTGGCGCCCGGCGCCGATCATGCCTTCAACGTCGACCTCCATAAGGAGCTGCATCACGCTCTCGGCTATCGTTCTCAGGAAATCGCCGTCCCCGGCTTTCGCAAAAAGCTCGGCAAGCGGTAGTCTGTCCTCGGTCATCGGGTTCTCCGGTCAGGTTGAAGTCTCGCAACTCCACCTTAGCCGCCCTATCCGGTGACCGCCTCAGCCACACCTTTCAATGTCGGAATTTCCACCACGAGCGCGGACACTACCCAAGGCGGCGGCACAGGAAGCCTTCGAAGAGGCCGGTGTGATCGGCAAGTCCCGCAAACAGCCGATCGGTGCGTACGCCTACGACAAGCTCGCGGACGACGGCTCTACGCTGCGCTGCACGGTCACGGTCTATCCGCTCGAAGTTCATTATCTCGACAAGGATTGGCCCGAAGCCTCCGAGCGCGCCCGCCAGTGGTTCGACCAGGCGGACGCCGCCGACCTTGTGGACGAGCCAGATCTTCGGACGATCTTGCGTCACTACCAGCCGCCGAAGTAGGCGACCGAGCGGCAGCGACCGCCTCAATCGAGCTCGGTCGAGCCGTATTTGAGGTGGAGATAGGCCGGTTCGAACTGGCCGATGCTGCGCAACCCGTTCCAGTCGAGAATGTTCACGGCACGGCGATCGATCGCGATGATGTCCTCGGCCCTGAGGTCTTGCAGGATCCGATTGACGTGGACGACGCTGAGGCCGAGCGCGTCGCCCAGTTCCGCCTGGGTGAGGGGAAGCTTGTAGCGGAAGCCGTCGGCAAGCCCGACGGCATCGAGCCGAAGCAGCAGTTCGCAAAGGAGGTGGGCCAGCCGCGCCCGCGCGGAAAGCCGGCCCATGCCGGTGATCCAGGCCCGGAAGGCGGCGCCATCGATCAAGGTCTCGCGCCACATCGCGGCGGCGATGCCGGGCCGCCGCTCGCACAGCTCGCGCATATGTTGGTGGGCGACGAAGCCGAGCCGGCTCGGCACGAGCGTGGCCAGGCTGTGGTCCATCACCCGCAGATGCAGGCTCTGCAGATCGGGAATGTCCCCGGGGATGTTGAAGGCGAGGATCTGCCGCCGCCCATCGCTGATGACCTTGTAGCGGCAGGTGAAGCCTTCGAGCACGATGCAGCAATGCTGCGGGTGGTCACCGTCGCGAACGATGTCCTGGTCGGCCGCATAGTCCCGGACGATGACGGGGAGTTCCGCGAGGGCCTGCCGATCATCGACCGAAAGGTCGATGATCTTCGACAGCCGAGTATGCATCCGACTTTCCGGCCCCAGTTGGACGAACTTGGTCAATCGGATCTCCGTGAATGCGCATGCGATGGGTAACGGCCGGGACCCTAGCGTCACCGCCTGGGAAACAGCAAGCGGCACCCGTGCATGCGGAAAGCTTCAGGGCCTGCATAGTGGCAGACGCGTCGCGCGGAAGGGTACGGCCGGACCTACAGGAAGGCGTTGGTGAAGACGAAGACGGCGCCCTTGAACAGCGCGAACAGGACGCCGGAAACGAGCACCACGGAGACGATGGATGTCGCTGCGCCGGCAAGGATCCAAATGCCGTCGCGCTCGAGCAGCCCGAGCGAAAAAAGGCAGATGGTGAAAGCTGGAAGCATGTTGCCGAGCGGAATGGGAAGAATCAGGATCGTCGCCATCAACAGGCACAGCGCGCCGATCAGATATTCCGCCGGCGGACGTGCCACGACGACAAGCCGGGGTCTCAAAAGCTTTTCGGCGCGTGTGATCCAGGGTGCGACCTTGCCGATCATCGCGGCAAAGTCCGTCCGCGACATCGAGCGATTGGCGATCACCTTGGGAAGCCAGGGTTTTCGACCGAACATCAGCTGGGCCGCGAGAAAGACCAGCGGCGCGCCGAGGATGGCCGAGGTGCCGGGCGGTGTCGGCAAGGCATTCGGCATCGCGAAGATGAGCATCAGCGCACCGAAGGCGCGGTCCTGCATGGCGAGAAGAAGGTCGGCAACGGAGACGCGTTCGCGCGTGGTATCTTCGGCGATGTCGACCAGGATTTCGGCAAGCTTGCGCTTGCTGAGCGCCAGGCTCTCCAAAGCGGCGGGTGCGCTTTCCGTCTCAAGAGGCGTCGCCACATCGGCATCGTTTTGCACAGGGTGGCCCACGACGGCCTCCCGCAGGCAGCCGTCATCCCCGTGATCGGCGCCGTCGAGGCCCGTCCCGGCGCGTTCGCCAGCCTCTGCTCGATCGATCACGTGCATTCCAGGATCCCTACGGCCTGAGCTTTAGAACACAAGCATGACTCTAAATTGTGAATTGTTGTCCCATCTCGACGACCCGATTGGTGGGGAGGCAATAAAAGCCCGAGGTGTCGGCGGCGGAAAGCGCCATGGAGATGTAGAGCCGGTCCTGCCAGAGCGGCATTCCGTCCTGCGAGGTCGCCCGGAAGGCGCGCCGGGAGAGGAAGAACGAGGTCGACATGATCTCGAACTTCAGCCCTTTCTTCTTGGCGAGCGACAGCGCCTTCGGCACGTTCGGCTCCTCCATGTAGCCGTAGGTGAGGAAGACGCGGGTGAAGAGTTCCGAGACCTCCTCGATCTGTACGCGGTCCTCGAGCCGGATGCGCGGAACGTTCTCGACCTTGATGGTCATGATGATGTTGCGCTCGTGAATGACGCCGTTGTGCTTGAGATTGTGCATCAACGCGCTGGGCGCCAGCTCGGTGTCGGAGGTGAGGAACACGGCGGTTCCGCGCGCGCGCATCGGTTTCGATTTCTCCAGCATCCGCGTCAGGTCGCTGAGGGCTATGCTCTCGCGGTGTGCCTTGCCGTAGGCGATGCGCGTGCCGCGGATCCATGTCCACATGATCAGCGACAGGATCACCGCGAGCCCCAGGGGCGCGTAGCCGCCATCGAGGATCTTCAACATGTTGGAGGACAGGAAGATGAGTTCGAGCGACAGAAGCGGCACCATCACGGCGGCCGCGAGCCAGGGCGACCATTTCCAGCATTTCCAGAAGACGAGGAAGCCGAGGATCGAGGTCACGACCATGTCGCCCGTGACGGCGATGCCATAGGCATTGGCCAGCGCGCCGGAAGACTGGAAGGTCCAGACGAGGATCATCACGCCGATGAACAGGAATGCGTTGACCTTCGGAATATAGATCTGCCCGAACTGCTCCTCCGAGGTGTGCCGGATCTCGAGCCGTGGCAGGAAGCCGAGCTGGATCGCCTGCTGGGTCAGCGAGAAGGCACCGGTGATGACCGCCTGGCTGGCGATGACGGTGGCGACGGTCGCGAGAATTACCAGCGGCAACAGGGCCCAATCCGGCGCCAGCAGGAAGAAGGGATTTTCCAGAGACTGCGGCTTCGACATGATCAGCGCGCCCTGGCCGAGATAGTTCAGCAACAGGGCGGGAAACACCAGGCCGAACCACGCAAAGCGAATGGGCTTGCGGCCGAAATGCCCCATGTCGGTGTACAGCGCTTCCGCGCCGGTAATGGCCAGGAAGACCGAGCCCAGGATGATGAGCGACAGCCAGCCGTGGTCGATGATCATGGTGACGGCCCGCATCGGGTTGAGAGCCGCCAGGATATCCGGTTGGTCGCCGATGTGGATGAGCCCGAGAATGCCCATCACCACGAACCAGACCAGCGTGATCGGGCCGAAATAGGTCGCGATCTTGCCGGTCCCGCGGCTCTGGACGAAGAAGAGAAGGCAGAGGATGACGGTCGTGATCGGCAGGACCCAGCCGTCGAAGCGCGGCGTTATCAGCTTCAGGCCTTCGATCGCCGACATCACCGAAATCGCCGGCGTGATCACCGCGTCGCCGTAGAAGAGCGAGGCGCCGATGATGCCGATGACGATGAGGAAGGTGCGCCGCCCCATCGCCTTCATCGCCAAGGCGATCAAGGACAGGATGCCACCCTCGCCATTGTTGTCGGCATTCAGGATGAGAAGCACGTATTTGATGGTGACGATCAGTGTCAGCGACCAGATCAGCATCGAGACGACGCCGATCACCTCCTGATCGACGAGACCGTCGCCGCTCGCATGCACCAAGGCTTCGCGCAGGGCGTAGAGCGGGCTGGTACCTATGTCGCCGTAGACGACGCCGATACATCCGAGCAGCAAGGTCCTGAATTCGCGCGGATGGGCCGGCTCGCGTGCGGCATGCCCCATTTCGGTATCAGTGGCCAAGCATCGTTCTCCGGCATCACGGCGCCCCGAGAAGGGCGGACCTTTGACGCTTCGAGCAGGTCATAGCATCGAATGACCAAGGGAAGGAGTCGCCGGTTCGGCGTTTGGGGTGCTTGCTAGTCGTAGTCTGGGTGCAGCGCAACCCTCAAGCTTGCCTGCAGGCCGCGCATGCGGAGAGAGCCGCGGCCGCTGTGACCATTCGATCGCATCGGAGCGGTGGCAATCTCTCTGCCGCGACAGGACACCGCGAAAGGGAGGCTCAGACGGCCGCCGGCGCATGCTCCTGTTTCGGTCCCTCGCCCGATGCTGCCTTGGGTGCCGGCTGCTTGCCCGCCAGCAGCTTGTAGAACAGCGGGATGAAGAAGATCGCGACGAAGGTCGCAAACAGCATGCCCCCGATGACGCCGGTGCCGATCGAATGCCGGCTGGCGGAGCCTGCCCCGGTCGAGATCGCCAGCGGCACGACGCCGAGGATGAAGGCGAGCGAGGTCATGATGATCGGGCGGAAGCGCAGCTTGGCGCCCTGCAGCGCGGCGTCGTAGGCGCTGAGGCCTTCGTCCCGCTTCAGGACCGCGAATTCGACGATCAGGATCGCGTTCTTCGCCGCGAGGCCGACCAGCGTCACCAGGCCGATCTGGAAATAGACGTCGTTCTCGAGGCCGCGAAGGTAGATCGCCAGCAAGGCGCCGAACATGGCGAAGGGAACGGCGAGGATCACGGCGATCGGCAGCGACCATTTCTCGTACTGCGCCGCCAGGATCAGGAAAACCATCAGGATGCCGAAGCCGATCGCGATGCCGCCGGTCCCGCTCGTCGAGATCTCCTGGTAGGCCGATCCCGTCCAGGCGATGTCGAAGCCGTCCGGCAGGTCCGCCGCCAGCTGCTGCATCGCCTCGAGGGCCTGTCCCGAGGAAAAGCCGGGGGCGGGTCCGCCGCTGACCTTGGCCGACGTGAAGGCGTTGTAGCGCTCGATGAGGTCCGGGCCGACGACGCGCTCGACCTTCAGCAGCGTGTCGAGGGGGATCATCGCACCGGAATTGGCCTGCACGAAAACGTATTTCAGATCCTCCGGGCGCTCGCGAAACTTCGCTTCCGACTGCAGCGAGACCTGGTAGTTGCGGCCCAGAAGCGTGAAGTCGTTGACATAGAGACTGCCGAAGGTCGCCTGCATGGTGGTGAAGATCTGAGCGATCGGCACGTCGAGGGCCTTGGCCTTCTCGCGGTCGACATCGATCCTGTACTGCGGAACGCTGGCGCTGAAGCTGGAGCGAACGCCGGCAAGTTCCGGCCGCTTGGCGGCGGCGGCGACCATGGCGTCGGTCGCCTGGATCAGCGCGTTGGCGCCGGCGCCGCCGCGATCCTGGACATAGAGATCGAAGCCGCCGGTGGTCGACAGCCCCTGGATCGGCGGCGGGTTGAAGGCGAGCACCATCGCGTCCTTGATGCCGGCATTGGCGCCCATGAAGGCGCCCGGCAGGTTGCGCCCATCCTCGGACGGGTCGGTGCGCTCGGACCAGTCCTTCAAGGTGACGAAGGCGACGCCGGCGCTGGTCTTCTGCGATCCGGCGAGAAGATCGAAGCCGGCAAAGGCGACGACGTCGGCGACCGCGGGGTTGGCGCGGATGTTCCGGCTGACATCGGCCATGGCGGCGGTGGTTCTGGCCAGCGAGGCCGCCGGCGGCAGGATGCCGACGACGAAGTTCGATCCCTGGTCCTCGTCGGGGACGAGCGAGCCGGGGAGGGTCGTGAACAGGTAATAGGTGCCGCCGGACATGGCGGCGACGAGCACCAAAGCGAGGATCGCGTGGCGCATCAGGAAGCCGACGACGGCGCCGTAGCCGTCGGTGAGCTTGCCGAAGCCGGTGTTGAACCAGCGGAACGGCGCCCAGGGCTTGCCGTGCGTCTGCTTCAAGATCAGGCCGCAAAGGGCGGGCGTCAGCGTCAGCGCCACGATGCCGGAGATCGTCACCGAGACGGCGATGGTCACCGCGAACTGGCGGTACATCGTGCCGGCGAGCCCGCCCAGGAACGCGACCGGGATGAACACCGCGCAAAGCACCAGAACGATCGCGATGACCGGGCTCGTCACCTCGCTCATCGCCTTGGCCGTCGCCTCCTTCGGCGGCAGGCCCTCGCTGGTCATGATGCGCTCGACGTTCTCGAGAACGACGATGGCGTCGTCGACGACGATGCCGATGGCCAGCACCAGCGCAAACAGCGTCAGCAGGTTGATAGAGAAGCCGAGCACCAGGAGCATGCCGAAAGTGCCGATGATCGACACCGGCACCGCGATCATCGGGATCAGCGTCGCGCGGAAGCTCTGCAGAAAGACGAAGACCACGATGAAGACCAGGACCATCGCCTCGATGAAGGTGATGATCACCTCCTCGATCGATGCGGAGATGAATTTCGTCGTGTCGTAGGGGATCGCGTACTGGACGCCGTCCGGGAACGACTGACTGAGCTCGTCCATGCGGGTGCGCACGCCGGCCAGCGTGTCCAGGGCATTGGCGCCGGGCTGGAGATAGATGCCGATCGGCACGGTGGAATCGCCGTTGTAGGTGGCGTTGAAGCCGTAGTCCTGGGCGCCGAGTTCGACCCGCGCCACATCCTTCAGGAGAAGCGAGGAGGCGTTCGCGTTGGACTTCAGGATGATGTTCTCGAACGCCTGCACATCGGGCAGTCGTCCGGCCGTGGTGACCGAATAGGTGAAGGCCAGCGGGCCGGCATTCGGCTCGGCGCCGAACTGGCCTGCAGCGAACTGCGCGTTCTGCTCGCGGATCGCGTCGGCGACATTCGTCGGCGTCAGGTCGTACTGGGCAAGCTGGTCCGGCCGCAGCCAGATGCGCATGGAATAGTTGCGCTGGCCGAAAAGCTGCGCCTCGCCGATGCCCGGCAACCGCTTCAGCTCGTCGAGGATGTAGAGAAGGGCATAGTTGGAGACGTAGGTCGCGTCGTAGCGCGGATCCTGCGAGGTCATGGTGAGGACGGCGAGGATCGACGAGGACCGTTTGACGACCGTCACGCCGAGACGCTGCACCTCCGTCGGCAGCGACGAAACCGCCTGCTGCACGCGGTTGTTGACGTTGATCGTCGCCTGGTCGGGATCGGTGCCGCTGGCGAAGGTGACGGTGACCGAGGACGAGCCCGACGAGGAATTCGTCGACTTCATGTAGATCATGCCCTCGACGCCGTTGATCTGCTGCTCGAGCGGAGCGGCGACGGTCTGGGCGAGAGTCTCGGCGCTGGCGCCGGGATAGCTTGCCGTCACCACCACTTCGGGCGGCACGAGCTGCGGGTACTGCTCGATCGGAAGGGATCGCAGGGCCATGACGCCGGCGAGCACGATGACGATGGAGATGACGGAGGCAAAGACCGGATGGTCGACGAAGAAGCGGGAATTCACTGCGCGGTCTCCGTCGCCGGTGCGGCGGCACCATCGGCCTTGCCGGGTTCGCCCGCTTCGGCGGCTGCGGGTGTCCCGCCCGCGGCCGGCGCGGCATTTTCGGAAGCGGCAGCCGGTGCCGTCTCGGCCGCCCCGGTCGAGGCCTCGGCTGCGTCGGCTTCGCCTGCAGATGCCGGCGCGCTCGCTGCGGGTGCACCGGCAGCCGGGGTCGCGCCGCCGTCGCCCGGATTGACCGGCGAGCCCGGCCGCGCCTTCACGACGCCCTCGGTAATGATGCGGTCGCCATTGTCGAGACCCTCGGTGACGAGGATCTCGCCATCCAGTTCCCGGCCAATCTTGATCGGACGGACCCCAACCACGTTCTTGTCGTCGACAGTGAAGACGAACGGCCCCTGCGGTCCCTGCATCAGGGCTTCCGTCGGGATGGTAACGGCGTCTTCGAGCTTCAGGCCGGAGATGTTCACCCGGACGAACTGACCCGGGATGAGCCGGGTGTCGGGGTTCGGGAGGACGGCGCGCGACAGGATCGTGCCCGTCTCCGTATCGATGCTGGATGCGGTGAAGTCGATCGTGCCCTTCTGTGCGTAGACGCCGCCATCGCCGAAGGAGACCTCGACGCTGAGGTCGTTGCGGTTGCCCGCGCCATTTTCGACGAGCTGCCGGATGGCGATCGCCTCGGTGTCGGCCGCGGAAAAGTTCACGTAGATCGGGTCGAGCTGGGAGATCTTGGTGAGCAGGGAATTGACCGTGATCAGGCTGCCCTCCGGAACCTGGTCGAGGGTCGTGACGCCGCCGGCGGGGGCGGTGACGGTCGCATAGGCGAGAGACAGTCTTGCAGTCTGGAGGCTGGCCTCGGCCGCCGCGACCTGCGCTTCGGCAAGTTCCCGGCTCGATGTCGCGTCGTCGAGCGTCGCGGTGGACGCGGCGCCGCGGGAGGTCAGGGCGCGCTGGCGTTCCTCGGTCCGTTGCGCCTGGCCGAGAGTCGCCTGCTGCTGCTGCAACTGCGCCTGGGCGAGCGCGACCTGCGCCTCGAATTCGCGCGGGTCGATCCGGAACAGCACCTGGTTCGGCGCGACGCGCGCACCTTCGACGAAGGCGCGGTCGAGGAGAATGCCCGCCACGCGTGCGCGAACCTCGACTTCCCGCGAGGCGGCAACGCGCCCGGCATATTCGTAGGAAATCGGCAGCGTCTTTGTCGCGATCGTCTCGACCGTCACGACGGGGGGCGGCGGGGCAGCCCCGCCGGGAGCCTGGCCATGGGCCGCGGCGGGCGCCAGCGCGGCCAGAAGCAGCGCCGCACGGAGTGTCGAAAAACCAAGCAATTTCATGACGGAACCCGAGTCGGACGGCAATGCGGCCTATTGCAATGCAGCATCATTACATTCATAGATGCATGTAAGCAAGGAGGCCCCGTGCGCCGTACCAAGGAAGAAGCCCTCGAAACCCGCGCCGCGATCCTCGACGCGGCCGAAGCCGTGTTCTTCGAACGCGGCGTCGGCCAGACGTCGCTGGCCCAGATCGCAGCGGCCGCCAAGGTGACGCGCGGCGCCATCTACTGGCACTTCTCCGGCAAGGTCGACCTCTTCAAGGCCATGCAGGACAGGGCGCGGCTGCCGCAGGAGACGTTTTTCCACTCCGGCGAGATGACCCACTCGGACAGTTGCCTTGATCTTCTTTACACCACGACGCTCGACGCGATCAGGGGCTTTGCCACGGACGCGCGGGCGCAACGCGTCTACACCATCATTTTATTGCGATGCGAGTATGTCGGCGAGATGCGCGAGGCGCTGGTCAGCCGCCGGGCCGACGACGACCGGATGAAGCGCGTTCTCATCGAAGTCTTCGAGCGGGCGGCGCTGCTCGGTCGGCTCGGACGGGCCTGGACGCCGGCACTGGCAGCCAACGCCTATTTCTGCGCGATTGTCGGCCTGTTTTCGGAATGGTTGCGGTTGGAGCAGGAGTTCGACCTGCTCGCGACGGCAACGCCCCTGATGGACGGTCTCTTCGACAGTTTTCGCGCCTGAAGAGAGAAGAGCCTCAGACCGCTGCCGCAGCGTCGCGCGCGAGGCTTTCGACGAGGCGGACGAAATCGGCAGCAGCGTCCTCGACCCGTCCCGAATTGTCGATACGGTGCGGCCCGTGGGCACCCGCGGGGATGTCGAGATCGACGTTCCGGGCCAGCCGCGCCTCGATTTCTCCGGCGCTTTCACGGCCACGCGCGGCGATCCGCTGGACGAGGAGTGCCCGCGGCGCCGTGATCTCGATGACATGCAACGCGGCAAAGCGCGCGGCAGCGGGGCCCAGCGCGCGGCGCGAGACATTCGCGACGACGGCGTTTCCGCCTTCGCAGTGGGCGACGAGCGAGCTGGGCAGGCCATAGCGCAGGCCATGGGCCGCCCAGCTGAGGCAGAAGGCACCGTCGCGCTCGGCGGCCTCGAAGGCTGTTTCGTCGAGACAGTCATGGTCCTCCGCCTCGACCTGCGAGACCCGGGTAATCACCCGGCGGGCAAAGCGGATGTCTTGCCGCAGATGCGGCCGCGCCAGTGCCAGGATCGTGTCCTTGCCGGCGCCGCTCGGTCCGACCACGGCGATGAACGGACCGTGGATCCGACCATCGACAGCGTCAGGCAACGCGGCGGCCCTCGCGGAGGACGGCGCGCACCACCGGCGCCTCGGATGCCACCGGCCGGACGCGCACGAGATCGGCGCGCTTGCCGACGGCGATCTCGCCGCGATCGGTGAGCCCCACCGCGTCGGCCGGGTTCTTCGTCACCAGGCGGATCGCCGCCGGCAGGTCGGCCTCGTTTGCGCCGAGCTGGAACGCCGCCTGGATCAGGCTGAACGGCACATAGTCGGAGGAGAGAATGTCGAGGACGCCGGCCTTGCCAAGGTCGAAGGCCGAGATGTTGCCCGAATGCGAGCCGCCGCGCACGACATTCGGCGCGCCCATCAGCACCTTCAGCCCCGCCTCGTGCGAGGCGCGCGCGGCCTCCATGGTCGTCGGGAATTCGGCCAGCGCGATGCCGAAGCTGATCGCTTCGGCGACATGGGCAAGCGTCGCGTCGTCGTGCGAGGCCAGCGCGATGCCTTCCTCGCGGCAGCGGCCCGCAATGTGGATGCGGCTCGCCGGCGCATTGGCCTCGGATTCCTCGATTCGGCGGCGGCAGAAAGTGTCGAACTCGGCATCCGACAGCTTCATCTTGCCCTGGTAGTAGGCACGGTAGGTCTCGATGTCGACGAACTGGCGCTGGCCGGGCGCGTGATCCATCAGCGAGGCCAGCTTCACCAGTTCGTTGCCCATCATCGCCTCGAAGCCCTCGACGACGTCCGCGGCCGAAACCTCGCAGCGCAGATGGATGAAGTGATCGGCGCGCAGCCGGTCCTCGGCGACAGAGCGCGCGATGGAGTCGGCCATGTCGCGCATGTCGCGGGCGCCGATGTCGGCATTCTCGTCCATGCCGACGCGCAGCGCGTCGAAGACGGTGGTGATACCGGAGGAGGCGATCTGCGCGTCATGCGCCTGGATCGCTGCGAGCTTGTTCCAGCGCACCTTCGGCCGCGGCAGATAGTGGCCTTCGATGTGGTCCGTGTGAAGTTCCACGAGGCCGGGAACGAGCGTGTCGCCGCCCATGTCCTCGCCCGTCGCCGGGCCCTCGCCGATGGCCGTGATCAGACCGTCGCGCAGGACGAGATGGCCGTCGACGACGCGGTCGGAGAGGACGATGCGGGCGTTGGAAAGTACGGTCTCATGGGACATCGAAAAAGCTCTGGCAGAGGACGCTCAACGCGCGTCGAAGGGA
The DNA here is from genome assembly GCF_019973775.1 of Aureimonas sp. SA4125. Classification (NCBI taxonomy): domain Bacteria; kingdom Pseudomonadati; phylum Pseudomonadota; class Alphaproteobacteria; order Hyphomicrobiales; family Aurantimonadaceae; genus Aureimonas; species Aureimonas sp. SA4125. The sequence goes on along the minus strand of NZ_AP025032.1, from coordinate 3,364,192 downwards.
TGAAGCGAATGGACGCGAAAAGGCTCGCCGGGAGCCGGTTCGACGAACAGCGCGAGGCCGTCGACCAACAGGGCGGCGCCTTCGAAGGCGGCGAAGCGATCGGTCAGCAGGGCATGGACGGTCTCTGTCTGCGCCTCGTCGACGGGACCGGTCAAGGTCATGTGGAAGCGGAAATCCTCGAAGACAAAGGGGTAGCCGAAATCCCGGAGGTGCGTGCGCTGGCGTTCGCTGAGATCCTGCGGCCGGCGCTTGGCGATCTCGGCGTCGGTCGCCGCGCGGCGAAAGGGTTCGAACGTCCGCACCGTGTCGGCTTCCAGTTCGGCAAGGTCGAGGCTCGGTGCGGAAGGCACCAGGGCGAAGAACCGGCCGAGCCGCGCCAGCTGGATCGCGGGCAGGCGAACAGCCTGTCGCGCGGCGGCAAAGCCGGCCAGACTCTCGTCCAATTCCGCGAGGTCGAACCCTTTGGCCAGCGTGAAGGGCGCGCGCATCGTCGCGTGAAAGCCGTAGCGGGCGGGCCCGGCAACGAGCGGGTCGATGACGGGATCGGCGGGCCGGGTCGCGGCGCCGTGAAAAGCGTCGCGGCCGAGCCATTCGCCGGCCGCGCGCGCCAGTGGGGCCGCGGCCGGCGGCGTGAAGTAGATCGCAACGCGCAAGGCCTACGTCACCCGCTTGCGCAGCTGCTGGGAGAGAAGATCGGTCAGGATCACGGTCAGCACCACCAGAATGAGGACCGCGGCCGCCTGCGAATAGTAGAAGCCGCGGATCGTCTCGAACATCACCTGGCCGATGCCGCCGGCGCCGATGAGGCCGAGGATGGTCGCGGCCCGGACATTCGATTCGAACCGGTACAGCGTATAGGACATCCACAGCGGCAGAACCTGCGGAATGACGCCGTACACGACTTCCTGCAGCTTGGAGGCGCCAGTGGCGCGGATCGCCTCGACGGGCCGTGGGTCGATCGCCTCGACCGCCTCCGAGAACAGTTTGGCCAGAATGCCCGTGGTGTGGATGAAAAGCGCCATGACGCCGGCAAAGGGCCCGAGCCCGACGGCGACGACGAAGAGGACGGCGAAGACCACCTCGTGGATGGCGCGAAACATGTCCATGAGGCGCCGCGTCGGCTGCCTTATGTACCAGGGGGTCATGTTGCTCGCCGACAGGATGCCGAAGGGCACGGCGAGAATGGTCGCCAGCACGGTTCCCCACAGCGCGATCTGCACCGTGACGATCATCTCGCCGACATAGTAGTTCCAGTCCTTGAAGTCTGGCGACAGGAAGCCGGAGGCGTATTGCGCCATGTTGTCGGCATCGGTGAAGAGATAGGTCCAGCGACCCATCTCCGCCGGCCCCCAGCTCCAGACGAGGGCGATCGCCAGCGCCCCCCAGGTGACGTAGGTCCAGGCCGTTTCGGACCAGCGACGCTCGATCATCGGCTTGGCTTGGGGAAGGGCGGTCTCGGACATGGAGGCTTTCTGGGTGAGGGTGAGGGTTAGTGGTGTGGCTGGCAGGAGGTGATGCTCCCGTGTGAAGAGGGGCGCCAGACACCCGAAACTTCGTCATCCCGGACTTGATCCGGGATCCATTTCAAACCGTCGAACGAGATCGAGGACGGCCGGCCTTCCATTCTGGACCGACTTGTTCTGGACCGACTTGGCAGTGACACGGCCTCGGCATGGATCCCGGCTCACGGCCGGGATGACGAGCCTGTGGTGTGCGCGCCTCGGTGCCGGCAGAGTGGGTCTCGGCAGCAGAGCGCGCGGCCGTCGCCGGCCGCGCGCAGCATCGGTTTCGGGCTTACGCGCCCTTGGCGATCTCGGCTTCGAACTTCGCCCTCTCGGCGGTCAGCTTGTCGATCTCGGCTTTCTTGGCGTCGTCCGTCAGCGTCTTGTCGGCCTCGATGCCGGCGATCTTCTTGGTCACTTCCATGACGCGGATCGGCAGCAGCTGGGCATCGCTGGAAGCGCGGAACGGTGCCCACGCAAGGCCGGCCAGCACCTTCTTTTCGGCCTCGACGTCGCCCTTCGAGCGCTCGGTGCCGTAGTCGAGGAAGAAGGCCTTCAGCTTCTCCTTGGTCGTGTCCGGAAGATCCTTGCGCCAGACGATCGGATCGGACGGGATCAGCGGCGACTTCCAGATGACCTTGAGGTTCTTGAAGGCTTCCGGCTGGTTCTTCTCGATCAGCGCCAGGCTTTCCGTGTTGTTGGCCGCGGCGTCGACCTGGCGATTGGCGACAGCCATCGCATTGGTCTCATGGTTGGCATTCGTGACGTTCTTGAAGCACTCCTTCGGGTCGATGCCCTTTGCGGCGAAGATGAAGGTCATCGGCACGAGGAAGCCGGAGGTGGAGTTCGGATCGCCGATGCCGAAATTGAGCGACTTGTCGCAGGTCAGGAGATCGTCGACGCTGTTGAGCTTGCTGTCGGACGGGGCGAGGATCAGGCTGTAGTAGCCAGCGTCGCCATTGGCGGCGACGGTCTGGACGAAGACCTCGCCTTCGGCGCGGTCGACGGCTTCCATGGCGGACTTGTTGCCGTGCCAGGCCACCTGGACCTTGTCGAAGCGCATGCCTTCGATGACCCCGGCATAGTCGGAGGCGAAGAAGGGCTTGATGTCGAGGCCGGTCTGCTTGGACATGTCGGCCAGGAAGGGCTCCCAGACGGTCCGCAGGTTCGACTGGGATTCGGTCGAGATGATGCCGAAGTTGATCTCTTCGGCGAGCGCCGAGGTCGTAAGACCCGCAGCGAGCGCGAGGGCGGCGATGCCCTTGATGATAGGGTTCATGATCGTCTCCGTAGGGTTCAGGGGAAGGCGTCAGGCGGTGTGCCAGGCAGAGGACAGGGCGCGCATCTCGGCGGCGATGTCGCGCGTCGGTTTCAGGTCGCGGGCAGGCTCCGCGTCCGGCAGGATCAACTCCTCCGAGGAGGTGCCGTAGAGCTCGCGCAGGAAATCGTTGGTGAGCGCGAGCGAGGGGCCGTCGAAGACGACCACGCCGTCGCGCATGGCGATGGTGCGGGCGCAATAGCGGCGGGCGTATTCGACCTGGTGGAGTGACACGACGGCGGTGATGCCGTCGGTCCGGTTGATCTCGGCGATGAGGTCCATCACGCGCCGTGCCGAGGAAGGATCGAGCGAGGCGATCGGCTCGTCGGCGAGAAGGATCTTCGCCTTCTGCACCAGCGTGCGGGCGATGGCGGCGCGCTGCTGCTGGCCGCCGGAAAGCGTCGAGGCCCGCTGCCAGGCGACTTCCGGGATGCCGACCCGGCCGAGCGCTTCGCGCGCCAGCGCCTTCTCGGCGCGGGAGAAGAGGCCGAGCGTGCCACGCCAGGACGGGATGCGCCCGAGGAGGCCCGTCAGCACATTGGTCAGGACCGGCAGGCGGCCGACGAGGTTGAACTGCTGGAAGATGACGCCGATCTCGCGGCGCATCTGGCGGGCATTCCCGTCCAGCCTGCCACCGACCTGCAGCGGCCTGCCGAAGATCTCGACGCGCCCGGCGTCGCGCTCGTTGTGCTCCAGGCCGGCGATGATGCGCATCAGGGTCGACTTGCCCGAACCCGAGGCGCCGATCAGCGCGACCATCTCGCCGGCCGAGATCGAGATGTCGACCGAGGATAGAGCCTGTTTCTGGCCAAAGCGCTTCGAGACCTTTTCGACGCGGATCGCATTCATGGGTGTTCTCCAGCCTGTCGGCATTCTTCGTCCGCCACCGTTCGGAGGAGCATCTCTGACGCCATTCCAGAACGACGTCAGTGGCACTTCCGCCGCTGCGTTGGCTTAGGCCTAGACCTCTTCCATGTGAGCGGGATGACAACCCGATGACCGTTCGATGACGTCGAAATAGGCAGTTATATCAAGAGATAAACGCAAGGATGCGGTGCGGCTGCGCGGGGCGCGGCACGCTGGTTTTGCGAAGATGACAGGGAGGCCGGATTGGCTGGCCTGTTGCCTGGGGTGGCGGTCGATTGCCGAGGCGACGGCGGCGTCTCAGTTCTCGTAACGGTCGAGAAATCTCGCTGCGTCGAGGCTGCGAAAATCGTCGAGCGTTTCGCGCAGCCGCTCATGCGGCCAGTCCCACCACGCGAGCCGATCCATCCGCACGGCGATCCCCGGTGCGAAGCGTGGCCGTATGAGCCTGGCCGGAACACCGCCGACAATGGTGTAGGGCGCGACGTCCTTCGTTACGACGGCGCCGGAGCCGACGACCGCGCCATTGCCGATCGAGACGCCCGGCAGGACGGTCGCGCCATGGCCGATCCAGACGTCGTGGCCGATCCGCACTTCCCGCGCCCGCCGCGCGGCGAAGAAATCCACCTCGTTCTCGGCATCGTCGAAATAGTCGCCGGCGCGGTAGGTGAAGTGATGCAGCGTCGCCCTGTTCATCGGATGGTGCGTGGCGTTGAGGCGTACCGAGGCGGCGATGTTGGCGAACTTGCCGATCACCGTGCCCCAGACGGCGCAATCCTCCATCAGGTAGGAATAGTCGCCGAGCGTCGTCTCGGCGACGCGGCAGCGCTCGCCGATCTCGACATAGCGGCCGAGAACGGTGGTTTCGACCGCGGCGGTCGGGTGGATGTGCGGGGTGTCGGCCGAGAGGCGGGCCATCACGCGGCCTTTCTGACGGAAAAGCCGGTGACGTCGATCACGCGCGTCGCGACGCGGGCGCGCACTTCCCTGTCGTGAAAGATGCCGAGGATCGCGACGCCCCGGGCGAGCTTGTCCTCGATCATCGCGGCGACGACGTCGCGGTTGGCGGCATCGAGCGAGGCCGTCGGTTCGTCGAGGAGGAGGATGCGGTGATCGGTGATGAAGCCGCGGGCAATGTTCACCCGCTGCTTCTCGCCCCCGGAAAAGGTCGCGGGCGGCAGGTCGAACAGCGCCTTCGGCAGGTTCAGCCGCGCCAGGAGGTCGCCGGCCCGCTCGCGGGCTGCCCCGGCATCGACGCCGCGGGCAAAGAGCGGCTCGGCGACGACGTCGAGCGCCGGCACGCGCGGCACCGCGCGCAGGAACTGGCTGACATAGCCGATGCTCTCGCGCCGAAGTCGCATCACGAGGCGCGGATCGCCCGAGGCGAGATCGGCCATCCGGTCCTCGCCGTCGACGACGAGGATACGGCCGCCGTCGACGGCATAGTTGCCGTAGACCATTCGCAGGATCGACGACTTGCCGACGCCCGAGGGACCGCCGAGCACGGCGCATTCACCCGGATGAAGCGCAAAGGAGACGTTCTCGACGACGGGCAGGGTGATGCCGCCGCGCAGGTGCACGGTGAAGGATTTTCTAACGTTCTCGACCGAGAGGACGGGGCCGCCCGGGAAAGCGGCTTCCCGACCGGCTTCGATGGTCCGGTAAACGGTGTCGGTCATCTCAGCTCTCCGGGATCGAGGCGACGAGGAGTTGCGTATAGGCGTGCTGGGGATCGTCGAGCACGCGGTCGGTGAGACCGGACTCGATGACGTGCCCGTCCTTCATGACGATCATCCGCTGCGACAGGAGCCGCGCCACGGCGAGGTCGTGGGTGACGATCACCACCGCCAGGCCGAGATCGGCGACGAGCTGGCGCAGGAGATCGAGGAGACGGGCCTGCACCGAAACGTCGAGGCCGCCGGTCGGCTCGTCCATGAAGACGAGGCGCGGCCGGGTGACGAGGTTGCGGGCGATCTGCAGCCGCTGGCGCATGCCGCCGGAAAAGGCGACCGGCTGGTCGTCGATGCGGTCGCCGGCGATCTCGACGCGGCCGAGCCAGTCGGTCGCGGTCTCGCGGATCTGGCCGTAATGCCGCTCGCCCACCGCCATCAGTCGCTCGCCGACATTGGCCCCGGCCGAGACGCGCATGCGCAGCCCGTCCGCCGGGTTCTGATGCACGAAACCCCAGTCGGTGCGGGCGAGAAACCGCCGCTCGGCCTCGGTCAGCGCATCGAGATCGCGCGTTTCGCCGTCGCGCATGCGGTAGAGCACGGCGCCCGAGGTGCGCGGCAGCCGGGCCGAGATGCAGTTGAGCAGCGTCGTCTTGCCCGACCCGCTCTCGCCGACGATCGCCAGCACCTCGCCCGGCCAGACGTCAAGCGAGATGTCCTCGCAGCCGATGCGTCCGCCGTAGGTTTTGGTGAGGTGGCGGACGGAGAGGATGGGAGTTTCTTTGAAAGAGCTGGTCATCCGCCGGACTCCAGAGTGTGGCGCGTGAAATGGATGGACCGAGCGTCGGTCCGATCGAATCTGAAGCAAGTCGGACTCTCGACACCAGCTGAATATTGTGTATTAAGTGCATAACAACTGGGGGCGCGATGAGTGCGAAACGGGCGGTCGAAAGCCCGCGTGACATTGCGAAACGGCTTCTGATGGAAGGTTATGTGCGGCGGCCGGGCAGGGGCGACCATGTAAACTTCGTCAAGACCGGTTCGCCGATCGTGACGCTTGATATAGGCAAGCGAGAAATCCCGATCGGCACGTTGCGGGCGATCTATCGCGCCGCCGGCTGGAAGTGGTGATCCGTTCGCATCGGCTCGGTGGGGGTGGCGGAGCCGAGCAGCGGAGAACGAAGGAAACGCGGGATGAGTGTGGTTGTCGCACTGGTGCATGGAGAACCTGGCACCTACGGGATCTCCTTTCCGGACTTTCCGGGCGCGAGTTCGCTGGGCGAGACTATGGCCGAGGTGATGGAGCGGGGCCGCGAAGCGCTGGCGAGCCACATCGAGGCAATGGTCGAGGAGACTCGGTCCATGCCCGTCTTGCGGACACTCGACGTTCTGCAGGCCGATCCGGCCTTTGCCGAGGATTTTGGCGATGCGGCCGCGGTGGCCCTTGTTGATGTCGATCTGCCAGGTCGGTCGGTCCGCCTGAATATTTCGATGGACGAGACGCTGGTCGACCGCATCGACCGGCGCGCCAGGGCACTCGGTGAGACGCGGTCGGGCTTCCTGGCATCGGCCGCGCGGGAGCGACTGGCATATAAGAGCTGAGTGCGACTTCACTCCGCCGCCTCCTCATAACTGTCCGGCCCGCCATCGCCGGCATGCCCCTCGGCCCGCCGCGTCTCACAATGATCGGTGTCGGAGCAGACGAACATGCGTCCGCCCCGGTCGTCGGTGATCACCTCGTCGAGATAGACGCCGCGGGCCGCGCAGAGCGCGCAGGGTTTCTCGAAATGCTGGATCTCGAAGGGGTGGTCCTCGAAGTCGAGGCTGACGACGTTGGTGAAAGGTGGAAGGGCGTAGATGCGCTTTTCGCGGCCCGCGCCGAAGAGCTGCAAGGCGGGGCTCCTGTGCATCTTCGGATTGTCGAATTTCGGGATCGGCGAGGGGTCCATGACGTAGCGACCCTCGATCTTGACGGGATAGGCGTAGGTCGTGGCGATGTGGCCGTGGCGGGCGATGTCCTCATAGAGCTTCACATGCATCAGCCCGTATTCCTCGAGCGCATGCATCATCCGCGTCTCGGTCTCGCGCGGCTCGAGAAAGCGCAGGGGTTCGGGGATCGGCACCTGGTAGACGAGCGTCTGGCCCTCCTTCAGCGGCATCTCCGGAATGCGGTGGCGGGTCTGGATGATGGTGGCATCGCCCGTCCTCGTCGTCGTCGCGACACCAGCGGTCTTTTCGAAGAAGGCGCGGATCGAGACGGCGTTGGTGGTGTCGTCGGCGCCCTGGTCGATCACCTTCAGGACGTCGTCCGGCCCGAGGATGGCCGCCGTCACCTGCACGCCGCCGGTGCCCCAGCCATAGGGCATCGGCATTTCGCGCGCGGCAAACGGTACCTGGTAGCCGGGAATGGCGATCGCCTTCAGGATCGCGCGGCGGATCATCCGCTTGGTCTGCTCGTCGAGATAGGCGAAGTTGTAGGTGGGAAGCGCCGCCGTCATCGTACCGGGCCTTCTGTCAGGATCGAAGCCGCGGCGAAGCGCGAAGGAAGACGAGAATGGAAGGCAGCTGGATCGCCCTCGGCGAATTGGCCGTGGTCCTCTGCGGTTTCGCCGCGGCCTGGTATTTTCTGAAGCGAGGAGACCGCTAGGGGGCCGCATCGCCGTCCAGAGAATATTTGCTCGTCAGGCTGATCCGTACAATAATGTCCGGAGGGCGGGCCCTGTCGGGAAGTGACGCGATGACGCGCGAAGCCTTGTTGCGGGAATTGCGCGCCTTTGCCCGAGCGCACTAGCTGAAGTTCGAGGTCGACACCAAGCTTGGCAAAGGAAGCCACTATCGCGTGACCCTCGGCGAAAGGCGGACGATCATTCAGTCCGGCGACCTCGGCCCGCTGCATGTCAGAACGATCAAGCGCCAGCTTGGCATCGAGAGAGAAGGAAACGCCATGCGCCTGATCTATCCCGCCCGACTGGAAGCTGATCCTGAAGGCGGTTTCGTCGTGACCTTTCCTGATGTGCCGGAGGCGATCAGCGGCGCGGCCACGCGTGACGCGGCGATTGCCGGAGCGAGCGAAGTTCTCGGCATTGCCTTGCGGTGGGCGTTGCGCGACGGCCGAAACCTGCCGGCCGCTTCCGATGCCGGAGGCGACTTCGCCATCCCCGTCGGGGCAAGCGACGCGATGAAACTTGCCGTCTGCGAAGCATTCCGGGACAGCGGCATCAGCCAGGCTGAACTGGCGCGGCGGCTTGGCAAGGACGAGAAGCTGGTGCGCCGAATTCTCGACCCGGACCATCCGACCAAGCTCGCCATGTTGGAGACAACGCTTGTCTTGCTCGGCCGGCGCGTGGTGATCGAGACAATCGCCGCCTGACCTCGTCGATTTCTCGACCCGTTCTTGACCATTCATTCCGCTGCATCCTTGAGATCATCTGCGGCTGCGGCATGCTCGGCGCGCATCCGGCGGACGAGGTCGAGCTCGGCCTGGAAGTCGACGTAGTGCGGCAGCTTCAGGTGCTCGACGAAGCCGGTCGCCTGGACGTTGTCGGAATGGGCGATGACGAACTCCTCGTCCTGCGCCGGGGCGGTTCGCTCCTCGCCGAACTCGTCCGCCCTCAGCGCCCGGTCGACGAGGCTCATCGCCATCGCCTTGCGCTCGGACTGCCCGAAGACGAGGCCGTAGCCGCGGGTGAACTGCGGCGGCTCCCTGGCCGAGCCCTTGAACTGGTTGACCATCTGGCATTCGGTGAGGCGCACGCGCCCGATCGGCACGGCAAAGCCGAGCTCGGGCATGTCGACCTCGACCTCGACGAGGCCGATGCGGATCTCGCCGACGAAGGGATGGGTGCGGGCGTAGCCGCGCTGGGTCGAATAGGCGAGCGACAGGAGGAACCCCTCGTCGCCGCGGGCGAGGGCCTGCAGGCGCAGGTCGCGCCCGGCGGGAAATTCCAGTGGCTCGCGTGTCAGGTCGCCGGGCTCGGGGCCCTCCGCCGCGGCATCCGGCTCGATCAGGCCCTCGTCGCCGAGAAGGTCGGTGACCCTCGGGCAAGGGGCGTCGCCCGGTTGGAGGGGACGGCGAAGGCCGGCCTCGACCGGATCGTCGCCGGCCATGGCCGGATCGATCAGGCGGTGGGTGTAATCGAAGGTGGGCCCCAGCAGCTGCCCGCCCGGCAGATCCTTGTAGGTCGCCGAGATGCGCCGCTCGATCGCCATCTTGCCGGTGTCGAGCGGGACGGCGGCGCCGAAGCGCGGCAGTGTCGTGCGATAGGCGCGCAGGAGGAAGATCGCCTCGATGAGATCGCCGCGCGACTGGCGCACGGCCATGGCGGCGAGTTCGACGTCGTAGAGCGAGCCCTCGGCCATCACCCGGTCGATTCCCAGCGAGAACTGTCCGGCGATCTGCTCCAGCGACAGCGCCGGAACGGTGCGGTCGCCGCGGCGCCGGTCGGCGAGCAGCTGATGGGCATTGGCGATGGCGGCCTCGCCACCCTTGACGGCGACGTACATCTCAGGCGCTCCGGATTTTCGTCGTGCGCGGCAGGCCGATGACCTGGCTGCCGGCGACGAGGAGGACGTCGACGCCGCGGGGAAAGAGGGCGTTGTTGATCGCCCAGTCGGCGAAGAAGACGGGGGACAGCGACTTTGGCGCGATGCGCGCTGATGTCTCGATGCCGGGACCGGAAAGCCGCAGCGCCGGCCCGCCGTCGAGCGATTCCAGCATCACGATGAGGGTCGCCGAGCGATCGGGATAGTCCGGGGTGCCGATCGCGAATGTGCTGAGATTCGGTACGTCTGCCCGAGCCGAACAGACGGCAAAGCGGGCCCTGGCAGGATCGGCGACGAGAATCGCGCCGGTCTGGAAGGAGACCCAGCGACCCGCCTCGCCGTCGTGGCGCAGGCCCTCGTCGAGCCAGACCGGCGTGTCGTAGTCGGCGAGCGCGGCGAGAATGCTGGCGGCCGCCGGCGCCAGGACATGCGGCGCCCGGACGCGGGACCCGAGATCGACCGGGGTGCCGGGTCGCGACATCGCCTGCATCACGCCCGCGAATATCGCCTGGGAATCGAAGACCGGATTGGTGAAGCCGCCATCGACGCCGCTGCGCGAAGAGGCGCGGTCGTTGCCATTACTCTCGGACGTGCTCATCAGTCTTCTCCTCTGACGACGGTGAAGAAGTCGACGCGCGTCGCCTGCGTCTCCTCGGCACGCTGCCGGTCGTCCTGGGCTTGCGCCGCCAGGACCGGCTCGACGATCTCGGCGCCGATGCGCTCGCGCCATTCCGGCCGCTGGAAGGCGGCATCGAGGATCGCGGCCAGTTCCGCCCGCGCCAGGTCGCGGCCGAGCACCATGGCGTGGCCGACTTCGCCGGAGCCGAGCCGCACCGTTGCCCGGGTGACGCTCGCCTCGCCGAGATTGAACGGCGCGCCACCGCCACCGATGCGCCCGCGCAGCATCACCAGACCGGCTTCGGGCCCGCGCAACGCCGTCGCCCGCATGCTGCCGCCAATGGCCCGCCAGCCGGCGGCGAGGACGGCGGTGTCGGCGATCGCGAAGGCCGCCATGGCGCGCCGTCGCCTTGCGATGTCTAGCGTCTGCTGGCCGGGAGAAGCATCTGCCATGTCTGTCCCTATTTGTCTATTTGTATAGACATCTACATCTGATGTCTGGTATCTACCGGCAAAGCCGTGACAGCACAATGACACTCGCTGCATTTCACGGAATTTCGCGGACGAGAGAGGGACAGGCCAGTGATCGCAGGGGATGAGGGCATTGCCCGTTGGCGCAAGGTGGCGGACGCGATCCGGGCCATGATCGCCGACAGCGAGGGGGCGATGGACCAGCTACCGGTCGAGGCGGTGCTGGCCGATCGGTTCCAGGTCAACCGCCACACGGTGCGGCGGGCGATCGCGGTCCTGCAGGCCGAAGGCATCGTGCGGGCCGAGCGCGGTCGCGGCACCTTCGTCGAGCGCCGGCCGGCGCGAATCGCCTATCCCGTCGGCGCGCGGACGCGGTTCTCGGAGAACATCACCAGCCAGTCGCGCCAGCCCGCCGGCCGGCTGATCTCCTCGGGACGCGAGCCGGCGACGGCAGCGATCGCCGGGGAGCTGGGGCTGAAGCCCGGCGCGCCGCTGCACCGGCTGGAAACGCTGAACGTCGCCGACGGCCTGCCGATGTCGATCGCCACGTCCTGGTTTCCGGCCGAGCGCTTTCCCGGCATCATCGCCGCCTATGCCGAGACCGGCTCGATCACAAGGGCGCTCGCGGCCGAAGGTGTCGACGACTACCGACGCAAGGAAACCCGAGTCTCCGCCGCCAGGGTCTCGGCCCGCGACGCCGAGCATCTCGCCTGTCCCGCGGACGCCGTGGTGCTGGTCACCGACTCGGTCAATCTCGACACGGAGCACCAGCCGATCCAGTTTTCGCGTGCGCGATTCCTGGCGGACCGGATCGAGATGGTGTTCCGGACCTGAGCGTCCGCCCGTCCTCGGTGCGGAACACCCAGGCGGAGATCGTGCCAGGTGCCCGGACGGCGGCATCGGCAGGAACCCTTCGTCGGCCGGGGATGTTCGGCTGAACGGCACCGCGACAGGATCTTACGACTCGTGACCAGCCGGAAATGCAAGGAGCAACGATGGAAAAGCTGCCGGACGAACCCAACCAGCGCATCGGCAAGCCGTGGCCGCCGTTCATGGACTATATCTTCGATGCCAACATGACCGATGGCACCGTGCGCATGATCGGCTCGATTGCGGTGTTCGCGATCGTGCTGGGAGCGGTGTTCTGGATGCTGGACTGAGGGTGCTGCGGGCTTCGTGACAGAGACGAATTCCTCATGTGCCTCCGTCCTCCCGGGCTTGAACCGGGATGAAGTCGAAATTTCCGAGCCGGGTCGAGCGCCGTCGACCCCCTCCTGAACCGAAGGATTGGGAGAGTGCCTCGGCATGAGGCCCGGCTCAAGGCCGGGCTGACGAGCCTGCGAGGGTCGCGCCAGGAAGCCGCCTGACGTCCGCGGATAGACCCGCTCGTCAGCCTATTCCCTTCGAGATTGACCTACAGCCAGATCGGGTTCGACCAGGCCTGCTTGCCGGCCTCGTCCATCACCACGACGCGGCACCAGTCGCCGGTGAAGCGCTCGATCGGCAGGTCGGCATGGGTGAGCGCCTCGCCGCCGACGTACTCGGCGCGGCTGCCGCGGCCGACGATGGCGACGCCGGCGGCGGGCGCGCAGTCGACGCTGATCATCTTGCCGGCGACGACGATGTTCTCGATCACCGGGCCGCGCGAGGAGTAGAAGGCGCCGGCCTTCATCGCCGAAAGCAGCGCTTCCGGCTCGTTGGCTTCCGCCTTCACCATCATCCAGCCGCCGAGATAGTCATGGCTCTTGAAATGCGCGTCGTCGGCGGCGTAACCGGTCAGGCGATGACCTTCCGACAGGAGCGCGTCGAGAAGGGCCGTGCCGTCGGGCCGGTCGCATTCGAGATGGCAGCCGGTATTGTAGACCTCGACGGAATGGGCAATGCCGGCCATCTGCCGACCGTCCTCGATGGTCAGCTGCGACCACTGCGGATGGGCGATGCCGAGAAAGGCGCCGGCCGCGACCGCCCGCTTGGCGAGAGACACCGCATCCTCGCCATCACCGAGCTTTTCGAAGTCCAGGGGCAGGCCGCAGGCCAGGAGATGCCAGAGCTCGCCATGGCTGTTCTGAAGCGCGTGGATCTCCGCGCCGAAGATCGTGGTGAAGTCCGCGGTTCGATAGGCCGTGGTGTCGACGACGGGGAAGCCGAAGCGCTCCATGAAGTGATCGGAGAGGCAGAGGAAGTCGTAGCCCGCCTCGCGATAGGTACGGCAAACCTCTTCCGGTGTGCGCACGCCGTCCGAGGCGGTCGAATGGGTATGGATGTTGCCCCTATAGAATTGCCCGGGATTGGTGAAGGCGGTCTGTCCCATGCATGCTCCGATTCTGCTGATGCGGCGGACCTTAGCGAGGCTCCTTGTCGGCGTCATGACGGACTAACATCCCACGCGAGCGCACACGGGCCGCGTCGCCGCAGCCCGGCATGACGATCGCGCGAGACGTTTTGCTTCAGGTTGACGACCGTCGATTCCCTTCGTAAGCCAGAGCTCCGGACTGGGCACCCGGGAGGAGGCGAGGCATTGAATTCGCAGACTTTGATCGCGCGGCCCGAGGGCGGCGCGGATATGACCCGCGATCGCATCGCAGCGCTCAAGAACGGCCTGCAGGACGGGTTGATCGGCTGCGAGGCGCTGGTCGAGCGCCTCCTGATCGGGCTTCTCTCCGGTGGCCATCTCCTCGTCGAAGGCATGCCGGGTCTTGCCAAGACACGCGCCGTCAAGCGCCTGGCCGAGGGCCTCGAAAGCACCTTCCACCGCATCCAGTGCACGCCCGACCTGATGCCGGCCGACATCACGGGAACGCCGATCTGGCAGCCCGACCGCGGCGGCTTCGAGTTCGCGCCGGGCCCCGTCTTCGCCTCCCTCGTTCTCGTCGACGAGATCAACCGCGCGCCGCCGAAAGTGCAGTCGGCGCTGCTGGAGGCCATGGCGGAGGGCCAGGTGACCGCGGGCGGCGAGACGCACCGGCTGCCCGACCCGTTCATGGTCGTCGCCACGCAAAATCCGATCGACCAGGAAGGCACGTTTCCGCTGCCCGAGGCGCAGCTCGACCGGTTTCTCATGCATGTCGTCGTCGGCCTGCCCGATGCCGCCGCCGAGCGGCGCATTCTCGATCTCGTCGAGGCGGAGACGGTCATGCATTCCGGCGCCATGGCGATGAAGCTGACGCTGGCCGAGGTGCGCGCGGCGCGCGAGGCGGCGATGGCGGTGCACCTTTCGCCGGCGATCAAGGATTTCATCGTCCGCCTCGTCACCGCGCCCCGCAGCGCGCCGAAGGATTCCGACATCGGCAAGGCGATCGAGCACCCGGCCTCGCCGCGCGGCACGCTGGCGCTCGCCGCCGCCGCCAAGGCGCGGGCCTATCTCCAGGGTCGTGACTACGTCATGCCCGAGGACGTGTCGGAACTGGCGCCCGACATCCTGGCGCACCGCACGCTGCTGACCTGGCGCGCCAGCGCCGATGGCGCGACGCCGCGCGGGGTGATCGCCATGCTGCTCGACCATGTCAGGCCGCTCTGAGGGCCGCGCCGTGGACAGCGCGAGCGGGGCGGGGCCCGGAGGGATGGGACCTGGCCCTTCCGGAACCAGCCTTGCGACCGAGCACCTGTTGTGGATGCGCCACCTCATCGAGGCCGGCGAGGCCGGGTCGGGGGCACGCACGATGATGCTGCCGGGCGGCATCGTCACGCGCCGGCGTGGCCGAGGGCTGGAGACCGACGACATCCGTCCCTTCATGTATGGCGACGACGTCCGCCACATCGACCGCAACACCACGGCGCGCACCGGCCGGCTGCATGTGCGCACCTTTCGCGACGAGCGCGAGCGCTCGGTTCTGCTCGTGGCCGATTTTCGGCCGTCCATGCTCTTTGGCACCAAACGCGCCTTTCGCTCGGTGGCGGCGGCGGAGGCCCTGACGCTTGCCGGCTGGCGCGTCGCGGGGCAGGGCGGCCGTGTCGGCGTCTTCGCCGGAACGGGGCGCCAGAGCTTCTTCCACCGGCCCGGCGCCGGCGACCGCGCGATGAAGGCCGTTGCCGGGCGGCTCGCTGCGGCCCATGCTGCCGCGCTGGCCGCGCCCGGTCCCGTCGAGGATCCGCCGCTCGCCGCGATCCTCGAATCCGCCGCCCGCGCCCTGCCGCATGACGGTACGCTGCTCGTCGCCACCGCGCTCGATCATCCGGGTGCCGAGTTCGACGCGGTCATGCGCGATATCGCGCACAAGGCCGCCATCGACGTCCTTCTGGTCGCCGATGCCTTCGAGATCGAGACGCCGGAGGGCAGCTATCCCTATCTCTCGGCGGACGGCCGGCGCGAAATGGGCGAGATCCGCGGGCTCCCCTCGACGCGCGACGTCGACCGGCGGCTCCGGCGGCTGGAGCTTCTCGGCGCCCGCGCGCTCCTCGTCGACGCCGCGCTGCCGCCGCTGGATCTCGCCGGTCTGATCGAGGGCTTCGATGCAAGACGCCGATAAGATCCTCGCCGCGCTCCGGCCGCCGCATCTGCCGCCGGCCGCCAGCGCGCTGACGCTCGGCGACCTCGCTTTGCCCATCGCGCTCGGCCTTCTGCTGGCGCTGGTGGTGGCGCTTCTCTGGCCGACACGGATCAAGGGTCGGCGCCGGGTTCGGATGAACGTCCTCGCCGAACTCGCCGCCGCGCGGTCGCTGCCGCCGGAGGCGGCGGTGGTGGCCGAGGCGCGGCTCCTGCGCAAGATGGTGGTGGCGCGGGACGGGACGGCCGCCGCTCTCGCCGGGCCCGACTTCGCCACCGCCTGCGACCGGCAGTTCGGCACCGACTTTTTCACCGCGGGTCCGGGACGCCGGTTGACCACGGCGCTCTATGCGCCGGGCGGCGCATCGGAAGCCGAGGACATCGGCGCGGGGCTGGAAAGCCTCTTCCGCGGCATCAGGGCCTGACGATGGTCGCGCCCTCCGCCTTCGACTTCGCCTGGCCGCTGGCCTTTCTGCTGCTGCCGCTGCCGTTTCTCGCCATGCGCTTTCTGTCGCCCTCGGGCGAGGCGGGCGGCGCGCTGCGTGTGCCGGAGACGCTCGTCGCCGATTTCGCCGACGGGCAGGCGGTCCTCTCCTCGCAGAAGCGGCGCCTCGTTCTGTCCTGGCTGCTGTGGATCCTGCTGGTCCTCGCCATCGCCGGTCCACGCACGGTGACGGCCGCGCCCGCCGCGCCCGCTTCCGGCCGCGACATCGTGCTCTCGCTCGACGTCTCCGGCTCCATGGAGCGGCCGGACTTCGAGGTGGCCGGCGAGAAACGCCGGCGCATGGACGTGTTGAAAACCCTGGCGCGGACCTTCGTCCTCGGCCGCGCCGGGGACCGTATCGGTCTCGTGATCTTCGGCGAGCGGGCCTATGTCGCCGCGCCCCTGAGCTTCGACGTCGCGGCGGTGGCGAAGATCGTCGACAGCCTCGATGTCGGCCTTGCCGGCCGCTCTACCGCCATCGGCGAAGGGCTGGGTCTCGCCTTGAAGAAGCTCTCCGACAGCGATGCGCGGTCGAAGATCGTGATCCTTCTGTCCGACGGCGCTCAGAATGCCGGGACCGTGCAGCCGGGCTCGGCGGCGGAACTGGCCAGAACGCTCGGCATCCGCGTCGACACCATCGCCATGGGGCCGATCGATCTCGGACAGGGCCAGCGCGGCGACGAGGGCGTCGACGTCGCGACGCTGTCGGGCATCGCGGCCGAGGCGGGGGGCACCGCCTACCGCGTGCGCACCACCGAGCAGCTGACCGAGGTCATGGCCTCGATCGATGCGCTGGAGACAAGCCCAAGCGACGCGCCCGCGACGATCGTCCATGCCAGCCTCTGGCCCTATCCCGGCGCGCTGGCGCTCGGCATCTCCGGGCTGATGATGCTCGGCCGGAGAGGACGGCGATGATCGCGGTCGGCGAATTCGGCCTGCTCCGGCCGTTCTGGTTTCTGGCTCTGCCGCTGGTCCTCGTCCTGGCGGGCCTCGCGGCCCGGCGGGTTGCCGCGCTCGGCGGCTGGACGAAGGTGATCGACCCCGCATTGTTCGACGCCATCGCGGCGCGTGGCGCCGTCGTCGCCGGGCGGGGACGGCGCAGCCTGACGCTGGCGGCGCTGGGCGCGCTGATCGCGGTGGCGCTGATCGGCCCCGCCGTCGAGCGGCCTGCGATCGACAGTTTTCGCAATCTCGACGGCACGGTCGTGGTTTTCGACCTGTCGAAATCGGTGGCGGAGGCGGCGGGTTTCGAGACGGTGCGCAGTGCCGCGCAGACGGCGCTCGCCAACTCCGGCACGCGTCAAGCGGCGCTCGTCGTCTATGCCGGCGAGGCCTTTCTCGGCAGTCCCTTCACCTCGGACCACGCTGCGCTGTCGCGCACGATCTTCGGCCTCGATGCCAAGACCGTGCCGGTCGCCGGCTCGCGCCCTGCGTTGGCGCTCGATCTGGCGCTCGATCTCCTGCAAGGGGCCGGCGTCGTCGCCGGCGACATCCTGCTCGTCTCCGACGGCGGTCATTTCGGCGAGGAGACGCGGGCTTCGGCCTTGCGCATCCGCGATGCGGGCTTCCGCATCGACACGCTGGCCGCTCCGTCGGCCGTCGGTCGCGACGGCAATCCGGGCGAGCTCGCGGCGCTGGCGGCCCTGACCGGCGGCGTCTCGGGCGATGCCGAGACTCCGGACGCTCTCGCCGCCGCGCTCGCCGACAATGCCGCGCGGCGGATCGGCGAGAGCGAGTTCCAGGCGCTGGCCTGGCTCGATCTCGGGCCGCTGCTGCTGGTGCTGGCGCTGTTCCCGGCGCTGATGCTGTTCCGGAGGGCGCTGTGATGCGGATGCTTCTCGTCCTGGCGATCGCCCTCTGTTCCGCCGTCTTCGCTTTTGCGGGGGAGGGCCGCGAGAGCGTCGCGCGCCTCTTCCTCGCGGCGGGAATGCCGGGGATCGCGGCAAGCCTCAGCCATCAGCCCGCTTTTGCCGGCTACGCGCTTCTGCAGGCCGGCGACTACGTCGGGGCGGCCCAGTTGCTTGCCGAGCTGCAGGACCCGGTCTCCACCTACAATCGCGGCGAGGCGCTGGCGCGGCTCGGCGATGTCGGGGCGGCGCTGGAGTCCTACGACCGGACGCTCGCCTCGCACCATGTCACGCGCTCGCTCGTCGCCGATGCCGGCGCCAACCGGCAGCTCCTCCTCGCTTTGGCCTCGCTCGACCTGCAGGGCGGCGGGCACGCCTCGACGAATGCTGCGGCCTTCGGCGAAAAGGATCGGTCGAGCGGCGATCCGAACGACGGCGGCTCGGAGACGGCGACCTCTGGCGCCGGCCGCGCCGGCGACAAGGAATCGGATTCGCAGGCCAAGGCGCCCGGCGGCAGCCGTGTCGCCCGACTCGGCAAATCGCGCGAGGGCGACGGCTCCGGCGTCGGCGACGCGCGCGGCTCGGCTGGCGATGCGGGCGGTGCCGGCCGTTCCGGCGGGCAGGCGAGCGCGGCCGTGATCACCATGGCCGAGATGCAGCGCAACGTGCAGAAGCGCGCCGAGGAGCGCTCGGTGCCGGCCACGAAGCAGTGGCTGAAGACACTGACCGACGATCCCGGCGCCTTTTTGAAACTGCAGCTCGTCGCCGAGATGGAGCGGCGCAAGCGTGAGGGGCTCGCCCTCGACCCGCTGGCAGACACCTGGTGAGCGCGATGAAGAAGCTCCGCCGGGTTCTGTTCGGGCTTTCTGTCGTCGCGGGCGTCGGCCTCGGCGCCGCGTCGGCCCATGCGGGCGACAGGCCACCCGAGGCCTTCGGCGAGGTCAGTTTCGAGATGCCGGAAGGCGGCGCCTATGCGCAGGAAATGATCACCATGGTGGTCCGCTTCTATTTCAAGACGCGGGCGACGACCGAGCAGATGGAACAGCCGAAGCTCGAAAAGCTCGGCTGGGTGCAGCTCGGCCGCGACACTTGGGCGCCGACGAAGATCGGCACCGCCAACTGGTTCGGCGTCACCCGCCGCATCGCCGTCTTCGCGCCCGAGGCCAAGACCTACGACATTCCGCCCTTTACCCATCATGTCACCCTGATCGACGCGGAGGGCGTACGCTGGAAGGTCGATGCCGTCTCGAAGCCGGTGCAGCTTGAAATCCGCAAATGGACCGGCAAGACGGACGGGCCCGAGGACGAGGACGTCTGGTGGCTGCCGGCGCGATCGGTCGAGATCAAGGACAGCTGGACGGTCGATCCGACGGCGCTGAAGGCCGGCGAGACGACCCGGCGGCGGGTGGACGTCACCGCGGTCGGCACACTCGCCGAACAATTGCCGCCGATGATCGACACGCAGTCGCCGGGGCTCGTGGTCTTTCCCGGACCCGTCGAACGGCGGACCGAGATCGTCGACGGCCTGCCCGTCGCCCATGCCGCCTACACCTACGACATCCGGCCGCACACCGGCGATCCCGTGATCCTGCGCGAAGTGCTGGTGCCTTGGTTCGACACGGCTTCGCGGGCGATGCGCCAGGCGATCGTGCCGGGTGCCAATGTCGGCGAGGGGATGGTCATTCCCGGCACGCCTTTGACCGACAGCCCAGCCGCGACGGGATTTTCGCCGGCGCTGGCAGGGCTCCTCGCCGGTGCGATGGCCTTCCTCTTCGGAATCGCCCTGCTGCTCGTGCCCGGGCAGCGCGACCGCGAACCGGTGGTGGGCCGGCTCGTCCCGGCCTGGAACGGTTTCCGGCGGACCCTTGCGGTCCGCTCGGCAGCCTGGCGCGGAGAGGCAACCGCGCTCCGCGTGGCGATCTACCGCCTGGCGCGCGAAGACGGGACGGCCGGCCGCGCCTGGCTGGGCGAGCCTGCGGTTGCCGAGGCGATCGCCCGCCTCGATGCCGGATTGTTCGGCCGGGAAACGGCTGACGTCGCCGGATCATCGCTGACGCGTATCGCCGCGACGGTTCTGCGCGTCCGAGCCGATCTCGCCAGGGGACCGGCCGAGGAGGCCCCGACCGGCATGGCATCGCCTTTCGGGAATTAACCGCGATTCCAGCTTTCGCCTCTCGCGGGCGCCCTGGGGCGCTCTCCGGGCTATCGCCAAGCCTATCGAAAGCCTTAATCTCTTCTTAACGCTGCCGGACCGGCATCGCGGCCGGATCGGGGCTTTCGCCCGGCGGCAAGGGTTGAGAGAGACCGATGAGCGCATCGCATTCCTACACGCTGCGCGGGCAGATCAACCGCCTGGAGACGACGACGCAGGTGACGCTCGCGGTGCTGGCGCTCGGCAGTGGCGTCTTCACCTATCTGGGTGTGCGCCAACTCCTCGACGGCTCGGCGACGACCGTCTTTCTCGGTGCGATCATCTATTCCGCCGCCGTGTCGGTCGCGATCTTCGCCTTCTGGTCCTACCTCATGCGCTTCATGCCGCATGTGCGCCAGGCCGGCAGCCGCGGCATGCTCTATCTTGCCATGCTGATCGGCGCGGCGATGATCATGGCGATGTCGTCGTGGCTGAATGCGTCGGCGCTGGCGGGCTCCGCCGCCCTCGAACAGCACCTGTCGAACACCACCGAAGAGTACCAGCAGAAGTTCAATGCGGCGAACGAGAACGCGCTCGCCGCCCAGAGCCTCCTGCCGGACATCCAGCTTGCCGCGCAGCGCTTCTCAGGCCTTGCCGATCTCGAGCGCCAGAGCGGCGGGCTCACCGGCACGTCGGGTTCGGGCACGGTCGTGCAGCTCCTGTCGCAGATGTCGGCGCAGCTGTCCGGCCTCCAGGGCGAGGTCACCAATTCCCGCACGGCCGTCGATGCGCTTTTTGCCGAGGGCGGCAAGCGCCTCGCCGCCATGCGCGAGCTCGTCTCGTCGGGCGGGCCGATCGACGAGCGGGCCAATGCCTATGCCGAGGAGGCGGTGCAGCTTTCCGGCCTGATCTCGGCCCTGCAGCAGACCTCGGTCGCGCCATCGGTGAAGCGGGCCGCCGAGGATCTCGGCAAGAGCTTCATCGCGCCCGTCGCCGGCGGCGCCAATGTCGACCTGCAGAACCGCCAGAGCGAGGTCGTCGGGCGGGTCGAGACGGCCGTGCAGGCCCAGAGTCTTGCGCTCGCCAGCGCCGCCGACGAGATCCTGGCCCGCCCGCTCGTCGAACCGCTGCGCTTCACGCCGCTTTCGTCGCCCGAAGCCGTCATCCGCTATGCCGGCGATTTTCTGCCGTCCTGGGCTGGAGCGATCGCCATCGACCTCCTGCCCGCCGTGTTGATCTTCATCCTCTGCATCGTCCAGGACGTGATCCGCCGCGAGGAGGGCGACGAGTTGGAACATGGCGAGATGAGCACGGGCGAGCTGATGCGGGCCCTGCGCATCCAGAGAAGCCTGCGCGCGACCGAGGACGGCGAGGTGCTGGTGGCGGAGGACGACGACATCGTTCAGCAGAACCGGCCGATGGGGCCTTTCCCGAAGACCGCGTTGAGGTGAGGGGGCTGCGATGATCGGTGCCGAGTATTCGCCGGGTCGGTTCGACCGGATGTTCCGCTCCATTCCGGAGGGGGCGGTCCTGCGCTGCGTCTTCGTCGCGCTCCTCACCATGGCGGTCGCCGTCGTCGGGCTCGACTATCTGTCGATGTCGAAAGAACGGGCGACGGCCGAGCGGATGAGCCGCACGGAGCCGCTGCGCGTCGCGCCGCCGACGCCCGGGGACCAGATCCGTCCCTATCTGCCGAAAGCCATCCCCGTCGGGCCGGACCGCGGCGAGCCGAAACTGCCCGGCTATGACGGCCCGGTCGACGGCGAGGCGATGGCTGCGCCGATGCGCTTCGTCGCCGCCGGGGACGGGCGGATGACGGCGATCGGCCGCATCGAGGCCGGCACGGCCGGCGAATTCCAGGCGCTGCTCGATACGCCGGGAACGACGGTGCGCGAACTGGTGCTGCATTCGCCCGGCGGCTCCGTCGTCGACGCCATCAAGATGGCGCGGCTCGTGCGCGAGAAGGGGATCGACACAGAGGTTCCGCCGGATGGCTACTGCGCCTCGGCCTGCCCGCTGCTGTTTGCCGGCGGGGTCGAGCGTGTCGCCGGGGCGAGCGCCTGGATCGGGCTGCACCAGGTCTTCGCGGTCGACACGCCGGGCGTGCCGCAGCCGCGCGACCTCGACGTCTCGATCGCCGACATCCAGGCGATCATCGCCGAATGCCAGGAACTGCTCGTCGAGATGGGCGTGAAGCCCGAGGTCTGGATCAAGGCGATGAAGACGCCGCCGGAAGCGCTCTACGTGCTGACGCCGGAAGACCTCAGAACCTATGCCATGGTGACCCCGGAGCCGTTTGGGCCGCCGATGCCCCCGTCGATGCTGCAGAGCCTGTCGACCGTCGCCGCGCGGTCCACGGCGGGCTGATCCAGTCCAGCCGCCTACGGCATTTGCCGACGGCCGTTGCGTGCCGGTCCTTCGGGCATTGCCGACGCGACATCACCCTTCAGGGCGTTCGGTGCCACCCTTGCGCGCCTCTGTTCGGGCGCACACCGATGCCCGTTACCGCGGCAAGATCCGGTCGACCCAGGCGTGGAAACTCGCAAGGCCCTGAGACCGGTAGGGCTCGGTTTCATGCAGTGTCTCGTGGCGTGCGCCGGGAACGATGGTCGTCGTCACGTCGCGGCTGCCGGCAACGCGCAGCAAGGCCGCGAGCGTTTCGAGCGCTGCGCCGTTTGCGGTGGCGGGATCGGCGGTGCCGCCGAGAAGGTGCACGGGCAGCGCCGGCGGCAGTGCCGACGTGTTGACGGCGCGGTTGCCGATCTTCACCAGGGCGACGAGATCCTCGGCCATCGACACGGTCGGCGCCCAGCCGCAGAGCGGATCGGCGATGTAGCGGTCGACCGCGTCGGCGTCGTGGGTCAGCCAGTCCGACGGCGTGCGCCGCGGCTCTATCGCCTGGCTCCAGGCGTCGATAGTGGCCCGCATGAACAGCGCACTCGGCACATCGGAGCCTTTCAGCGCCTTTTCCACCTTGAGCGCGAGAACCGCGACACGCTCCTCCAGTCCGAGGGTCAGGTTGCTGTTCCAGACGGCAAGGCCCGCGAGGTCGCGGCCATGCGCGGCGGCATAGTTGACGGCGACGAGGCCGCCCATGGAATGGCCGAGGACGAGCACCGGGAGGCCGTGATGTTCGATGTCGGCGTGATCCTGAACGGCGAAGGCGTCGGCCACGAGCTTCGGCCCGCCTCGTGAACTGGCAAAGCGCTTCAGCGGCGCGTCCGGTGCGCTGGTCGAGCCATGGCCGCGATGATCGTGGGCGTAGACATGAAACCCCTGCTCGGCCATTTCGCCGGCAAAGCGGGCGTAACGGCCGGCATGCTCGGCCAGGCCGTGCAGGACGAGAAGGGACCCGCGCGGTACCGTGCGCGCCCGCGCATGGTAGACGTTGAGCAGCGCTCCCGTCGGGCTTTCCAGGCTGAAGTTCTCGTCGAACAGGCGAACACCTCGTTGCAGGCAGGACGCGCCCGCGCGAGCGAAGGCGACCAAGGACGCCATACTTCCCACGGATCGCCCTTGGGCGGAAGGCGGCGACAGTCGATGAGACTGCCTGTCCGCAGGGGATCCATCTTGTCGTGCCGCATGCGATGGGCGATGCTGAACGGAGCTGCTGCTTACGGCTTCTGGAAGGAAATCGACATGCGCATGCGGTTCGGTCTCTGCGGCGTCGCCATTCTCTCCGTTTTCATGGCCGCCGCTTTTCATCCCGTCGCGGCGCGGGCACAGCCGGCGATCGACGGGTTCTTCATCGCCAGGAGCGCCTGCGAAGCGACACCGGCGATCCGCAAGCCCGACAATCCGGGCGATGTCCGCCTCGACGTCGGCCGTGCCTATCGCCTGTTCGCGCAGAACAAGGTGCCGGGAACGCATTACTGGATCGGGGTCGACGGGGCGACGCCGGAGCGGCGCTGGGTGAAGATCGACTGCGGCACGCGCGTCGTGACAGTGGACGACGTGCCGGTCGTCGACGAGCCCGCTACGCCGGGCGAGCCGCAATCGGTGGCGGGAGGCAAGGCTTCGACCCGCAATCTCCTGGCGATCAGCTGGCAGCCGGCCTTCTGCGAGGGGCGCTCGAACAAGACCGAGTGCCGCAACCAGACGGCGGACCGCTTCGACGCCACCCATTTCGCCCTGCACGGTCTCTGGCCGCAGCCGCGCGGCAAGGAATACTGCGGCGTCAGCGCGGCCGACAAGGCGACGGACAAGGCATCGGACTGGGACGAGTTGCCGGCCCCTGAGGTCAGTGCCCCCACCCGTGCGGCGCTCGAGAAGGTGATGCCGGGGACGCAGTCCATGCTGGACCGGCACGAATGGATCCGCCACGGCACCTGCTACGGATCGGCGGAAGCCTACTTCGCCGATTCGGTGCGGCTGGTCGAGGCGATTGCCGCCTCGCCGGTCAGCGCACTGTTCGCCGGCCGGATCGGCGAGAGCGTCACGCTCGACGAGGTCCGTGCCGCCTTCGACGACGGTTTTGGCGCCGGCGCCGGGGAGCGTATCCGCATCGCCTGCAGCAAGGACGGCTCCCGCCGCCTCATCGGCGAAATCACCATTGGCCTTGTCGGCGAAATCACGCCCGACGCTGATATCGGCGCGCTGATCCTCGCGGCGCCCCCGACCGACGGCGGCTGTACCGACGGGGTGGTCGATGCGGTCGGACTGCAGTGAGGGCTTCGCTCGCTCTTCCCGCTGCGCGGCGATGAAATTCCGGATGGCCCGCAAAGGAGCGGCAAGAAGTAGCTCTCAGGGAAGGGGGAGGGGCCGGACAATGCCAGCCATAACGGCGCGAGCATCGGTGCGGGCCGTCCGGCTTCGCCGTCACGATCTCGCCGAGGGCGCGCCGACGGACGAGGCGGTGGCAGCGATGGACGGGATAGGAACGGTGCCCTCGACGGCCTGATCGCGGCCGGGGCCATCCCCCGAGATCGGCCTCCCGTCCGAGCCCGCGGGAAATGATCGCCGGCGCGACTTCGAGGGCATAGGGGGGCGCGTCGAGGCAAGCGCCCGGAGGCGAAGAACGGGCCGTCGCCGGTTCACCAGCGTTGCTCCGCGGCGCCCGATGGCTTAGAGACGGCGCAACCTCTTTATCCATCTTACGACGGAGACGCGTCCCTCATGGCACGCCAGTTCATCTATCACATGTCCGGCCTGAAGAAGTCCTACGGCAACAAGAAGGTGCTCGAGGACATCCACCTGTCCTTCTACCCCGATGCCAAGATCGGCATCCTCGGGCCGAACGGTTCGGGCAAGTCGACGCTCCTGAAGATCATGGCCGGGACCGACACCGACTATACCGGTGAGGCCTGGGCGGCCGAGGGTGCCAAGGTCGGCTATCTCCCGCAGGAGCCGCATCTCGACGAGACGAAGACTGTGTTCGAGAACGTCATGCTGGGCGTTGCCGAAAAGCAGGCGATCCTCGACCGCTACAACGAACTGATGATGAACTATTCCGACGAGACCGCCGACGAGGGCGCCCGTCTCCAGGACGAGATCGACGCGCAGAACCTCTGGGATCTCGAGCCGCAGGTCGAGATGGCGATGGAAGCGCTGCGCTGCCCGCCGGGCGACGCCAATGTCGTGGCGCTGTCGGGTGGCGAGAAGCGCCGCGTCGCGCTTTGCCAGCTGCTCCTGTCGAAGCCCGACATCCTCCTCCTCGACGAGCCGACCAACCATCTCGACGCCGAAACCATCAACTGGCTGGAAAAGCACCTGCGCGAATACACCGGCTCCGTGCTGATGGTGACGCATGATCGATACTTCCTCGACAACGTCACCGGCTGGATCCTCGAGCTCGACCGTGGCCGCGGCGTTCCCTACGAGGGCAACTATTCGACCTATCTGGAGAAGAAGCAGAAGCGGATGATCCAGGAAGGACGCGAGGACGACGCGCGCTCCCGGGCGCTCGCCCGCGAGCGCGAGTGGATCCAGCAGGGCGCGAAAGCCCGCCAGACGAAGTCGAAGGCCCGCATCAAGGCCTATTCCGATCTCGTCGAACTGTCGGAGAACCGCAAGCCGGCCGATGGCCGGATCGTCATTCCGGCCGGCGAGCGCCTCGGCAACCGCGTCATCGAACTCGACGGCGTCACCAAGAGCTATGGCGACCGCGTCCTGATCGAGAACCTCTCCTTCAAGCTGCCGGCCGGCGGCATCGTCGGCATCATCGGGCCGAACGGCGCCGGCAAGACGACGCTGTTCCGCATGATCACCGGCCAGGAGCAGCCCGATTCCGGCTCGATCCAGATCGGCGACACGGTCAAGCTCGGCTATGTCGACCAGAGCCGCGACAGCCTCGACGGCAACAAGAACGTCTGGGAGGAAATCTCCGGCGGCAGCGACATCCTGAAGCTCGGCAAGTTCGAGATGAACTCGCGAGCCTATGTCGGCAACTTCAATTTCAAGGGCACCGACCAGCAGCAGAAGGTCGGCACGCTCTCCGGCGGCCAGCGCAACCGGGTGCATCTCGCCAAGATGCTGAAGTCGAGCTCCAACGTCATCCTCCTCGACGAACCGACCAACGATCTCGATACCGAGACGTTGACGGCGCTGGAGGATGCGCTGGAGGAATACGCCGGCTGCGCCGTCGTCATCAGCCATGACCGCATGTTCCTCGATAGGCTCGCGACGCACATCCTCGCCTTCGAGGGCGACAGCCATGTCGAATGGTTCGAGGGCAACTTCGAGGACTACGAGCAGGACAAGATCCGCCGCCTCGGCCCGGACTCGGTCAATCCCAAGCGCCCGACCTACAAGCGGCTGACGCGCTGATCGCTTCACCGGCGGCGCTCCATCGAAGAACAGACGCCGTCGCCCCGTCCGGGGAAAGGCTCCCGAGGGATTTGCCCTCGGGCACCCGGCCGAACTGTCGCTCCATCCCTGCCGGAGAAAGTAATCACTTCGGCTGATAAATTCGGCTCGATGGTGTTAATTCAGCCCCGCGACCTATACCGATTGCGGGACCGAATTCGCACCGACGATGGAATGAGTGTGCAGCAGGCTGAATGAAACCGATCGACTATCAAAGTCTCTTCGCCGCGCTGCCGAGCCCCCACATGGTGCTCGACCGACGATTCGACTATGTCGCGACGAACGCCGCCTACGAGGCGGTCGTCGGGCGCACGAAAGAGGAACTCCTCGGGCACAACCTCTTCGCGCTGTTTCCCAATGAGGGCGACAGCGGCAAGCGGGTCCACGCTTCGCTGTTGCGGGTCTTCTCGAACGGCGAGGCCGATACGATCGCCTACCTCCGCTACGACATACCTCGGCCCGAGCGCGACGGGGGCGGCCTCGAAACCCGCTTCTGGTCGGCGGTCCACATTCCGCTCTTCGACGAAGACGGAAATGTCGCCTACGTCATGCAGAATACCGTCGACGTGACCGAACTGGCGCAGCGTCCGCCGACCGCGGCCTTGCCCTTCCGCACCCTGAGCGGCGAGACCGAACTGCTGCAACGTGCGCGCGAAGCCGAGGACGCGTATCGCTCCAGCATGTCCGACAGCGCCGATTTCAAGCGCCTGTTTCAGCGAGCGCCGGCGATGGTTGCCATATTGGACGGCCCGTTCCACATTTTCAGTTTCGCCAATGACGCCTTTCAACGCTTTGTCGGGGACCGTCCGCTGATCGGGCGCGATGTCCGCACCGCCTTTCCCGATATCGGCGAGCAGGGCTTCTACGAAATGCTGGACGCCGTCTTCGCCGACGGCGTCGCCCACAATGCCGAGGACAAGCGCATCGTGCTGGCAGCGCCGGGCGGCGAGGGGGTCCGCGAGGCTTATTTCGATTTCGCCGCCCATCCGATCCAAAACGTGCAGGGGGCCGTCACCGGTATTCTCGTCCAGGGGACTGACCGGACCGGACATTTCGTCGCGTTGCAGCGCCAGCGGCTTCTGGTCGACGAGCTCAACCACCGGGTCAAGAACACGCTGGCAACGGTGCAGTCGATCGCGCGGCAGAGTTTTCGCGACACCGAGACCGAGGCGGCCCGCCGGGCCTTCGAGGCCCGCATCATGGCCCTGTCGAAAGCTCACAATGTTCTTAGCGAGCGGCACTGGGAAACGGTGAAGTTGTCTGTTCTTTTGGAGCAGGAACTGGCTGCTTTCGAGCCCTCCCGCATCGCCCTGTCGGGACCCGATATCGATCTCAGCCCCAAGGCGGCCATCGCGTTCGCCATGGTGTTCCACGAGTTGGCGACCAATGCGGCAAAGTTCGGCGCACTGTCACTGGTCGCCGGCTCGCTGCAAATTTCCTGGAGCCGGGCCGGCGCCGGCGACAAGCCGTTCCTGGCTTTGCAATGGACCGAAACGGGTGTCGGTTCGCCGCCGCAGCCGTTGCGAAAGGGGATGGGCATGCGAATGTTGAAGCGCATCGTCGAGGGAGAACTGGACGGTCGCCTCGATCTGGACCTCGATCCAAACGGGCTGATCTGTCGCCTCGAGGTGGCCGCGGACGCTGTCGAGAGCGTCGAATCCTCGCATGCTTGAGCCGATGCTTCCCCCCGGACTGAAAGTCTTCCTCGTCGAGGACGAGAGCCTTGTCGCCATGCAACCGGAGGACATGGTGGCGGATCTCGGCTGCGACTGTGTCGGCCTCGCCATGAAGCTCAGCCGTGCCCTCGACATGCTGGACGTCATCGCCGCCATCGACGTCGCGATCCTCGACGTCAATCTCGGCGGCGACAAGGTCTATCCGGTGGCCGAGAGACTGCGGCAGCGCAATGTGCCGATCGTGTTCGCCACCGGCTACGGCCGGGCCGGCGTCGATGCGGCATGGCAGTCCTGCGAGGTCGTCCAGAAGCCGTACACGATGGAACAGATCGCCAGCGCCGTCGGCCTGGCCCGCGAAGGAGCGACCCGGTCCTGACACCGCCGGGGGCGGGATCCGGGCGGCAGGGGCAGGCGCGGTCTCGAAGGGGGACTACGCGAGCCTGGCGCGATTGCCCCGGCCAACGATCGGAGGCGGGTGACGTGGCGGGAGCGGTTCGGCCGTGTCGCCGAGCCAGCCGGTTCATTCGTCGGGCGTGCCGATGATGAACATGACGAGTTCACGGTCCGACATCCGATGGTCGCCGATCCGCGCATGCGGGCATATCGCGCGAATTTCCGCGTGGCGCGGCGGCTCGACGAGCACCACCACTTGCGGGGCGCCGGCCGCCGCCAGGGACGGGGCCATCCGATCCAGAACCGGCTCGCCGACGGACAGGGAGAGAACGATGAGCGAATATTTCCGTTCGCCCAGCCGGTCGGCGGCGATGCTTTGGCCGGGGGCAAGCGTGACGACGGCGCCGGCTTCCTCCAGCGCCGCGGTAAGAGCCATGCCGCGCGGTCGCAGGCGGTCGATCACCAGCGCCTCGCGCTTGGCAAGGAGGCTCGCCCAGGAAAAGGAATCGAAGGTCAACAATCCGGTCGCCATCCCGGCAGGTTGACACTGCTGCCGGGCTCCTGCAACGGCAGGAGACGAATGACGTCTGCGATCGACGATCGCTGCCGCGGCCTCCCGCAGCCTGCCTTTTCCTGCCTCTCTCGAGCCGCCAATCGAACGGAACACCGATGGATCACTTCGTCCAAAGCCTGATGGAAAACTTCGGCGTCTCGGGGATCGCGCTGCTGATGTTCCTGGAGAACATCTTCCCGCCCATTCCCTCGGAAGTCATCATGCCGCTCGCCGGCTATCGCGCCGAGAGCGGCGAGATGTCGATCGTCGCGGTCATCGTCGCCGGATCGATCGGATCGCTTCTCGGCATCGTGCCCTGGTACTATCTCGGCTACGTCTTCGGCGAAAAGCGCGTCTTGTGGCTCGCCGAGCGCTACGGCCGCTGGCTGACGATGACGCCGGAGGACGTCGTCGCCGCCGATCGCTGGTTCTGTCGCTACGGCTATTGGGCCGTCTCGTTCGGGCGCCTGGTTCCGACGGTCAGGACGCTGATCTCGGTTCCGGCCGGTCTGGCGCGCATGCCCTTCTGGCTGTTTCTTGCCGTCTCGGCCGTCGGCACCGTCGTCTGGACGGCAGGCCTGGCGCTCGCCGGCTATTATCTCGGGCGCAATTTCAGTTCGATCGAAGGCTATATCGGTCCGGTCTCGAACGCGGTCATCGTCCTTGCCGTCCTCATCTATCTCTACCGCGTCATCACCTTCCGCCGTCCCCCCGGGGCGCCGCCGGCCAACCTTCGTTCCGACGAGGCGCCACACCGGCATGACTGATCTCTTCCCGTCGCAGCGAAGGCGCCTGCCGGCGCGGCGGATCAAGGGGCGCGTCGCCGGCCTCTACCGGACCCTCGACGAGGGTTTCGCCACCACGGCCGTCGAGACGCTGGACCTCGGCTTCGATGGTATCGAGGGTGACCGCCATGGCGGAGCGACCCGGCTGTCGGGCGGGCGGGAGCCTTGGTATCCGCGCCGTACCGAGATGCGCAACGAGCGGCAATTGTCGCTTCTGGCACCGGACGAGTTGCAGAGCGTGGCGGACACCCTCGGCATTCCCGAAATCCGGCCGGAATGGATCGGTGGCAATCTCCTCGTGGAGGGCCTTGCCGACCTCTCCTGGTTGCCGCCGCGAACCCTTCTCTTCTTCAAAGGGGGCGTGACGCTCAAGGTCGACGGCGACAATCTGCCTTGCCGCTCGGCCGGATGGAGCATCGCCCAGCACGTTGTAGGGCGCGATGACATCGAGCTCGGCTTCGTCAAGGCGGCACGCCATCGACGGGGGCTCGTTGCCTGGGTCGAAAAGCCCGGCCGGATCGCAGCCGGCGAAGCCTTCGAGGCGCGCTTGCCGGAGCAGTGGCTGTACTGACGCGGGCGTTGCCGGGTGTTCGCCGCGACGACGCGGCCAGGAGCGGGGGCGTCGGCCAGACCGGTCCTAAGTGGCGAGCAGGGGCAGCGCCGCAAGGGCTGCCGCGGCGACTGCCGCAAGGGTGATCCCCCCCAGACGGAGGGCGAAGCCGCGAGATCCCAGGGCGAAAGAATAGACGGATCGTGCGGCAGCGTTGACGCCGAGCGACAGCAGAACCGCTTTGGCGCCGTCGTCTAAAGTCAGCGTACCGCCGACGAGCCGGGCCGTCGTCAGGACGGCGACGTCGATATCGGCCAGACCGAAGACCGCGGCGGTAGCGAAGATGCTGCCGGATCCAAACTGCGACGTCATCCACCCGCCAAGGAAGGCGACGACGGCGAGGAAGGCAGCAAACAGCAGGAGCGGCAGAAGATCGAAGGGATTGCCGGGATCCGAAACGCCGGAGCCCGTGTGCTCTTTCGAGCGGGACAGAAGGTAGGCGCCGCTGCCGCCGAAAATGGTTGCCCCGACCAGTACCGGCACAGCCAGCTGAGCGAAGAGGGAGGGCGCAACGACCGTCGCCAGTGTCAGCCCGCGCAGAGCCGATACCATTCCAGCGAGTGCTGCGCCTCCGGCGAGCGGGCCGGAACGCGCGTCAGCTGTCGCTCGCCTCGCCAGCGCAACGGTGATCGCCGTGGACGAAATGAGCCCGCCCGCCAGACTGCTGATGGCAAGGCCCCTGGCGGGTCCCGCGAGCCGAATGGCGATGTAGCCGGCATAGGAAAGCGCTCCCGTCAGCACGGTGAAGACCCAGATCTCGCGCGGATTGACCGAACCGAAAGGGTCCAGGGTGCGATCGGGAAGCAAGGGCAGGATGATGACCGACATCGTCAGAAGGAGGAGGGCCGAGCGCAGTTCCCGCCAAGTCAGCCGGGAAAGCAGCCCATGTAGTCGTTCCCGGCTGGCCAGGAGACCTGCCATGCCGACGCCGGCGGCGGCTGCGGCTGTGACGCTGCCTGTCACGCAGAGCGCGCCGAGACAGAAGACCGTCACCCCGGCCACGGCCCCTGTCACGCTGAACGTTCCCTCCTCGCGGGCCTCGGCGAAGCTGAAGCCGGCAAAAATGCCGGCGTAGACGACAAGTCCGGCTGCCAGTACCAGAGGGCTCGACAGCGACTGGCTCAATGCCGCCACGACAGCGCCGAGGAGGCTTGCGAGGGCATAGGTCCTGATGCCGGCGGTTCTCGAGCCCGCAGCGGCGTCCCTCTCGCGCCAGCCGCGCTCAATGCCGACGATCAGGCCGATGGCGGCGGCCGTCCCGAAACGAAGGATGAGTTCCTGATCCGGAATCACGGATTGTCCCCGGCAAGGCTCATGCCCCGGTGATCTCGGCGCGGCAGTCGGCGGAGACGCAGGCCGGGCCGTTCCCGATCGATGCGGACGAGCCGGCCTTGCCGCCTGTGGCTTTCCGCCCCATCATCGTCGCCGTCATCCGCCATCATCCCCGGGGTGAACACCGTCACGGCGGCGGCGGCGCGAGCGCGTCGTCGTTTGCCGCAGCGCGAATTGACGTGATCGCATCGCCGCGTGAACTGGCGGACCATCGCACTGTATCGGGATCCGGCGATTGATCGAGATCAAGTGTCCGGGCAGCCCATCGCGGTAGGGATAAGGGGCAGGCAGCGGGGAAATGCGGATGGATTATCGACGGCTTTTCCTGATCGGGCTCCTGTGCCTGATGGCGAACGAGGCCAGCGCCTCGGACGCCGCGCTGCTCGCCCGCGGACGGCACCTGGTGGAGGCCAATTGCGCGGCCTGCCATTCCATCGAGACGCAAGGCGCCAGTTCGCATCCCGAAGCCCCGCCATTCCGCAGCCTGTCGGATCGCTATCCCGTCTCCGACCTGCAGGAAGCCCTGGTGGAGGGGATCATGACGGGCCATCCGGACATGCCGCAGTTCATCGCGACATCCGAGCAGGCGTCGGCCATTATCGCCTATATCGAGAGCCTGGATCGTTGAGCCTAGAGATCTGACGGCAAGGCAACTGACCCGGCGGCCGCGTCGTCTCGATCAGGCTCGAGAGGCCTGCGATGGCGGCATGCTGGGTGACGCCGAGCGGTGATTTCCGGGGAAGAACGCCAGAGGTTAGGATCTGGCCGGCCCGGCCGGCTGGTCGTCGCGCCCGGCCGGCGGTGCGAAGACCTGAAGCGCTTCCTTGTGGATACGGAAATGCGCCGGGGTCACTGTCGACAGATCACCATCGGTGTTGACGTCGTGCTCTCGTCGGGTCGTCAGCGACAGGTTGGTGGACCTGAACGTGCGGACCTTCTTCCAACGACCCTGCGTGCCCTGTCGCAGAGCCGGGACAAGCGCCAGCAGTTCCCACCAGTGCTCGACCTCGAGGCTGTAGATGTCGAGCATGCCATCGTCGGGTTCGGCATCGGCCGAAACCGCCATGCCGCCGCCGTAGAAGCGACCGTTGCCGACGGCAATCTGAACCGTTCTCACACGCTCCACGATGCCGTCATGATCGATGTCGACCGAGAAGGGACGGCTCTGGCGCAGGAGGTTGAAAGCGGCAATGGCGTAGCCGAGCTTGCCCCAGCGCTTTTTTGCCTCCGAGGTCAGATGCTTGGCGAGCTTTGCCGAAAAGCCGATGCTGGCCACGTTGAAGAAGAGCCGGCCGTTCACGTCGCCGAGATCGAGGGTGCGCCGATGGCCGGCGATGATGATCTTCGCCCCCTCGTCCGCCACCGGTGGGATGCCGAGCGTCCGCGCGAGGTCGTTCGCCGTGCCGAGCGGCAGGATGCCGAGCGGCAGCTGCGCCTCCACCAGTGCCGAGGCGGCCGCATTCAACGTGCCGTCCCCGCCGCCCAGGATGACGAGGTCGACCGCCGCCGCATGCTCGGCGATGATCTCGGAAAAAGGCCGGTCGCCGGCATCCGGCTCGATGAGCTCGACGCCCCCCCGACGGAGGATGTCGAGCGTCGTCGAGATCGGCGATCCGCCGCTTCTGGCCTTGGTGTTGAGGAGCAGGAGCGCCCGTCTGGAGGTTTCCCGGCCGCGCTCGCTCATTCAGCCATCCTGTCCTGCCGCCACCGCTGCAGCGGCTCCCAAGGCGGAGGTATGCGCTGGAGCTGGAAACACAAGGCGCGGCGGCGCATCATTTCACAGCCGGCGAAGGACGCGCGCTTGTTTAACGCTTCGCTCTGGCCGGGATGTCTCAATGCGTGTCGTCGGCGGATTCTTCGGCAGGGCCTTCTTCGTCGGTCGCGTCGGGGTCGAGAAGGCGGGTGGCGCCCCAGCGGTCGAGCACCGCGTTGATGGCGTCAAGGACGAAGAAGCGGGCGGCGTCACGGCCATAGCCTTCCCCCAACAGGACGTCGTAATCGGTATGGACGTGCCGGATGTGGGCAACGGCCGCGAGCCACAGCGCCGTGCTCGGGGGGAGACTGCGCATGTGGCGCGCCCGCGCCGCCTCGCGGATCGCCTCCGCGTCGAGATAGGGCGCTCCGGGGATGGTCAGCGTCAGCGCGCGGGCAATCGCCTTCTGCCGATCGGTCGCCATTAAGCGTCTTCGCCTCCCGGAGAACCGCCGAAGAAGGGCCCGGCGGGCGGAATGTCGGCGGTCTCGAAGAACGGCTTGAGGTCGACGACGGCAGTGGCGTCGAGGACGTCGATGCCGTCGATGTCGATCCGGCCTTCCGCCGAATCGATCGCGAGGATGCGCACGAGGTGAAGTCCGATCGGGTTCGGCCGGACCGGCGAGCGCAGCGCAAAGGTCCCGCGTGGCTGGCTGGCATGGCGCGGCATCTGGAGTGCGAGGTCGCGGCGCGCCTGGCCGAGCCAGGTCAGGACATGCAGAAACTGGCCGGCGGCAAGCCCCGCGAGCGCTGGGCGGAAAGGCGCCGCGATGAGAATGGCGGCAGGACGGGCGCGCAACCGCGCTTCACGCATGTTCTTCGGGCAATCTTCACGGCGCGACCAGGGCGAAGCAATCTGGCCGATGAAGGCCAATTGCGCGTCGGCGAGGGTCGCCGGATCGATGGCGAGGGTCTGTTCGCCGGGGCGAATCGTGTCGGACTTTTCCATGGCCCGATTAGCCTTGCCGGCAAGCGTGGCGTCAACGCGCCGTGGGCCCTATCACCGCTTGCGGACATTGAAAAAACCACATAAGCATATCTTTATGTCCAGCAATGTTTCCGTCCGCCCGCCGGCCGCAACCCTTTCCTTCGACACCACGATCGTCGCACTCAAGGCGCTGGGCGAACCGACCCGCCTGCGCCTTGTTCGTCTCCTGTCCCGCAACGACCTGACGGTGACGGACATGACGACGATCCTCGGCCAGTCGCAGCCCCGGATCTCTCGCCATCTGAAGCTTCTGGTCGAGTCGCAGATCCTGACCCGATATCAGGAGGGCGCCTGGGCCTATTTTCGACTGACGGAGAGCACCACCATCGCCCGCTTCGTCCGCTCGGTTCTGGCGACGATCGCCACGGGCGAGCCGTCGCTGATGCGCGACGACGAGCGGCTGGAAGCGGTGCGTGTCGCGCGGGCCGAGCGTGCAGCGGGCTATTTCGCCGAAAATGCAGGACACTGGGACAAGATCCGGCTGCTTCATGTACCCGATGCGGATGTCGAAAAGGCTCTGCTGGCGGCCGTCGGCACGGCGCCGCTCGGCAGCTTTCTCGACATCGGCACGGGGACGGGGCGAATGATCGAGCTTTTTGCCAGCCGCGCCAAGCGGGCCGTCGGCGTCGACGCCTCGCGCGAGATGCTTCAGGTCGCCCGCGCCAAGCTCGACGCGGCGGGGCTGTCCAATGCCCAGGTTCGGCAAGGCGACTGTTATCGCCTGCCGGTGCCGCGCGACTCCTTCGATCTGGTGATGCTCCACCAGGTGCTGCATTTTCTCGACGATCCCGCCGCGGCCATCCGCGAGGCCGCCGCGACGCTGCAGCCCGGGGGCCGGCTGGTGGTGGTCGACTTCGCTCCGCACAGGCTGGAGTTCCTGCGCGAGGAGCAGGCGCATCTGCGGCTCGGCTTCGAGCGTGAGACGGTCGCCGGTTACCTCGTCGACGCGGGGCTCGACGTGGTCGACATCGAGGTTCTCGGCCCCGCCGGCAAGGGTATCGACCAACTCACCGTCTCGATCTGGCTTGCCCAGGACCGACGCCCGGTGCGGCGCGTTCGCGCTTCCGCCCGAGCGCCGGCAATGACCGCTCTCGAGGACTGACGGCATACCTGCCGTGAACATGCCGCTGCTTCGACATCGCCCGACTTCTCGGGGGCGCCGGCTCCCGCCGACCCCGACGCCTTCTGGAGAACATCCCATGCCAAATACCGCCTCGCCGACCAGCAAGATCAACGTCTCTTTCGAGTTCTTCCCGCCGAAGTCCGACAAGATGGAGGAGTCGCTCTGGGCGGCGGTGACGCGCCTGGCGCCGCTTTCGCCGAGCTTCGTTTCCGTGACTTACGGCGCCGGCGGTTCGACCCGCGAGCGTACGCACCACACCGTGAAGCGGCTGATCGAGGAGACAGACCTCGCGCCCGCCGCCCACCTTACCTGCGTCGATGCGACGACGGCGGAGGTCGACGAGGTCATCCGGCAGTACCGTGACACGGGTGTCAGGCATTTCGTGGCGCTGCGCGGCGACAGCCAGGCGGGCGTCGGCGGCCGCTACGAGCCGCATCCGGGCGGCTACCGCAACGGTGCGGAACTGGTCGAGGGCCTGAAGCGGATCGACGATTTCGAGATTTCCGTCTCGGCCTATCCTGAAAAGCATCCGGAAAGCCCGGATTTCGCGACCGACATCGACCTCCTGAAGCGCAAGGTCGACAACGGCGCGACGCGGGCGATCACCCAGTTCTTCTTCGATAACGACCTGTTCGAACGTTACGTCGAGCGGGTCCGCCGCGCCGGGATCTATATCCCGATCGTCCCCGGCATCGTGCCGATCCACGACTTCGTCAAGATCGCCCGGTTCTCCGCCGCGACCGGCGCCACCATTCCCGCCTGGCTCGCGCAGCGCTTCGAGGGGCTGGAGGAGGACGCACAGACCCGCAGCCATGTCGCTGCGGCCGTCTGCGCCGAGCAGGTCCTCGACCTCGTGCAGCGTGGGCTGTCCGATTTCCACTTCTATACGATGAACCGGGCAGATCTCGTCTATTCGATCTGCCATATTCTCGGCCTGCGTGGCGGACCCGTCGCGGGGGCATCGGCTCACCCAGCGGTGGCCTCTGCCTGACCCCTGCTCCGGGCCGCCATGACATCCAGAAACGAAAAAAGCCGGAGCGACGTCGCCCCGGCTTTTCAGCATTTTCGTATCGGCTGGCCATATCGGGTGGCCGGCCGAGCCGGTCTGTTCGAGACTAAGGCATGACTCCGAAAATCATGGCTCCGACGAAAACGAAGGCAGCCGAGATCATCAGGAGATTGAGCGAACGCGTCATGTTCATTGGACGTCCTCCACTGGCCACTTGATCGGAAGAGTTAACCCTATCGTGACGATCGTAAAGGCCGAATCGATGCGGCAGCGCACAGGTTTTTCAGACTGAAGCAAAAAGTGTATGCAGCGAAGGCGTTACAGGCGCGGCTGGCCTGCAAAAAATTTCCCAGGCTCCGCGAACGCACAGACCTTTTCAGAAAAATTTTCCACAAAATCTGGATAAATTCGTGAGGCTGGCAGTCAGGCAAGCAGCTCTTCCAGATGGGCGCCGATGGCAAGAGCGTCGCGATCACGTCCGAACCGGGTGACGATCGTCAGGCCCAAAGGCATTCCGGCCGTGGTGACAAGACCCGGAACATTGACGCAAGGGTTTCCTGTCAGCGTCCATAGCCTGTTCATCGCGGGGTCGCCGGTCGTCTCCAGCGAGCGGGGCGCCGCGCCCAGGGCCGAGGGAACGAGCAGGGCATCGACCCCGTCGAACAGTGCGGTCGCGGCCTTTCGTCCATGGCGCGCCACTCGCCGGGCCGCATCATAGGCATCGGGCGTGATCGCTGCCCCGGCATCGAGCGCGGCGCGCAGGCCGGGGCTGAGGGCGTCGGCATGGGCCTCGTGCTCGTGACCCAGCGCCAGCGCGGCCTCGAAATCCTGCAGCATCCTCTGTGCATCGCGCGCCTCGGCGAGCGCGTCTGGTTCAGGCATGTCGACGAGGGCGGCACCGGCCGCTTCCAGGCGCCCCGCCGCCGTTGCCAC
This sequence comes from Aureimonas sp. SA4125, assembly GCF_019973775.1. Classification (NCBI taxonomy): domain Bacteria; kingdom Pseudomonadati; phylum Pseudomonadota; class Alphaproteobacteria; order Hyphomicrobiales; family Aurantimonadaceae; genus Aureimonas; species Aureimonas sp. SA4125. Next base: position 3,326,304 of record NZ_AP025032.1, on the reverse strand, counting down.
CGCGCTGCGCATATCGGGCGCCAGCCCTGCGTCGGCGGTCGAGCGGTAGAGCCCGATCCTCAGACTGCCGAGCGGGGTGGCCGGGACGGCGAGGTCCCGTCCGGTCAAGAGCGCGGCGAGGAGCGCAACGTCGGCGACGCCCGCAGCAAAGAGGCCGGCGGTATCCAGCGACCAGGCGAAGGTCTTCATGCCGACCGTCGGCAGCAGGCGAAAGCTCGGCTTGTAGCCGGCAACGCCGCAGAAGGCGGCAGGGCGGATGATCGAGCCGGCGGTCTGCGAGCCGAAGGCGCCCGCGACCATCCCGGCGGCGACGGCGGCGGCCGAGCCGGAGGAGGAGCCGCCGGGCGTATGCGCCAGGTCGCGCGGATTGCGCGTTGCCGCGGGCTGCATGTGCGCGAATTCCGTCGTTGCCGTCTTGCCGGCGATATAGGCACCGCGCCGCCGCGCCATCGTCACCAGCGCCGCGTCGGCTCGGGGACGATGCCCGGCGTAGATCGGCGAGCCATATTCGGTCGCCATGTCCGCCGTGTCGTAGATGTCCTTGACGCCGAGCGGCACGCCCCTCAGCGGTCCGGTGGCGGCCAAGGCCTCGGCGTGGCTCGAAGCGGGGGCCAGGCGCACGAAGGCGCCGATAGTCCCGTCGCCTGCCGCGATCGCCTCGCGGGCGATCGCGATCGAGGCTTCTGGTGTCAGGGCGGCGCTATCGAGGCCGGCGAGGAGGTGGGTCAGACGGATGGGCTTCATGCCGAGATATCTAGCGTGATCGCGCCGTCTTGGCGATATTTGCGGCGATGCGTCCGTCGACGGCGGCAAGACCGGCCAGGATGCAGCCGAAGCCGCCCACTTCCCGCCAGGTCAGGGTCTCGCCCAGAAACAGGATGCCGAGGAGTATCGCCGCGGCCGGCACGAGAAATGTCACCAGCGAAGCGTTGGTCGCGCCGGCCCGGGCCACGATCTCGAAATAGAGGATGTAGGCGAAGGCGGTCGAGACGAGCGCCAGTGCCAGCATGGCGGCGATGCCGGCCGGCGTCATCGCGCCGAGGCCGAGACCGCCGGCGGCCGACGATTCGCCGAGAAGGAGGGCAAGGGGGATCATGACGAGGCTCGAGCCGCAAAGCTGGCCGGTGGCCACCACCGTCGGCGGTACGCCGCGAAAGCGCCGGGCGAAGACGGCCGCCAGCGCATAGGAAAAGGTCGCGCCGAGAACCGCTGATATGGCCGGCAACGGCGCCAGATGGCCGGCACCGAACGCTTCCGGTCCGACAAGGACGGCGACGCCGAGAATGCCGAGGACGATGCCGGCAAGTTTCCGCCCGTCCAGCCGCTCGTCGCTTAGCGCCATGCCGGCAACGAGGATCGTCCAGAGTGGCGTCGTCGCGTTCAGGATCGAGGCAAGCCCGGCACCGATCGCCTTCTGGCCGATCGCGAGCAGCAGGAAAGGGATCGCGTTGTTGAGGAGCCCGAGCAGAAGGAAGGCGCCCGCCCGCTCCCGCAGGGGCGCCAGCTTTATGCGACGCAGCGCAAGAAAGCCGAGCAGCGCAAGGGCCGCAAGCCCGACCCGAAGGGCCACCAGCGACAGAGGGGGGATCTCGCGCAGGACGATCTGCGTGAAGAAGAACGAGCCGCCCCAGAGAAGCCCGAGCAGCAGGAGCAGCGTCCAGAGGCGGCCATTCATCGCCAGTACCGGAAGGTTGGCGGTCGTTGCGGCGCGTGACGGGAGCGGGGGTGTGGTGGCCACGGTCTGACTTTCCTCGGGAGAGCCAGAGGTGTTGCAGATGACGGCCTCGCATGCCACCCGTTTCCGCGCACGGAAAACGGCCGGCGGCGCGACTCGGAAATTTCCGGGAAAACCGGGGGCAGCCAGGGAGATCCGCCATGCAGAAATTCGAGAACGCCAAGGCGGCGGCGCTGTCCATGCGCCCGGACGTCCCGGTTTATTGTTTTCGGCCCGACGTGCTCGTCGAGGACGTCACCGGCTTCATGGCGGCCTTTCCCGGCGACACCGCCTATGCGGTGAAGACCAATGGCGAACCGATGGTGCTGGAGACCCTCGCCAAGGCCGGCGTGAAGATTTTCGACGTCGCCTCGCCCGGAGAGTTCGCGGCCGTGCGCGCCGTCGCACCGGATGCCGAGATGCTCTACATGCACCCGGTCAAGGCGCAGTCCGATATTCGCCTGGCGCTCGAGACCTATGGTATTCGCGTGATGGCGCTCGACCACGAGGACGAGGTCGCCAAGATCCTCCGGATCGTCCATGCGCTGGATCTCGATCCCGCGACGATCACCCTCTTCATCCGCATCCAGACCAAGGGCAGCGCGGCCTACGAGCTGTCGAAGAAGTTCGGCGCCGCGCCCGCGCACGCTGTCGAACTCCTGCAGCGCTGCCACAGGATCGGCTTCAAGGTCGGCATCTGCTTCCATGTGGGGTCGCAGATCCAGGATCCCGAAACCTATGAGCGGGCGCTCGGCTCGGCGCATTGGGTGCGCTCGCGGGCCGGCGTGCCGCTTGCCGGTCTCGATGTCGGCGGCGGGTTTCCCGCCGAATACGGCCATGATCCGAAATCGAAGAAGCCTGATATGCCCGGCATCGGTCAGATCATGTCGCGGCTGCGCGGCGACATCGACGGCTGGGGCTTTTCCGAAACGCCGCTCGTCGCCGAGCCGGGGCGCGTCGTCGTGGCACGCGCCTTTTCGCTGATCGTCCGGGTGCTCCTGCGCAAGGGGCGGCGGCTCTACATCAACGATGGCATCTGGGCCTCGCTGTCGGATTCCTGGACGGGCAAGATCACCTTGCCGGCGCGCTTCATCCCCGACCCGGCCCGCACCCGCCGCAATGGCGACGCCAAGGTGATCGCGCCATTTCGCGTCTGCGGCGCCACCTGCGATTCCGTCGACATCCTGTCACGGCCGTTCTGGCTGCCGGAGACGGTCGATACCGGCGACTGGATCGAGATCGGCCATATCGGCGCCTATTCGATGTCGCTGCGCACGCGCTTCAACGGCTTCTATCCCGACACCTTCGTCGAGGTGACGACGCCCTTCGATGCCGGCGGCAAGCCGGAGGGCTATGCAAGCCTCGAGACGATGGGCGAGTAGGCGCCGCGACCGTCAACCCATCGGCGCCGTAAGCGCGTCTTAAATCGCCATGTCGCTTCTGCTGCCAGCATGGTTGCTGACGAGATGCCGCAATTCCTGGTCCAGGATGCGCAGGTTTGCAGGCTTGCGCACGAGCGGGCAGTGCTGGAAGCGCGGCTCGCGATCGGGAGTCTCGTAGCCGCTGCAGAACAGGAAAGGGATGCCGCGCGTCTGCAGGAGACCGGCGAGGGGATAGACGGGCGTGCCATTGAGGTTGATATCCAGCATGGCGACGTCGGGTTGGATCTCGCCGGAGAGCAGGCGATAGGCTTCGTCGAGCGAACCTGCGGGGCCGATGATGTCCCAGCCCTGAGAGCGCAGTCCCGTCGCCATGCCCATGGCGACAAGCAGTTCATCCTCGACGATCATCAGTTGCGGCAGCTGTTTCGATGGGTCCGCCCCGTTTTCCGGATCGTCCCGCTGCGTCACGGGCTCCTTGCGAAGAAGCTTGAAGACCGCCTTGGGCAGACGGATCCGAACCAGGATGCCCTGTTCGGACCACTCGGTATTGACCTCGCCTTCGAGCTGACGCAGCACGGTCTTGATCAGCGTCGTGCCGAAACCGGTCGACGCCGATCGCTTGACAGCCGGACCGCCCGACTCGGTCCAGCGCATTTCAAGGTCTCCTCCCGGCATCACGTTCCAGGCGACCTCGACCCTGCCCGAAACTCTCGAAAGGGCACCGTATTTCACTGCATTGGTCGCCAGTTCGTGGACGAGAAGGCTGATCGGCTGGACCGCATTGGCGGTGACGACGACGTTGCCGCCGCGAAAGACGATCTGACCCGGCCTGTGATAGGCCTCCGTCTCGTCGGCGACGATCTTCACCAGGTCGCCGCCCTTCCAGCTGTTCTGCGCCAGGAGACTGTGGGCGCGGGCGAGCGCGTCCATGCGTCCGCTGATGGCGGCGATGAACTCCTCCTTGGTGTCTGCAGTGGTCAGGGCGATGATCGCCTGGACGACGGCAAGAGCGTTCTTGGCGCGATGGTCGACCTCGCGGGCGAGGAGGATACGCGCCTCCTCGTTGGCGAGCCGCTCGGTAATGTCGCGCAGGATGACAGTCGAGAGCCGCTCGCCGCTGACATCGATCTGCGAGATCGACGCCTCCACTCGAAACTCTTCGCCGTTCGAGCGCATCCCGCTGATCGCGCCGAGGGCACCCATGCGCCGCCCGGTGACACCGGTGTCTTGGAAGCGACGGATATGCTGGTCATGGCCGTCGCGGAATCTGAGTGGGATAAAGGTCGAGATCGGCAGACCGACCGCCTTGTTGCTCGCAATGCCGAACATCAGTTCCGCTGCCGGATTGAACAGGATGATCTCCAGCCGCTCGTCGACAGTAATGATGGCATCCATTGCACTGGAGACAATCGCCTCAAGCCGCTTTTTAGCCTCAAGCACGTCCCTTGAGCCGAGATCGATCACGCTTCGATTGTCGGTCATGCAAACTCCTGCGCGAAGTTAAAAGTATAAATACGAAGCATTGGCCGTCAAATGGAGGAATTGATAAGATAATTTTAATATTTGTTTTGTTGACTAGGTGCATTGGCGGGCGGTGTGTTTCGTGTCGCCTGCAATGGAGGCATGAAGTCAATCGGTTAACCCTACCAGCGAAGTGGCCGTTCCGGGATGGCTTAGCGTAAGCCGCACGTCAGCAATTGGATGCTAATGCTAGCGACATGAACGACACCTTGCGACGAACGGCGAACACGATCGAACAGGGGGATTCGACCCTCCGCCTGGCCGAGATCATCAGTGCTCTCAGCCACGCCCTGGATATGACGGACGGGCAGCCGGCGGGCCATAGCGTGCGCTGCTGCTGGATCGGCATGCATGTCGGCGAGGCCCTCGGCCTCACCGTTACGGACCTGTCCGATCTCTACTATGCGCTGTTGCTCAAGGATCTGGGCTGTAGCAGCAATGCCGCGCGGATATGCCAGCTCTACGTCTCCAACGACCAGACCTTCAAGCGCAACGTCAAGCTCATCGACGACAGCCTGCCGCAGATCCTGCGCTTTGTCGTGTCAAACACCGCGGTGAAGTCGGGGCTCGCGACACGGTTGAAGACCATTCTCAACCTCGCGATGAACGGCGGCGGCATCGAGCACGAGCTGATCGAGACGCGGTGCCACCGCGGCGCCGACATCGCCCGCCAGATGGGGTTCTCTGCCGCCGTCTCGCAGGCGATCCTTGCTCTCGACGAGCACTGGAACGGCGGCGGCCAGCCACTCGGCCTTGCCGGTGACAGGATCTCGCTGCTGGCACGAATTGCCCTTCTAGCACAGGTCGTCGACGTCTTCCATACCGCTGCTGGGGCGAAGGCGGCCCTGCGCGAAGTTTCCCGGCGGTCGGGAACATGGTTCGACCCCGCGCTCGTCGCCGTGCTGCAATCGTTGGGCGACAGGTCGTCCTTCTGGGAGACCCTCGGCAGTCCCGATATCGAGGCACGTGTCTACGATCTGGAGCCGAGCGGCGAGATGCGGACGGTAGACGATGATCTTCTTGACGACATCGCCGACGGTTTCGCCCAGGTCATCGACGCCAAGAGCCCCTTTACCAGTGGCCACAGCAAGCGCGTGGCGCTGTTCACGGATCTGATCGCCCGCGAGATGGATATGCCCGACGCGCGCCGTCGCTGGCTGGTGCGCGCAGCCCTGCTGCACGATATCGGCAAGCTCGGCGTCTCCAACGAGATCCTCGACAAGCCAGCCAAGCTCGATGACGAGGAGTGGGTGCTGATGAAGGACCATTCGGCGCGTGGCGAAGCAATTCTGTCGCGCATCGCCGTCTTCTCGGGGATGGCCTCGATTGCGGGCAGCCACCACGAGAAGCTCGACGGGAGCGGCTATCCGCGGGGATTGAAAGGCGAGGACATCTCGATCGAGACGCGCATTGTCACTGCGGCCGACATTTTCGATGCCTTGACCGCGGAGCGGCCGTACCGCGCCGCGATCCCTTTATCGACGGCTCTTGGGATCATGGCGCGGGAGATCGGCACATCCATCGATCCCCTCTGCTATCTCGCTCTCGTGCGGGTTACCGAACAGCTCGAGCCCGCGCCCTGCGAGCCTCCCGTCATGCGAACGCCGGCCCTCTCCCTAACCGCCTGACGTTCAGCGCTTGGGCGTGATGTCTTTCATCTCTCGCGGGCCGAGATCGGCGCCGTCGTCGCCAAAATGGTCGAGGATGAGATTGGCATTGCGCCGGTGCGATTTGAAGTAGACGTCGAAGATGTCGCCGAGAAGCGGCACAGAGCCGACGATCGTGTCGACGCCGACATTGCCTGCCATCGCGAGAAGCTTGTGCGTGGGCAGGCCCAGGCGGCGCGCCTCGTTGATCATGTAGAGGCCGACCAGACCGCCCGCGGCGTCGCCGATACCGGGAACAAGGCCGAGCACCGAATCCAGTCCGAAGCGCATGCGGGTGAAGGGAATGCCGACCGCGGTGTCCATCAGCCGGGCGATCCTCGCGATGCGTCGAAGCCTCCGCAGCCGCCCCTCCCGGTCGAGATCTGCAAAGTCGTCCTTCGGCATGGTCCTGTCGATCATCTGTTGCTCCTGGCTTGCGTTATGCAACTCGCCGGGGATTGGAAGGTTCATTCTCCGCTTCCTGCCGTACGCAACCAATCCTTATCCCGCAACGCACCATGATGGAGCCGCAGTGTTGGTTCCTAACCCTCGCTGCGGGGGCAGGGGCTGTCGGCCGCTACGGGGAGATGCGTCTTGGAAGAAGCGGCGGCGCACGGCACAGGTCTGGTCCAGGTGGCCTTCGTCATCGTCGTCGCGGTGACGGCCGGGCTGTTTCTGATGCGCCTGAAGCAGCCGCCGATGGTCGGCTTCATTCTCGCAGGCGTCGCTCTCGGGCCGACGGGTCTCGGCGTGATCGGCGATTCCGCCAATGTATCGGCCCTGGCCGAAATGGGCGTCCTGATGCTCTTGTTCTTCATCGGCATGGAGTTGTCGCTGAAAGCTTTCGTGCAGACGCTGAAGCCGGCGATGAAGATCGCGGGCGGCCAGCTTCTGGCGGCGATGGCGATCTCCTTCGGCCTGAAGGCCGTCTCTTCCGCGACCTATCCCGAGGCCATCATCCTCGGGTTCATCATCGCTCTGTCGTCGACGGTGGTGGCCATGAAGGTGCTGGAGGAGATCGGCGAGCTGAGAACCGATGTCGGCCGGATCACCGTCGGCGTCCTCATCGCGCAGGACATCGCGGTGGTTCCGATGCTGATCCTGGCGACGTCTCTGGGCGGGAGCAGCGAGGCCAGCTGGCTCGGCATCGTCGTCAAGATCGCGGTGGCCGTCGGCCTCTTGGCGGTGCTGCTCTGGTATCTCGGGCGCCGCCCCAAGTTGCGATGGTCGTTCGCCGCGGCGGTCGAAAACAATGTCGAGATCCTGGCGCTCGGCTCTATCGCCTTCTGCTTTGCCGCCGCGTCCATCTCGGGCGTCCTTGGCCTGTCGCCGGCCTATGGCGCCTTCATCGCAGGCCTCGTGATCGGCTCGTCGACGCTGCGCGGCAGGGTCATCCCGGTGATCGAACCGATCCAGAGCGTTCTTCTCGTCGTCTTCTTCCTGTCGATCGGCCTCCTGATCGATCTGACCTTCATTGCCGAGAACTGGCGCCTCGTCCTGATCGCCTCGCTGTTCGTGGTCGTCGCCAAGACGGTGTTCAACATCGCCCTCATCAGGCTGGCCGGCCTACCGCACAAGACGGCGGTGGAGGCGGGGCTGGCGATGGCGCAGATCGGCGAGTTCTCATTCATTCTCGCGGCCGCCGCCTTCGCTTCCGGGGCGATCGGCGACGACGTCTACCGCCTTGCCATCGCAGTGACGGCGGTGACGCTTCTGGTCTCGCCGGCATGGATGTTCATCATGCGGCGGATCGAGGGCGAGGCCCGTTACGGAATCACCGAGTTTCGCAAGGCGCTGGCCGAAGTCTACGCCGCCCCGCGGTCCCAGATGGGGCGGGGCAGGGATGCCGCCGAGGACGTCTGGCAATGGCTGCGGCTGCGGGTTCGGGCGATCAAGCGGGCACGGCGCCGCCAGCGGCTGAGACGGGCTGCCGGCCGGTCCGCGATGGACGGGCGAGGCGAGGCCTTGCCAAAGGAGCCGGCGGCGCACGCCGAAACATGGCCTCGACATGTCGGCGAGCGCGGCGCCCGGACCCCGGACCTGTTGTCGTGACGGTGCCGGAATAGACCGAAGACCGGGAACAGCATCGACAGGAAGCGGACTTGACGCGCCCTATCTAAGATATATCTTAGAGCTCCAAGATACATTGGAGCGATCGTACATGTTTGGATATCATCATCACTCCCATTCTCCCCTCAGCCGCGGTTGCCGGGATGATCGGCACGCCGGCCCTCATGGCCCCCGCCGGGGCGCGGACGAGCCGCCGCGCGGATTTGGTCGAGAGGGGCGCCGTCAGCGTGTCTTCGACGGCGGCGAGCTTCGGCTCGTGCTGCTGAAGCTGATCGAGGAGCAGCCCCGGCATGGCTACGATCTCATTCGCGAGATCGAGGCCCGCAGCGGCAAGGCCTATGCACCCAGCCCCGGCGTCGTCTATCCGACCCTCACTCTGCTCGGCGATATGGGCCTGGTCGAGGAGCAGAAGTCGGACGGCGCGCGAAAGCTGCTCGCCATCACCGGGGAGGGGCGCCAGCATCTCGCGGACAACCGCGATGCGGTCGACGTCGCCATGGCACGGCTGGCGGCGCTCGCGCAGTTCAGCGAAAGGACCGATTCCGCGCCGATCCGCCGCGCGATGCAGAACCTCAAAATGGCATTGCAGCAGCGGCTTGCAACGGCGAGCGCCGACAAGGAGATTGCCTTCGACATCGCTGCCATGATCGACGAGGTCGCGCGCAAGATCGAGAGGCTTTGACCATGGCCGAATCCGCCGCGCGCGTTCCGACCGCAAATGCCAGCCGATACCTGCAGCAACTCTGCAAGCACTGGGCGGACAAGCTCGATGTCACCCTCACGCCGGACGAAGGTACCGTGCGCTTCCCAGAAGCCGTTGGGGTCATGCGGGCAGAGCCGGAGGCCCTGGTGGTCGGCATCACGGCAGACGATCCGGCCCGTCCTGGAGCGCATGAAGGGGGTCGTCGCGACGCATCTCGATCGCTTCGCCTTCAGGGAGGCGCCGCTCGGCTTCGAGTGGTCGTAGTCCTGCCCAGAGCGCCGGGCGAAGAAGTGGGAATCGGTTTTTCGCAGTATCCGGCGCGGCAATTTGAGAGCCAACGTTTCGCGCGATCCCCGAAAATTGCCCGAAACGCTAGCGGTAGACGAGAGTGATGCGCTGGCTCGCATCGCCGGTCAGCGCGAAGGACGTCTCGGCGAAGCGCGGCGCGGAGAATTTCGGCATGGCATCGTTGGAAACGGCGATACCCTCCTTCGGGATACCGATCAGGTTCGTGTCGAGCCGGCCATTGTCGTTCTCGTCGTGAAGCGCGGTGATGGCGAAGGTGCCGGGCTTAAGCCCCTCGAAGACGATCGAGCGGCCGAGTGCACCTGCGGGGATCTCGCGGCGTTCCGCGGTGCGCGACTTGGCGCAGTCGGGAAAGTTCTGGCCGTCCGACCAGAGGCAGATCGCCACCGTACCATCGGTGCTGCGGGCGCCCTCGATGGTGAGGGCGAGGTCCGCGGCGCAAGCCGGGGCCATATAGAGCGCGGAGCCGATGATTGCTGCCAGAATCAAACGCATGACGATTGTCTCCTTGCCGTTCGCCGGACGGGCGTAGGCGCCCGGCGGGCGGGGCGCAATCCAGATGCCGATCACGGTGTGGTGGGGTCATCGAGAGGCGTCAGCCTCGGCGGTCCGAGGCCGTGCCGGACCAGCATCGGCGCCCCGGCCCCGGCGGCAGACAACGCAGCCGGTCCGCTCGTACCTTGACGCGGCAGATGTCAGACTAGATGGCCGCCAGCAGGTCGGCCGTCGGCCAGCCATCGGCAGGCATGCCGAGCCGGATCTGTTCCTGCCGGACGGCATTGCGGGTGTTGCCGCCGAGAATGCCGTCGACCTTGCCGACCTCGTAGCCGCGCCCGGCAAGTTTCGACTGCAGCGCCTTCATCTCGTCGACGGAGAGGCCAGGCTGCGGCGAGCCCATGTCGACCGGCGGCGCGCCGGCGAGGCGGGTCGAGAAGTATCCGGCGGTCAGCGAGTAGACGAGCGAGTTGTTCCAGGCGAGGTAGACGTCGAAGTTGGGGAAGGCGAGGAAGGCCGGCCCGCCGCGACCCATCGGCAGCACCAGCGCGGCCGGGAGGGCGTCGCTCTCCAGCGCGCTGCCATCCGCCTTGGTGACCCCCAGCGCGGCGAATTCGCTGCGCGGCTCCTTGTTGACAAGAGCGGCGCGCTCCCAGGGGAAATTCTCCGGCACCGTCACCGCTTCGAGCCAGGGCTCGCCGGCGCGCCAGCCGAGTGACTGCATGAACTTCGCCGTCGTGGCCAAGACGTCGGGCGTATCGGAGAGGAGATCGACGGTCCCGTTGTTGTCGGCATCGGTGCCAAACTTCAGATATTCCTCGGGCAGGATCTGCGTCTGGCCGAGTTCGCCGGCCCAGGCACCCTTCATCTGCTCGGGAGCGAGATAGCCGGCATCGACGACGCGCATCGCGGCGATGAGATGCGGCCGGAAAAGCTCCGGACGGCGGCAGTCATGGGCAAGGGTCGCGAGCGCCGACAACGTGTTGAAGTCGCCAAGGACGGCGCCATAGTCGGTCTCAAGGCCCCAGAAGGCGGCGATGGCGGGGCCGGGGACGCCCGTCTCTGCCTCGATGCGGGTGAAGGTCGAGGCGTATTTCTGCAGATTGGCCTTGCCCTGCTTCAGGCGCGAGGCGTTGGCCATGCGGCCCGAAAATTCGCCCCAGGTCTGGCTGAAGACGCCCTGCGACCGGTCCCGGCTCAGAACCTTTGCATCCGGCGCGGAGCCGATGCGCGCCATCGAGCGCCGCACCGCGTCCTCGGAGATGCCTGAACCCAAAGCCTCCTGCTGGACTCCCGCCAGAAAGTTTCCGAAATCACCCCCGCAGCCCGCGGTCTGGGCGGAGGCGAGCGAGGGAACGGCAAGGGTCAGTGCGAGGGCAGCGGCGGCGCGGCGTGGAAACGGCATGGGCGGTCGGTCCTTCGGGAACGGCGGTCGTTGGAAATCGCGCGATCTTATCTCCAGACAAGATGGCGGTTTGAAGAACGCGAGCGTGTCCGGCGCGATCAACGCCCCCGCGGCCGGCGGGCCTTGACCCATTTCGCCCAATCGGCCCGCGACCCTGAGAAGGCGTTGCGGTCGACCTCGCCGCGAACGCCTGGCACCGACCCCGTCGCCGTGTACTGCCAGAAGCGGAAGGGGCGGTCGGTATAGACATTGCCCGGGAAATCCTTGACGGCGCGCAGCCAGAATTCGTGGCCCGCGAAGGTGCCGACAAGGCGATCACGGTGCACGTCGATGGGGGCGTAGATGACCGGGCGAACGCCGTAGTGGTTTTCGACCGTGTCGAGAAAGTCCTTCATCTCTGCGACGAGATCCTCGCGGGGCGGGCGTTTGGTGCAGGTCGGCGAATCGGGTGTCCATTCGACATCGAGCACCGGCGGCAGCGCCTCGGGGTCGCGCGGGACGTTGGCGATGAACCAGCGCGCCTGTTCGGCGCCGCTGCGGCAGTGGTAAAAGAAATGATAGGCGCCGCGGGGCATGCCGGCGGAACTCGCCGCCCGCCAGTTCGCCGCAAACTTGGAATCGACGCGGTCGCCCCCCTCGGTCGCCTTGATATAGGCAAAGGCGACGCCGCCCTTCACCGCTGCGTCCCAGTCGATCTCGCCCTGATACTTGGAGACATCGATGCCGTGCACCGGATAGCGCCGCGGGTCGGGATCCGTCGGGTCGGAGAGGCCGAGATCCGGTCCGTCGAGGCTCGCCGACGTGCATCCACCCAGGGCAAGGCCGACCAGGAGGATCAACGGGATTGCCCACATGCCGGCGAAAGACCGCCTGCGGGAGGCGGACAGGGGATCGGTCGGCGCTGGCATAGGAAACATCGTCAAAATCGGCACCTGTCGAGTGGCGGACTGTCTTGGAGTGGCGGCAGCCTTGCACGGGATGGTTAACGAGTTTCACCGCCTTGCCAAGCGGCGGCTGCTGAAGATGAGGGCTCTCATATGATGCAGCTGCGCAACAATTTGTCATCGCCCCGACGGGCGGCGTGGCGGAGCGCGCCTTATATTTGTTTTGGCAAGGCGCTCGAAGGCGCCGTCTGCCGCCCACTTGGCCCAAATCGAGGTGTATCCATGAACAAGCTTCTGCTCGTCAGCTTCGCTGGCGTCGTTCTCGCGCTCTCGGCCTGCTCCGGTTCGGACGACAATGCCGCGACCACGCCGCCGCCGGCGACAACGACCGCGCCTGCCACCGACACCATGGCGCCGGCAACCACCCCGCCCGCCACCGACACAACGACCGCACCCGCCAACTAAGGCGCGATCTCCGACGCGCGACGATCTCGCGCGTCGCTGCGCCTTGCTTTTTGGCGATCGCCTCCCGACTATGGGCGTCGCTTGACGATGTGGCGCGTTTTTCGCAAGGCGGGCCCAACCTTCAGCAAAGTGGCGGAATCACCTTTTGGTCGATTTCGGTCTCTAGGCACGAGAAGGCCGGGTAGGGTAGCGCCGTGGAAGACGCAATGCAGATCGTATGGAGTCTCGGTGCGCTGGTGCAGGCCCTGCCGTCGCAGGGCATGCAGACGCTGGATGCTCTCCTGGAACGCATTCACGCATTGTTTGACTCAGACAAGGAAAAGCGGCGTCAGGTTGCGTTTTCCGTTGCCATGATCGCCTTGTCGGCGAAGATGGCCAAGGCCGATGGCGTCGTCAGTCAGGCCGAAATTGCGGCGTTCCAGCAGATTTTTTCGATCCCCGCCGACGAAATGCGCAACGTCTTCCGCCTCTACGATCTCGCGAGGCGTGATATCGCGGGTTACGAGGCCTATGCGGCGAAGATGGCGGCGCTCTGCGACGAGGGCGAGCGGAGCTGCGCGTTGCTGGCGGACGTGCTCGACGGTCTCTTCCATATCGCCAAGGCCGACGGCATGGTGCATCCGCGCGAGTTGGCGTTCCTTCGCCAGATCGCCGTCGTCTTCGGACTGACGGAAGCGGAGTTCGCGTCCATCCGCTACCGCCATGTCGCGACCGGCAGTGACGGACCGTTCGCGGTTCTGGGTCTCGATCCGGGCGAGGGGACGGAGCGGGTGCGGGCCCGCTATCTAGAACTCGTCAAGGAAAATCATCCGGACCGCCTTGCCGCGCGGGGTGTCCCCGACGAATTCATGGCGATCGGCATCGAGCGGATGAAGGCGATCAACGCTGCCTATGCCATCGTCGCGAAGGGCCGCGCGCCATGATCGCCGATAGCGGGCTTGTCGATGGACTGCGCCCGTCGCCGAACTTCGGCGAGAGGCGCGGGCATTCCCGGCCAGAAATGCTGATCATGCATTATACGGGCATGGCCGACGGCGAAAGCGCGCTGCGCTGGATGTGCATGGAACGGAGCCAGGTATCCAGCCACTATCTCATCCAGGAGGACGGGGGGGTCGTCCAACTGGTCTGCGAGGCCGATCGGGCCTGGCACGCCGGAGCCGGCGACTGGCGGGGCCGGGACGACATCAATTCCCGATCGATTGGCATCGAGATCGTCAATCCCGGTCATGAGCATGGGTACCGGGCCTATCCGCCGGCGCAGGTGGCATCTGTCCTCGCACTCGGCCTGGACATCGTCGGGCGCCATGCGATCCCGCCCGAGAACGTGCTGGGCCATTCCGACGTCGCGCCGGGCCGCAAGCAGGATCCAGGCGAACTCTTTCCCTGGGCGGACCTTGCGGCCGCAGGCCTTGGCCATTTCGTCCGGCCGGAGAGGCTGAGCGGCGGTCGTTTCTTTGGCCGCGGCGACTCCGGCGAGCCCGTCGCAGCCTTCCAGTCGATGCTGGCCGCCTACGGCTACGGCATCGACCCGACAGGGGATTTCGACGAGCGCACGCGGGCGGTCACGATCGCCTTCCAGCAGCACTTCAGGCCGTGCAAGGTCGACGGGATCGCCGACATGTCGACGATCACCACCCTTTACAGGCTGCTGGGTGCGCTCGCCTCCTCACCGCTTGCGGCACAGGGCGGCAGTCGCGGCGCGATCCGTACGGCTTGACTTCGCCGGCCCCCCCGCCCAGGTAACGCGCGCCAGTCGGCTGGGCGACCGCTGCCGTCACATGTCGAAAGACGACGGGGGAGGAAAGTCCGGGCTCCACGGAGAAACGGTGCCGGGTAACGCCCGGCGGGGGTGACCCTAGGGAAAGTGCCACAGAAAATAAACCGCCCCGCCTGCGGTTCGCTCGCCGCCATCGGACGCCCGCATGGGCTGACATGGGAGAGGAGCGAAGCGCTGGCGGGGTAAGGGTGAAACGGTGGGGTAAGAGCCCACCGCACCCCTGGCAACAGGGGTGGCAGGGCAAACCCCACCGGGAGCAAGACCGAATAGGGACGACGTGGCGGGAAACCGCCAGCCTTTCTCCGGGCCGGTCGTCCGGGTGGGTTGCTCGAGGCGGCGCGCAAGCGCTGTCCCAGAGGAATGGTCGCCCGGCAGTTCGCTGCCGACAGAACCCGGCTTACAGGCCGACTGGCATCTCCCTTTGTCCTTCGCTCCCCTGTTCGTCGGACGCGGGTCCAGATGCCTTTGGCTGGCAAAATAATTTGCAGCCATCCCTTACGATCTTCAACCTTCAATTGCAGGGACTGTTCACGCATGTGAACGGCACGCCAGCGGCACCTCCTTGTTTTATCGAAGCGATTCCGGATGTTCTACTTACGGTCTCACCCGCGGACGAGTGCAGTGCACGCTCCGGTCGATCGGGCAGGCGCAAGGGGTGCGCCAATCCAAATATCCGAATATTAATAGGCCGTTAAGGTTATCAGGCCATGATTATCAGGTGCTCCATCCCATGCCTGGTGTGGCCCAATCCCATTGACGCCCATATGGTCCCATGTTATCCCTCGACCCGTCAGAACAGCGCTCTTTCGCGCCCTTATCACGTCCTTATCGATGCAACTCCGAAGAGATCGGAGGGTGCGCCACACGCAGAGACGCGCGTGGCGGATGGTTAATTTTTGTCGGCGTTAGGCCGGACCGGCGGGGGCCGAGATGACATGGTTGCTGGCGGACGAATGGCGTGATGGACAGGTTCCTGTCCAACAGCGTCAACAATATCGACGCCAAGGGCAGGGTGTCGGTACCCGCCGCCTTCCGCCAGATTCTTGCGCAGCGCGGCTTCAAGGAGCTTTACGCCATGCAGTCGCTCGGCAGTCCGGCGATCGACGTCGGCGGCATGGACCTGCTGCAGCGATACGAACAGCGACTGGAAGCGGAAGACCCGTTCAGCGAAGCCTATGCCGACATGTCGCTCTTCACCTACGGGGACGGCGCCTTCCTGAAATTCGACCAGGAAGGGCGGATCACGGTGAACGACTTCGTCCGCGCCCATACCGGCATCACCGACAAGGTGACCTTCGTCGGTCGCAACACGTTCTTTCAGCTCTGGGAGCCGGCGCAGTTCGAAGCGCACAGGACCGAGGCGCGCGCCCGTCTGCTGGCGATGCGGGGCAGTGCGTCCGCGTCGAAGGCGGCGCCGGAATGATGGTGCACGTCGGCGAGGGAGAACTCCACGGCGAGGGCGGACCCTTGCGCCACATTCCGGTGCTTCTCGACGCCGTCGTCGCCGCGCTTGACCCTGCGCCCGGCCAGTGGATCGTCGACGGCACCTTTGGCGCCGGCGGTTATTCACGCGCTTTGCTGGCCCGGGGAGCCGGCGTCATCGGCATCGACCGCGATCCCGGCGCCATCGAGACGGCGACCGTCATGGCAGAGGCCTCGGCTGGTCTGCTCAAGCCCGTGCACGGCCGGTTCGGCGATCTCGACGAGATCGCCCGCGAGCAGGCGGGCGGGCTCGTGGACGGCGTGGTTCTCGATATCGGCGTCTCCTCCATGCAGATCGACGAGGCGGACAGGGGGTTCTCTTTCCAGAAGGACGGCCCGCTCGACATGCGCATGAGCCGTTCTGGTCCGAGCGCTGCCGACGTCGTCAACCGGCTGAAGGTCGGTGACCTCGCCCGGGTGCTGAACTTCCTTGGCGAAGAGCGCCAGGCCGGCCGGATCGCACGGGCGATCGAGGCGCGGCGCGCCGAGCGGCCGTTCGAGCGGACGCTCGATCTTGCCGGTCTCGTCCTCAAGGTCATCGGGCGCGCGCCGAAGGATCGCATCGATCCGGCGACGCGCACCTTCCAGGCGCTGCGGATCTTCGTCAATGACGAACTCGGCGAACTCGTGCGGGCGCTCATCGCTGCCGAGAACGTGTTGAAGCCCGGCGGGCGGCTGGCGGTCGTGACCTTCCATTCGCTCGAGGACCGGCTGGTCAAGCGCTTCTTCCGCGAGCGCTCCGAGCAGGATTCGGGCTCGCGGCATCTGCCCGACATGGCTGCCAAGCCTCTTACATTCGTTTCGCGCAACAAGCCGGTCACGGCC
The DNA here is from genome assembly GCF_019973775.1 of Aureimonas sp. SA4125. Lineage (NCBI taxonomy): Bacteria > Pseudomonadati > Pseudomonadota > Alphaproteobacteria > Hyphomicrobiales > Aurantimonadaceae > Aureimonas > Aureimonas sp. SA4125. The sequence goes on along the minus strand of NZ_AP025032.1, from coordinate 3,309,629 downwards.
GACGATGCCGAGATCGAGGGCAATCCGCGCTCGCGCTCGGCCAAGCTGCGCGCCGGCACGCGAACGGACGCCGCCCCGCGCGACGTCCGCTCAGCAAGCCTCTTTGCCGATCTGCCGTCGCTTGCCGACCTACCCGATACAGGAGCCTGAGAGATGCTGAAGACGATCGACATCGTTCTCATCGCCATCATGATCTCGGCCGCCGCCTGGACCTTCAAGATCAAGCACGAAGCCGAGCTGATCGAGGATCAGGTCCACGTCGTCGAGAGGAAAGCGTCTCTCGAGCGCGAGACCATCGCGCTTCTGGAGGCCGACTGGAGCCTGCTGAACCAGCCGGACCGGCTGCAACAGCTCGCCGAGGCCTTCAAGGCCGATCTGGCGCTGGAGCCGCTACGGCCCGAACAGATCGTCGAGCCCGATGAACTTCCTGCCGAGCCAATCAATCTTGTCCCGAACGGGACCGACACCCTCGGTGGCTACGCCGACAATTCCAAGAGCCTGGTACGGTAATGATCAAGCTTCCCAAGCTCCCCCGCCGCCTCTCTTCTCTCGGCTCAGGCGACGCCGCGCCTGCACAGGCGACCCCGCAGGGCCGTAGCTTCTCCCGGCGCCGGCCGATCGAGGCGCCCCGCAACCGGCAACGCTTCATCATCGCCATCGGCCTGTTCTGCTCCGTCTACGCGATCATCGGCGGTCGGTTGGTGATGTGGGGCAGTCTGCCGAACGACGGGGGCGCCTATCAGGCCAGGGCGCAGGTCGTCGCGGCCCGACCTGACCTCGTCGACCGCAATGGCCAGGTGCTGGCCACCGATATCAAGACGGCCTCGCTGTTTGCCGAGCCGCGCCGCATCGTCGATCCGGACGAGGCCGGCGAACTCCTGCGCTCCGTCCTGCCCGATCTCGACGCCAAATACCTGCACACGCGGCTGGCCAGCGACGCCGGCTTCGTCTGGCTGCGTCGCGAGCTGACGCCGCGCCAGCAGCAGGAGATCTTTGCTCTCGGTATTCCCGGCATCGGATTCCGTACCGAAAAGCGCCGCTTCTACCCCGGCGGCAACACGGCTTCGCACATCGTCGGTGCCGTCAATGTCGACAACCAGGGCATTGCCGGCATGGAGAAGTATGTCGACGACCAGGGACTGCGCGAGATCCAGAACCTCGGTCTGGCCGCGAGCAGCGAACTCGAGCCGGTGAAACTGTCGATCGACCTGCGCGTCCAGCACATCATGCGCGACGAACTGGCGGCCGCGATCGTGCGCTACCGGGCGATCGCAGCCGCGGGGATCATCCTCGATGTGACCACCGGCGAAGTCGTCGCCATGGTGTCGATGCCGGATTTCGACCCGAACAATCCGGTCGAAGCGCTGAAGAAGGAAAATCTGAACCGCATGTCGGCGGGCCTGTTCGAAATGGGCTCGACCTTCAAGAGCTTCACCACGGCGATGGCCCTCGATTCGGGTCTGGTAAAGATCACCGACGTCTTCAGCACCGAGCCCTTCCGCGTCTCCGGCTTCACCATCAAGGAATTCCACAGCAAGCACCGGCCACTGACCGTGCCGGAAATCTTCCAGTACTCGTCCAATGTCGGCTCGGCCCGAGAGGCCGACATCGTCGGCATCGAAGGTCACAAGGCCTTCCTGACCAAGATGGGCCTCCTGTCGCGGATACAGACGGAACTGCCGGAAGTGGCGACGCCGACCCAGCCCAAGCAGTGGAAGAAGATCAATTCGATGACGATCTCCTACGGCCATGGCATTTCGACGACACCGCTGCAGACGGCCGTCGCCGCCGCGGCGCTGATGAACGGCGGTTACCTGATCCCGCCGACCTTCCTTCCCCGCAGCGTCGAGGAAGCGCAGAAGCTGGCCGTGCCGGTGATCAGCAAGCAGACCAGCGACGAGATGCGCTACATGTTCGAGCTGAACGGCGAGCACGGCTCCGGCCGCCAGGCCCTGGTGCCGGGATACCGTGTCGGCGGAAAGACGGGCACGGCTGAAAAGGTGGTCAACGGCCGCTACATCGGCAACAAGCGCTTCAACGGTTATCTCGCTGCCTTCCCGATCGACGCGCCGCGCTATGTCACGCTCGTCGTGATTGACGAGCCGCAGCCCGTCCCGGGCTCCGGACAGGGCGCCACGGCTGCCTCGAACGCGGCACCGGCGGCCGGCGCGATCATCCGCCGCTCCGCGGCGCTGCTCGGCGTGAAGCCCGATTTCGGCGATCGGGGAAAGTCCTTGCTCGTCTCCTACTAACGGCTAGAACGGGTTGGGGGCCAGGATGGGCCTTCCGGGCCGGCGGGCAACCGCCGGCTTTCCAGCTTAACGCGGGTTATGGTTAATGAATTTATCGGAGCTTGCGCAGGGGATCGCCGGGGGCGGGGAGGGCCGGACCATCGCGGTGACCGGACTGTCCTCGGATTCGCGCGCCATCCAGCCGGGATCGCTGTTCGCCGCGCTCTCCGGCTCGAAAGCCGACGGGGCGAGCTTCGTGCGCGAGGCGGAGGCGAAAGGTGCCGTCGCGATCCTGGTCGAAGCCGGGACTGATCTCGCCACCGACCTTCCCGTCCTTCGTGCGGAGGATTCGCGCCGCGCCCTGGCTCTGCTGGCGGCACGCTTCTTCGGCGCGCAGCCGCCCACGATCGTCGCGGTGACCGGAACCAGCGGCAAGACATCGATCGCCGCCTTCACGCGGCAGATCTGGAGCGCCGCCGGCCATCCCGCCGCCTCGATCGGCACGACCGGCGTCACCGCGCCGGGACGTGACGAGTACGGCTCGCTGACGACGCCCGACCCGATCGCGCTGGCGCGCCTGATGGCCGAACTTGCTGCCGAAGGCGTCACGCACGCGGCCATGGAAGCGTCCAGCCACGGCCTCGACCAGCGCCGGCTCGACGGCGTGCACCTGTCTGCCGCGGCCTTCATCAATCTCGGCCGCGATCATCTCGATTATCATCCGACCGTCGAGGCCTATTTCGCCGCCAAGATGCGCCTGTTCGATACGCTCCTGCCGACCGGTGCGCCGGCGGTCATCTTCGCCGACGACATTTGGTCCGACCGGGCGAGGGCAACCGCTTTGCAGTCCGGCGCCAATGTGTTGACCGTCGGTCGCAAGGGCACGTTCCTCGCCCTCAAGCGCCTCGAACACGAGCGCCACCGCCAGATCGCGGAGATCGAAGCCGAGGGCCGCATCCATCGCGTCGTGCTGCCGCTTGCGGGCGAGTTCCAGATGGCCAACGCGCTGGTGGCCGCAGGACTTGCGATCGCCACCGGCGTCGAGTCCGGACAGGCGCTGCAGAGCCTCGAGGACCTGAAGGGCGCGCCCGGCCGACTGGAGCTTGCAGGCACCACGGCAAGCGGCGCGCCGGTCTTCGTCGACTATGCGCACAAGCCTGAGGCACTGGAGAACGTCCTGTGGGCCGTCCGGCCCTTCACCACCGGGCGTGTCATCGTCGTCTTCGGCTGTGGTGGCGACCGCGACCGTGGCAAGCGGCCGATCATGGGCGAGATCGCCGCGCGCCTTGCCGACATCGCCATCGTCACCGACGACAACCCGCGCTCCGAAGTGCCGGCCAGCATCCGTGGCGAGATCCTCGCCGCGGCGCCCGGTGCCGAGGAGATCGCCGACCGCCACGCCGCCATCCGGCATGCCGTGGCGGCGGCCGATGCCGGCGACACCGTCGTGATCGCCGGCAAGGGCCACGAGACCGGCCAGACGGTCGGAACCACCGTGTTCCCGTTCAGCGACCATCAGGAAGTGCGCGCCGCGATCCGGGAGGCCGGACAATGACCGATTTCCTATGGGAGATCGACGCCCTCGTCGAGGCCACCGGTGGTCGTCCGATCGGCGCCATGCCCGACGGCATCACCGGCATTTCGATCGACACCCGCACCCTTCAGCCGGGCGAGGCTTTCTTCGCCATCAAGGGTGAGAATTTCGATGGCCACAACTTCCTGACCGCAGCCGTTGCCGCCGGGGCGGGGGTGCTCGTCGTCGCCAAGCACAAACTCCCGGCCCTCGGGCGCGTGCAGGCCCAGATCATCGTCGTCGACGACGTCCTCAAGGCGCTGGAACGCCTTGCCGAGGCGTCGCGGGCCCGTTCGAAGGCGCGCATCGTTGCTGTCACCGGCAGCGTCGGCAAGACGACGACGAAGGAGGCACTCCGCCATGCGCTGGCGGCCTGCGGCTCCGTGCATGCGTCCGCGGCCTCGTTCAACAATCACTGGGGCGTGCCGCTGAGCCTCGCGCGGATGCCGGCCGAGACGCGCTTCGGCATTTTCGAGATCGGCATGAACCATCCCGGCGAAATCCGGCCGCTCGTCAAGCTCGTGCGCCCGCATGTCGCCATCGTCACGCTCATCGCCCCCGCCCATCTCGGTCATTTCCGCGATCTCGACGAAATCGCCGTCGCCAAGGCGGAGATCTTCGAGGGACTGGTGGCGGACGGCGTCGCCCTCCTGAACGCCGACGACCCGCAATGCGGGCCTCTCTCCGAAATGGCGCGCGCCGCCGGCGTGACCGAGATCAAGACATTCGGCGCAGGGCCCGACTGCGACTACCGGCTGATCGATTATGCTCCGTCCGCCGAGGGCGCGCGGGTCGAGGCGCGGATCGCCGGCACCGAGATCGATCTCGCTCTCGCCGCATCCGGCCGCCACATCGCGGAAAATCTCGTCGCCGTTCTCGGGGCCGCCTCGCTTGTCGGCGCCGATGTCGCTGCCTGCGCCGCGTCGCTCGCCAGCTGGCACGCTGGCAAGGGCCGCGGCGAACGCCATTTTCTCGACGTGCAGGGCGGTGGCAAGATCGTCCTGATCGACGAGAGCTACAACGCCAATCCGACCTCGATGCGCGCCGCCATCGCGGTTCTGTCCGCGACGCCGCCTGGTGACGGTGGTCGGCGAATTGCCGTGCTCGGCGACATGCTGGAACTCGGTGCCCATGCGGCGGCGATGCATTCGGCCCTCGCCGACGACCTGCGGTCCGCGTCCGCGGACAAGGTCTTCCTCGTCGGCGAGGCCATGAAGTCCCTCGACGAAGCGCTGGACGGGGACCTCGCCTGCGAATGGCACGCCAGCGCAGATGAGCTTCGGGCAAGCCTGATGCGTCAGCTTCACTCCGGCGACGTCGTCATTGTCAAGGCATCCAACAGCATCGGTCTCTCCACGATCGTATCCGGCCTTCTGGCCGGCCATCCCCCCTTGACGGCGCCAGACGGCGTCGACGCAGCGACCTCGCAGGAAAACTGATCGATGCTGGAATATCTCGGTCATTTCTCTGAGGACATCGCGGCGTTCAACGTCTTTCGATACATCACCTTCCGGACCGGAAGCGCGATGATCACGTCCTTCATCATGGTGTTCCTGTTCGGACCGGCGATCATCGCCGCCCTGAAGATTCGCCAGGGGCGCGGCCAGCCGATCCGCGCGGACGGGCCGCAGACGCATTTCAAGAAGGCGGGCACGCCGACCATGGGCGGCCTGATGATCCTCTCGGGCATCATCGGCGCGACCCTGCTCTGGGCCGACCTCAGCAATATCTACGTCTGGACCGTGCTCCTCGTGACTGTAGGCTTCGGCGCCATCGGCTTCTACGACGATTATCTCAAGGTGACGAAACAGTCGCACAAGGGCTTTTCCGGCAAGGCGCGGCTCGGCCTGGAATTCCTGATCGCCGGCATCGCCTGCACGCTGATCGCCTATGCCGGCACCGGCAGCTTCGCCACTTCGCTGGCCTTTCCCTTCGTCAAGTCGCTGCTCCTCGATCTCGGCATGTTCTACATCGTCTTCGCCGCCTTCGTCGTCGTCGGCGCCGGCAACGCGGTGAATCTGACCGACGGGCTCGATGGCCTGGCCATCGTTCCGATCATGATCGCCTGTGGCGCCTTTGGCCTCATTGCCTATCTCTCGGGCAATGTGAACTTCGCCAATTACCTGCAGATTCACTACGTCTTCGGCACGGGCGAGCTCGCCGTGGTCTGCGGCGCCGTCATTGGCGCAGGCCTCGGCTTTCTCTGGTTCAACGCGCCGCCCGCGGCGATCTTCATGGGCGACACAGGCTCGCTGGCGCTGGGCGGCATGGTCGGCACCATCGCGGTCGCGACCAAACATGAGCTGGTGCTGGCGATCATCGGCGGCCTCTTCGTCATCGAGGCGATGAGCGTCATCATCCAGGTGGCGAGCTTCAAGCTGACCGGCAAGCGCGTCTTCCTCATGGCCCCGATCCACCACCACTTCGAGAAGCTCGGCTGGACCGAGAGCCAGGTCGTCGTGCGCTTCTGGATCATCGCCTTCATGCTGGCCTTCGTCGGCCTGTCCACCCTGAAGCTGCGGTAGGGGGCGAGATGATCCCGGCCACCACCTTCGACGGCAAGCGGGTTGCGCTCTTCGGCCTTGGCGGATCCGGCCGGGCGACGGCGCTGTCGTTGCTGGCGGGCGGCGCCGAGGTCCTGGCCTACGACGACAACCCCGCCAGCGTCGCGGCGGCCGAGAAGGACGGCATCTTCTGTGCGGACCTTCGCACCGCCGACTGGAGCGACTTTTCGGCTCTGATCCTGTCTCCCGGCGTGCCGCTGACCCATCCGAAGCCCCACTGGACCGTGGAACTCGCGCGGACCGCCGGCATCGAGGTCATCGGCGACATCGAGATCTTCAGCCGTGAGCGCGCCCGGCACGCGCCGACGGCGCCCTTCATCGCGATCACCGGCACGAACGGCAAGTCGACCACCACGGCGCTGATCGCGCACTGCCTGCGCGCCGCCGGGCGCGACACGCAGCTCGGCGGCAATATCGGCGTCGCCATCCTGACCCTCGACCCGCCGACGCCGGACCGCTTCTACGTCGTCGAGTGTTCGTCGTACCAGATCGACCTCTCACCGGGGATCGCGCCCTCGGTAGCCATTCTCCTCAACCTGACGCCCGATCACCTCGACCGGCACGGTACGATGCAGAACTACGCCGCGGTCAAGGCGCGGCTCCTTGCCGACGCCAATACCGCGATCGTCGGGATCGATGAATGGGATGGGCGCAGCATCGCCGACGATCTCGCAGCCAAGGGACGCAATTCCCAGCGCATCTCGCACCACCAGCTGGTTTCGCACGGCGCCTATTTCGACGGCGGCAGCGTCGTTCAGATGCATCGCGGCACGGAAGTCGCGCGCTTCGACCTCACCACCATCGGCTCGTTGCGCGGGCGCCATAATGGCCAGAACGCGGCTGCGGCGGTCGCTGCCCTTGCGGCGAGCGGCCTGACCCCGGCGGAGATCTCGATGGGGCTCGGTTCCTTTCCAGGCCTTGCCCACCGCATGGAGGAGATCGGCCGGGACGGCGCGGTTCTCTTCGTCAACGATTCCAAGGCGACCAATGCCGAGGCTGCGGCGCCGGCGCTCGCCGCCTTCGAGCGGATCCACTGGATCGCCGGCGGCCTGGCCAAGGATGGCGGCATCGCCAAGCTCGCCCCGTTCTTTTCGCGCATCGCCAAGGCCTATCTGATCGGCGAGGCGGCACCGGCCTTCGCCGCGACGCTCGGCGAAGGCATTGCCTACGAGATATTCGGAACGCTGGAAAACGCCGTCGCCCATGCGGCGCGCGATGCCGCCGCCACCGGTCAGCCGGAAGTCGTGCTGCTGTCGCCCGCCTGCGCGAGCTTCGACCAGTTCCGCAATTTCGAGGTTCGGGGCGATACATTCCGCGAGGCGGTCGGGCGCCTTCCGGGAATCCAATTGATCGAGAAGGGCTGATCGATGTCCAACCGCGTCAAGCGAGGAACGATGGCGGACTGGTGGTGGGGCGTCGATCGATGGTTCCTCGCCGCCTTCCTGATCCTCATGGTCGGCGGTCTCGTCCTGTCCTTCGCGGCCAGTCCGCCCGTGGCCGAGAAGATCGGTCTGGAGCCGTTCCACTTCGTCAAGCGGCACGGGGTCTTCCTGATCCCCTCCATCCTCGTGATGCTCCTCACCTCGATGCTCTCCCCCCGCGGCATTAGGCGGACCGCGGTGATCATGCTCGGCGCCTCGATCGCGCTGATGATCGTCGCGCTGTTCTTCGGCACCGAGGTCAAGGGCGCGCGGCGCTGGGTCGACATCGGCCCGCTGTCGCTGCAGCCCTCGGAGTTCATGAAGCCGGCCTTCGTCGTCATCTGCGCCTGGCTCTTTGCCGAAAAGGCGCGGCGCGCCGACATTCCCGGCAACCTCTTCGCGATCATTCTCCTCTTCATCGTCTGCGCCCTTCTCGTCGCTCAGCCCGATCTCGGCCAGACCATCTTGACGGCGGGCGCCTGGGGTGGGCTGTTCTTCATGGCCGGCATGCCCTGGCTCTGGATCGTCGGGCTCGGCGGTATCGCCGCCGGTGGCTTCTTCGCCGCCTATTCCTTCTTTCCGCACGTGGCGAGCCGCATCGACCGCTTCGTCACCGGCGAGGGCGACACCTTCCAGATCGACACGGCGCGCGAGGCGATTCTACACGGCGGCTGGCTCGGACGGGGGCCGGGCGAGGGTACGGTCAAGCGGATGCTGCCCGACAGCCACACCGACTTCGCCTTCTCGGTCATCGCCGAGGAGTTCGGCATCGTCGCATGCATGCTTCTCGCCTCGCTGTTCTGCTTCATCGTCATCCGCGGCCTCAGCGTCGCCTTGGCGCAGCGCGACGCGTTCACGCGGCTGGCGATCTCCGGCCTCGTCTTCCTGTTCGGGCTGCAGTCGATCATCAACATGGCGGTGAATCTGCAACTGATGCCGGCCAAGGGCATGACGCTGCCCTTCATCTCCTATGGCGGCTCGTCGATGATGGCGGTGGCGATCGCCGCCGGCTTCGTCCTCGCCCTGACCCGCCGCAAGCCGGAAAACGCTTCGCAGACCGACCGGCTGATGGATCGGACGATGGCGCTCGGGGCGATGTGAGGCCGATATGTCGGAGCAGGACATCCCATCGGACAACCGGAAACTCAGCGAGGCGGAAAAGCAACAGATCAAGCTGACGGCGGGCTACTTCAACGGTGTCGCCGCAGTCCTGAGCCTTTGCAGCTTAGTTCTTAGCCCCGATATTCACCTTCATGCCCGGCGACGCTTGCGAGGACTGGATGCACGATTGAGATCATTTTCTATGTGCTTGCTGCCCTGACTTTGCTCATCGGCGCGATCCTCGTTACGCGCTATGTCGGCAGGAGTCTCGACCGCGACATCGAGCAGAGCCGGCGCCGCCGGTTGGCAGACAATCGCCAAGGCTGAATGACATCGACCTGATTTCGTTCTTTCGTCGTCTGTCGGGGTAACTGGCGGGCGCCCTCTCGTGATAACAGGCGCCACGCACACTCACCGGCTGACGGGGCGACACGCATGAACGGACCCATCCTTCTCTCCGCCGGCGGTACCGGCGGGCATCTCTTTCCGGCCGAGGCGCTGGCGCACGAACTCGTCGCGCGCGGCTTCACCGTGCATCTGGCGACGGACGAGCGGGCAGGGCGCTACGCCGAGCGGTTTCCGGTCGAGAGCATCCATGTCGTGCCGTCCGCGACCTTCGGCTCCAAGAACCCGCTGCATGTCGCGTCGTCGTTGATGACGCTCTGGCGCGGCTTCAGGGTGGCGAGCCAGGTGGTTCGCACGATCCGGCCCGCCGTGGTCGTCGGCTTCGGCGGCTATCCCACGGTGCCGCCGATGATGGCGGCGACGCGTGCCGGACGGCCGACGCTGATCCACGAGCAGAACGCCGTCATGGGCCGCGCCAACAAGTTTCTCGCGCCGCGGGTGACGAGGATCGCCGCCGGCATTCCGCAGGAGCATGCCGACAAGGCCTATGCCGGGAAGATCACCGTCACCGGCAATCCGGTGCGACCGGCGATTCTGGAAGCCGCGGGCTACGACTACAAGGCGCGCGATTCTGACGGGCGTTTTCGCCTCGTCGTTTTCGGCGGCAGCCAGGGGGCGCAGTTCTTCGCCGACGTCATGCCGGAGACGATCCGGGCCCTGCCGGCGGACCTGCGCCGTCAGCTGCACGTCACGCAGCAGGCGCGCCCCGAGCAGGAAGAGCGGGTGCGCACCTTCTACGCCGCCGAGGGCATCGAGGCCGATGTCTCACCCTTCTTCACCGACATGGCCAAGCGCATCGGGCGAGCGCAGCTCGTCGTCAGCCGCTCCGGTGCTTCGACCGTCTCGGAGATCGCGGTGATCGGCCGCCCGGCGATCCTGGTGCCCTACCCCTATGCGCTCGACCACGACCAGGCGGCGAATGCGGCCCTGATCGAGGCTGCGGGAGGCGCCCTGGTCGTTCCGCAGGCTGACCTGTCGCCGGAGCGTCTCGCCGGCCTGATCGCAGGGCTTGCCGCCGATCAGGGCCGCGCGACGGCGATGGCCGCTGCCGCGCGATCGACGGGGATTCCCCATGCGGCGCGGTTGCTTGCCGATGTCGTGGAGTCTATGTCCGGCACAGCCAACAGCAACTGACTTTTGCGAACGGAGACCCTCATGAAGATGCCGCCCAATATCGGCCCGGTGCATTTCATCGGCATCGGCGGCATCGGCATGTCGGGAATCGCTGAGGTGCTCGTCACGCTCGGCTACACGGTGCAGGGATCCGACCAGAGCGAGAACGCCAACGTCCAGCGGCTGCGCGAGAAGGGCGTCACCGTTCACATCGGCCACCATGCCGACAATCTCGGTCTCGCCGAAGTCGTCGTCGTGTCGACCGCCATTCGCCGCAGCAACCCGGAACTCGCCGCCGCGCGCGAGCGCCTGCTGCCGGTCGTGCGCCGCGCCGAGATGCTCGCCGAACTGATGCGCTTCCGCCATGCCATCGCCATCGGCGGCACGCACGGCAAGACGACGACCACGTCGATGGTCGCGACGCTCCTCGATGCCGGCGGTCTCGACCCGACGGTCGTCAACGGCGGCATCATCAACGCCTACGGCACCAATGCGAGGATGGGCGAGGGCCCGTGGATGGTCGTCGAGGCCGACGAATCCGACGGCACCTTCCTGCGCCTGCCGGCCGACATCGCCGTCGTCACCAATATCGACCCCGAGCACCTCGACCACTACGGCACTTTCGACAAGGTGCGCGAGGCTTTCCGCGCGTTCGTCGAGAACGTGCCGTTCTACGGCTTTGCCGTGATGTGCCTCGATCACCCGGAAGTGCAGGCCCTCGTCGCCAAGATCGAGGACCGGCGCATCATTACCTATGGCGAGAATCCGCAGGCCGACGTTCGCTTCGAGAACCTGCGCGTCGAGGGGCCACGGTCGGTCTTCGACGTCACGCTGCGCGACCGCGTCACCGGAACGACCACGCAGATCCGCGACCTCGTCCTGCCCATGCCGGGGCGGCACAACGTGTCCAACGCCACCGCTGCGGTCGCCGTCGCCTATCGCATCGGCATCCCGGCCGAGGCCATCAAGACGGGTCTTGCCGCCTTCGGCGGCGTGAAGCGGCGGTTCACCCATACCGGTTCGGTCGGCGGCGTCGACATCTATGACGACTACGGCCACCATCCCGTGGAAATCAAGGCCGTCCTCGCGGCCGCGCGGTCCTCGACGAGCGGCCGCGTCGTCGCCGTCGTGCAGCCACACCGTTTCACCCGGCTGCAGAGCCTGTTTGCAGACTTTGCCGCCTGCTTCAACGACGCCGACACCGTCATCCTCGCCCCGGTCTATGCCGCTGGCGAGGAGCCGATCGAGTTCGTCAATTCCGAAATGCTGGTCGAGCGCATGAAGCTCGGCGGCCATCGCGATGCCCGCCTCATCGACGGACCGGCCGAGATCGCGCCGCTGATCGACCAGCTGGCGCGGCCGGGCGACATGGTCGTCTTCCTCGGCGCCGGCTCGATCACGCAATGGGCCTATGCCCTGCCGAAGGAACTGGCGGCGCTGCAGGCCAAGCACACGGGATGACGGCGCGCACGCGATCCATCGATGGCGCGGGCCTCCTCGCCCGTCTGGGCGATCGGTTTTCCGGCATCCGGGGCCGGCTGACGGCCGATGCCGGCATGGACAAGATCACCTGGTTTCGTGCCGGAGGGGCGGCGGAGATCCTGTTTCAGCCAGCCGACGAGGAAGACCTCTCCGCCTTCCTGCAGGCGCTGCCGGAAGATATTCCGGTCACCCCCGTCGGCATCGGCTCCAATCTCCTGGTGCGCGACGGCGGCATCGCCGGCGTCGTCATCCGGCTGTCGGCAAAGGGCTTCGGGCAGGCCGAAGCTTCGGGGCCGGCGACCATCCGCGCCGGCGCGGCCGCGCCCGACAAGCGGGTTGCGGCTGTCGCGCTGGAAGCGGGGATCGGCGGCTTCCATTTCTACCACGGCATCCCCGGCTCGATGGGTGGCGCGCTGCGCATGAATGCCGGTGCCAACGGCGCCGAGACGCGCGAGCGCGTCCGCGAAGTGCGCGCTGTCGACCGGCAGGGGCGACTGCATCTGCTGTCGAACGCCGAGATGCGCTATGCCTACCGCCATTCCGGTGCTGCCGCCGACTTGATCTTCACCGCGGTCGAACTCGAGGGCGAGCCCGCATCCCGCGACGAGATCCGCACGCGAATGGACGAGGTCCGGCATCACCGCGAGACGGTGCAGCCGGTGCGCGAGAAGACCGGTGGTTCGACCTTCAAGAATCCCGAGGGTAGCTCGGCCTGGAAGGAGATCGACCGGGCCGGCTGCCGTGGCCTGACGGTCGGCGGGGCGCAGATGTCGGAACTCCACTGCAACTTCATGATCAATACCGGCTCGGCCACCGGCTTCGACCTGGAGACTCTCGGCGAGACCGTGCGCGAGCGCGTGTTCGCGACGTCGGGCATCGATCTCCATTGGGAGATCAAGCGGATCGGCGCTTTCTTGCCGGATCGCGTGGTAGAACCCTTCTCACCCTGAGGGTCCCGGCTTTCGTAGACGCTGGATCCGGCCCAACCGCCCTTTCGCCTGCGGACGGCTGCGCCGAATTTGTCGGATGCCCCCGCGCCCGCCGGCCGCGGAGGGGGCGTGGTCTCCCGCATCGAGCCGGCCAGATCCAATCAAATCCTTTCCAGAGACCGCTTTCGCGAAAGCGGGTCCGAGCGCGATCGCGGGGCGGTGCAGACTTGCATCACTCAAGTCTTGGTTTTCGCGTTCTTTTCAACGCCGTTACGATTTTGTTGCATTGGTCACGGCGCCTTAACGCCTGCTTAACCATCGGCGGGCGATGAATGGTCCACACGCCGTTTCGGCGCGAGGATCAGGGTTTCATGACGAAGCATGTGGCGGTGTTGATGGGCGGTTTTTCGAGCGAGAGGCCGGTCAGCCTCTCCTCGGGCAATGCCTGCGCCGACGCGCTCGAGGCCGAGGGCTTCCGCGTCACGCGCGTCGATGTCGGTCGCGACATCATGACGGTGCTTGCCGATCTCAGACCGGACGTTGCCTTCAACGCCCTTCACGGCCCTTTCGGCGAGGACGGCAAGATCCAGGGCGTCCTCGAATATCTCGAGATTCCCTACACGCATTCGGGCGTCCTCGCCTCGGCGCTGGCGATGGACAAGGTCAAGGCCAAGATCCTTGCCAAGGCCGCCGGCATTCCGGTGGCCGAGGCGAAGGTGCTCGACCGGCGCGTCGTCGCCGAGAAGCACGTGATGGCGACGCCCTATGTCGTCAAGCCCATCGCGGAGGGGTCGAGTTTCGGCGTCCTCATCGTGCGCGAGGATCAGGCGCATCCGCCGCAGCAGCTCTTCGACGCCGAATGGGCGTTCGGCGACATGGTGATGGTCGAGCGCTTCGTGCACGGTCGCGAGCTGACCTGCGCCGTCATGGGCGATGTCGCGCTCGGCGTCTGCGAAATCACCACCGAGGGCCATGCCTTCTACAACTACGAATCCAAATACCTGCCGGGTGGGTCGCAGCACGTGATCCCGGCGCAGATTCCGGCGCATGTCACGCGCCGGGTGCAGGAATATTCACTGGCCGCCCATGCCGCCGTCGGCTGCCGCGGCGTCAGCCGGTCGGATTTCCGCTATGACGACCGTTTCGGCGAAGGCGGCGAGCTGATCTGGCTGGAGATCAATACCCAGCCCGGTATGACGCCGACCTCGCTGGTGCCCGATATCGGCCAGGCCGCAGGGCACTCTTTCGGCGAACTGCTCAGCTGGCTCGTGGGAGACGCGTCATGCGATCGCTGAATGCGGAAAGACGCCCCGTGGCCGTCCCGTCGTCGCGGCTCGGTTTTCGCCTGTCGGTCGCCGGGCGCCGCCTCGCGGCTCTCGGCGAGCGGCTGTCGCACTTCCCGGCGCCACGCTTCGGGGTCATCGCGACGGTGCTCCTGACTTCCACCGGCCTCTACGGCATGTCGCTTGGCCAGCATACCACGACCGTCATCGACGCGGTGTCGCAGCCGCTCGGCTTCTCGATCGACAAGATCGACGTCTCCGGCAACAGCGAGACCTCGGAGATCGACGTGCTGCAGGCCCTCTGGCAGACCGGCGCGCAGAGCCTTCCCTCGCTCGATCCCGACGCGGCGCGCCAGACGCTCGAAGGCATGCCGTGGATCGAGAAGGCCTCGGTTGCCAAGACCTATCCCGACCGGGTCGCGATCACGCTGACCGAGCGCAAGCCCTTTGCCCTCTGGCAGAAGGGACGCGAGCTCTTCGTCGTCGACCGCGACGGCCGCGAGATCGTGCCTTACGTCGTCGGCCGTTTCTCCGGCCTGCCTTTCGTCGTCGGAACCGGTGCCGCCTTGCACGGGGCTGAATTCGTCGAGGCGATGGAGGTCCTGCCAGAGCTTCGCGCAAGGGTGAAGGCATACATTCGCGTCGGGGACAGGCGTTGGGATCTTCGCCTCGAGAACGGCATGACGGTCCGCCTGCCCGAAGAGGGCGCGATCGAGGCCGCGGCGGATGTCAGCCGCATGGATAGGGAACTGGGCTTGCTGTCGCGTGACATCCTTGTTGTCGACATGCGTATCGAGGATCGGGTGGTCGTTCGCCTGACGCCTGACGCCCTCGTGCGCCGCGATGCGGCCATGAAAGAACGCATGAAGAATATCAAACGCAGCCAGAAGGCGAAGCCGGTATGACGTTTCTGTCCCGGAACTCCCGCGACCTGCCGCGCATGCGCGCCCTTCCTGGCCGTCGCACCCGCATCATTTCCATTCTCGACGTGGGCACCACCAAGGTCACCTGCCTGATCGCCCGGCTGAAGCCGCGGCAGGAGAGCGAGATCCTGCCCGGCCGTACCCACGAAGTCGAAGTCATCGGCATCGGCCATCAGCGCTCGCACGGCATCAAGTCCGGCGTCGTCGTCGACCTCGATGCGGCCGAGAAGGCCATCCGCTACTGCGTCGACGCGGCCGAGCGGATGGCGGGCCTCACCATCGATTCCCTGATCGTCTCGCTCACCGCGGGACGGCTGAAGAGCGTGCGCGGCTCGGCCGGGATTTCAACGCATGGCGCCGAAGTCTCGCCCGCCGACCTGAAGCGCGTTCTCAACCTGGCCGCCCGCGCGCCGATCGAGGCGGGGCGCCTGGCCCTGCATTCGGTGCCCTTCGACATCTCGCTCGACGGCGAGACCGGTCTTGAGAACCCGCAGGGCATGATCGGCCAGCGGCTTGGCGCCGACATGCACATCCTCACCGCCGAAGAGACGCCGCTGCGCAATCTCGAGGCGGCGATCAACCGCGCCCGGCTCGTCGTCGAAGCTTTCGTTGCGACGCCCTTTGCTTCGGGTCTCGCCTCGCTCGTCGACGACGAGGCGGAGATGGGCTCGGCCTGCATCGACATGGGCGGCGGCGCGACGACCATCGCCATCTTCCAGAACGGCCGTTTCGTCTATGCCGATTCGGTGGCCCTCGGCGGTCAGCACATCACCATGGATCTTGCCCGCGGCCTGTCGATCCGGCCCGACGACGCCGAGCGGCTGAAAGTCATGCATGGTTCGGCGATGAGCGAGCTGATGGCCGATTCCGACACGGTCGAGGTTGCGCCGCTGGGCGAGGACGGCTTCGAGGCGCCGATCAACGTGGCTCGCTCGCTCGTCGCCCGCATCATCCGGCCGCGCGTCGAGGAGACGCTGGAACTCATTCGCGACCGGCTCGCCGCCTCGGGCCTCGGCCATGTCATCGGCAAGCGCGTCGTCCTCACCGGCGGCGCCAGCCAGCTCGCCGGTCTCAGCGACACGGCCCGTATCATCATGCAGCGCAATGTCCGGCTCGGGCGGCCCGTCGGGGTCGCCGGCCTGACCGCGGCCAACAAGAGCCCCGCCTTCGCAACGGCGGTCGGCCTTCTGATCTATCCGCAGGTGTCGACGATGGAGCATTTTCCCGACACCTCGGCCACCAGTTTCGCTTTCGACGAGACGACCCGCGTCGGGCGCCTCGGCTCCTGGTTGCGAAAGAGTTTCTGACATTCCGGCGGGACGTCCCGCCGGCAGCTTCACGTCGCGCGCCGCGCGTCTTGAGACCACACCGACCATCAGGCCGACGCGGCGATACGGCCCCCATCGCGAAAGAGGAACCAGGACATGTCTATCAACCTCGCCAAGCCCGACATCACCGAACTGAAGCCCCGGATCACCGTGTTCGGTGTCGGCGGCGGTGGCTGCAACGCGGTCAACAACATGATCAATGCCGGTCTCGAGGGCGTTGAGTTCGTCATCGCCAACACCGATGCCCAGGCGCTTCGTTCCTCGCGCGCCGAGCGGGTCATCCAGATGGGTGTCGCCGTCACCGAAGGCCTCGGCGCCGGCTCGCAGCCGGAAGTCGGCCGCGCCGCCGCCGAAGAATCGCTCGACGAGATCTGCGATCATCTCCTCGGCTCGCACATGTGCTTCGTCACCGCCGGCATGGGCGGCGGCACCGGCACCGGAGCTGCCCCCGTCGTCGCCCGTGCGGCACGCGAAAAGGGCATCCTGACCGTCGGCGTCGTCACCAAGCCGTTCCACTTCGAAGGCCAGCGCCGCCTGCGCATCGCCGAGCAGGGCATCGAGGATCTGCAGAAGAACGTCGACACGCTGATCGTCATTCCGAACCAGAACCTCTTCCGCATCGCCAACGACAAGACCACTTTCGCCGACGCCTTCGGCATGGCCGACCAGGTGCTCTACTCGGGCGTCGCCTGCATCACCGACCTGATGGTCAAGGAAGGCCTGATCAACCTCGACTTCGCCGACGTCCGGTCGGTCATGCGCGAGATGGGCAAGGCGATGATGGGCACGGGCGAAGCCTCGGGCGAAGGCCGTGCGATGGCCGCTGCCGAGGCTGCGATCGCCAACCCGCTGCTCGACGAGACGTCGATGAAGGGCGCCAAGGGCCTCCTGATCTCCATCACCGGCGGTCGCGATCTGACCCTCTTCGAAGTCGACGAAGCGGCGACCCGCATTCGCGAGGAAGTCGATTCCGACGCCAACATCATCCTCGGCGCCACCTTCGACGAGAACCTGGAAGGTGTCATCCGCGTTTCGGTCGTCGCCACCGGCATCGATAAGACGGCGCAGGAAGCCTATGACCGTCCGATCGAAATCCGCCATGCGCCGATGATGCCGCGCCCCGTCGCCGCGCCAGCGCCGGCCCCGCAGATGCACCAGCCGGCACCCGTCCCGGCGATGCCGATGGTGGCCGAGACGCGGGCTCCGGCGCCCGTCTATCAGGAAGAGCCGGTCCTGGAGAGCCTCGACATCGAGGACGACTTCACCGCCGCGCTGCAGGCCGAGATCGCTGAAGTCGCCGTCCATGCGCCGGTCGCCGATCAGCGCCGCGAGGCTCCGATGACAGCGCTGCGCATGCCGCGGGTCGAAGATTTCCCGCCGATGGTTCAGGCCGAATACTCGAGCAAGACCGCCCCCGAATCGGCCGACGACAAGGGTCCGATGGGTCTTCTGCGTCGCCTGACGACCGGCCTGTCGCGTCACAGCGACGAGGAAGCGACCGCCGAGGCCGCGCGCCAGGCCCGGGTCGAGCCGCGCCGCGCCGTCGAGCCGAACCCTTACGCCCCGCGGCGCCAGGCGGCCGAAACGGCAGCCCGTCCGGTCTCCGCCCAGCGGCCGATCAGCGACGATGAGCAGCTGGAAATTCCGGCCTTCCTGCGCCGCCAGTCGAACTGACCGGCACGACGTTGCCCTGAGACCACACGGCCCGCCTTCATCAGAGGCGGGCCGTTTTTGTATCTAACTGATTTGGCTGCGTGTTTTCAGGCCGGTAAAGAATTGATGGTAACAAAGGGTAAGAATCCGTGATTTGGCGCAGACGGCGCCGACCACTAGGTTGACCTTGGAATTTATGGGACTTTTCGACGTTGCCGTCTTTCTGGGGAGGAAGACTTGGCGCCCAACGAAGAAGTCTCTCTGGCGTGTGAGGGGGTTCTTCACGCAAGCGCCGGATGGCTGAAAGGGCTTTCTTACGTGATCATTCATCAGCACACGATCGACGCGCGGATCGATTTCGACGGCGTCGGCGTTCATGCTGGGACTTCCGTCCGACTGACGCTTCTCCCCGCCAAGGCCCATAGCGGCATCGTCTTCCATCTCGTCGACGCCGACGGCACCACCCTTCGCAGCATCAAGGCGCTCTCGTCCAACGTTCCGGCCACGGACCTGTCGACCATCGTCGGCGACCCGTCCGGCCAGCACGTCGCCACGATCGAGCACCTGATGGCCGCGCTTTATGCCATGGGCGTCGACAACGTCGCCATCGAGATCCATGGCAACGAAATTCCCATCATGGATGGTTGTTCGGCGGCCTTCGTCGCGGCGATTGAGTCCGTCGGCCTGCGCAGCCAGGTGGCACGCCGCCGCTACATCCGCGTTCTGAAGCCGGTGCGCGTCGAGATGGGCGCTTGCGTCGCCGAGTACCTGCCCCATCCCGGCACGCGTTTTGAGATCGAGATCGATTTTCCGACGCCGGCCATCGGCCGCCAGACGTTTGCGGCCGACCTCACACCTGGTCTCTTCCGCGACGAACTCGCTCGCGCCCGCACCTTCGGCTTCATGAAGGATGTCGAGCGTCTCTGGGCCTCCGGCCATGCGCTGGGCTCGTCGCTCGACAACTCAGTGGTCATCGGCGACGACGACCGCATCATCAATCCGGACGGGCTGCGCTTCGTCGACGAATTCGTCCGTCACAAAGCGCTGGATGCCGTCGGTGACCAGGCGCTTGCCGGTGGCCGGATCCTCGGCTGCTACCGGTCCTATCGCGGCGGCCACAAGCTGAACGCAATGGCCCTGCAGGCGCTTCTGGCAGATGAAACCGCGCACGAGATCGTCGAGATGCCGGAGCGTCGCCGCGACATCGTCCGCCATTCGCCGCTGATCGCAGCTGCAGTCGCGGCGCCCGCCCATGGACCGCAGACACTCTGATCCCCTGCAGGGGGCCCGCTGGCGGCGTCGCTGCGGCGAATCTGCTTGGCATCGGGGAAGTTTCGGGAGCTGCGGCGCTGCCGCAAGCCACTCGCAGCGACCTTTCGCAGGGGGGTATCCGGCCTCGCCATCCCGGTTCACGCCTTAAAAAAGGCGGGATGGATCGCCTTCAAACGTTGCTGGCAGCCGATGTCTGATCTAGACAACGCTGGGCTTCGGGTTAATCCAGGGGAATTCGACAGATGCGCACCATGACGCCATCGCGCGCGACGCGAGCGAGATCCTCGCTGGCACGAATGTCGGTCCTCCTGGTCCTCGGCGCTTCCGCTCTCGCGCTTCCGGGCTGCATGTCCGGCAAGGACAACGATATCGACGTCCTGGCGCTTGCCGCCGAAACCGAGCCTGCGGACGTTCTCTACAATCAGGGCCTCGCCAATCTCGAGGGCGGCCGCCTGAAGGAAGCCTCGGCCAAGTTCAACGCCATCGATCGCCAGTACCCGTACTCGGAATGGGCCCGCAAGGCGTTGGTGATGAGCGCCTTCACGAGCTATCGAAGCGGCGCCTACGAGGAGGCCGTCACGTCGTCGCGGCGCTATCTCAATACCTATCCCGGTACGAGCGAAGCGGCCTACGCCCAGTACATCATCGGCCTTGCCTACTACCGCCAGATCCCGGACGTCACGCGCGACCAGAAGGCTTCGGCCCGCGCTGCTGCCGCTATGCAGGAGGTGATCGATCGCTATCCGGAATCGGAATATGCCGAGGATGCCCGCACGAAGATCCGCTTCTCGCGCGACCAGCTTGCCGGCAAGGAGATGCAGGTCGGCCGCTATTATCTCGAGCGCCGCGAGTACATCGCCGCGATCAACCGGTTCAAGCGCGTCGTCGACGCCTTTCCGCAGACGCGCCATGTCGAGGAAGCGCTGGCACGCCTGACGGAGGCGTATTACGCGATGGGGCTGGTGCAGGAGGCCCAGGCGGCCGCCTCGGTGCTCGGGCAGAATTTCCCGGAATCGCAGTGGTACAAGGATTCCTACTCGCTGCTGCAATCCAAGGGTCTCGAGCCGCGCGCCGGCTCCGGCAGTTCCTGGTTTGGCAAGGCGACAGCGGCAATCACCGGCGCCTCTTCCTGAGCGCAGCGGTCGATTTTGCGGAGACGACAAGGCCGGGACGGATGCGTCCCGGCCTTTTTCATGTTTCGGCCGGGCGGTCCTTGGACTTCCGGCAGAAAGCCATATCTTGGCCACGCCGGTTGCCATTCCGCCGGACAGCGATTAGCGACTGACGGCATGCTTGTTCACCTTTCGATCCGCGACATCGTCCTCATCGAACGCCTCGATCTCGCATTGGGCGAGGGCCTGTCCGTGCTCACGGGCGAGACGGGTGCTGGCAAGTCGATCCTTCTCGACGCCTTGGCGCTGGCGCTCGGCGGACGCGGCGACGGCTCACTGGTGCGCCATGGCGCCAAGCATGGCGAGATCACCGCGGTGTTCGACCTGCCCGCCGGCCATCCCTCCCGTCTCGTCCTGACGGAGAACGGCTTCGACGACGACGGCGACCTGATCCTACGACGCATCCAGAGTGCCGACGGGCGCACGCGCGTCTTCATCAACGACCGGCCGTCGAGCGTCTCCCTGATGCGCGAGATCGGCGCCGGCCTCGTCGAGATCCACGGCCAGCACGATGACCGGGCGCTCGTCGATCCCGAGGCGCACCGGCTGCTCCTCGACGACTATGGCGGACTGCGTACGGAGGCGGAGGCGACTGCCCGGGCCCATGCCGACTGGAAGCGGGCGGAAGGCGATCTGCTGCGTCACCGGGCCAAGATCGAGGCCGCCGCGCGCGAGGCCGACTATCTGCGTGCCGCGGTCGCTGAACTCTCGGAACTGGCGCCGGTCGTGGGCGAGGAGGAGGAACTGGCGGCTCGACGCCAGTTGATGATGAAGTCGGAGAAGATCGCGAGCGACGTCGCCGAAGCGCATGACGAACTTTCCGGGCACTCCTCGCCGATCCCCGGCCTCGCCGGCCTCCTGAAGCGGCTCGACAGGCGCAAGGACGAGGTGCCGGGGCTTCTCGACGATACGCTGGAGCGGCTCGACACCGCCCTCGACGCGCTGTCGGACGCGCAGATGAGCCTGCAGGCGGCACTGCGCGGCCTCGAATTCGACCCGCGTGCCCTGGAGGAGGCGGAGGAGCGCCTTTTCGCGCTGCGTGCCGCCGGCCGCAAATTTTCGCGCCCGGTCGACACTCTGCCCGATCTCATGGCTGCGATGATCGGCGATCTCGCCGATGTCGATGCCGGCGAGGAGCGGCTGGCGCGGCTCGAGGTCGAGGTGCGCGAGAAGCGCGCCTGTCTCGACGCGCTGGCGGCCGATCTCTCGATGAAGCGCATTGCCGCCGCCACGCTTCTGGAAGGCGCCGTCATGGCGGAACTGCCGGACATGAAGCTCGAGCGCGCCG
This sequence comes from Aureimonas sp. SA4125, assembly GCF_019973775.1. Taxonomy (NCBI): domain Bacteria; kingdom Pseudomonadati; phylum Pseudomonadota; class Alphaproteobacteria; order Hyphomicrobiales; family Aurantimonadaceae; genus Aureimonas; species Aureimonas sp. SA4125. The sequence goes on along the minus strand of NZ_AP025032.1, from coordinate 3,287,891 downwards.
CCTTCCTGACGGAGATGGCGCAGGATCCGGCGAACCCGACCGCTGCCGGCATCGACACGGTCGAGTTCTGGGTCCGCACCAACCCCGGTACCCGCGCAGGGCCGATGATGAAGGTCGCCTCGGGCGGCGAGCTCTCGCGCTTTCTCCTGGCGCTGAAGGTGGCGCTTGCCGACAAGGGCTCGGCCCCGACTCTGGTCTTCGACGAGATCGACACCGGCGTCGGCGGGGCCGTCGCCGACGCCATCGGCCGCCGCCTCGCGCGCCTTGCCGGCCGGGTCCAGGTGCTCTCGGTCACCCATGCGCCCCAGGTCGCGGCGCGAGCGACGACGCATCTCCTCATCTCCAAGGCCCAGAGCCGGCCCGACGACGAGCGCCTCGCCACCCGCGTCGAGGCGATCGAGGGCGAGCACCGTACCGAGGAGATCGCGCGCATGCTCGCCGGCGAGAGCATCACGGCGGAAGCCCGCGCCGCGGCTGCAAGGCTCATCGGAGCGGTTTAGGGCTGGACGCTGAAGGCGCGCGCGTCATCCCTCATGCTGAGCCTGTCGAAGCACGAGGGATCGGCACCGCATCAAGGCGTGTGCGTTGCCCTCGCCCTTCGACAGGCTAAGGGTGAGGGCCAGGGAAGTGTCGCTCGGGGCGAAAGGCATGTGGGGTTGCGGACATTCCCGTTCCGAGCGGTGCCCCCAGCTTCGTCATCCCGGGCTTGACCCGGGATCCATGCCGAAGCAGTTTCGCTACGAAATCGGGGGAGGAGGAGCGGGGCTCGAAGGGTCGCGCTTGACCCCGCCAAGGTTTTGGCATGGATCCCGGGTCAAATCCGGGAGGACGCGGCGGAGAGGATGAGGCACGCCTGGGAAAACCCTACGCCTCCAAGCCGATCGCTCCGTCCCCTCATCTCTCGACCTCAGTTTGCAACGGCCCGACCCATGACCGAGATCGAAGACCTCACCCTCGACGAAGCCGCCGCCGAGCTGGAGCGGCTGGCGCGGGAGATGGCGGAGCACGACCGGCGCTATTACCAGGACGATGCGCCGGAGATCTCCGACGCCGCATACGATGCCCTGCGCCAACGCAATCGCGCGATCGAGGAGCGCTTTCCCGATCTCGTCCGGCCGGACTCGCCCTCCCTCAAGGTCGGCACGGAGGTCTCGGAGAAATTCGCCAAGATCACCCATGCCTTGCCGATACTCTCCCTCGACAACGCCTTTTCCGATGCGGACGTGGAGGATTTCGCCGCGCGCCTGCGCCGCTTCCTGAAGCTCGGGGAGGAGGCGCCGCTCGCCATCACGGCCGAACCGAAAATCGACGGCCTGTCGCTGTCGCTGCGCTACGAGGGCGGCAAGCTCGTGTCGGCGGCGACACGCGGCGACGGCACGACCGGCGAAGACGTTACCCGCAACGCCCGTACGATCAAGGATATCCCGGGGACGCTGAAGGGAGATGCGCCGGATGTGTTCGAGGTGCGCGGCGAGGTCTACATGACGCATGCCGACTTCGCCGCCATGAACGAGCGGCAGCTGGCGGCCGGCAAGCCGCTCTTTGCCAATCCGCGCAATGCAGCTGCGGGATCGCTGCGCCAGCTGGACTCCCGGATCACCAAATCCCGGCCCTTGCATTTCTTCGCCTATGCCTGGGGCGAGGCGAGCGTGGTGCCGGGCGAGACGCAGACGGAGGTGGTCGCCGCGATCGCCCGCTACGGCTTCAAGGTCAACGCGCTCATGCAGCGCTTCTCCGATGTCGCGGGCCTCGTCGCGCATTATCATGCGATCGAGGAGCAGCGCTCGGCGCTCGGCTACGACATCGACGGCGTCGTCTACAAGGTCGACGATCTCGCCTTGCAGAAGCGGCTCGGCTTCGTCTCCCGGTCGCCCCGCTGGGCCATCGCGCACAAGTTCGCCGCCGAGCAGGCGACGACGGTCCTGCGCGACATCGAGATCCAGGTCGGCCGCACGGGTGCGCTGACGCCTGTCGCCAAGCTCGCGCCCGTGACGGTCGGCGGCGTCGTCGTCTCCAATGCGACGCTGCACAATGCCGACTACATCAAGGGCGTCGGGCAGGGCGGCGTGACCTTGCGCGAGGGCCGAGACATCCGCATCGGCGATACCGTCATCGTCCAGCGGGCCGGCGACGTCATTCCGCAGGTGGTGGACGTTCTCCTCGACAAGCGGCCGGCCGATGCAGGGCCTTACCTCTTTCCGGCGCGCTGCCCGATCTGCGACAGCCATGCCGTGCGCGAGGATGACGGCGTCGTCACGCGCTGTACCGGCGGCCTGATCTGCCCGGCGCAGGCGGTCGAGCGCATCCGCCATTTCGTCTCGCGCAACGCCTTCGACATCGAGGGACTCGGCGAGAAGCAGGTCGAGTTCTTCTTCAAGGCCGAGGACGATGCGCTGCAGGTGCGCAGCCCCGCCGACATTTTCACCCTCAAGGAGCGCCAGTCACGCTCGACCTTGAAGAAGCTCGAGAATATCGACGGTTTCGGCCCGGTCTCGGTGGCAAAGCTCTTCGCGGCGATCGAGGAACGACGCACGGTGCCGCTCTCGCGCTTCCTTTTTGCGCTCGGCATCCGCCATGTTGGCGAGACGAATGCCAAGCGTTTCGCCCGGCACTATGGCAGCCTCTCCGCCTTCGCCGCGGATGCGGCCACCGCGGTGTTGCCGGTGGAGAAGAAGGACAGGGGCAACGAGGCCTGGCAGGCGATGAACGACATCGACGGCATCGGCGGCGTCGTCGCCGAAGCCGTCGTCGAGTTCTTCGCCGAGGCACACAACCGCGAGGCCCTGGCCGCCCTCCTCGACCAGGTCACCGTGCTCGACGAGGTAGCCGTCGTCGACGCCTCCTCGCCAGTCGCCGGCAAGACGGTGGTCTTCACCGGCACGCTCGAACAGATGACGCGCGACGAGGCGAAGGCGATGGCCGAGGCGCTCGGGGCCAAGGTGTCCGGCTCGGTATCGAAGAAGACCGATCTCGTCGTCGCCGGCCCCGGTGCGGGGTCGAAGCTGAAGCAGGCGACAACGCTCGGCGTCGAGGTGATCGACGAGGCCGGCTGGTTCGTGCGCATCGGCCGCGACGCGGCGCCGACGCAAACCGCGGCCGAGCCGCCTTCGGACCAGGCGCCGGGGGTTCCGGCAGCCGAAGCTGACCCAAAAGATCCGGCATGACGATCATCGCCATCGATTTCGAGACGGCGACGTCCCGGCGCGACAGCGCCTGCGCCATCGGCCTTGCCTGGATCGAAGCGGGCGAGGTGACACGGCGGGAATATCGCCTGATCCGTCCGCGCGAGCTTCGCTTCGATCCTGGCAATGTCCGCGTGCACAGCATCACGGAGAGGGATGTGCGCGATCAGCCGACCTTTCCGGCCGTGTTCCGGGAATTTGTCGGCGCGATCGACGGCGCGCTGGTGCTGGCGCACAATGCGAGTTTCGATCTCTCGGTGCTGAATGCCTGCCTCCAGTCCTACGGTCTGCCGCGGCCGGCGTTGGAGACGAGCTGTACGCTTGCTCTGGCGCGCCGGATCTGGCCGGCCGAGCCGAACCACAAGCTTTCGTCCCTGGCGAACCGCTTCGGACTGCGCTTCCAGCACCATCATGCCGGCGAGGACGCCTATGCCTGCGCCCATATCGCGCTGGAAGCCGTCCGGGCCGCGAAGGCGAGGGATGTCCATGCGCTCGCGCGGCGCTACGAGCTGGTGAAAAGCCACGCGGCGCTGCCGGGGCTGGTGCAGGACGGGATCGCGGCGCGGGCGCTGGCGGCGCTGAACACGGTGCTGACGCCGCAGCCGGCCGACGCCTCGCTCTTCGTCGTCCGCGGCTCGCGCGGCACGCCCTACGAGATCCGGTTGCGCATGAAGCCGGGCAGGGCAGCCGAGCTCCTGTGCTCCTGCGTCGGCGCGCGGTTTCGGGTGGAGTGCCGGCACGTGAAGCAGTTGAAGGCTGGCAATCTCGCCGACCTTCTCTCCGACAACCGCAAGGATGCCAGGAAGATCGCGGCGCTTTTCGCGGCCTGAACGACTGCCCGACGGCGGCGCCGCGGGGGTCTCATGGCGCGCCCCCGTGCATTCGCGTGCGATCTCTAACCACGGCACCGGGGACAAGGACCGTCGATCGGTCAGCCTCTACGCCGGATGGGACATGAACACCGTCACACCGGAACGACCGCCGACTTGAAAGTCACAAGGCGCTTCGCGAGAGCCTGTCTCGACCAATCGGCGCAGCCGGCGATCACCATGGACGTCAATCTCCAGAGCGGGCCTTTGCGCGTGCGTAAGCGCGCGCGGCGCTCTAGAAGGGGGGGCCGAACGCTCCCGCCGTGAGTCTCTGATTGTCCCCCGCCACCGAAGTCCGCGACGGCCTCAGCCGTGTCTTTCCGGTTCTTGCCGCAGTCATTCCCTTCGGTCTCGTCTATGGCGCCGTGGCGCATGAGGCAGGACTGACGACGGCAGAGATCATGGGCTTTTCGGCCCTGGTCTATGCCGGCGCCAGCCAGTTCGTGGCGCTGGAGATGATCGGGCTCGGCTCGCCGGTCATGGCGGTGGCCGTCGCCATCTTCGCGCTGAACTTCCGGCACGTCCTCTATTCGGCCTCGGTCGGCCGCAATCTCAGGCGCTTCTCACCCCTGCAGAAGGCCATGGCCTTCTTCTTCCTCGTTGATCCCGTTTTCGGCGAGGCCGAGTTGCGCGCGGCGCAAGGGCGGATCACGAAGCGCTTCTACTTCGCCTATGCGCTCGTCCTCTATGCCAGCTGGCTCCTGTCCTCGCTCGCCGGCGCCGTCTTCGGCAGCCTCCTCGGCGACCCCGCGACGCTGGCGCTCGACTTCATCCTGCCGGTCTATTTCCTGACGCTGATGATGGATTTTCGCCGTCGGACGAATTTTCTGCCAGTGGCATTGGCGAGCGGGCTTGCCTCGCTGGTCCTGCTGATGACCCTCGGTCCACCCTGGAATGTCACCCTCGGCGCGCTTGGCGGTATTCTCTATGCCGTTCTCGCGAGGCCGGCAAAGGCGAACGGTGCCACTGCCGAGCCCGATGGCGGGGGGGTCGACCGGTGAGCGACGTCTGGCAGATCATCCTTCTCGGCGCGGTCCTGACCTATGTTACGCGCTTTGCCGGCCACGTCGTGCTGACGCGGATCGAGCGCATTCCGCCGCGGGTCGAGGCGGCGCTCGATGCGGTGCCGGCGGCTGTCCTCGCCACCATCGTCGCACCCGTCCTCGTCACCGGCGACTGGCCCGAGCGCGTCGTCATCGTCATCTGCGCGTTTCTTTGCCTCAGACTTCCGGTGATCGCCACGGTCGCCATCGGCGTGGCCCTGGTCGCTCTCTCCCGCGTCATGGGCCTCTGATCTCAGGCCCAAAACGACTGCGGGCGCCTTTCGGCGCCCGCAGCAGCATCGCTTGTCAAAGAGTGGGGATTTAGGCGTCCTGAATGGCCGACAGGAGCCAGGAGCCACCGCGCTCGCGCGTAAACGTCCAGGTTTCCGTGCTCTCGCTCGGAACGGTGTTGTCGCCCTCGACGACCTTTCCGGTAGCGCGCTCGACCGTTGCGTCGATCGAGGAGTAGCGCATGTCGACGGTCGCGTATTCGCGGTTGCCCTCGCGCCAGCTCTCCGCCACGTCGCCCTGGAGGAGACGGACGTCGGAAACCTCGTTCTTCAGCCCGTTGGAAGCATTCTGCCCAAGCTCCTCGGAAAAGTAGGAGACCATCTCCGGGGTCGACAGGCGACGAAGCGCAGCATAGTCCTCGCGGCCATAGGCGCCCTGGATCTCGGAGAGCATCCGCTCGAAGGTCGAGAGATCATCGCCGGAAATGCCAAGCTCATCCGGATTGCCGGTGCGGCGCGATCCGCCGGCACGTGCGGCATTGCCACCGCCGAGCGCGGCGCCGATGCCGGGAATCGAGCGCAGGTTCGGCTTTTCAGCTTGATAGGCGGTGCTGTTCGCATTCGCCCCGTTCATCCCCGGCGCGGTGTTCATGCGGGGTGCCGCGCCCGCCGTCGCACCGGCCGGCGTGGACCGGCGAAAGAAGCGCATGGCCAGCATGATGGCGCCGCCGATCAGGAGAACCTGGAAGAGAAGGCTCAGCATACCGCCCATGCCGCCAAACCCGCTGCCGAGCATCATGCCGAAGAGGCCGCCAAGGGCGAGGCCGCCGAGCATTGATCCGGCGAAGCCGCCGAACATGCCGCCGCCGCGCTGTGCCGCCGCGCCAGTCGTGGCGCCCGCTGCCGGAGAATTCGGCGTCATCGAGCGCTGCACGGGGGCGGCCGATGTCGGAGACGTCGCGGTCGCGGGCGCCGACTGGTAGGTGCGGGCGCCACGGCTGCCGAAGCCGCCACCGCCGCCAGCCCTGCGGGCGTCGGCATAGTCGACCGCGAGCAATGAAAAGCCCATCACGGCAATGGTGAAGAGGCTGGCAAGCCGGAAATTTCGGTTGAAGGGCATGATCTGTTTCCTCGCTGCGACGTATTTCCAAAGCATGTGGGGAGGCGAAAGCCGGATGTCAGCGCCGCCGCCGGTCTTTTATCGAAAAAATCTGAATTTATCGCGCCAGGATGCGCGTTGCCGCGTCGATGCCCTGCAGCGTCAACGGGAACATCCGGTCGCCGGCGGCCTCCCGCACCATGCCAATCGACTGCACGAAATCCCAATCCCGCCGGGAAACCGGATTGAGCCATGCCGATTTCGGCCATTTCGACATCAGCCGGTGCAGCCACACAGAACCCGCCTCGACGTTCCAATGCTCGACCGAGCCACCGGGGACAGCGATCTCGTAGGGGCTCATCGAGGCATCGCCGACGAAGATCGCCTTGTAGTCGGAACCGTAGGTGTTGAGGACATCCACGGTCGGGACCGTTTCCTGGTGGCGGCGACGGTTGTCGCGCCAGAGCCGTTCATAGGGGCAGTTGTGGAAATAGAAGATCTCGAGGTGTCGGAGTTCGGCGCGCGCCGCCGAAAACAGCTCCTCGACGTCGCGGACGTGGTCGTCCATCGAGCCGCCGCTGTCGAGGAAGAGCAGCAGCTTCACGGCGTTTCGCCGCTCCGGCCGCGTCTTCACGTCGAGATAGCCGTGCTCGGCGGTCGCGCGGATCGTGCCGGACAGGTCGAACTCTTCGGCCGCCCCCTCGCGCACCCAGCGTCGCAGGCGCTTCAGGGCGATCTTGATCGTGCGCGTGCCGAGCTCGACGCCGTCGTCAAAGTTCTGGAACTCGCGCTTGTCCCAGACTTTTGCCGCACGGCGGTGGCGGCTTTCCGCCTGGCCGATGCGCACGCCCTCGGGATTGTAGCCGTACGCGCCGAAGGGTGAGGTCCCTCCGGTGCCGATCCACTTCGATCCGCCCTGGTGCCGACCCTTCTGCTCCTCCAGCCGTTGCTTCAGCGTCTCCATCAGTCTGTCGAAACCGCCGAGGCTTTCGACGAGCTGCTTTTCCTCGTCCGTCAGGTGCTTTTCGGCCAGCCGCCGCAGCCACTCCTCCGGCAGGTCGCGGGCGTTCACGCCGGTCTCGCCCGAGACTGCCTCGACGCCCTTGAACACCGCGGCAAAAACCCGGTCGAAGCGATCGATGAAGCGCTCGTCCTTCACCAGACTGGCACGCGCCAGGAAGTAGAAGGCCTCGACGTCGAAGGTGACGAGATCGGCGGCCATGGCGTCGAGAAAACCGAGATGCTCGCGCAGCGTGACGGGGACGCCCGCGGCTTTCAGCTGGAGGAAGAAGGAGAGGAACATGGGAGGGAGGATAGTCGATCTGCCCGGCTTGTCAGCCCTTTCGTTCGCAGAATACTCTTCTCCGACAAGCGTATGTGGGTGCTTGATCGAAATACGCCAATGGCGTACAAAAAGGGTGGAGCTGTGTTGCCGACCCTAACCCTACAGATCGCAATGACTCGACGTTTCGAGCTGGATTGCGCGCTGTATGGTCTCACTGAAGAAGCCCTTCTGCGAGCCCGTGAAATTTTAGTCGCAGATCCGGCAGTGGGCCATCCGTATGTCGACAATGTCGCGCTTTGGTCATGGCAGCACGCAGGGTATGACGTGATCTACGCGATCAGCGGCGACTTTTCGAAACTGGTGCTTTTGGAGCTGCGACCGCATGTCGAGGTACCGGGCAAGATGATCGAACGGATCCTATCTACGATTGACCGCGTCAACGCGATCAAACGCCTGTTTGGTATTTGAGGATGAAGGCGATGAAGTCGAAGAAGACCCCCGAAGAGGAAGCCGAGCATCTGGCGGAATCGCTGGAGCAGGCACTGAAATGGTTCGAGGGGGATGATACCCACGTCACCGTGCATCGCTATACGATCGCGGTGCCCGACGTCGCCAAGATTCGCCGCAAGCTGAAACTCACGCAGCCCGACTTCGCGGCCAAGATTGGCGTCCCGGTCGCGACCGTGCGCAATTGGGAGCAGGGGCGGCGCTATCCAACCGGTCCGGCGCGCGTTCTTCTTGGCGTGCTGGCGCAGCAGCCCCACCTCGTGATGTCAGCCATCGATGCCAGCCGCCTTGCTGAGGTGCCGGATCTGGTGAACTGAAGATCCGCTGTGACCCTCAGCCCGGCACGACGATCTCGCCCTTGAGATACAGCACGGCATGGCCGGCGACGATGACGGCGTCTTCCTCCAGCCGGCAGGTGAGGTCGCCGCCGCGCGCGGAGATCTGGCGGGCGACGAAGTCCGACTTGCCGAGGCGGCCGCACCAGTAGGGCGCAAGGCTGCAATGGGCCGAGCCCGTGACGGGATCCTCGTCGATGCCCGCCCTCGGCGCGAACATGCGCGAGACGAAGTCGACGTGATCGCCCGGTGCCGTGGCAATGACGTTGCGAGCGGGTAGCCCCGTCATGGCGGCAAAGTCCGGCGTCAGCGTGGCCACTTCGGCCTCGGTCGCGAATATGGCGAGGAGCGTCACGTCGTCGGTGGCCGGGATGACGTGGACTTCCTGCGGCCTGGCACCGAGTACTGCCGCCACGGCGTCGATGTCGCCCGTCCCATCGGCGTTGCGGCGCGGCAAGCGCATGGCGAAGCCGCCGTCCTTCTCCCGCGTCACCACGAGATCGCCGGCCTCGCGGGTGACGAAGGTCATCGTCTCGCCGGCCTGACCGAGAATGTCGGCCAGCAAAAAGGCGCTCGCCAGCGTCGCATGACCGCAGAGCGGCACCTCGATCGTCGGCGTGAACCAGCGCAGTTCCCAGCGGTCGGCGCCGGCCGGGACGATGTAGGCCGTCTCCGACAGGTTGTTCTCCAGAGCAATCTTCTGCATGAGCGCGTCGGGAAGGAAGGCGTCGAGCGGCACGACGGCGGCCGGGTTGCCGGCGAAGACGGCGGTTGTGAAGGCGTCGATCTGGTAGATCGGGAGCGTCGTCATGTCAGAGCTTTCGCTGGTATTTGATGAACGGCGTTTCCGCCGCGATGCGGTCGTAGAGCGTGCGGGCCGTCGTGTTGAACGCCTGCGTCATCCAGTAGACGCTGGGACAGCCCGCCTCGTCTGCCGCGGCATAGACCGCCTCGATCAGCTTTCGCCCGACGCCGGTGCCGCGCACCGCCGGATCGGCATAGAGATCCTGGAGATAGCAGACATTCTCGACCCGCCAGCAATGGCGGTGGAAGAGGAAATGCACGAGGCCGATGGGTTTGCCGTCTGCCTCCGCGATCAGGCCGCGATATTCGTTGTCCGCGCCGGAGAGGAGGCGGGCGAAGGTCGTGGCATAGACTTCTTCCGAGACGCTCGTCTCGTAGAAGGCGAGATAGCCGGTCCACAGCCGGCGCCATTCGGCTTTGTCCGAGGCGGCGAGGGGGCGGATGGTGACGGCCATCAACCTCGCCCCCGTGCCAGAAACGCCAGCCGCTCGAACAGGTGCACGTCCTGCTCGTTCTTCAACAGCGCGCCGTGGAGTTTCGGCAGCACCTTGGACGAGCTCTCGCGCAGGTCCTTGGCCTCGACGTCCTCGACCAGGAGCAGGCGGATCCAGTCGAGCGCCTCGGAGGTCGAGGGCTTCTTCTTCACGCCGGGCTGTTCGCGGATCTCGTAGAACTGCGTCAGCGCGGCGCGCAGGAGGTCCTGCTTGATGCCGGGATGGTGCACCTCGACAATGGCTGCCAGCGTCTCGGGCTCGGGGAAGCGGATATAGTGGAAGAAGCAGCGGCGCAGGAAGGCGTCCGGCAGCTCCTTCTCGTTGTTGGAGGTGATGATGACGATCGGGCGGTGGCGCGCGCGGACGGTCTCGTCGGTCTCGTAGACGTAGAACTCCATCTTATCGAGCTCCTGCAGGAGATCGTTCGGGAATTCGATGTCGGCCTTGTCGATCTCGTCGATGAGGAGAACGACCTTCTCGTCCGCCGCGAACGCCTCCCACAGCTTGCCGCGGCGGATGTAGTTGGCGATGTCGTTGACGCGGGGATCGCCGAGCTGGCTGTCGCGCAGGCGCGAGACGGCGTCGTATTCGTAGAGGCCTTGCGCGGCGCGCGTCGTCGACTTGACGTTCCACTGGATGAGCCTCAGGCCAAGGGCGGCGGAAACCTGGAAGGCGAGCTCGGTCTTTCCGGTGCCGGGCTCGCCCTTCACCAGCAACGGCCGCTCCAGTGCGATGGCGGCGTTGACGGCGACCATCAGGTCCTTGCCAGCGACATAATCCTCAGTCCCGGCAAACCGCATGCTGACGCCCCTTCGTATGATGCCGGCAGGATAGAGGCTGCGCCGGGGAGGGCAAGGGCGGCAGCCGAGGTTTGGTTCGAGCGTCCGATGCCGAACTTAGGGACCAGGGGCAGCGCCAACTGGCACCGCAAATTTCGTCGACTTTGCCGAGGCGTCATGTTCACTAAGCCTGACGCCTGCTGGGAGTTTGCGGCATGATGCCTCGTTTGACCGTATGGCTGCTGGCACCGGCCCTCTGCTGCGCGCCGGCGCAGGCCGGAACCCGGATCGCCGGCGATTGGCCGGCGTCAGTGGGCGTGATCCTCGTCTCGTCGAACCCCCGCTTCGACGAGAGTTGCACCACCTATATCGGCCAGGGCAATTCGGCCGAGGTGCCCGCCGCGCGAGCGGAAGCCTATTGCGCGTGCATGGCGGACGAATTCGAAGAGCGGAGCCTGAAGCGCGACGCGCTGGACTTCCTCGCCCGGACCTACAGCGAAGATCTCACCACCTTCATCCACGAGTATCCCCGGGGCGATGCGTGGATGCAGGAATCCTTCAAGGCCGAGGCTGTCTGCCAGAGCGGTGACAAGGCCGAGGCAGCGCCTGCCGCCGACGACGACGACAGTTTCCCGCGCGATGCCGGTTCCTGGGGCGGCGTGGTGCGCAGCGGTCCCGGCCGGGAGTACAAGCGCCTGACGTCCCTGCCCGAGGGAGCCCGCGTCACGCTCCTTCAAGACGCCGGGGCGAGAGAGAACGGCTTTCCCTGGATGAAGATCACCTATGACGGCAGCAAGACCGGCTACCAATGGGGCGGCATCCTCTGCTCCATCGATACGCCGATCCCCGAAGTGTTCGAGACTTGCACGAAGTAGCCGGCGGCGGCTTGGCCTTCCTGCAGGGGATGGATGATGCGCGGTCGTCGGTGGCTGTCGGCAGTCGCCGGGACGCGCCTGCCGCGGTGTCTCCTGATCGCGGCATCACCATGCCGGCGGAGGTTTTGCCCTCCCGTTTCGGCTTGGCTTCGGGGGCCGGGGCCCGGTCAGGATTAACCAATTGATAACTTTTGTGCCTCGAGGCACTCGCTCAGTGCATCGATCTGGAAGAAACCGCGTACTTTAGGCGGGGCCATGCAGGATGGCTCAAAGGGACTTTCGTCCTGCCTGCTACGAGGCGCGCCGTCGTGATCAATTCGCTGCAATATCTTCGGGGCGTGGCTGCGATGCTGGTGGTCGCTTTCCATGCCGCCGAATACATGTCGCGGGTCAGCAACAGCCCGGTCGGCTTCCCCTTCACGGCCGGCGTCGCCGGCGTCGACGTCTTCTTCGTCATTTCCGGTTTCGTCATCACCTGGTCGAGTGCCCGGGGGACGATCTCGCCGCTCGGCTTCATCTGGAAACGGATTCTCCGGATCGTTCCGCTATATTGGATTCTGACACTGTTCGTCGCAGCCGTTGCGCTGTTGCGCCCCGATCTTCTCAGCAGCACCGTCTACGACGGCGGACATCTCCTAGCGTCGCTACTGTTCTGGCCCATCGACCATCCCGTCATCGAGGGGACGCTGCCGGTCCTTATCCCCGGCTGGACGCTGAACTACGAAATGGCGTTCTACCTCGTCTTCGCTCTGTCGCTGTTTCTGCCCAAAAAGGTCCAGATTCCCGCCGTTCTGGCCGTGCTCGTCATCGCCGTCGCGCTGCGCGAGTTCATTCCCTATCGTATCGTCACCGCCTTCTACACAATGCCGCTGATCCTCGAATTCGGCGCCGGCGTCGTCATCGCCAGGCTGTACGCCGCGGGCCTGAACGTGCCTCGGCCCATCGCGGCGCTTGCCTTCGTCGTCGGCTGGACAGCCTTGCTGGCAATGGCCGGGACGGGCATCTGGCGCAGCGTCGCCTCCGGCATTCCGGCCGCGATGATCGTGGGCGGTGCGGTCTTCTTCGAGCGCGGCCGGCCTTTGCCGGCGTTTCGCCTGCCCATGCTACTGGGTGATGCGTCCTATTCGATCTACCTCTGTCACGTCCTGGTCCTGCCGGTACTGGCAAAACTCTGGAACACCCTAGGGCTGCCGGCGACCACGGCGTACGAGACCCTTTTCATGGTTCTCGCCGTCGGTTCGTCGCTGGCCGTCGGCATCGTGGTTCACAGGCTGATCGAGCGGCCGCTCCTGCAGTTCTTTCGTAGGGGCTCTGACCGAAAGCCTCGCGCCACTGAGCCAGTGATCTCGCCTTCCCCTGAATCGGGATCGGGATCGGGATCGGAGCCGGGAACGCCCCTGACCGTGGCCGCAAGCACGCGGTAAAATTGCTCACGGAATCGTTATCTCCTGACGGTGGCATCGATTCCCGCAATGTGACGTTTCAGTTAGAGGGACATAGCGAGAGGAGGCAGCAATGCAGTTTTTCAAGTCTTTGCGATGCCGCGTTTTGGCATTGGCTGTGGCGATAACCATCGTGCCCGCCGCCATTCCGTCGACTGTACCGTTCGTCGGCGTGACCAAAGCCGAGGCGCGCGACCACGGGCCGCGGTTCTATCGCGGTGGCGGGCATCGCGGCGGCTTCTACGGCGGCGGGCGACATGTGCGCGGGCCCTATTATGGCGGGCGATCGCACGCGCGCCACTACGGACGTCATCATGGCAGCCGGTACTACGGCAACAGGCACTATGGTAGCCGCTACTATGGCCGTCGCTACCGCGATAGCGGCATCGGGATCGGCGCGGCCATCATCGGTCTCGGTGTCGGCGCTGCCATCGCCAATTCCGGCCCGCGCTATTATCGCGAGCCTTCCTACGGCTACGCTTTCCGCAGCCCGGCATGGTATCGCTACTGCGAGGCGCGCTACCGGTCGTTCGATCCACGCAGCGGGACATACCAGCCTTACAACGGCCCGCGTCGCCTCTGCCGCTGATCGCGACGGTGCTGGAATTCAAGGGGATGGGGCCGGTGCTCCATCCCCTTTTTCATGCGGAATTCATCAGGATCTGAATTCCCCGCTCAGCCTGCGGGAGGCAGTGCGAGGGGCGATGTCGCCTTCGCGAGCCAGGAAGACGCCTCCGGATCGAGGAGGGGCGAGAGAATGTCGAACGTCCAGGCGTGGTAGGCGTTCAACCAGTCGATCTCCTCCCGTCCGAGCAGGGTCGGCACGATCAGGCGCCGGTCGATCGGCGCGAAGGTCAGCGTCTCGAAGGACATCATCTTGAGGTCGCCGCCCGCAATCTCCGTGGCCGGTTCGACCAGAACCAGGTTCTCGATGCGGATGCCGAATTCTCCCTCGCGATAGTATCCGGGCTCGTTCGAGAGGATCATCCCCGGCTCCAGCACGGCCATGCCGCGACGCGAGATCGACTGGGGGCCTTCATGCACCGCGAGGTAGGAGCCGACGCCGTGGCCCGTGCCGTGGGCATAGTCGGCACCGGCCTTCCACAAAGCGATGCGGGCGAGCGGGTCGAGGTCGACGCCACGTGTCCCCTTGGGAAAACGCGCTACCGAGATCGCGATCATCCCCTTCAGCACCAGCGTGAATTTATGGCGCATATCCTCGGTCGGGGTGCCGATCGGGACGGTCCGGGTGATGTCCGTCGTGCCGTCCTGGTACTGCGCGCCGGAATCGAGGAGGAACAGTTCTCCCTCGCCGAGCAGCCGGTCGCTGTCACGGTTGACGCGGTAGTGCACGATCGCGCCATTCGGACCCGAGCCCGCGATCGTGTCGAAGGAGATGTCGCGCAGGTCCATTCCGTCGGCCCGGCCGACATCGGCGCGAATGGCGGCCAGCTTCTCGGCGGCGGCGATCTCCGTGACCGTGCCGGGCGTCCGGCCGTCCAGCCATTTGAGGAAAGCGACGATCGCCGCCCCGTCGCGCCGATGGGCAGCCCGGCTGCCGGCGATTTCGGCTTCATTCTTGATGGCGCGGGGCAGGCGGGCGGGATCGGGGCGCTGCTTGACCGTGCCGCCGGCCTCCTCGACCAGGGTGGCGATCCGCGCGGCGGCAAGCGTCGGATCGAGCATCACCACGCTTCCGCCGAGGGACGACACGCTCGCCTCGAAATCTCCGGGGTCGCGCAGATCTGCCAGCCCGCCGAGATAGCTGGCAGTCGCCGGCGACAGCTTGTCCGGGTCGATGAAAAGCTGCGGCCGCGCAGCGCGATGGAGGATGGCGAAGGAGAGGGGGAGGGGCGTGTGCGCAACGTCGGCCCCGCGAATATTGAACGTCCAGGCGACGGAAGACGGATCGGTCAGGACGACCGCATCGGCGACCTGCTCGGCAAGAGTGCTTGCGATGGCCGCAAGCTTCGCCTCGGCCGTCTGCCCTGCAAGACTGTCGGGATGCCGCGACACGGTGCCTTTCGGCGGCATCGGCCGGTCGTTCCAGATCCGGTCGATCGGATTGGCGGCAAGCGCGATTAGCGAGCCGCCCTTGGCCTCGAGCGTCTCCCTCAGCGCCTTTGCGTCGCCGAGCGTATGCAGCCACGGGTCGATGCCGATCTTGAGAGGGCCGGCCAACTTTGCGAGGAAGGCCGCCAGAGGCGTTTCGACCGAGGAGACCGGTTCGAAAACGCAGAGATCGACCTGGTCACGAACCTGCAGCGTGTAGCGGCCATCGACAAAGACATAGGCCTTGTCGGCCAGCACCAGCGCCTGGCCCGCCGAGCCGGCAAAGCCGGTCAACCAGGCCAGTCGCGCGGCCGAGTCCGGGATGTACTCTCCCTGGTGTTCGTCGGCCCGCGGCACGACGAAGCCGTCGAGGCCTTGGTCTGCAAGGATTCTCCGCAGCCGCTCGACGCGCCCTGCACTTTGGCTGAAATCCACGACGTCATCGAAATTCTGGAACATAGCGTCTCCGGTTCGTCATCGTCCGCAAAGAGTTCGGCGCTTCGACAGGTGGGGGACCATAAACGGGGCCCTTCCGGTCAGCCAGTCCGAGCGATCTGCCGACGAGCGGCAAAGCAGAGGGCGAAAGATCTGGAAATGAAGGAAATATGACCGGAGCTGGATTATTGCATTGCAGCATACGCGGGGGACCTATGCGGATGCGGGGATACCGGCGGATCCGCGCAGCGACCATATTGCGATCAGGAGGTTCGATTCGCAGCCGATCCAGGAGTTTAAGACCATGACGTCCGTCGCCATCAGCCAGGCCAGCCTGCCACGCCAGCATGTCAAGGGCATCTTGCGCAGCGCCTTCGACCGGTTGATCGAAGCCCGCCATCTCCAGGCAAGACGCTACATTTCGAATGTCTCCTCGCAGGGCATCGGCCGCCTCGATCTTGCCGACATCAATCGCCGGTCCCTGTTCGAAGCTGCAGCGCCAGAGCGCAACTGAGCGACCTGTCGCTCCGCCCGGGCGAGCGCATTCAGCTCTTCTCCATCGCGGTCCCGCCGGCCGGGCGAAGGTCGGCACTGTGCGCCAAGCCTCTATGCCGTGGCGTCAGCTCTACCGCGTGAGGTGCAGGGTCACCCAGTCGCCTCGCCTCAGCGTCTGGCGATGGAACAGCCCTTGGGTGCGGTAGGCTGCCAGCACCGCCTGCCTCTGTCTCTCCAGGATGCCCGACAGGACGATGTCACCGCCGTCGGCGAGTTGTCCCTCGACCGCGGGCGCGAGGTCCATCAGCGGCCGCGCCAGGATATTGGCGACGATGAGCTCGTAGGGTCCCGCGCGCCGGATGGCGGGCGACTGCATGCCGAGCGCGACGGCCGTCTTCACAAGGCCCGACACGCCGTTCTTCTCGATGTTCTCCTGCGCCACCTCGACGGCGACCGGATCGACGTCCGTCGCCAGTACCGGAATGCGCGCGAGCTTGGCGATGCCGATGGCGAGCACGGCGCTGCCGGTGCCGAGGTCGAGCGCGTTCTGTGGCCGCCGGCGCCGCACGAGAACGTCGATCATCGACAGGCAGCCGGCCGTCGTGCCGTGATGGCCCGTGCCGAAAGCCTGGCCGGCCTCGATCTCGATCGACAGCTCGTTGGCGCGGATGATGGCGCGGTCATGCGCCCCGTGCACGATGAAGCGTCCGGCCCGCACCGGCTTCAGTTCCGCCAGAACCTGCTTCATCCAGTCGGTGTCGGGGATCGTCTCGACCTCGATTTCGGGATGCGTCATTCCCGCCAGAGCTGCCGTCACCGCGTCGAGCCGCGTGGCGCCACCCGCATCGTTGTCGAAATAGACCGAAACCTCGTGGATGTCGGCTGCCTCGTCGATCTCGGCAACGCCGACGGGGGCGTCCTCGTCCTCGAAGGCCTGATCCCAGGCGGCGAAGATGCGGCTCGCCTCGGCCTTGGCCGTGCGCAGGTGATAGCGGGTCTGGGTCAAGGGACTTCCGGTGTCAGAGGGCGGCGAGGCGGTCGAGCTTCTCTTTGGCGGTCTTCGGGTCCTCGCCATAGGCGATGGTGCCGGAAAAGCGGCCCTTGGAGTCGAGGAGAAAGGTCGTCGCGGTGTGGTCCATCAGATAGTCCGGTCCCTCGCCGACCCGCTTGGCATAGACGCCCCAGCCCTTCAGCATGGCCGCGATGCCCGCGGGATCGCCGGTGATGGCGATGACGGCGGGGGAGACGGCTTCGACGTAGTCCTTCAGGAGCGGGGCCGTGTCGCGCTCGGGATCGACGGTCACGAAGACGACGTTGAGCGGCTTGCCCTCGGCGGCCAGCTGGCTCTGAAAGCCGCCGAGCTCGGCCATGGTCGTCGGGCAGACGTCGGGGCAATGGGTATAGCCGAAGAAGACCGCCGACGGCTTGCCGAGAAAGGCCGCCTCGGTGATCTCGGCGCCGTTCTGGTCCGTCAGCTTGAACGGCGTGCCGTACGCCGCCTGCTCGCCGTCCGGGCCGAGACCCCGGCCGAGATAAAGCGAAACAGCCGCGCCCGCGCACAGCGCGATCACCGCCCAGAGGCCGATTCGAAATATCGTCATGCCACGCATGCTATCGTTCTCCTGCCCGTTCGCAGCTGGAAGGGGCGTCTCTGGCGAGGGGTGCGACAGGCGATACAACAGCCGTCGGCGCGACGCAAAGCCTGATGCCCGCCCGGCCGGCGCCTGCGGCGATCGGTGTCAGAAGCAGTTGCGCCAGCCGGCCTCGAGCATCGACACGAAGATCGCCTCGCCCTGTGCCGACCAGCCGGCGACGGCCAGCGCCATCACCGCACCGAGGGCGAGCAGGGCGCCAACGACGGGAAGGGCGGAAGGAAGATGTATGTTGCGGCGCGCCATAAGCAGATCATAGTCGCCGACGGCAACTTGCACCAGCCGCGCCGACTCAAGCCGGGCGACGCTCGCCCAGAAGGAAGTAGCCGAGCGCGAAAGCGGGAAAGCCGAGGCCGAGGACGCAGACGCCCTTCCAGCCAAAGGCGTGCAGGACCGGACTGGTGAGTGCCGAGCCGATCGCCCCGCCGGTGAAGAAGGTCGCCATGTAGACGGCGTTCAGCCGGCTGCGAATGTTTTCGTCGAGCGCAAAGATCTCGCGCTGGCCGATGACGAGATTGGCCTGGACGCCGAGATCGACGAGGATGCCGGCGGCGACGAGCGCGGCCAGAGACGTCTCGCCGAACAGCGCGAGGCCGAAGCCGACGATCGCCGCCAGCATCGCCCCGATCGTGCCGACGCGGCTGTGACCGCGGTCGGCCAGCTGCCCGGCGACGGGCGCCGCGAAGACGCCGAGAACGCCCGACAGGGCGAACAACGCCACGCCGCCCGGGCTGAAGCCGTAGGGTTCGGCGAGGAGAATCAGCGGCGCCCCGGTCCAGAACAGCGAGAAGCTGGCGAACATCGCGGCATGATACAGGGCCCGGCGCCGCAGCAGCGGCTGGTCGACGAACAGCCGGCCGAGCGAGGCGATCAGCGCACTGTAGGATTTCGTCGCCGTCGGCCTTCGCTCGGGCAATAGGAAGAAGGCCGCGACGAGCAGCATCGATATCACCGCCGCGGAGGCGCCGAAGACGCCGCGCCAGCCGATGTATTCGGCAAGAAAGCTCGACAGCGGCCGGGCCAGGAGGATGCCGCCGAGAAGCCCGCTCGTGACATTGCCGACGACGGAGCCGCGGCGCTCGGGCGGCGCCATGGAGGCGGCCAGCGGCACCAGCATCTGCGCCGCCGTGGAGGTGATGCCGACGATGAGCGTCAGCGCGAAAAGCGCGAACAGGCCGGGCGCGAGGGCAAGGCCGAGAAGGCTCGCGACGTTGGCCGTCATGGTGGCGAGGATCACCCTGCGGCTGACGAAGACGTCGCCGAGCGGCACCAGCGCGATCAGCCCGGCGCAGTAGCCGATCTGCGAGGCCGTGACGATCCAGCTCTCGGCCGAAGGACCCAGCCCGACGCTGTCGCCGATCAGCCCGACCAGCGGCTGCGCATAATAGAGATTGGCCGCCAGCGCCCCGCAGGTGAAGGCGAAGAGCACGGTCAGCCCGGCCCCGAGGCCCGCGCCGTCGACGGCGTGGCGAAGCCGCGGGGCGGCGGCGGCGGTGTCAGGCATGGCTGGCTCGCATGATCGGAGAGGGGCACCGGTACGGGGCAGTGGAAGCTTCGTCAGCCCGACTTAGCGCGATGTGCCGCCGCGGTCAGTCACTATTGCTGCGACGCAGCGTTCAGGATTGCGCCGGCGCGGAAGAGACGGGCCCGTGCGCGTCCTATGGTGTGGAGGGCTGCAGAAATCTTCTCTTGGGATCTTCATGGCGGGAGCGGCAGGATATGGAACGGAAAATTTTGTATTGATTCTGAAATATATAATAGACTGTCATGCATTTGCAGAAGAATTATCCGGGATCTAATCCCCGCCGTGGTGCTCCCAACTAAAATCGGTTCCTCGAGGGAGGAGCCGCGATGCACAGAAATTTTTTCCCAGTCTATCCGCGGCAAGACACTCTGTCTGATATCCTGGATCGCCGGGCTCATCTGAGAAGTCTCCGGGTTGTTGCTGCGGCCCTTCATCTTCGGAATCTCACCCTGCGAGCGGGTTTTAACCCGAACCAGCCGCGCACGCCGAGGGCCAATGGTAAAGAGAGTGGCCGTTGGACAGACCGACGTGTCGCGATAAACGTCGATATCCCTCCTCGTTCTCCGAATGGCAGGAAAGGTCCCCGGCTCAGGCCGCCGCAATCCCATCCGAAGCGGGGGATCGGCGACAATGGTGGGCCTCCTATGGAGAATCCGCCAGCGCTCTCAACAGAGCGACCTCCTACAACGCCACAGCGAAATCAGGTGGCCAAAGCGATTGCCCGCTGGGTCGTGAAGGCCGCTGCGCGTCGTGCCTCGGGGCCGCTCGGGCTCTTGTTGGATGCCGTGGAGGTCATTGGCTGGCTCGATGAAATCTACCCGGATATTCAGAGCTATTCTGACGCGCTGAAATCTTTGGACGAACTGCAGCGCCTGGTGCGGGATCCGCAGCCCGGTTACGAAATCCACCACATCGTCGAGAAAACATCTGCCGCCAAGGATGGCTTTCCCAAATCGATGATCGAGTCACCGGAGAATCTGGTGCGGATACCGAAATTCAAGCATCATGAGATTACCGCGTGGTACAATAGCCTTAATGAAAATTTCGGATTTATAACGCCGCGCCAGTATTTTTGGGGTGCTAGCTGGCAGGAACGTTACGAGGTCGGCCTCCAGAGGCTACGCGATAGGAGGGTGCTAAAGTGATCGCTCGAATTTCCGATGATTGGGCGGATGACGATTTGGTTGAGAGGTTCGTTGAAATTGCGATTAGTCAAGACCAAGCCGAAATCGAAAGTAACACTATGCGCTTCAATCGTAATTACCCACCCCCTTGTCACGGGCCGAATTCCCTGAATCCATGGACGGATGGATCGCGGTGATTTGCAGCGTCTGACGAAGGAAGAGTTGATCGATCTGGTGCTGAAGATTCAGCGTCCGGAGAAGACGTCACGCACATCCTCGAAGCCTCCGTCTAGTGACCGCAAGGAGCGCCGTGAGCAGGCAAGACCTGGCGGCGCCAAGCCCGGTCACGAAGGCCACAGCCGAGCGATGGGTGAGGATTTCGATCGGCTCGTCGATCACCGTCCCGAGCAATGCTCCTGCTGCCAGGCAGCCCTGGCCGATAGCCTTCCCGCGGAGATCGGCGGCACGTACGAGACGGTCGATCTGCCGGAGATCAAGCCGTTCGTGACGCGTCATCGCCGGCTTTCGGTTTGTTGTCCTTCCTGCGGCACGCTTGTCTCAGCGGGATTGCCCGATGCGGCAAGGGGGACGCCGTTCGGGCCGCGGCTGCATGCGGTGGCGACCTATCTTAAGACCTTCCAGGCCCTGTCCTATGAACGGCTTCAGAAAGCTCTGGCCGATCTCTTCGGCTTGCAGATCAGCCAGGGCGGGCTGATGAACATGCTGCGCCGGGCGCAGGGCACCTTCGTCGCCGACCGCGATCTCGCCATTGCCGCCCTGCGCCGCTCCAAGGTGGTGGCCTCGGACGAGACCGGCGTTCGCATCGAAGGCAGCAACGCCTTCCAATGGGTGTTTCGCTGCGATGACGCAGTCGTCCATCGTGCCGCTCCGACCCGTGGTGCCATCGTGGTCAGGACCCTGATGGACGGGCACCGGCCAAAGGTCTGGTGTTCCGATCGCTACTCTGCCCAGCAGGGACATGCCGACGCCCATCAGACCTGTCTGGCTCATCTGGCCCGCGACGTCGCCTACGCCGAACAGGCGGGCGAGGATCTGCTGCCGTCGCGGCTGCGGATCTGGCTGTCCAAGGCTTTCGCTTTGGCCAGCGGCATCACGACCTTCGCCGCATCGACCATCGTCGCCAAGCGCCGTGCACTGGAGCGAAGTCTTTCCGAGATCCTCGCCGCACCGACCTCCTGCCCTTTCGCTCGAGTGGTCCAGCACAAGTTCAGGCGAGCGCGCGACCAGCTCCTGACCTTCACTCTCTGGACCGGGATGGTCGAGGCCACCAACAACGGCTGCGAGCGCGCCCTGCGACCGGCCGTGATCCAGCGCAAGGTCACCAACGGCTATCGATCCATGTGGGCCGCCGAAGGCGAAGCTGACATCCGAACCGTCGTCGATACCGCCCGGCTGCGCCAAGGGGGCAACGTCTTCAACACAATTCTCGAGACGGTAGGCGCCTGACATTCTACGGAATGCGGGGGTGGGTAATTACCTTCAATCAGCTGTTTAAACAAAAAATTGCCGTCGTCGATCTGCTGCGCAACAGGCCGGGCGACCATCGAGCTTTGCTGACCAGTCTCTACGAGCATCAGAATCTCAGGGTTCGGCTCAATGCCGCGATGGCGACCTTGGCCGTGGCTCCACTTCAAGCGCGACGTGTCTTGGAGCAACTGCGAGACTGGGGGTACCCACCTTACGATGCCGACGCTCGAGAAACCCTGAGAGCCCTTGAGACAGGATTGTTCGTGCCGAGTTGAGCTTTCAATCTCGCAGCTCCGGCTGAAACGCGGCCCTCCCGCACCACGACCTCACGCCGCCTGCAAAAACCCCTCCAGCACGCGCTTCTGCCCGGCCTTGTCGAAATCCACTGTCAGCTTGTTGCCCTCGACGGCGACGACGGAGCCCGGGCCGAACTTGAGGTGGAAGACGCGGTCGCCGACGGCGAAGCGGCTTTCCTCCGTCATCACCGATTTGGCGACGAGCTCGCCCTGGATCTCGCGCGGGCCGCCTGATTTGGCCGAGGAATAGAGGCCGGCGCCGCGGCGCGGGGCCTGGTTGTGGCTGCGGTCCATGCGGCCGCCGAAGCCGTCGCGCGGATTGTCGCGGGCAGGGTTGTCGCGGGCCGGGGTGTCGTAGGCGTCCTCGTCGGGGGGGATTTGCGAATACTCGTCCATGCCGGCCTTGCGGGCGCTTTCGGCGGCATAGCGGTCGGCCTTGGCGGAGACGTCGGAGCGCGCGCGCGGATTGGGGCCGCTGACGCCGCCCTCGCCATAGCGCATGCCGTGATCTTTTGGCCCGGAGCGCGAGCCCCAGGCGGTGTCGCGGCCCCCGCCGCCTGCTTCCCCGGCACGCGCGGCCTGGGCGCGTTTCCAGCCGGGCGTCTGGTAGCTCGTCGTGGAAAACGCGTCGGCATCCCAGCGCGATGCGCCATAGCCGCGGGTTCCGCCATAGCCGCCATAGGAGGTCGACGGCTCCTTCACCTCGACATGCGCCTCCGGCAGTTCGTCGAGAAAGCGCGAGGGGATGGTCGACTGCCAGAGCCCGTGGATTCGCCGGTTGGAGACGAACCAGATCTTCACCCGCTTCTTGCCGCGGGTGATGCCGACATAGGCGAGCCGGCGCTCCTCCTCGAGGCCGGAGCGGCCGCCCTCGTCGAGCGAGCGCTGGTGCGGGAAGAGGCCTTCCTCCCAGCCGGGCAGGAACACCGTCTCGAATTCCAGGCCCTTGGCCGAATGCAGCGTCATGATCGACACGGCATCCATGGCCGCGTTCTGCTCGACATCCATGACCAGCGACACATGCTCGAGAAAGCCGGGCAGGTTGTCGTAGAGATCCATGGAGCGGATCAGCTCCTTCAGATTGTCGAGCCGTCCCGGCGCCTCGGCCGAGCGGTCGTTCTGCCACATCTCGGTATAGCCGGACTCCTCCAGGATCATCTCGCCGAGATCGGTGTGCTTCATCGTGGCGACGAGCCCGGCCCAGCGCTGGAAATTGGCGACGACGGTGCGCAGCGCCGTCCGCGGCTTCGGCTTCAGCTCCTCGGTGGCACTGATCGCTTCCGCCGCCGCCATCAGCGGGATGCCCTTGGCGCGGGCATAGTCGTGCAGCATCCGAAGCGCCGCGTCGCCGAGGCCGCGCTTCGGCGTGTTGACGATGCGCTCGAAGGCGAGGTCGTCGGCCGGCTGCACGACGCAGCGGAAATAGGCGAGCGCGTCGCGGATCTCCTGCCGCTCGTAGAAGCGCGGGCCGCCGATGACGCGGTAGTTCAGACCCATGGTGACGAAGCGGTCTTCGAACTCGCGCATCTGGAACGAGGCGCGCACCAGGATCGCCATGTCGTTGAGGAGATGGCCCTTGCGCTGCAGCTGCTCGATCTCCTCGCCGACGCCGCGCGCCTCCTCCTCCGAATCCCAACCGGCATTGACCTCGACCTTGTCGTGGCTGGGGTCGACATGGTCGGTGAACAGCGTCTTACCGAGCCGGTCCTCGTTATGCGCGATGAGCTGCGACGCCGCGCCGAGGATGTGCGCGGTCGAGCGGTAGTTGCGCTCCAGCCGGATCACGGTGGCGCCGGGAAAATCCTTGTCGAAGCGCAGGATGTTGTCGACCTCGGCGCCGCGCCAGCCATAGATCGACTGGTCGTCGTCGCCGACGCAGCAGATGTTGACGGTATCGGCGGCGGGTTCGCGGGAGGACGGGGCGGGGCGGGGCGATGGGGTCTCGGGGATGGCAACTGGCCCGTCTGAAGTAGGGTCGCCCCAAGGCGGCGGGATGTTCTCGCCGTCGTCGACAAGGTCGTCGAAGGCCGACGCATCGATCTCCCCCCTCGAGGGGGAGATGGCCGGCAGGCCAGAGGGGGGCGAACTGCCGCCGTCCTCGCCGGAATAAATCGAGGCCCGCTCACCCCCCTCTGCCTTGCCAGGCATCTTCCCCTCAAGGGGGGAGATCGGATGTGCCGGATGCGGCTGTGCTTGTTGGGCCCGTGCCTTCGGCCGCTGCGCCAGAAGCCGCAGCCAGAGATATTGCGCGACATTGGTGTCCTGGTACTCGTCGACGAGGATGTAGCGGAAGCGGCGGTGGTATTCGGCCAGCACGTCCGGATGGGCGCGGAAAATGGCGATCGGATGCATCAGCAGATCGCCGAAATCGGTGGCGTTGAGGCTGACCAGCCGGTCCTGATAGGCTTGGTAGAGCATCCGTCCCTTGCCGTCGGCAAACGCTCGCGCATCGCCCTCCGGGATGTCCTTCGGCGTCAGGCCCTTGTTCTTCCAGCCGTCGACAAGGCCGGCGAAGGCGCGCGCCGGCCAGCGCTTGTCGTCGAGATTGGCGGCCTGGATCAGCTGCTTGATCAGGCGGATCTGGTCGTCGGTGTCGAGAATGGTGAAGTTGGATTTGAGGCCGACGAGCTCGGCATGCCGGCGCAGGATCTTCACGCCGATGGAGTGGAAGGTGCCGAGCCAGGGCATGCCCTCGACCTGTTCGCCGACGAGGAGGGCGATGCGCGTCTTCATCTCGCGCGCCGCGCGGTTGGTGAAGGTGACGGCAAGGATCTGGCTCGGATAGGCTTTGCCGGTCGACAGGATATGCGCGATTCGCGTCGTCAGCACCCGCGTCTTGCCGGTGCCGGCGCCGGCGAGCACGAGCACCGGACCCTCCGTCGCCTCGACGGCGGCGCGCTGCTCGGCGTTGAGGCCCTCGAGATAGTCTGGCGCGCGCTGGCCGCGGGCTGCGAGGGCTCGGGCGGCAATGCCGCCGCCGCGTGGCACTGCCTCTTTCGACTCGCGCCGGCTCGGATCATTGGAATCGCTCATGGCTTCCTATCTAATCGATATCCGCGGGAACACTAGGGGAACGCGGCGACCCACAGCATGGCTCGTCCTGGTCGAGCCGAGCATGCCCAGCGGCACAAGCCACCGCCGCGCACCGAAGCAATAATATGTTCGCCGGACCACCGTGCCGCGGCGGCATCGTCGTTCGGCGTCAGGAAGGTCAATCATGAAGGAGGACAGGATGAGCCAGACGGAGATCACCCAAGCGATGATCGACGCCTACGACGAATATACGCATCTGACGCTCGACCGCCGCGGCTTCATGCAGAAGCTGAGCGGGCTCGCCGGCTCGGCGGCTGCGGCTGCGGCGGTGGCACCGTTGCTGGCGGCCTCCGGCGCGAAGGCGGCGGTCGTCGCCCCGGACGATCCCGATATCACGGCAGTCTGGGCGACCTACAACGCCGACGGCACGGAGATGAAGTCCTATCTGGTGAAGCCCGCCAAAGGGGATGGTCCCTTTCCCGGTGTCATCGTGATCCACGAGAACCGGGGCCTCAACGGCCACATCCAGGACGTCACGCGGCGGCTCGCCAAGGAAGGCTTCGTGGCGCTGGCACCGGACTTTCTCTCGACCGAAGGCGGAACGCCGCCCGACGAGGACAAGGCGCGCGAACTGATCGGCGGCCTGGATCCGGCAAAGACCGTCGCGCTCGCCGTCGGCAGCGAGGTCTGGCTGCGGCAGGCTGACGGCGTGAACGGAAAGGTCGGCGCCATCGGCTTTTGCTGGGGCGGCGCGCTCGTCAGCGAGCTCGCCATCGCCGGTCCCGATCTCAAGGCCGGCGTCGCCTATTACGGCCGGCAACCCAAGGAGGCAGACGTCGGCAAGATCAAGGCGGCGATGATGCTGCACTATGCCGGTCTCGACACCCGCATCAATGCCGGCATCGACGCCTACAAGACGGCGTTGGAGAAGGAAGGCGTCGAGCACCAGATCCATGTCTATGACGGCGTCAACCACGCCTTCAACAACGACACCTCGGCCGCGCGCTACGACAAGGCGGCCGCCGATCTCGCATGGCAGCGGACCGTCGACTTCCTGAGGACCAAGCTCGCGTGACGGGCCGGACCTCGCGGCAGGTCTTTCTCCAGCCTGACGCGGCGGCCGGAATTCCAAACAATGCCCTGCCGCTCCTTGTCGCGGCAGGAGTCCTGGATCCGGCGACGCCCGCGGCGTCGGTGCACTTCCTGCTGCGGGAAAACGGGTGGCAGGGAACGTGGACCTACACGGTCTACGACTTCTGGCACTTCCACGTCACGGGGTTCGAGGTGCTCGTGTGCATCGCCGGCAAGGCCAGCATCGGCTTTGGCGGCGACCGCGGCACGGCGGTGACCATGGAGCCGGGCGACGCCGTCATCATTCCGGCCGGCGTGGCGCATCGACGCCTGTCCGGTTCGCCGGATTTCCAAGTCGTCGGCGCCTATCCCCCCGGTCAGAATGGAACGATCGTGCGGGCCGGGGCCATGACGGTGGAAGCCGCGTCCCGTGCGATCGACGCCCTGGCGGTACCCGATATCGACCCGCTCAGCGGCGAAAGACCAGGACGCCTGTCGGCCTGGTGGCCGGCGCGGTAATCCGTAAGGCAAGGCGATCCTGCAGCCCCAGCGCTCCCCTGCTCGGCAGCATCCGGAACGTCTGTCAGGTGGATTTTCGGGCAATCCCGATCGACCTGCCCAGTTGGTCCGGGCGCGGCAGCGCGGCGTCGCTCTGCGCCGCGGCCGAGATGTTGGCCAGGATGTCCGCCGGCCAGGGCGCGACTTTGGGGCCGCTCATGTCGATCGACAGCACGAGACCCTCCAGTGTCGCCGCGAGCCAGCCGTCGCAATGGCGCATTTCCTGGAAGACATGCAGCCGCTTTTCGTCGAAGTCGATGATCCGGCCGGTGATGGTAACGATGTCTCCGGCGAATACTTCCCGGATGTAGCAGACGTGATTTTCGGCAACGTAGGTCGTCATGCCGCGACTCTTGGCATAGGCCGCACCGAGACCGAGCGCGGCGAATTCCTCGTCGACGCCCTGGTCGAAGAGGACGTGATAGTAGGCGAGGTTCATGTGGCCGTTGAAGTCGATCCATTCCGCCTTGACCTGAAGCGGCGAAGATCGGTGCGGCGGGTTCTGGGTCATGGCGGGCCTCAGCTGTTGGTACTGGCGGAACCCGGCCGGTCTATGGCATTGCGGTCGAACGGAAAAGCCATCGGGGAGACGAGCCATGACGCTGGCGGACATCAGGCGGGAGATTTCCGCGCCGCGGCCGGGGACGGCGACGGCGGTCGCGCTTCTGAAGCAGCGTTTCGGCGAGCGGCTGGTGACGGGGGAGGACGTACGGCGCGCCCACGGTCACACCCGCACCTACATCCCGAACCAGATGCCCGATGCCGTCTTCTTCGCCGAGACCGAGGAGGAGGTCCGCGACGTCGTCCTCGTCTGCCACGAGCACGGCTGCCCGATCATCGCCTTCGGCGTCGGCTCCTCGCTGGAAGGCCATGTCAACGCACCCTCCGGCGGACTGTCGCTCGACCTCTCCCGCATGGACAGGATCCTGCAGCTGAACGCGGAGGATTTCGATGTCACGGTCGAGCCGGGAATCACCCGCGAGGCGCTGAACGCGCAGTTGCGCGATACCGGCCTTTTCTTCCCGATCGATCCCGGCGCCAATGCCAGCCTCGGCGGCATGGCGGCGACGCGGGCGAGCGGCACCAGCGCCGTTCGCTACGGCACCATGCGCGACAATGTCATCGGCGTCACCGCCGTCATGGCCGACGGGCGGATCATCCGCACCGCGCGCCGGGCCAAGAAGACCTCCGCCGGTTACGACCTGACGCGTCTCCTCGTCGGCTCGGAAGGCACGCTCGGCATCATCACCCGGCTGAATCTGAAACTCTACGGCATTCCCGACACCATCCTCTCCGGCGTCTGCCCGTTTCCGGACGTGCGCCAAGCCTGCGACGCGGTGATCCAGACGGTGCAATCGGGCATTCCGGTGGCGCGGATCGAGCTCCTCGACGCCGAGGCGATCGAGGCCTCGATCGCCTATTCCAAGATCGACCTGCCGCGCTCGCCCTGCCTCTTCGTCGAACTTCACGGCTCGGCCGCCTCCGTCGCCGAGCAGGCCGAGTTCTTCGCCGCGATCGCCGAGGAGAATGGCGGCGGCCCCTTCGCCGGCTCGACCCGGACGGAGGAGCGGGCGAAACTCTGGAAGGCGCGGCACGACTTCTACTGGGCGAGCCTGACGCTGCGTCCGGGCGCCCAGGCGATCGCGACGGATGTCTGCGTGCCCGTGTCGTCGCTGTCCGACTGCATCGCCGAGACGCAGGCCGACATCGCCGAGAACGGGCTGATCGGCCCGATCGTCGGCCATGTCGGCGATGGCAATTTCCACGTGACGCTGCTGCTCGACCAGGACAACGAGGAGGAGGTCGAGCGGGCCGAGGCCTTCATCGCGCGGCTGTCGCTGCGGGCCTTGCGCTTCGACGGCACCTGCACGGGCGAGCACGGCGTCGGCCAGGGCAAGCGCGGCTATCTCGAAGACGAACTCGGCGAGGCGCTCGGTGTCATGCGCCAGATCAAGCAGGTGCTCGACCCGAAGAACATCCTCAATCCCGGCAAAATCTTCATGCCGGCCTGATAGGGCGGTCCCGGGATGCGCCGCCGGCATCGACAAAACCGCCATGTTCTGGCCTATCCCTACTGCAGTGCGCTAAGCTCGCCAGCGTTTTGCTTCCGATGAAAGCAGCCTTCGGCTGGATCGGGTTGCGACGGTTCGGCGAGGAGTGACCCGCAAGAGGAAGAGGAGAGTACCCTGGTCAGAGGCTTCGTCGCGATCGGCGGACTTTTGGTCGTCGCGCTGCTTGGCGTGCTGATCGCCCCGTATTTCATCGACTGGAGCGCCTATCGCGCCGATTTCGAACGCGAGGCCTCGGCCATCGTCGGGCACAAGGTCGTCGTGCGCGGCACGGCGTCGGCGCGGATCCTGCCCTTTCCTTCGGTGACCTTCACCGATGTCGTGGTCGAGGACGCGGCGAATTCCGAAAAGCCGCTGATGACCGTTGCCGGCTTTCGCATGGACGCGGAACTTGCGCCCTATCTCTCCGGCGTCATCCAGATATTCTCGATGCAGCTCGACCGGCCGCATGTCCGTATCCCGCTGACGACCGAGGGCGCGTTGACCTTCGTTGGTGCCAAGGCGGCGTTGCCGACCGATGCGACGATCGTTCTTGACGACGTGGACATCCGCGGCGGGTCGATCACGGTCGAGAACGGCATCACCGGGCGCGTGCAGGAGCTGACGGACATCACGGCCAAGATGTCGGCGCGTTCGCTGCAAGGCCCCTTCGCCGGGATGGGCACGCTCGTCGCCGACGGCCAGACCCTCGGATTTCAACTCTCCAGCGGACCGTTGCAGGAGACGACGGGCCTGCCCTTCACGCTGACCGTCGACGCGCCCTATCTCGACGCCAAGCTTCTCTTCGAAGGTTCGGCCGTCGTCGCCGAGAGCCTGCCCAGCTTCACCGGGTCGATGCGCCTCGTCAGTCCGCTGCCGAGAACCGCGGCGAGCAGCGCCGAAGCGCCGGATCGAGATCCGACTGCGGCGACCGCCGAGGCGACGGCAGGGCTGCTGCCTGCGCTGGATGCCACCAGCAAGCTCGTCGCCGCGCCCGGATCGATCGAACTCACCGACATCCGGGTCGCGGCCGGTGCGGGACAGACGCCCTACATTCTGACCGGGTCCGGCGCGATGAACCTGGCGCGCTTGCCTCATTTCACCCTGACCCTCGAGGGCGAGCAGGTCGACGTCGACAGCCTGGCGACGGGCGAAGCCGCGCCGCCGGCGCAGCCCGTCACCTTCGAGCAACGGCTGACGGCGATGCAGGCCGTCCTCTCCGCGGTGCCGAAGCCTGCCATGCCGGGAAGCGTGACGATCGCCCTGCCGGTGGTCGTTGCGGGCGACACGACGATCCGCGACGTCTCCTTTACCGCCTCGCCGACGGATACGGGCTGGTCGCTGGAGCGTTTCGCGGCGGAACTGCCGGGGCGCACCAGCATGGAGGCGTCGGGCGTCGTGACGCTCGCCCCCTCGATCGGCTTCAAGGGCGACCTTCTCGTCGCCTCACGCCAGCCCTCGGGTTTTGCCGGCTGGCTGACGGGCTCGGTCGACCCCGCCATCCGCACGCTGCCGCAGGCCGGCTTCTCGGCGAAAGTGGAGCTGACGCCGGACGTGCAGCTGTTCGGCGATCTCGAGGTCAACATCGCAGGCGACACGCTGAGGGGCCACCTGCAGCGGTCCGGACCGCGCGATGCACGGGCGCTCAGCACCTCACTCGATGCAGGCAGGGTCGATCTCGACGCGCTGTTGGCCCTGTCGAAGCTTTTCACCGGCGAGGACGATTCGATCGCGGAAGCCAGCACGATGGCGGTCAAGATTTCTGCCGGACCGGTGACCTATCGCGGTGTCGCCGCCGAGCGGATCGATGCCGATCTCGATTACGACGGCAGCGGTGTGCGGATCGCGCGGCTCGATCTCGGCAATCTCGCCGGCGCCAACGTCAAGCTCTCGGGCAATCTCGGCGGCTTCGGCAGCGGTGTGAGCGCTGTCGAGGGCAGTGTCGCTGTCGAGTTCGCCGCCGCCGATCCGGCGCAAGCGATCGAGTTTCTGGCCGGGCAGGTGCCGCCCAGCCCGGCGCTGGACGCGCTCCGGGCGCAAGCCCCGACGCTCGGTCCCCTGGCGCTCGCCGGAAACTTGAAGACGGTGGTCGAAAGGCCGGGGGAAAAGCCGACGCTGGCGCTCCAGCTCGCCGGCAACGCCGCTGCGACGGCCATCAAACTGGATCTGGCGCTCGGCAACGGCATCTATGCGCGAGGGACCAGCGGTCGTTTCGGGCTCGACCTTGGATTGACGAGCCCGGATCCCGCGGCGCTCCTGGCGCAGCTCGGCGTCGACACACTACCGCTCCCGTCGCCGTCGCCACTGTCGGTGAGCGTGTCGCTCTCGGCCGGCGCCACCGGGTCCGTCGCGGCCAGTGCCGCCGTCAGCGCGCCCGGCACCGATATCACCGCGGAGGGGACCTTCGAGGTCGCGGCGACGGGCATCACGGCGGGCGATTTCGGCGTGACGGCCAGGAGCGACGACATCAGCCCCCTCCTGATGACGGCCGGTGTCGCTCTCGGCCAATCGGCGCTGGACGTCCTGCCGTTCGATCTCGGCGGCCACGTCGCCTTCGCCGGCGACACGCTCGATCTGCGCAATTTCAACGGCACGCTTGCCGGTGCCACGGTCGAGGCAGAACTGCAGCGCCAGGCATCCGGTCCGCTGACGGGGGAGGTCTATGTCTCCGACCTGTCGCTTCCCTGGCTGGCGACGCTCGTCTATGGGCGGGCGGCCGAGCCTGGGGCAGACTGGCCGAGCGATGGCTTTGGGCCCGCGCTGCTGCCACCGGTCGATCTGGCCTTGCAGGTCAGTGCCGACATCCTTCGCCTTGGCAACCGCCAGGCCGTCGGAGATTTTACGTCCGCCATCGATGTGGCCGACGGCAGCCTGCAGCTGTCGTCGATCCAGGGTACTTATTCCGGAGGCTTCGTCGCGGGATCGGCGGCGTTGCGCAACGCCAACGGTGTCGGCGGCCTGGCCCTGGCGGCGAGGTTCAGCGGCCTCGACCTCGGCACGCTGGCCCTCGCCGGACAGGGCGACGCGGCGCAGGAGCGCGACGACTCGCCGGGTATCGTCGGAACCATGGATGCCAGCCTGTCGCTGGACGGGACGGGCCAGTCCTATGCCGCGCTCGTGTCGTCGCTCACCGGGGCAGGGGAGGTCAGCATCGAGGACGGCAGCTTTGCAGGGATCAGACCGGGCATGTTCGGACCCATCCTGGAGGCTGCCGATGCCGAGGGCTTCTCGCCCGATACGGCGGCGACGGAAAGCCTCGTCGCCGGGCTCGGCAGGGAGGCGCGCTACCCCGTCTCGAATGTTCGGGCGGAGTTTACGGTTGCCGGCGGCACCGCCCGTTTCGCCGGCCTGCGGCTGGCCGGAACCGGCGAAACGCTCAGCGGCGAGGCCGCCATCGACCTGAAACGACTTGGCATCGACGCCAGCCTTCGGCTTGACCTCGAACCCGGCGACGAGTCGGTCGAGGGCGCCGAGCCGTCGATCCTCTACACCCTGGCGGGGCCCCTGGCCGATCCGGTCCTGTCGTCCGACGTGCAGCCTCTGGCCAGCTATCTGTCCGTCCGCGCGTTCGAGCGCGAGCAGGCGCGGGTGGAGGCGATGCAGGAGGCGCTGCAGGAGAGGCTGCGGCTGCGGCGCGAGGCCCGCTACTATCGCTGGCGCGAGGCCGAGCGGGTGGAGACTGAAACGACAAGGGCTGCGACGGACGCCGCCGAGTTGTTGCGTCTCGACCGTCTGAGGCGTGAGGCAGAGCGCACCGCCGCAGAGGCCGCCGCCGCTGCGGCAGAGGCGACACGTGCCCGCGAGGCGGAAGCAGCGCGACAGGAACAGGCGGCGCGCGACGCGCAAGCAGCCGCGGCCGCAAAGGAGGCGGCCCGCCAGGCCGAGGCCCGTGCCGCAGCCGCACGGGAAGCCGCCGCAGCGCAGGCGGCCAGGGCAGAGGAAGCCCGAGCGGAAGAGTCGGCACGCGAAGCTGAGACGACACGCGCCCGCCAGGATCAGGAAGCCTTGCGTCTGCGCGGGGCGGCAGAGGCGGATCGGCGCGCTGCGGAAACAGCCCCGTCGCCGCCCAGTCCTCCGCCCTACCGCCTGGAACAGCCCGTCGCGCCTGCCGCACCCAGACCCTCGCAGGATTTTCCGTCACTTCCGGGCGTGAACAACCCCCTCGACTTCTGACGTCGAAGGGGCTGCGCCTTGCCCATGCGGGGCGTTGCCGGATCGACGCGACACACAGGTCATTGGCGCGGGGGCCAGTTCTCTTCACGTCTGTTGCAGACGCGGACAGCGTCTCAGGAACGCCGGCTGAGCGCCTCGTCGAGCACGAAAAGGCGGATTGCCGAGGAGAGATTCGATCCTGGCTCCCGGCCGGAGTCGATCACCGCCACGAGGCCCGCGATCGACTGTGCGCGTGCTTCGGCGATGGCATGAAGTCGCGTCCAGAAAGCGTCTTCGATGCTGATCGACGTTCGGTGGCCGCGAATGGTGATCGATCGCTTGACGATCATGGGCGAACGACGCCGGAACTCACGAGCGCACCGCTCGGCGCACTCGCATCTGACTTTGCATCAGGAAGGATCGGGGGAGGGCACAGGCGAGCCGGCATCCGGCTCACCGCCGGTGGCATTCGGCTCGAGCCGCAGCCCGTCGAGCTTGCGATCGGACTGGCTTTGCGCTGATCTTGCGGCCATCCGAACGGCCTTTGGCAGTCCAAAAGCCGTCCGGTTCGCTTCGGCTTTCGCCTCCACAGCCTGTCGCACGGCGCGCTTGCGGGCCATGCGGAGGTTGACGATCTCGGCCAAAACTCAGGTCTTCTTGCGGAACGCGTCCAGCGAGACGACATCCGCCGGCTTCTTCTCGGTTGCCGCCGGCTTGTCGCCCTCATCTGCGGCATCGTCCGCCTTGTCCTTGCCGCGCGGCTTGGCCGGCAGCTTCGACGGCGCAGGCGCGCGCTGGGGCTTGGGCACCTGCTGAAGCGACTGTGGAGCGACCGGCAGTGCCGCATCCTCGGCCGATCCATTGGCCGCCTCGACGTCCCGAACGTCAAATTCCAGCTCGAAATTCACGGCGGGATCATAGAATCCACGGATCGCCGCGAAGGGGATCAGCAGACGCTCGGGAATGTCGGAAAAGGAGAGCCCGACCTCGAAGGTCGTGTCGGTCACGGCAAGATCCCAATACTGATGCTGGATCACGATCGTCATCAACTCAGGATATTTCTCCCGTAGCCGTGACGAGATCCGGACGCCCGGCGCCGAGGTCAAAAAGGTGATGAAGAAATGATGTTCGCCGGGAAGGCCGGTCTTGATGACCTCGTTCAGCACCTTGCGGATGACGCCGCGCAGCGCGTCCTGGGCGAGAATGTCGTAGCGGATTAAATCTTGGCCCATCGTGAGGTCTCTGACTGCTTTCCGCATTGGCCCGACACGCCGGTCGGGAAAGATTGGTTGGAGGCTTCTGTTGCCAGGTGCCTCCGGACCCCGCCCGAGAGTGCGAACCCTCAGGACTTGATTTGAAGCTATCGCACAGCCTTAGGCTGCGAGACGGGCTTCCGCATAGTTGTCATTGGCAACTACTGATACAGCCCGATAACGGTGGTACAATGCCGAGCAAAGTTCCGATCTTTACACCCTCGTCGATCCTATTTCGCCCCCGCCTCAGCCCTTCGCGGGAAGGGTTCAGGTGGAGGCGCCGGGTACCGCCCCCGGGTCCGAATGGCTTATTTCATCGGCGGTTTATCGCCATAGCCGGCTTGCGCCAGCAAATCGGAATATAGGCAGTTCCCTGTCATCTGAAAAGGCCGGAAAGCGGTCTTGCGTCAGAGAGCCCGGTTTTTCCCTCGGTCAGCGCACCGGAAGCATCACGGCGGATGACCGTGCGGCGTCCATCGTCGCCTAAGCCGCTCTCCCGCGGTCTCTTCAGTTCCCCTTCTCCGCGCACCGACGGATCCGCGGCCTTGTGTCGGCCCCGCGCACCGGCCTCATGCGGGCAATCGCAAAAACACCTTGCGCGGCTGAACAATACGGATCGCACTGCGTTCATGCTGTCGAGGACATCAATGTCCGCATTCAGTGGAGAAGATCGATGGGAAGCACTTCCGACAAGGTTTCGGGCCTCGCCAACGAAGCCGCCGGCAATGTCAAGCAGGCGGCCGGCAAGGTCGCCGGCAACGAGCGGCTGCAGGCTGAAGGCAAGGCGCAGGAGCTGAAAGGCGAGACTCAGCAGGCAATCGGCGAGACGAAGTCCGCCGTGAAGGACGCGGCGGACAAGGTATCCGACTCAGCCCATCGCAACCTCTGAAGTGGCCTGACGACAGTCGCGGGAAGGCGGGATCCGAAAGGGTCCCGCCTTTTTCGTGCGCATGATCCCGCGGACAACCCGGTGCCTGTCGCCACGCGGGGTCCCGAAGCGTCGCGGCGGGCCCTGGACATTCATACTGGCGGCGCTGACGGTTATGGCCGGCGACAAGGTGCGCCTGGCAAAACGCCTCAGCCGTTCCGAGGCTCTCTCTCGACCATGGACCGGATCCGCTGGGCGAGTTGGACCATGTCGAACGGTTTGGGGATCACCTGCATGCCGGTATCGAGTTGCCCATGGCTCAGCACCGCGTTCTCGGCATATCCGGTGATGAACAGGATCTTCAACCTTGGCCGGATCTGCCGGGCGGCTTCTGCGACATGGCGACCGTTCATGCCGTTGGGAAGGCCGACATCGGTGACCAGAAGGTCAAGGTGAACGTTCGTCCGAAGGATCGCCAATCCCTCCGGGCCGTCACCTGCTTCGAGAGCGGTGTAGCCAAGCTCCTCCAGGACATCCACGACCAGCATTCGGACCAGTGGCTCGTCGTCGATCACGAGAACGGTTTCACCCGGCTGGGCACGCGGGGCCTCCACGGGGCCGGGTGCTTCCTTCTCCACCTCGACCGCCAGATGATGCCGGGGAAGGTAGATGCACACCGTGGTGCCCACCCGCACTTCGGAATCGATGCGGACCTGGCCTCCCGACTGGCGCGCGAACCCGTAGATCATGGAAAGCCCGAGGCCGGTCCCGGAGCCGATGGGCTTGGTAGTGAAGAAGGGATCGAAGGCACGCTCGACGACACCCGGTGTCATGCCCGTCCCGTTGTCGGAGACGCACATCGAGACGTACTGGCCGGGGGGGAGATCGCGTTCGCGTGCCGCTCGTTCATCGAGCCATCTGTTGCTTGTCCCGATCGTCAGGACACCACCTTCCGGCATAGCGTCGCGGGCGTTGATGCAAAGGTTCAACAGCGCGTTCTCGAGCTGGTTCGGATCGACCAGCGTGGACCACAGATCTTCCTCTGCGACCGTCTCGACCCGGATTGACGGGCCGACCGTTCGGCTGAGAAGCTCCTCCATGTCCCGCACGAGACGGTTCACGTCGGTTGGCTTCGGATCGAGCGTCTGGCGACGTGAGAAGGCGAGCAGCCGATGGGTGAGCGCGGCCGCGCGCTTGGCGGCTCCCTGAGCGCCGACGATGTACTTGCCGACCTCGTTGACGCGGCCCTGAGCCATTCGCGTCTGCAACAGTTCAAGGCTGCCGGAGATGCCCGCCAGAAGGTTGTTGAAGTCGTGCGCGATGCCCCCCGTGAGCTGGCCGACCGCTTCCATTTTCTGGCTCTGGCGGAGCGCTTCGTGGGCGCGTTCGAGTTCCTTCCCCGCCATGGTCTCGGCGGAGACGTCGCGCCCGACCGCATGGATGAAACCGGAGTCCGGCACCGCCGTCCACGAGATCCAGTAGTGAGTGCCGTCCTTTCCCCGATAGCGGTTCACGAAGCGCAGGATGGTTCGACCGTGCGACAGGTCCCCGACGGCTTCCAGGGTCGGCGCAACGTCGTCCGGATGGACCATGTCCATGAACTGTCGTCCCGCCAGTTCATCCGCGGACCAGCCGAGCAGGCTGGTCCAGGCGGGGTTCACGGCGGTTATCGTGGCGTCGAAGCGCGCCACGAGCATGAGATCGGTCGACAGGCGCCACATGCGGTCGCGGTCGGCGGTACGCTCCGCGACCTGGTTCTCCAGCGTCTCGTTCAGCTCCCGCAACCTGGCTTCGCTGGCCCGCAACGCCGCCGCGGTTCGTCCGCGCTCCATGGCGACGCGAAGGCGCTCGGCGAATTCGTGGACGAGATCGACATCCTCCTTGTGCCAGAATCGGCGTTGCGCGCTGTTGGCGTAGAGAAGCGCCACGAGCCGTCCGTGCTCCATCACCGGAACGGTGACGAACGAGATGCCACTCAAAGCTTCGAGCTCCTCGGTCGAAACCATCGTTCGGCCGTCGCTGCGCGCATCCCGGACCACCGTCGTCACGCCGTGCTTGAGATCGGCGACGAAGGATCCGTACCGCCTGAGCGGTATCGTTCCCGCCATCGAAACAACCCCGGGAGCAGTCCAGTCGCGCTCGACATGCAAGGTCTCGCCGTCATGGTCGACCGTGCCGTAGCCGACGCGGCTGACGCCCAGCGTCCGGCCGAGGATCTGCGCAGCGGCAAAACTGAGTTCGGCGGCGTTCTCGAAGTCGCGGATCGCGTCGCCCAGCTCGACCAGAGCCTCCCGCCGGACCTCCGCACTGCGGCGGGCCGTGACGTCGTCCAAGACGCCGACCTTGCGGACGACCCTGCCGTCCAGGCCCACCACCCCGTCGCTGATGCTGACGACCGAGCGCCTCGTCCCGTCCGCCAGCTTCACTCGAAACTCCAGTTGAAGGCGACCCGCCACCTTCCTGGACTCACCCACGGCCGCCTGTACCCGCGCCAGATCCAGCGGATCGATGCGCTCGAACACGCTCCGTCCCGAGACACGTTCATCGGCGCCAAAGCCGAGAATCTCGCGCGCGCGATCGCCGAGGACGACCGCATCGCTCGCGAAGTCCCATTCGAACGTTCCGATTCTTGCGACGTCGATCGCGGTTGCCAAGCGCGCCTTGCTCTCGCGCAGTTCCTGTTCCGCCACCCGCCTTGCGATGGCAGCCCGCGTCCGCTCTGCAAAATCGCGCACAAATCCGATCTCTCCGTCGGTCCAGACGCGCGGATGGGCTGAATGGACGAAGAACTGGGCGACTGTCTGCCCCTGATCGACCAACGGGACGTCGAGGAAGGCGCGCACGCCGATGGCTCTCATGGATGCGAGGTTGTCGGCGGTTCTCGGATCAATCTCCACGTCCATGATCGCCACGGCAACACCCCGTCGCAGGTCGTCGATGTAGGAACCGTAGTCGCTGAAGCGGTGGACGCCCGCGAGATTGTCGAGCCCTGACGCACTCCAGTTGCGCTCTATCGTGACGGTGCCGGCCTCGGAATCGGTCGTGTCCGTCAACGTGGTGGAAATTGAGTGTAGCTGAAGCGGCTCCGTTTCAGGCGACTTCGGTGGAAATCTGTTCGGGTTTTGCAGTGTTGCCCATGGCCATGAGGTCGGCCATGGGTTCGGTCTGCATGTAGCGGTTCTGGATCTGCCATTCGTCGTTGGCCTCGAGAAGGACGGCGCCGATGAGCCGGATGATGGATCCCTCGTTCGGGAAGATTCCGACGACGTCGGCACGCCGCTTCACCTCCTTGTTCAGGCGCTCCAGGGAATTCGTCGAATGGATCCGGGTCCGGTGCTGACTGGGAAAATCCATGTGCGCCAGCACGTCGGTCTCGCTGTTGTCGATGAAGGCCCCGAGCTTTGGACACTTTCCCCGAAGCTGGTCGGCGACGTGGCGCAGCGCCTGGCTGGCGCTAGCACGATCGGGCTGGGCGAAGGCTTGGCGCAGCGCGGCCGCCGCCATGCTCTGCTGCGCCTTCGGGACATACGACAGGGCGTTGCGCATCCAATGCACCCGGCAGCGCTGCCAGGAGGCGCTGAACACCCGGCGAATGGCGGCTTTCAGCCCTTCGTGAGCATCCGAGATCACGAGCTTCACGCCGGACAGGCCGCGGCGCACGAGGCTCTTGAGGAAGCTCGACCAAAACGTCTCCGCTTCCGAGGGGCCGATGTGAAGGCCGACGATCTCGCGCTTGCCGTCCGTGTTCACGGCCACGGCGATTATGGCGGCGACCGAAACGATGCGTCCACCCTCGCGCTGCTTCAGGTAGGTCGCATCCAGCCAGAGGTAGGGCCAGTCGCCAGTGAGAGGACGGTCGAGGAAGCCGCCGACGCGTTCGTCGATGTCTTTGCACAGCTTCGATACGGTGCTCTTGCCGATCCCCGACAGCCCCATGGCCTGTACCAGATCGTCGACCCGCCGGGTGGAAACGCCGCTGATCCAAGCTTCCTGAATGACGGCAACCAAGGCCTTCTCCGAGAGCTTTCTCGGCTCCAGGAACGGCGGGAAGTAGCTGCCCTGCCGAAGCTTGGGTATCCGAAGCTGCAACGAGCCGAGCCGCGTGTCGAGCGAGCGGTCGCGGTAGCCATTGCGATAAGTCGCCCGTTCCTGCGTCCGTTCGTGGCGCCCGGCGCCGATCATGCCTTCAACGTCGACCTCCATAAGGAGCTGCATCACGCTCTCGGCTATCGTTCTCAGGAAATCGCCGTCCCCGGCTTTCGCAAAAAGCTCGGCAAGCGGTAGTCTGTCCTCGGTCATCGGGTTCTCCGGTCAGGTTGAAGTCTCGCAACTCCACCTTAGCCGCCCTATCCGGTGACCGCCTCAGCCACACCTTTCAATGTCGGAATTTCCACCACGAGCGCGGACACTACCTCGGAATCGAAGACCCCGTAGCCCACACGGGAGGCACCGAGGGTCTCCCCGAGCAGTTCAGAGGCCGCAAACGAAAGGTCGGACGTGCCGGATGAGGCGCGCAGGCGCGCGTCAAGCTGGAGAAGCGCCTCGCGCCGCCGCTCGGCGAGAACCTGCGCGGTGGTCTCGGTGCAGACACAGAACATGCCAACGATGTGCCCCTCGTCGTCGGAAGCGGGCGAGTAGGAGAACGTGAAGAACGTGTCCTCCACGTAACCGCGGCGGTTCATTCGAAGCGGCAGGTTTTCGAGCCATGTCGCATGGCCGCTCAGCGCCGTCTCGATGAAGGGCAGGATGTCGCTCCAGATCTCACCCCAAACATCTTGAAAGAGACGGCCCAGCGCCTCCGGATGCTTGGTGCCGAGGATCTCGGCATAGGCGTCGTTGTAGAGCAGGCCGAGATCCGGTCCCCAAGCCAGGAACATCGGGAACTTGGAGCCGAGCATCACCCCGACGACCGAGCGCAGGCACTGGGGCCAGTCTCCGGGGAAACCCAGAGGCGAATTCGACCAGTCGTGGTCCCGCATTCGCGCCCCCATCTCGCCGCCGTCGCGCAGAAAGGGTGCAAGCTCGTTCATGTCGTCGAACCTCGTCATAAGCCGGAAGTCGAGCAGCGGCGGGGAAAGGCAACGGTCGCGGCCTTCAAAATGTGAGGGGAAGCGCCGTTTCGTCCCGTGCGTGCGACAGCGGGACGTGCCGCAGGCGCGATCGACCTGCCCCGCGGTGTCGATGGGCTTCGCGGCGCATGCGCGGCGCAGTGTCCGGTCGCCGCCCAGGGTCCGCACCGGCCGTCTCCCCCGGTCGAGTCCAAGGCGGCCTGGATGCCTGGCACGAGCCGCAGGACCGTGCTTCCGGCCGCGCCCACGGCCATCGCGATGCTCGGTTCACCCTCCGCGATCAGAATACTCTGACCTGCGACACGGTCACTATCATTCTCTGCCAAGGACTTAGGTTCTGCGCTTTTCATTAACCGCCATGGCCATGGCTACAACACCTCGGTCGCCCAAGATCGGCCCCGTCACAGGATCTACACGCACTCGTGATCGTCAGTCTGGGCAAGAAGCGCCGGAAAGGGCAGCCCGGGATCTTCCCTGAGCGCCGCCTCTTCGATGATGGCGTCTGGGCGCAGGGAGCGGCTAGACCTCGGCAAGGCACGATGTCAGCGGCTCGCGCATAGACTTGACGTCCATGCCGACACAGAGATGCCAACCGCCCCTGACGAATGTCTCTGGATCTGCGAACGGCATGACGGTGACAGCCGGGGTGCACGCAATCATCGTCCGTGACGATCACGCCGCCAGGCGCAGTCGGTTGACGCTGCCGATCCCGGCGGCAACAAGGGCCATGGCTGACAGAAGCAGGGCCACGCCGCCATAGAGGCCTTCGTAGCCGAACGCCGAGATGGTCGGCGTGCTGAGAAACGGCGAGCCGAACTGTCCGATGAACACCGAAGCGGTGAGGATCCCGCCGGCTGTTCCCCGACGGCTGACCGGTACGCCATCGAGCACCAAGGCGACAAAGGCCGGCGAGACCAGTGCGTAGCCTGCACCGATCAAGGCGGCTGCGGCAAAGAACATGGGTGCCGCTGTTGCCGCGACCAGGAGCGCAAAGCCCAGCGCCATGGCTCCGTAGCCGAGGGTAAAGATGCCGCCATAGCCGATCGCAGGGCGAATCCTTGCGTAAACGAGTGCAAGACAGCCTCCGGTCAGCATCAGCAGAGCGAGCGCCGATCCGGTCATGACGGCGCTGTCATAGCCCCGCGCGTCGAGAAAGAAGGGCAACTGCGTCGGCACGACGAAGAAGAGCATGTTCGTCAGCGCCTGAAGAGTCGCCAGCGCTGCGAAGGGCAACCGCCATGCAGAGGGTCCGGCTGCTGCACCAACAGCACTTCGCTCCCGTGTCGGGATCGGACGAGGTCTGTCGATGATGACCTTGTACATCAGCGGCAGGAACACGAGAGCCAGGGCGTAGATCGCGAAGGGGAAGCGCGGCGAGACGGCTGCCAGCCAGCCGGCAAGCGAGATGAACAGAAGGCCCCCGAAGTTTCGCGCGGAGATCTGCAAACCCGTCAGCGCGGATCGGTCACTCCCGGAGAAGTAGTCTCCGATCAATGCGGTTTGCGCCGTCATGACGAGAGCGACGGCGAAGCCGAGAACGAGACGGCTGGCAAAAATCGTCGAGAGGGAGGGCAGGACGAGGCCAGCCGATCCGGCGATCGCGAACAGGGCAACCCCCAGGAGCAGCAA
Organism: Aureimonas sp. SA4125; assembly: GCF_019973775.1. NCBI lineage: Bacteria > Pseudomonadati > Pseudomonadota > Alphaproteobacteria > Hyphomicrobiales > Aurantimonadaceae > Aureimonas > Aureimonas sp. SA4125. The sequence continues at coordinate 3,246,199 of NZ_AP025032.1, read as the reverse complement.
TCGGCGTCGTCCGAACCGATCAGCCCAGAGGCCGGCAAACGGAGCGAAAATCGCAACGCTAAGCGACGGCGCGACCACGAGCAGGGGCGTCAGCGTTGCTGCCCACGGATCCTCCGAGAACAGTCGCTGGAGTCCTGGCAGCGCTGGACTGATCGTTGCGTTCGCCATGGTCGTCAGCATGGCGGCCATGAGAAGCGCGATGGCACGTCGATCCCGCCAAACGGATTTTCTTCCGGTGTTTTCTGAGAATTCCATGGCCGTTCCTCTTGCGGAAAATGGTGACGTCGCGAAGTGTGCCACTTCAAGCCAACTTGAGGTCAAGCATGAATGTTCTCGATATCGGCGAAGTTGCCGAACGTTCCGGCATTCCGCCGTCGACACTGCGCTATTACGAAGAGATCGGGTTGATCCGCTCGGTGCGGCGGCATGGGCTGCGCCGACAGTTCGACGCCGACATTCTCCTGAAACTCTCGCTGATCCGCCTCGGTCAGTCCGCGGGTTTCACCCTCGGCGAGGTGGCGGGAGTGTTCGGACAGGATGGTCAGCTCGCGCTCCCGCGTGCCGAGCTGCACGCCAGGGCCGACGCCTTGCAGCGGCAGATGGCCGAGCTGCGACTGCTGCGGGATGTGCTTCGGCATATTGCCGACTGCCCGGCACCGACGCATCTCGAGTGCCCGAACTTCCGCAAGCTTCTCCATCCGGCGTCACGCCCAGGCGCCAAAAAGCGCACGCCGAGGCCCCGAGCGGAGAAGCAGGCGGCAGTCCCGCGACGTTGAGGAGAACGCCTGTCCAAGGGTTCTCGCAACGACTGATGGGGGTCCTTTTTCCAACCCTCCTGGTCAACCGCCAGGAATCGAGGCGGCGGCTTCGCTCCACTCAACAGAAGCTCTGCCGGGACTCCGATGAACAAAGAACACGCATCGGGAACACGGGCCGTCCAACCGTTCGGATGTCGTGCGATCGGCAGCCCGAAGGCGGTCGTCGCGGCAAACTGTCTCGATGGGTTTAATTGTTCGCTGACGACGGCGCGCGGAAGTCGGACGAAACGACGTGGATCACCGTACGAGCACTCTTCAAAGTGGTATTGGGGTGGACGCCAATGCGAGCAATCCGATGACCCAACGTGCTTCCTATCCGATACCCTATGACGAGCAAGCGCGGCTCGAGGCCCTCGCCTCGATGGCGATCATCAACACATCGCCGGAGCAGACGCTCGATGTCATCTTCGACTTCGCTGCCCATCTCTTCGATGTGCCCATCGCTCTCGTCCGCGGCGCTGGTGCAGCGGGATAGGGATATCCGCACCATCGTTCCGCGGGCATCCCATATCTCTGGCAGCGCTGCTGCACATGGCGTCAGACGTGACGGGGCAAGGGTTTGCCTCCCATCGTCAGATGTCGACGTTGTTGGAAGCGCGGCGGCATGGCCGACGCCGGGAAGAGAAATCCCAGTTCTTCCTTGAACACCTCGGTAACGTCTGAGTGTCATCGTCCGTCGATCGAAGACGAGCAAGACGCAGGACGACGAAAGAACGGACAGGAGGCGTACGGGACGCCATGTTCGGAAGGGTTCAGCATATGGCGAAGCATTCTTCCTATCCCGTCGGCGAAAACGAGTCCGAACGACTGGTTTCGCTCGTCTCCTACGAGGTCCTAGACACTGCCCCTGAGCAGGCGTTCGACACAGTAGTCCGTCATGCCCGCCGGATCTTCAACGTTCCGATCGCGCTTGTCTCCTTCGTCGCCGAAGACCGGCAGTTCTTCAAGGCGCATGTCGGGTTGGACCTTTGTGAACTCGCGCGTGAGGGTTCATTTTGCACTTACGCCATCATGGGGCGGGAGGTGATCGTCGTACCGGACGCGGCGCTCGACGAGCGTTTCAAGCACTCCGAACTCGTAACGGGCAAGCTGGGGGTACGCTTCTACGCCGGCGCCCCGCTCATCACGCCGGACGGTTTCGTGATCGGTGCCCTCTGCATCAAGGATGTCGTGCCGCGACCGAAGGGATTGTCTGCGGACGAACGGCAGTCTCTTGCCGACCTCGCCGAGCTGGTTATGGACAAGCTCACCGCAAGACGCCTGTCTCAGGTCGAACAGGACGGTCGCCGTCGCTTCGAAGCCGTCGCGGGATCGTCGGTGGACGCGATCGTCTGCGCCAATGGAGATAACCGGATCCTGTCGTGGAACAGCGCCGCCGAGAGGATGTTCGGCTACACCGCGGATGAGGCGATCGGCCAGCTCCTGAGCATCATCGTGCCACCGCGGTTTCGGCACAGCCACCAGATGGGCTTGCAGCGAGCGGCGGCAGGAGTGAAGACCAAGCTCGTCGGCTCCTTGGTGACCGTTCCAGCTCTCCGGCGTGACGGGACGGAATTCCCCATCGAACTCTCGCTTTCCCATTGGGCCGAGGGCGGGGAACACCGCTTCGGCGCCATCGCCCGCGACATCACCGAACGGCTGGACGCGGAAGCGAAGCTGAAACACGCAGCCGAATACGACTCGCTGACCAACCTTGCCAACCGCACCGTTCTCAGCCGCCATCTGGCGGCGGCGTGCGCCGAGGGTCGAAGCGTTTCCCTGTTGCTCGTCGACCTTGACGGCTTCAAGGACGTTAACGACAGCCTTGGGCACGCGGTCGGCGACGAGGTCCTGAAGGTGGTTGCCGGACGCCTGCGCGATATCGTCGAAGACGGCGGCCTTGCCTGTCGATTGGGCGGCGATGAGTTCGTGGTCCTGCTGGAGGACGAGGCGGACCCGCTTTCATCCGTCGATCTGGCAAGACGCATCGTGGCGACGATCGAGCGACCGATGGAGGTGGAGGAACAATCCGTCTACGTCGGGGCCAGCGCGGGCATCTCGACTGTGGCCGGGACGGGATGGAACGTGGACCTGCCGCTCGAGCAGGCGGACCTTGCCCTCTATCGTGCCAAGGCAGACGGAAAGGGCCGGGTGCGCCTCTTCACCCATGACCTCTGGCCGATGGCACAGACCCGCATCTCCGTCAGCTCGGGTATCCGAAGCGCCTGGGAGCGGACACAGTTCGAGCTCTACTACCAACCGCAGGTCCGTCTGGCCGACGGCGCCCTGGTCGGGGCGGAAGCCTTGATCCGCTGGAACCACCCGGAGCGGGGAGTGCTGGCGCCGGCAGCCTTCCTGTCGACGCTCGAGACGAGCCTTCTTGCCGTTCCGGCCTCCGAATGGATTCTGCGCACCGCCTGCCGCCAGGCGGTCGAGTGGCGCGCGGCCGGCCTGCCGGACTTCCGGGTCGGCGTGAACCTCTTCTCGGCGCAGTTCAGGTCCGGCGATCTGCCCAGCGTGGTCGAAAGCGTCCTGCGCGAAACGGGGCTCGCTCCCGACGGGCTCGAGCTGGAGATCACGGAGAACACGATCCTGCGCAATGAGCTGCGCATCGACGCTGCACTGCGGGACTTGCGTGACATCGGCGTGGGCATTGCCTTCGACGATTTCGGCACGGGATACGCGTCCCTGACGATGCTGAAGGATTTTCCGGTGACGCGTCTGAAAATCGACCGCTCCTTCGTCAGCGGGCCCGACTGCGGCCACGGCGACCGGCTGATCGTGGAGGCGATTGCACGGCTTGCACAAGGCTTCGGCCTGGAGGTCATTGCGGAGGGCATCGAGACCGCGTGCCAGGCGGACCTCATGCGGTCTCACTGCCAGGAGGGGCAGGGCTATCTGTTCGGGAAGCCGATGCCAGCCGCGGCCTTTGCGGCCAAGTTCGGGCTGGCGATGAGCACGGCCGACCAGCACGTGGCATAGACTTCGTCCGCCGACGCAGTTGTCAGTCTGTTCTGGTAGGTACTTGCCCAGGGCAATCCATCGGTCCCGTTCATCAGTCGAGACGTGCGGCTGCGGCTGTCTATTGCCAAGGCCCGGACAGGGGGGCGCCCTTGTGCAACTGTGCATCCTTCGCCGGGACCCTGACAGTCGACCCCGGCATCCCGGCGGCCTGCGGCGCCAGAACGCTCGGGCAGGCGACGGCTCGCTTGCGGCAGCCGCGGACGTCGCTCAAACGCCGTCACAGCGGCCGCAGCGACAGTCGCCGGCCGCCAGAGCGCTGGCGCCCTGCGGTGATGCTGGCGATGACGCCGCTCGCGGCGCTGATGCGGAGTTCGGCGTTCCTGCCGCTCCAGCGCACTTCAACGATGCGCAAGGCTCATCGAAGGGTTGCCAAAATCGGTGCCTCCTTGTCGAGATAGTCCTCGACGTAGAACCTGCGCCCGACACGCAGGAGGACGGCCGCAAGGGGCGTGGCCAGCGCCAGACCGAGGATTCCGAAGAGAACGCCGAAAAGAAGCTGAACGGCGATGGTCAGCGCGGGAGGGAGCGAAACGGCGCTTTCCTGGACCCGGGGGGTGACGAGGTAGCTCTCGATGGCCTGTACCGTCACGTAGAGACCGACAATCCAGAGCGCCGTCGAAACACCGTCTGCAAGCCCGAGCAGGACGGCCGGGACGAGCGCCAGCACCGGTCCGATATTGGGAATGAAAGTGAGGAGTGCGGCGAGGATTGCCAGGATCGGCGCCAGAGACACCCCGAGAAACCAGAGGCCGAGCCCCGTCAGGATGCCGACCACCGCCATCGACACGAACTGCGCCTTCAACCAGCCGCGAAGCGCGATGCCTGACTCGCGCAGCATCGACTGCGCTTTCGGCCGGGCCGAAGGCGCGACGAGCAGCGCAAGGCCGCGGGTGTAGGTCGATGGGGCGGCGGCGCCGTAGATACCGACAAACGCGATGATCACCAGATTGCCGAACGCGCCAAACGTTGAGGACAAGGCAGATGCTGCGCCGGATCCAGAGGGGGCAACGGCGCCGGGATCGACCTTGTCGAGCGCCTGATTGATCCAGGCGTGGTCTTCGACGTATCCGCGCAGGGTCCTGACGGCTTCGGGAAGCCTGTCCCAGAGCTGTTGCACCTGGTCTGCGAGAGCCGCCCCTGCCAGCCCCAGGAACACGACAGCGCAGACCGTCAGGCCGACGCAGAAGATGGCGACGCCATAGCCTGCCTTCAGCCCGAGCTTCCCCGCGATCCACTCTCCTCCGCCACGCAGGAACACGGCCATGAGAATGCCCGCAAACACCACCAGCAGCACGGTCGGTGCGAGCCAAAGCAGCAGGGCAAATGTCGCGCACAGAACGGACAGAGAGACTGTTCTGCGTGTCACGGGATCATCCGGGCAGGTCGCGGGAGCTTCGCTGGGACGGCGCGATGTCCGCGCCTGAAATCGGGCGGGTGGCTGTGCCAGCCATCCCAATGTCCGCGGGTGACGGACGGAGAGGCCGGGCCGGCGTCAATTGACTGGATCGTGGAGGGGAGCCTCCGTCTTGAGGCGGAACAGTTCCAAAGCCTCTCGCAGTCTCTGCATCTCGATCGGCTTCGCCAGGGTGGCGACAACGACGTGCTTGTAGTTGGCTGCAACCTCCGCCTGACCTGTCAGAAAGATGGACGGTATGCCGCGTTCCTGCAGCCACTCGGCCGCGAGGGGACCGGTTCGCCCGTCCGTCAGATCGATGTCCACCAACGCGCCATCGAATGCCAGGTCTTCGCTGTCGGCCCTGAGAGCTTGGAAGCTGTCGAACGAGCCGACGAACACATGGCCAAGGTCCTCGACCATCTGTTCGACGTGAAACACAATCAGCGGGTTGTCCTCCACGTAAAGGATGCGCAGCGGGACGGTCGACGGGGAGGGGAGGTTGTTCATGTGACGGCAACGCATCCGGCGGTCACGGGTTGCCTCCGACGCGCGAAAGAGCGCCGCAGGCCCGGCAGCGTAGACCCTCGCGGTCGAAAATGATGTCCGGGTTCTGTCCCAGCATGCCCTTCAACGCCGCTTTCAGATAGCGCGTGCCGTAACCGGCGCGGCCGGGTTCCTTTACCGGCGGTCCTCCGCTCTCGGTCCAGGTCATGCAGAGCTCGCGCGGTTCGTACGCCGTGACGGACCACTCGAACGTGACCTGGCCTCCGGGCTGCGAGAGCGCCCCATACTTGATGGCGTTCGTCGCCAGCTCATGAAGGCAGAGGGCCAGGGTGGTTCCCGCCTCCCGGCTCAGCAGGACAGCAGGCCCCCGCGTCACGATCCGATCGAGTCCCCCGTGGCGGTAGGGATCGAAGGTCAGGTCGGCGACTTCGGAGATCGACACGACTTCGCCGTCGGCGTGAAACACGGCCGAATGAACCTTGTCCAGGGCCCCCAGCCGCCCGCGAAAATCCTCGGCAAATCCCTCCAGAGACGTGGCGCCGCGGCGGGTCATCTCGAAGATCGATGCGACGCTCGCCAAGATGTTCTTGACGCGGTGGTTCAGTTCGCGCCGCAGTTCGATCTCGCGCGAGATGTGATCGCGGACGTCGCGCTGGCGGAGTCGCGCAAGGAGCGCCGCCTGGACGCCGCTGACCAGTTCGACGGTCATGACCGGGCGCTTGTAGAACATCTGGCGCGTCTTCGGCCATGCGTGGCTGAGCTCGGCCTTGATCCGAGTATCAGGCGAGCCGCGATCGAGGAGGACGATGATCGGCATCTCGGACCAGGCCTGCTGGTTGCCCAGATGGGCGGCAACGGTTGCCAGCACTGCGGGGGTCAGAGCCTCGTGTGTCAGGAGAAGGACACCGGGCGACGCGGAGAGGCGACTGGCCAGATCCCCGGTCCCCGAAGCGGTTTCGACCCGAATGTCGTGCTCACGGAGCATCGTCGCGAGGTAGGCCGAATCGCTGCGATACGGCGCCAGGACCAAAACATGGTCCAGCGCCGAAGCGTCATCGCTTTCCGGAGCGTTCACGTTTCCGGAAGCGGATTGTATGGGACGACGCTGATGCCGGAGCTCTTGATGAAGAGCTCGTGGACGTCGAGGTCGTGGGGGCCGTGTCGCTTTTTGACGACGGTGATATTGCGGCGCAACCGTCCGTCGTGCTCGGCGATGCGCAACAGCAAAACGGTGTCACCGAGGAAGCTGACATCAACGTCGATCGCGACATTCTGCCCCAACAGGCCGTGCTGGGCGACGATGAGCATCGTGAGAACGCCGGCCCGCGCCAGATACTTCAACAGGGACTGGATATCCCGCACCGCCTTCTCGCGGTTCGGAAGCGAGTTTAGATACCCGGTGAAGCTGTCGATCACGACCACGCGGCACTTTTCGGATGACACGATGCCCTGCACGACCTGTGCGAATTCGCCCGGCGAAATCTCGTTCGGATTGAAGTCGCGGATGATCAGCTTTCCACTTTCGTGGAAGGGGCGCAGGCTCATGCCGAGGCCCTCGGATCTCCTGAAGAAAGTCTCCAGGCGCTCCTCGAACAGAAAGAGCGCGACACTCTCTCCTCGTTCCAGGGCCGCCTTCGAATACAGCGAGGCCATTGTGGATTTGCCGGTGCCGGATTGGCCGATCACAAGCGTGATGGTTCCCGACTCCTGCCCCCCACCGAACATGTCATCAAGCATCGCAACGCCGGACTTGATGAGCTCCGGCTTGGACTCCTCGATGGCCGAACCGGGAATGATGCGCGGGAAGACGACGACGCCGTGTCCCTCGCGAATCGCCATGTCGTGGTACCCGTCGGCGATCGGTACGCCCCGCATCTTGCTGACCTCGATGCGCCGCCGGACGGCGCCGTAATCCTCCAGCGACTTGTGGAAGCGGATGACGCCGTGGGCAATGCCCTCGACCTCCTCGCCGTTCATCGCCTCCCCGTTCTGCGTATCGAGAAGCAGCGCGACCACGTTGCGCTTGGCAAGAAAAGCCTTGAAGCCGATCAGCTCGCGCCGGAACCGCGGTGAATCGCCCGTAATCAGCCGGATCTCGAGCAGGGAATCATAGACCAGGCGGCGTGGCTTGTGCTCCTCGATGGCTCGCTCGATCGCCTGCCTCGTCTCGTCGAGCCGCAGTTCCGCCGTCTGGAAGATCGTCTGGTCCGAGGCCCCGCTCACCGTGTCCGAAGCGGACAGCTCCTCGACCCTGATGCCCTTGAGTGTCCATCCGTGCGAGATGGCGATGCTCTCCAGCTCCGCCTTTGTCTGCGAGAGGCTCACATAGATGCATTTTTCGCCCGCTTCGACGCCGGCGCGCAGGAACTGGAGAGCGGCGGTCGTCTTGCCTGCTCCAGGGGCGCCCTGGAGCATGTACAGGTTGGACGGCGGCAGTCCTCCGCGGAGAATTTCGTCCAGGCCCGGGATGCCCGAGGACATAGGTGGCACGGTCGCGGTCTTGGTCATCTCATCTCCGTACGCGGGGTCCGGGCGAATGATGCCAGAACGTTTCCTCCCTAATTGCTGGCCGGATTCGAATTTGCAACTCTCAGTCTCGCGCAGCTTTCGTGATTGGCGACCGTGTCACTGGGCGGCGGTCGTCGATCCCCTGGCACTGTGGACTTCACCGGACGCGGGATCCGCGGCCCCAAACGCACTGGGCATCAGGAAACGTCTCCATCGCGACTATCGCCAGGATCGCGTGACCTTTTACGAGGCGTCAAACCCCAGGACAGATGCCAGTTCGCCCCATTCCCGCTTGCTGAGGCCGCTGTTGGACTGATCGATCCGTTCGCCGGCGATCATCCGGCGAACCAAGGCAACTGCCGACGCTGAAAGGGTCGCCGCGCCCATGCGGTGTTCGAGGAAGGCCTCATGGGTGATCGGGACCCACCGGGCCATGATGCCCAGCATGACGTCCGCATAGGCTCTGATTTCGTACTGGGCGTGCGGGTCTGCACGAAGGCGCAGGAAATTCATGAAGTTGTGCAGGTCGGCCTTCCAGTACCACTGGGTATAGAAATTCAGCGTGAGGTTCATCCGCGCGAGCTCGCGAGCAAGGCCCGCCCGGTCGGCCCGATGCGTTCCGGCATCCTCCTCGTTCAACATCACGGCGTAGTGATCGTAGTTCCGCTCTGCATCCCGCCGGAGCAGATCCAGGACCTCGTCGGCCTCGGCGCCTTCGAGAACGTCGCCGCGTCCCTGCCTGTTGACGGACGACTGCGCCGCCAAGTGCTCGCGTTCGGGAACGTAGAATTCCCTGTCCATGACCGAGTAGCGGGCGGAATACTCGTTCACGCTCGCCATGCGGTGGCGGATCCACTGACGCGCGACGAAGATCGGCAGCTTCACGTGGAGCTTGATCTCGGCCATCTCGAACGGCGTCGTGTGCCAGTGGCGGAGCAGGTAGTTGATGAGGCCGCGGTCTTCGGAAACCCGCTTCGTGCCGCGACCGTAGGAGACCCGAGCCGCCTGCACGACCGCGTCGTCGTTGCCCATGTAGTCGACGACCCGCACGAACCCATGGTCGAGGACAGGGAACGGTGTGTGCAGGACCTCTTCCAGGCCGTCCGAAACGGGTCGGGACGTCGCGTTCCGAATGGAGCGGAGGGCCTCGATCTCGGCGAGCTGCTCGCTAGTGAACCTATCCAATTGCGCTGTCTCCCTGGGCGTGTGCGAGCAGATGTCCGCCGCCGCTCTCTACGGCAATCAAGCCTTCCGAGGAAGCGGGCGGGGCCGACATCGCGGCAAAGCCGCAGCGGCAATGAAGAGATTCTCGCAGCGTCAATCATGCCAGGTTGCGCGCACCCGTTACGCTGCAGCGCCTGTAAGGGTACGCGCTTCGCCCGCGCCAGACGATCCAATCGTTGAGGGCAGGGCTGCCCGCGCATCACCGGCTCGGTCGAGCGACAGAAAAGCCGTGAAAACTCGGGCACGAATGGCAGCGGATGACAGATTGGCCCGCCTTCTCGCAACATTGCCCCTGACATCCGCACGCCTTACGTTCCTCTGCGGCGACCTCCTTGTGCGACCGACTATCGCACAAATGGGATGGGGAGTGATGCCGTGAGGGTGTGCATCGGTGTGACGTCTGGAGCAGAATGCGGCATCCGAAAACCGTTCAGCATCGTCTTTTGCACGCTCGTCCGACCACGAGAATGCGGAGACGAGGGATAGCCTGCCGGCGTTCGAGCCGCGGACACGCTTCGTGACGCGGCTGGTCTGCGTCGTCGCCATGGCCGAGAACCGGGTAATCGGGCGGGACGGCGCCATGCCCTGGTCGCTGTCGACCGATCTCGGGCGCTATCGCCGGCTGACCATGGGTAAGCCGATGATCATGGGGCGCAAGACGTTCGAATCGATCGGGCGCGCTCTCGACGGGCGCGATTCCATCGTCTTGACCCGCGCGAGCGCCCTGCCTCTGCCAGGCGCCCATCGCGTGTCGTCGCCGCAGGAAGCGTTGGCGCTGGCAACCCACTTTGCCGAAGCACGGGGCGCCGCCGAAATCGTGATTGCCGGCGGTGCCGAAATCTATGCGCTGTTCCTGCCCTGCACCGACCGTCTCTACGTGACGCATGCCGCCTGTGAACCCTTGGGCGACGCCCGGTTTCCGGCGATCGATCCCGCCGATTGGGAGGTCGTTGCCGCGCAGGCCGTTCCGGCGGGGGAGCGCGACAGCGTAGCCAGCCGCTTCGTCACCTATGACCGGCGCAGCACGCCGTAAAGAAAACGTCGGTTGCGCCGTCGCGGAGGCTGGATTTTATCCATAGCCGCGCAAATTCGCCGCAGATGTGACGGCGATGCGCCTAATTGCCTGGCACGCGTTGAAAGCCGGAAACCCAATTCCTATAAGAGGACCCTAGGGGACCGAGCGCGACACGTGGCCGCTTTCCCGCTTCATGATATCAGGCGAGAGGACATGCATGCCCTGGAGTAATCAGACGGGTGGCGGCGGTGGCTGGAAAAGCGGCGGCGGCGGGAATGGCGGCGGGCCTTGGGGACAAGGACCACAAGGCCCGCGTCCCGGCGGCAACACGTCACCCGATCTGGAGGAAATCCTCAGGCGCGGCCAGGATCGTCTGCGCCGGGCTATTCCAGGCGGGGGCGGCGGCGGCGGCCGCGGTGGTCCCGGCAGCGGGGGCAGCGGCGGCGGCTTTGCCCTCGGCGGACTTGTCCTTATTCTTCTGGCCGTGATCTGGGCCTTCAACGCCATCCATATGGTACAACCCGGCGAATACGGCGTGAAGATATTTCTCGGCAAGCCGCGCGAGCAGCTGGCCAGCGAGGGACTGAACTTCACCCTCTGGCCGCTCGAAACCTTCGCCACCGTCCCGGCGGTGGAAAACCAGCTCGCCATCGGCCGCGCGGGCGGTGAAGCTGGCGGAAGCAACGCCGCCGGCCTGATGCTCTCGGGCGACCAGAACATCGTCAACGTGCAGTTCTCGGTGCTCTACCGCATCGACCGGCCGCAGGACTATCTCTTCAACGTCGACGACCCCCAGGGCATGCTGCGGCAGGTCTCCGAGAGCGCCATGCGCGAGGTCGTCGGTCGTCGTCCCGTCGACGAGGTGTTCCGCGACAACCGCGCCGGCATTGCCGAATCGGTGCGGGCGATCATCCAGGACGCGCTCGATCGCTACGGCGCGGGCATCCGGATTTCCGGCGTTTCGATCGAGGATGCGGCGCCGCCGGAGCAGGTCGCGACGGCCTTCGAGGAAGTGCAGCGTGCGGGACAGGACCAGATCCGGTTCGTCGAGGAAGCCAGCCTCTACCGCAATCAGCAGCTCGGCCAGGCGCGTGGTGAGGCTCTGCAGATTCGCGAAGACGCAGCGGCGGAGAAGAACCGCCTGATCCAGGACGCCGAGGGTGAATCGCGTCGCTTCGCCGACATCCTCGACGAGTACGAGAAGGCACCCGAGATCACCCGTCGCCGACTCTTCCTCGAGACGATGGAAGGTGTCTACGGCGACTCCAAGAAGGTTCTGGTGGACGGCGCCGTCAGTCAGCAGGGCGTGGTTCCCTACCTGCCGCTCGGCAGCCTTCAGGGCCAGCCCGCCGCCAACGCGACCGCGGCTACCAACCGTGCTGCCGACCAGACCGGTCGCACCGTCACGACGCCCACCGCAGACCAGGGGACCAACTGATGAGCCAGCGTTTCTATGCGGTGCTAATCATCGCCGTCGCCGCCCTGTTCTTCATCTGGAACTCGCTTTTCGTCGTCAACGAACGCGAACAGGCCGTGGTGCTGAGGTTCGGACAGATCCAGCGCGTGGTGACCGAGCCCGGCCTCTACGTGAAGCTGCCCTTCACCTTCGCCAATGCCGATTCGGTGCAGATGCTGCCGGACCGGCTGCTGCGTTCCGACATCATCGATCTGGAAGTCCAGGTCTCGGGCGGCGCGCGCTATGTGGTCGATGCCTTCATGGTCTACCGCATCGAGGACGCCCGGAAGTTCCGGAATGGCGTCCAGGGCGGCAGCCTCGAGGTCGCTGAACAGCGTCTCCTGACGCGCTTCAACTCGGCCATTCGTGCGACCTACGGCCAGCGCAGCTTCGATGCGGCGCTGTCGGCGGCGCGTGCGGAAATGATGGTGGAGATCCGTGACCAGGTGCGGCCGGAAGCCTCTGCTCTCGGCATCAGTCTGGAAGATATTCGGATCAGCCGGACGGATCTCACGTCGGAAGTGTCCGAGAATACCTATCGGCGCATGGCCGCCGAGCGTCTGACCGAAGCGGAGAGACTGCGTGCCGACGGTCAGGTCGCGGCGCGGCAGATCCGCGCGGCAACCGAGCGCGAGGCTTCCGAACTCGTCGCCGGAGCGCGCCGCGATGCGGCGGTGCTGCAGGGCGAGGGCCAGGCCGAACGCAATGCGACGCTGGCCAATTCCTACGGCCGGAACAGCGAGTTCTTCGAGTTCTTCCGCTCGATGCAGGCCTACAAGAATGCGCTCGGTGCAAGCGGGCCGACGATGGTGGTGAGCCCGGACTCGGAGTTCTTCCAGTACTTCAAGAACGACGGAGCCGCCGGCGCCATGGCATCGGTGGCATCGCCCACGCCTGTCGATGCGGCCCCTGCCGCGCCTGACGCGGCACCCGATGCAGCCCCTGCGCCGGCTGACGCCGCGGAGGAGGTGACTCCGGCAACGCCTGACACCGCCGCTCCCGCGGGTCTGCCCGAGGCGACCGCCGAACCCGCGCCTGCCGCGCCGGTGGAAACACCTGCCGCGGTGCCCGCGCCAACGCAGTAAAGCCGTTTTCGGCCCGCGGCACAAAGAGGCCACGATCGAGGAGCACCGGTGAAAGCCGGTGCTCCTTTTTGTTGTGCGTTGCGATCACCTTCGCATCAGCGCAACGCAATCTGCTTGATTTCGGCTCAGCTTTCGGTTTGCCTTGGCGGAGCCGGGACGTGATCGACGGCATCTTGCCCGCACGGTTTGCGCGGGCGTTCAGTCACGGGAAAATATGATGTCCGCTCCGCGCCGCCGAATGTCGTCCGTCGCTGTCGCCGGTGGCATGCTCCTCATGGGGATTGTCTCCGCCGCCGCCCAGGGGGTGATCGAACCGCCGCCGGAAGGCCAGGTCATCGCGCCGCAGGTTCCGCCGGCGACGACCGTCGATCCGACTGCGCCGGGCGTGCCTGCGATATCCGGGCCGACGTCCCGCGGACCGGCATCGGTTGCCGACGTCGCCGAAGGCCTGCTCGACGCGGTCGTGAACATCTCGACTTCGCAGACGATCGAGGCTGCGGGGCGCGGGATCCCGCCGCTGGAGGCGCCGGAAGGCTCGCCTCTCCAGGACTTCTTCGACGATCTCCTGAAGGACGACAACGGTTCGGGGTCTCGAAAGGTGCAGTCGCTGGGTTCGGGCTTCGTCATCGACCCCGCCGGCTTCATCATCACCAACAACCACGTCATCGCCGATGCCGACGAGATCACCGCCAATTTCGCCGATGGATCGAAGTTGACCGCCGAGCTCGTCGGCGTCGATACGAAGACGGATATCGCCGTCCTCAAGGTCGAGCCGAAAACACCGCTGAAGTCGGTAAAGTTCGGCGAGTCCGAAAAGCTGCGCATCGGCGACTGGGTCATGGCCATCGGCAATCCGTTCGGCCTCGGCGGCTCGGTCACCGTCGGCATCGTCTCGGCGCGTGGCCGCAACATCAATGCCGGACCCTACGACAATTTCATCCAGACCGACGCGGCCATCAATCGCGGCAATTCAGGCGGCCCGCTGTTCGACATGAACGGCGACGTCGTCGGCATCAACACGGCGATCATCTCGCCGACCGGCGGCTCGATCGGCATCGGCTTTTCCATTCCGTCCGAGATTGCGACCAACGTCATCGATCAACTGCGCGAATTCGGCGAGACGCGCCGCGGCTGGCTGGGCATACGGCTTCAGGAAGTCAGCGAGGAGATCGCCGAGGGCCTCGGTCTTCCCGCGGCCAAGGGCGCACTGGTCATGGGCGTCGTTCCGGGCGGTCCGTCCGACAACGGGTTGCTGCGCGTCGGGGACGTGATCGTCAGCTTCGATGGCCAGGAGATCGCCACGTCGCGCGATCTGCCGCGCATCGTCGCCGAGACGCCGGTCGGCAAGAAGGTGGCGGTCAAGCTGCTGCGCAAGGAAGCAAAGACCACCGATCCGACGCAGGAGGTCGATGTCGACGTGACGCTCGGGCGGCTGGAGGACGGCGAGAAGCTGATGACCGAGTCGGAAGAAGCGCCGACCACGCCGGAGCAGCCCGGAGCCGCCAAGGTCGCCGGCATCGAGACTCTCGGGATGACGATCGCCGATATCGACGCGGAGGCAAGGACCACGTATTCCCTCGGCGCAGACGTCGCCGGCGTCGTCGTCACCGCGGTCAATCCGGTTTCGGGCGCTGCCGAGAAGGGCATCGAGCCCGGCACGGTCATCAAGGAAGTCGCGCAGGAAAAGGTCGGCAAGGCCGCGGACGTCGAGAAGAAGATCGCCGAGCTGAAATCGGCCGGGCGCAAGAACGCTCTCCTGCTTCTGGCCTCGTCCGGCGGCGAGCTGCGATTCGTCGTCGTCCCGATCGACTGAGGACGATCTTCCGACTGAGGACGATCGTCGGAAGGGGGACGCTCGGCTGAGTTTTCCAATCCGGTCACGCCGGTGATCGGCGCCGATCGCCTCGGCACAGCCATCCCCTGCGGGGGCTGTCAGCCAAGGACGAGCAGGTTCCTGTTCGCGGTCTGGAAGATCATCTGACGATGTCGGCGGTGCCGTAGCCTTGCATGAACAGGAGCGCGGTGAGGTCGCCGTGGTCGATGCGGAAGGGTGCCGCGGCCGCGACGCTCGGCTTGGCGTGGATCGCGACGCCGGTTCCGGCGATGCCGATCATTCCCAGATCGTTGGCTCCGTCGCCAACCGCCAGCGCATCGCGCACGCCGAGGCCGCGCGCCGCGGCGATCTCGCGGAGGGCTTCGATCTTCGCTTCCCGGCCGAGGATCGGCTCGGCGACCGTGCCGGTGAGATGTCCGTCCTCGATCACCAGACGGTTGGCGCGGGTCTCGTCGAAGCCGAGCCGGGCGGCGACGACCTTCGTGAAGGCTGTGAACCCGCCCGAAACGAGCGCCGTGTAGGCGCCGTTCGCACGCATGGTCGCGACCAGCTCGCGCCCGCCCTCGGCAAGAGTGATGCGGCTGTCGATGACCTCGGCGATGATCCGCTCGGGCAACCCGGCCAGAAGCGCGACGCGCTCGCGCAGGGCCGGTTCGAAGGCGATCTCGCCGTTCATCGCCCGCGCGGTGATCTCCGCCACCGTGTCCTTCAGGCCGATGACGTCGGCGAGCTCGTCGATGCATTCTTCGCCGATCATCGTCGAATCCATGTCGGCGATCAGAAAGCGCTTGCGCCGTCCGACTGCCTCCTGCACGACGCAGTCGACCCGAGCCTCGCGGGCGCTGTCCTCGAGATCGCGGAGGGCGAACTCGCCGGGCGGGACGGCGAGGTGGATGTCGCAGGCGACACCGCGCTCCAGCCAGATCAGGTCTCCGCCGAGGCGGGTCGCGGTCTGGCGGGCAAAGCTTTCGCTAAGGCAGGCCTCGCGACGGGCGGAAATGAGCGTAGCGACGACCATGGCGGCAAATGTCTCTGGCAAGCGGTGAAATACAGTCGGTCCTGATAGCCGGGCCGACCGCCAGCGGCAAGTCGCGCCTGGCGCTCGATCTGGCCCGCGCTGTCGACGGCGTCGTGGTCAACGCCGATTCGATGCAGGTCTATGCCGGTCTCCCCATTCTCAGCGCGCAGCCGACGGCAGAAGACCGCGCGGACGCAGACCACCGGCTCTACGGCCATGTCGATCCCGACACCAACTACAGCGTCGGCGCCTGGGCACGGGATGCGGCTGATCTCCTCTGCGATCTCCGCCGTTCCGGGCGCACGCCCATCGTCTGCGGTGGCACCGGGCTCTACTTTCGTGCCCTTCTCGGGGGCATCGACGACATGCCGGTCGTTCCGCCTTCCATTCGCGCCGCCTGGCGCCAGCGTCTCGTCGACGTCGGCCCGGAACGTCTGCACGAGGACCTCGCGCGGCGCGATCCGGCGGCGGCGGAGCGGATCAGGCCGGGAGATTCGCAGCGCGTTCTCAGGGCCCTCGAGATCGGACAGGCGTCTGGTGGTCGCCTGGCCGATCTGCAGCGGGGCGCCGGCCGGCCGCTTTTGGACACCACGAAGTCAATGAAGATCCTTTTGACGCCGCCGCGCCCCTTGCTGCGCGAGAGCATTGCCCTGCGCTTCGACATGATGCTCGCGGCAGGCGCCATCGAGGAGGCGAGGGCGTTGGCTTCCATTCCCGATGCGCTTGCCGGGACCGCCGGCAAGGCAATCGGCGTCGCCGAACTGAACGCGCATCTGAGGGGCGAGATGTCGCTCGCGCAAGCCCGGGATCGGGCCGTCACGCGAAGCCGGCAATATGCCAAGCGGCAGGACACCTGGTTCCGGCACCAACTGGGTGACGACTGGCTGAGAATGACCGCACTTTCCGACAGAGATCGCCGAGATTTGATTGAGAGCCTTAAGGCTGGTTAAACGCTCACTGGCCTACGCTGACTCCCAGTGCGGCAGGCGAATGGAACCCATGAGTTCGAGGAAGGCAGAAATCGCGGTTCTTGCGCTGCTGCTGCCGATCTCCGGCGCGGTCGCGCTTGTCTATGTCCTCCTCAGCCAGTTCTCCGAGATGCCGCCAGGCGCTTCCCCGGAGGATCTGCTGATCGCCGATTTCGTCCAGAGGCTATGCCTTGGTGCCGAGTTGATGCTCGCCGTGGCCGTGGCGATCTGCCTGTTTCTGGTCCTCCCAATGATCCGGGCGCAGTCGCGCGAAAAGGGCGAACTTCACATGCTGACGGACGACTTGCGTCGCCGATCTTCGGAGATGGAACTCGCCGCACTGACCGATGGCATGACCGGCCTCAACAATCGGCGGTATTTCGATGAGGCGTTTGCGCAGTATCTCGATGAGTTTTCGCGAATTGGCCGGCCCGTCGGTCTGATGATCATCGATCTCGACCACTTCAAGAGCATCAACGATACCTATGGTCACGATGTCGGCGACGAGGTTTTGCGCGCCGTGTCGCGGTGCCTGCTCGAATACACGCGCCACCATGACTTCGTGGCGCGTCTTGGTGGCGAGGAATTTGCCGTGATCGTTCCGAACATGGAACGGGAAGCGCTCTGGGCGTTTGCCGAGCGCCTGCGATTGGCCGTCGAGCGCCTCGGGCTGGACGTCGGCAATGTCCGCCTCCGCATCACCATGTCGGTCGGCCTCGCCATCGCGCAGGGCGGGGGAACCTTCGATCCTGCGGACCTGCTGAAGCGCGCCGACGTCAATCTCTACAATGCCAAACAAGCCGGTCGCAATCGCATCCACGCGTGATCTCGCGACCGCCGGGGTGCCAAATCCGGAGCGCTGCCCTATTGCTCATCTTGTACGTCGCTCGGTCGATCGAGCCGGACGCGGAGAGCAGGTGCGATGATGGGCGAACAGGTGATCGATCGGGCCAGCGGCTTCCTCGAAGGCGCCGCGCGCATCGGCTATACGGCGCGCGGGCTTGTCTATCTCGTGATCGGCTATTTCGCCTTCAAGGCGGCCTATGCGACCGGGCGGACGATGGATTCGAAGGATGCGGTGCGGACGGTGTTCGGCACCACCGGCGGGTCCATCCTGCTCCTGGTCCTCGTCGCCGCCTTGGTCGCCTTCGTCGTCTGGAGGCTTCTCCAGGCGGGGTTCGATCTCGACCATCACGGCACGGGCGCCAAGGGGCTGGCCGTCCGGGCGGGGCTTGTCGGCAGCGCATTCTCCTACGGTACCCTCGCGCTCTTCGCCGCCCTTCTCCTCGTCGGCAGCAGGTCCGAGGGCGGTGGCTTCCTCGACGAGGCTCTCGCCAGGACCTACGCGGCCGGCTACGGGCAGATCGCCACCTATGCCATCGCGGCGCTGATGACCGGCGTCGGCGCGGCGCACGTCGCCAAGGGCGTGACGGCTGGCTTCGAGAAATACATGCAACTTCCCCAGGACAAACGCTGGATGAAGACCGTCTTCCAGGCCGGCTTGATCGCCCGCGGGCTGACATTCCTGCTGCTCGCCTTCCTGCTCGTCACCGGTGCAGCGTCCTATGCCGAGGGGGACAAGCCGGGGCTTGCGACGGCTCTCGACGCTCTGGCGGGGTGGAGCTACGGATGGGTCTACCTGGCCGCGACGGGGCTGGGTCTTGCGGCCTTCGGTCTCTATGCGCTGGCGCAGGCGCGGTACCGGCGCATCAACACCGACCTGACCGGATGACGCAGTGCAGCACAGGTGTTCCTGTTTCTGCGTTGACGCGCGGGCGAAGTCGGAATAGTCTTTCGCTCATGAGCAAGAATCTTATTGTAGTAGGTTGGCGTACACGCGAGACGGTCTGAGGGCCGGCCGGCGAAAGCCACGTGTACGCTTCTCAAGGCCCTTCAGGGGCCTTTTTTATTGCCCGGATTTCGGGCTCCTTCCAGAATAATCAGCGATCCGCATGCAGCCTTCCGAAAGATCGGAAGCAGCGGTGAGGCTTCCAGAGCGGTGTAACACGATGACTGACGGACCACGGACTGACGGACCACGCAAAATGACGGGCGCCCAGATGGTCGTTCAGGCGATGCGCGATCACGGCGTCGAGCACCTGTTCGGCTATCCCGGTGGCGCCGTTCTGCCGATCTATGACGTGCTGTTCCAGCAGGACGCCATCAAGCACATCCTCGTTCGGCACGAGCAGGGCGCCGGCCATGCCGCGGAAGGCTATGCCCGCTCGACCGGCAAGCCCGGCGTCGTGCTCGTCACGTCCGGTCCCGGCGCGACGAACATGGTCACGCCGCTGCAGGACGCCCTGTCCGACTCGATCCCGCTCGTCTGCATCACCGGCCAGGCGCCGACCATGCTGATCGGCTCAGACGCCTTCCAGGAATGCGACACCGTCGGCATCACGCGGCCCTGCACGAAGCACAACTGGCTCGTGAAGGACGTCGAGGACCTCTCCCGCGTCCTGCACGAGGCATTCCATGTCGCCACCACGGGCCGTCCGGGCCCCGTCGTCGTCGACGTGCCGAAGGACGTGCAGTTCGCCACCGGCACCTATACGCCGCCAGCGGCGATCCAGAGCCACGAGAGCTATCGGCCGCAACTCGACGCCGAGGAAGGGCGCGTTCGCGCGGCCATCGAGCTGATGGCCAATGCCAAGCGTCCGGTGATCTACTCCGGCGGCGGCGTCATCAATTCCGGGCCCGAGGCGAGCCGGCTGCTGCGCGAACTCGTCGCGCTGACCAATGCGCCGATCACCTCGACGCTGCTCGGTCTCGGCGCCTATCCGGCTTCGGGCGACAACTGGCTCGGCATGCTCGGCATGCACGGGACCTACGAGGCCAATCTCGCCATGCACGACTGCGACGTCATGCTGTGCATCGGTGCGCGCTTCGACGACCGCATCACCGGACGGCTCGACGCCTTCTCACCGAACTCGACGAAGATCCACATCGACATCGACCGCTCGTCGATCAACAAGACCGTGCACGTCCAACTGCCGATCGTCGGCGACGTCGCGCATGTCCTGTCCGACATGGTCCGGCTGTGGAAGGCCGAGGGACGCAAGCCCAATGCCGAGCCGCTGCGCGCCTGGTGGGAGCGGATCGACGCCTGGCGCGGTCGTGACTGCCTGGCCTATGCCCAGGGCGACAAGGTGATCATGCCGCAATACGCCATCCAGCGGCTCTACGTGCTGACGAAGGACCGCGACACCTACATCACCACCGAGGTCGGCCAGCACCAGATGTGGGCGGCGCAGTTCTACCGCTTCGAGGAGCCGAACCGCTGGATGACGTCGGGCGGCCTCGGCACCATGGGCTACGGCCTGCCGGCGGCGCTGGGCGTCCAGATCGCGCATCCGGATGCGCTCGTCATCGACATCGCCGGCGACGCTTCGATCCAGATGATGATGCAGGAAATGTCGACCGCCATCCAGCACGGTGCACCGATCAAGATCTTCATCCTGAACAACCAATACATGGGCATGGTGCGCCAGTGGCAGCAGCTGCTGCACGGCAACCGCCTGTCGAACTCCTATTCGGAGGCGCTGCCGGACTTCGTGAAGCTTGCCGAAGCCTATGGCGGCACCGGCCTGCGCTGCGAGAACCCGGAGGATCTGGACGCCGCGATCCTGCAGATGATCGACACGCCCGGCCCGGTGATCTTCGATTGTCGCGTCGCCAATCTCGCCAACTGCTTCCCGATGATCCCCTCGGGCAAGGCGCATAACGAGATGATGCTGCCGGACGAGGCGACGGACGATGCCGTCTCCAAGGCGATCGACGCCAAGGGCGCGGCACTGGTGTAGGATCTTGGCCCGCCCTGCCGGGAAAGGCGGGGCGGGCCGCCGAGGTTTTAGCGCTCGTCGAGAAAGCTGAGGCTGCGACCGTCGGCGCGGATCTCGAGGGCGAAATCTTCGTTCCGGGCGGTCTGCCCCGACAGGACGAAGAAGCTCTGGAAGTTCGGCCGCAGCGACATCATCGCCTTCTCGGTCCTGGCGTCCGGCAGCACCGCCTCGGACAGCCGCAGGATCTCCGGCGGAATTTCGCTCATGCCGATCTGCCGATCGACGCGAAGCACCGTGCCGGCCTGATCGACGTCGACCGCGACGCCGCGGCCGGACTGATTTTCACCGGCCAGGCCATAGACGGTCGACGGGCCGTCCCGGGAAAGGACGACGTTCTTGAAGGTGATACCGGGAACCACGCTGCGCGCGGCACTGGCAATGGCGCCAGGCACCCGCACCATTTCCGGCGACGTGGCGGGTGACGCGGCGCTTGCTGCAGGTTCGCCCGTGTCCGCAGGCGCAATGCGGGCGTCGCTCTTGGCCTCCCCGGGCTTGCGGCCGCCATCCGCGGCATCGGCCGAAACGCCCGGCTTGTTGGCGTTCTCATCGCCGCGCTCGCCGACAGGCGGCAGGGTGGAGGGTGCCATCGCCGGTTCGGCCGGCGACTGCGTGATCGACTCCGTCGGTGCCTGCCCGGCGACGCCGGCGGCGTGGCGCCCGGTCGCGTCGGGATCGGCAGGAGCCTCGGCGCTCTCGCTTCCCTCCGGAATCTCCTCGACACTTCCAGCCTCGGGCGACGTCCCGTCGAGCGAGATCGGCGGACCGCCGCGATCGATCCCGGCGCTGCCTGAAGGCGCGTCGATGGGGACCGCCGTCAGCTGGCCGTCCCGGCAAAGCAGCTCGAGCGTGGCCTTGCCGCCGCCGACGGGAACAACCTCGCCGAAGACTATGCCCTCCTCGGCGCCGCTGCAGGCCTCTTGCGCGCCGACGACGGAGGAGGGCATGAGGACGGCAAGGCTCGCCACCAGCATGAGTTTGATCGGGTTGGCCATGTCGACCGGCTCCTCAGGTGAACGGCGGTGCGGTGTGTCGGGCGGCACTTTGGCCCGAGCCGCGCCAAGACTCAATGCAAACCGGGCAGAACGGGTGCCATCGAAGCCGGCTCCCCGTCCCTCCATACCCATGACGGCGATGGCCGCCAGCACTTTTTCCGAAGCGAGAGCGACATGAACAAAGCAGTCCAGCCACCAGCCTCGGCCTACTTCATCACCGAGGAAAAGGAGACGTCCGAGACGCGTACCCTGGCGCTCCTGGTCGACAACGAGCCGGGCGTTCTCGCCCGCGTCATCGGCCTCTTCTCCGGCCGAGGCTACAACATCGAGAGCCTCACCGTCTCGGAAACCGAGCATGACAAGCACCTGTCGCGCATCACCGTCGTGACGCGCGGCGCGCCGCATGTCATCGAGCAGCTGAAGAGCCAGCTCGATCGCATCGTGCCGGTGCACCGCGTCGTCGACCTCACGCTTCTCGGCCGCAACGGCCAGCTCGACAGCCCGATCGAGCGGGAGCTCGCGATCGTCAAGGTCGCCTGTTCCGGCGACGAGCGGGCCGAGGCGCTGCGCCTTGCCGACGCGCTCCGCGCGACGATCGTCGACGCCTCGGTCGGCCACTTCGTCTTCGAAATCACCGGCCGGGTCTGGGAGGTCGACCAGTTCATCGGCCTGATGGCGCCGCTCGGCCTCGTCGAGGTCTGCCGCACCGGCGTCGCGGCGCTGTCGCGCGGCAAGGACGGCATGTAGCCGAAACGCTCGCCACTCCTGGCGGGATCATTTTCTGCGGGCGCCGTCACTTGCGGCCTTCCGTCGGAGCCGTTCGATGACGACTGACGTTTTCCTTGCCTTGCTGGCCTTCGCCTTCGTCTCGTCGGTGACGCCGGGCCCGAACAATTTCATGCTGCTCGCCTCGGGTGTGAATTTCGGCTTCCGGCGGACGCTGCCGCACATGTTCGGCATTGCCGGCGGGTTTTTCATCCTGCTGCTGGCCGTCGGCTTCGGGCTCGGGGCGATGCTCGTCGCCTACCCGCCGCTGCATCTGGCGCTGAAGGTCGCCGGCGGCACCTATCTCCTCTATCTCGCCTACAAGATCGCCACCGCGACGACGCTGTCGGACCGGGAGGGCGGCGAGAAACCGCTGACCTTCCTCCAGGCCGCGGCGTTCCAGTGGGTCAATCCCAAGGCCTGGGTGCTCGCGGTGACGGCAATGGCGATCTATACCGATCCGGCCGCGCCCTTTCTGTCCGTTCTTCTCGTCGCGGTCGCCTTCGCCCTCGTCAACTGGCCGAGCGTCTCCGTCTGGGCGGCCTTCGGCGTGATGCTCCGGCAGTTTCTGTCGGACCCGGAGCGGCTTCGTTGGTTCAACCGGGCGATGGGCGTGCTGCTGGCACTGACGCTGGTGCCTTTGCTGATGTGACTGGCTGGTCGACGGCAGCGGGTTTGCCCGGACGGGCGTATCGGTGGGCCGTCGCTTCCAGGCCCGATCTGTGGCTAGATCGAGCCGCTGTGCACGGACCGGGGGAAGCGGATATGAGCCATGAGATCGCGCGCATCGAGCCCTGCGTCGTCGCCGACAGCGGTGCCTGCCCCGAAGGGTGGAACGAGCCCGACGGCCGCGGCGTCATCGGCTGGCAGACGCTCATCTCGGCCGGACTGACGCCGTCCGCGGGCCTGACGGGCGGCATCGCGACGCTCGAGCCCGGCGGCTTCCTGGCGCCGCATCGACACGCGCCCGTCGAGATCTATTTCGTCCTCGAAGGAAAGATGCGGGTGACGATCGACGGGAGCGACCGCGATATCGCCCAAGGCGACTGCCTCTTCATTCCCGGCATGGCCGAACACGGCGCTCGAAACGTCGCGGACGCACGGGCGCGATTCCTCTACGTCTTCCCGGTCGACGGTTTCGGCGATGTCACCTATCTTTTCTCAGCGTCGAGGCTCGACGGTACGGCCTGATGGTGCCGTGGCCGAAAGCCACGACAAGCAGGGCGGCCGATCAACTCTAGTTCCAGGGATTTCATGACGCACGGACACGACCATGGTCACGATCACGCCCATGACAGTGAACTCGATCCCATGGCGGCGCGGGTGCGCGCATTGGAGACGATCCTCGTCGGCAAGGGGCTGATCGATCCCCAGGCGATCGGCGTCATCGTCGACACCTACGAGACCAAGGTTGGACCCCGCAACGGGGCGGCCGTGGTGGCCAGGGCCTGGAGCGACCCGGCCTTCGCCGATTGGCTGCGCGAGGACGCGACGGCGGCGATCGCCTCGCTCGGCTTCACCGGGCGGCAGGGCAAGCACATGCAGGCGGTGTTCAATACGGACCGCGCGCATAACCTCGTCGTCTGCACGCTGTGCTCCTGCTATCCCTGGTCCGTGCTCGGCCTGCCGCCTGTCTGGTACAAGGCGCCGGCCTACCGCTCGCGCGTGGTGATCGATCCGCGCGGCGTGCTGCGCGAGTTCGGTCTGGATCTGCCGCCGGAGACGGCGATCCGGGTCTGGGATTCCACGGCGGAACTGCGCTACCTCGTCGTGCCGCAGCGTCCGGAGGGCACCGAGCGGCTTGGCGAAGACGAACTTGCTGCGCTCGTCACGCGCGATTCGATGATCGGCACGGGACTTGCCGGGGTGAAGCGCCCATGAACGGTCCCCAGGATCTCGGCGGGCAGATGGGTTTCGGGCCGGTCGCGCCAGAGGTGGACGAGCCGCTGTTCCATGCTGCCTGGGAAGAACACGCGCTGGCGCTGACGCTCCTCTCCGGCGCGATGGGGCATTGGACGATCGACGAGAGCCGGCACGCGCGCGAAAGCCTGCACCCTGCGGACTATTACGGCTCGAGCTATTACGAGATCTGGATCAAGGCGCTGGAGGTGCTGCTTGAGCGCCATGGTTTCGTGACGGAGGAGGAGCTTGCGGTCGGCCAGCTGCTCTCCGACGGCACGACCCCGAAGCGGGTGGTCGCAGCCGACGCGGTCCCGGCCATGCTGGCGAAAGGGTCCCCCTGCGATCGGACGCTGGCCGCCGCGCCGCGCTTTGCCGTGGGCGATGCGGTTCGCACTATCGTCGCCCATCCGGCCGGCCATACGCGCCTGCCGCGCTATGCCGTCGGCAAGACCGGCGTCGTCGAGGCCGTGCGCGGCGGCTTTGTCTTTCCCGACAGCAACGCACATGGCGCCGGCGAAAATCCTCAATGCGTCTACACCGTCGTCTTCACCGCGGCCGAGCTGTGGGGGCGGGATGGCGACCCCACGCTCAGCATCAGCATCGACGCCTGGGAGAGCTATCTTGAGCCCGCCTGACTTCCTGCCCTTCGGCGAGGGCGACGCCCCGGTCTTCGCCGAGCCCTGGCAGGCCGAGGCCTTCGCCATGGTGGTCAGCCTCCACGCTTCCGGCCTGTTCACCTGGCCGGAATGGGCGGCGACGCTCTCCGCCGAGCTCGCGCGGCTTCCGCCGGAAGCCTCCGACGGCAGCCAGTACTATGTCGGCTGGGTGAGGGCGCTGGAAGCAATGCTGGTCGAAAAGGGTGTCGCCACGCCCGGGGTGATCGCCGCCACCACCGAGGCTTGGCACCGCGCCGCCCATGCGACGCCGCACGGGCGACCGATTCTGCTGGAAAACGATCCCGGCGTTTTGCCGCATGGTGCGTCCGTGCATCCCCATGCGCCCGGCGCCGCATAAACCATCGCCAGCCGCTTGCCCTGTTCACCAGAATCCTGTCTGTCGGCTCCATGAAATTCTCGCCCCAGCAGGACCAGGCACTGCAGGCCGTGGCCGAATGGCTCGCCGACGGCAGCCAGCCGATCTTCCGTCTCTTCGGCTATGCCGGGACGGGAAAGACCACGCTCGCCAAGCACTTTGCCGAAGGCATCGACGGCCAGGTGCAGTTCGCCGCCTTCACCGGCAAGGCGGCGCAGGTGCTGCGCTCGAAAGGCGCGAAGAACGCGCGCACCCTGCATTCTCTGATCTACCGGCCCCGCGGCGAGGAAGCTGTGGACGGGGATACCGTCGGCACGTCGCGAATCGCGCCGACCTTTTCGCTGAATCGGCAAAGCCCCGTCGCCAAGGCCAAGCTCATCGTCGTCGACGAGTGCTCGATGGTCGACGAGGCGCTGGGTCGCGACCTCCTGTCCTTCGGCACGCCTGTCCTCGTCCTCGGCGATCCCGGCCAGTTGCCGCCGGTCTCGGGCGGGGGCTTCTTCACCGAGGCCGAGCCGGACTTTCTCCTGACGGAGATCCATCGCCAGGCGCGCGACAACCCGATCATCAAGCTCGCTATGGACGTGCGCGAAGGACGCCAGCTGATGCTGGGAGACTACGGTGCGGCACAGATCATCACCAAGAACGACGTCGACCGCGAGAAGGTGCTGGCCGCCGACCAGGTGCTCGTCGGCACCAACCGCACGCGGCGGCGCTACAATGCCCGGCTGCGCGAGCTGAAAGGTTTTCAGGGGTCGCTGCCCTATGCCGGCGACAAGCTGGTGTGTCTGCGCAACGACCCGGCCAAGGGCCTTCTCAACGGTTCGCTCTGGCAGGTGATGACGGCCTCGCCCGAGACGGTGAAGCCCGGGATCAGCCTGCTCGTGCGGCCCGATGACGACGACGTCGATCAGGGTGCGGCGAAGATCAAGCTCCTGAAATCGGCCTTCGAGGCGCCGGACGAGGAGATCGCCTGGGCGACGAAGAAGCGCTACGACGATTTCGACTACGGCTACGCCCTGACCGTGCACAAGGCGCAGGGTTCGCAGTGGAACGACGTGATGCTGTTCGACGAGAGCTGGGCCTTCAAGGACTCGCGGGAACGCTGGCTCTACACCGCGATCACGCGGGCGGCGGAGCGGCTGACGATCGTCAAATAGGCGGCAGGACTGCCGCCGCGGGTCTTTGTCGCCGGAGACCACCGATGCACCCTGAAAGTCTTTCGGCAGATCCCGTGCCGTCTTTGGCGGGCTGCGATCGCGAAGAGGCCGACCTGACGTCTCCGCCTATTCGCTCCGTATCGCTCGTTTGGTATTGCCCTGCATTCGCGAGGCGGTCTTGCTTTGAAATTCATCGAGATCGACCCGCCATCGTCGTGCGGCGAGGTCATGTGAATCAAAATGATAAGATGTTGACCTGCCGACATTCGGCCGCTCTGCGGCGCAAGCCGGAATCGACACAGGACTGAATCAATTTCATAGGATGTTGGCCTGACATCTCAAGCACTGCTTTGGCGCGGCCGCCGACGACGTAAGGGAAGGCAGCCGAGCCTCGACGGGGATGGAGTAATCCTGTCCGGCGCGGCGTAAAATTGATATGTATTTCAACAGCTTGGTGCGATCTGAAGATTCAGGATGGCAGGCGACTGCGACCGCTTGGTGCATCCGCGAATTGGAGCAAATGCCGGCGCTCTCCGCAGAGGAGCGCCGGTGCGAGCCGTTGGTGTCGCGCCGCTTTAGCAGCCCGAAGGCGTGAAGCTCGCGGTCTTGTCGTTCAGGCCGTCAAAGGTCGCGCTGCATCCATTGCCGAGATCGAGCGCGGCACCGGCGGCGACTTCCATATTGCCCTGGCCGACGACGACCACGAAGGCCTTTTCAGGAGAGACGCGGGAGAGGAAGACCCGCTTGTCTCCGAACATGGCAGTCTGCCCGATGGTGATCTGGGCAGGGCCGCCGGCCGTTGCCTGCGTTGGCGCGGGCGCTTCGCCAGCGGGTGCCGCGGCGGGTGCGGCAGGTTCGGCGGGAGCGGGTGCTGCTGCAGGCGCAGGCGCCGCAGCAGGCTCGGCCGGCGCGGCAGCAGGTGCTGCTGCCGGTGCCGCCGGTGCTGCGGCCGCCGGCTCCGGCGGGGTTGCCTGGTCAGCCGGGGCTGCCGGAGCCGACGCATCGGCCGGAGCGGAAGCCGCCGCGGCACCGCCACAGCCCTCGGAGGTGAAGGTAGCCGTGGTGCCGTCGATGGCGCCGAGCGTCAGCATGCAGCCATCGCCGAGATCGGCCTTTTCGCCGCTGCCGACGGCAACCTGGCCCTTGCCGGGGACGAATAGGAAGACCCGGTTGTCGCTCGCCGAAATGCGCGAGAGGAAGGCGCGCTTGTCGCCGAACGTGCCGGTCTGGCCCGTGGTCAGCGGCTGGCCGTCCGAGGAGGCGGCAGCATCTGCGGCGGGAGCGGCAGCGGGCGCCGCCGCTGCAGGCTCTGCGGCCGCAGGTTCTGGCGCCGCAGGTTCTGCTGCTGCGGGAGCAGCCGCGGCAGGCTCTGACGCCGGAGCGGCTGCTTCGGGAACTGCTGGCGCCGCTGCCGCCGTGCCACCGCAGCCCTCGGCGGTAAACGTGGCGGTGGTGCCGTCGATGGCAGCGAGCGTCAGCATGCAGCCGTCGCCGAGATCGGCCTTTTCGCCGCTGCCGACGGCAACCTGGCCCTTGCCGGGCACGAACAGGAAGGCCCGGTTGTCGCTCGCCGAGATGCGCGAGAGGAAGGCGCGCTTGTCGCCGTACGTGCCGGTCTGGCCCGTCGTCAGCGGCTGGCCGTCCGAGGAGGCGGCAGCATCTGGGGCGGGAGCGGCAGGGGCAGCGGCAGGTGCTGCGGCGGCAGGCGCCGGAGCGGCGTCAGCAGGTGCTGCGGCAGGAGCCGCCGGCGCCGGTGCAGCCGCGGCAGGTGCGTCAGCCGGAGCGTCCGCGGCCGGTGCGGCGTCAGCAGCAGACGCGGCTGGTGCGGCGGCCGGCGCCGCGCAGCCGGTTGGCGCGAGATAGGCGGCCGACGCGGTCACGCCGACGAGCGCCACGCTGCAACCGTCACCGAGGTCGACCGTCGCGCCGGTCGCGACCTCCGCCGGCGCAGCGCCTTCGGCACCCATCGAGGCCTTGCCGTCGGCAAGGCTTGCGAGCGTCAGCCGCTTGCTGCCGAAGACGGCGGTCTGGCCCGGCAGCAGAATAGCGCCAGTGTTGCCGATCTGGCCGGCGAGTGCCGCGCCGCTGTCGGTGGGAGTGGGGGCAGGGGCTGCAGCCAAGGCGTCGAGCTTGCCCTGAAGCGCCGCAAGCGCGGGAGCGAGACCATCGGTCGCAGCCTTGCTCTCCGTGACCGCCGCGGCGACGGCATCGATCTTGGCCTGGAGCGCCGTCGAGGCCTCGGCCGGATTGCCCATCGCCTGGAGCGCCGCCTCGATCGCGCTGGTGCGCTGGTCGACGGCGGCGAGCGCCGGTTGCAGGGAAACGATTGGTGCCTCGATCGCGGCTATCCTGGTGTCCAACTGGTCGAACCGGGCATTGGCGGCCTCCGTGACATCCTCGACATCGGGGCCGAAGAGCCAGCCGACGAACAGTCCGATGAGGCCGGCAACGACCAGCGGCAAAAACCTCGAGCTTCCCATGAATTCCTCTCCCTTATCGGTCCTCGCCGATCGGCAGAGGGAACGTGCAACGCAGCCTCATGTCAACCGCAGGCATTTTTGGGGCGACGCCCGGTAGAGAACTCGCCGACAATGTCGCGCTGCTTCGGCGCTGCGATGTCCGGAACCTCGACGTCGCCGGAAACGCGGAAACGCCGGGACGCCCGGCTACTGGAACTCGGCCGATTGTGCGGCTAAAGAAAAACCCTCTCAATGTCCGGGTGTGCCATGCCGACCGAGCTTTCCGTCAACCTCAATGCCGTCGCCATGCTGCGCAACCGCCGCGACCTGCCCTGGCCCGATGTCGTCCACTTCGGACGGATCGCGCTCCGGAGCGGCGCCCACGGCCTCACCGTCCATCCCCGGCCGGACCAGCGTCATATCCGCTTTTCCGACTTGCCGGACATCCGCCATCTGATCGATACCGAGTTTCCTGCCGCCGAATTCAACATCGAAGGCTACCCGACCGAAGAGTTTCTGGCCCTCGTCGCCGCCCACCGTCCGGAGCAGGTGACCCTCGTTCCGGACGATCCCTCGCAGCCGACATCCGATCATGGCTGGGATTTTTCCGCCGATGCGGCGCTTCTGAAGGATGTAGTGGCGCGGCTGAAGGGGCAGGGCGCCCGCGTGTCGTTGTTTGCCGACGCCGAGCCGGGTGCGATGGCGGCGGCGGCGGCCACCGGCTGCGATCGCATCGAGCTCTACACCGGGCCCTACGGCGCAACCTTCGCCGATCCCGCGGCGGCCGAGGCGGAGGCCGCCCGTCTCGGCGCGACGGCCCGTGCCGCCGCCTCACTCGGCCTCGGCGTGAATGCCGGCCATGATCTCACCGTCGCCAATCTGCCGCGCCTCGTCAGCCACATTCCGGAACTCGCCGAGGTCTCGATCGGCCACGGTCTGACCGCCGACGCGCTGGAATACGGCATGGCGGAAACCGTCCGTCGCTTTGTCTCTGCCTGCGCGGGACGGTCCCCCGTGCCGACCGGGCAAGGCTAGCACACCTTCGCCGACGGGCGACGGTTCCGACTTCGCCGTGGCTTGCAAACCTTTGCCGGGTGACGTATGGCAGTACCGTAACGTACGGTACTATTCCTCGGGGTCAGGACGATCGGTGGCTGAAAGCTCTCAATCTTTGGCGCCGGCCGAAACCGCGCCGCCGACCGAGCGCCAGCGCGAGGTGCTGGATGCGGCGCTTGCCCTGCTGGTCGAGGCGGGCGAGACGCTGACCATGGGCGCGGTCGCCCAGCGCGCCAGCTGCTCCAAGGAGACCCTGTACAAATGGTTTGGTGGCCGCGATGGCCTGTTGACGGCGACGGTACAGTGGCAAGCTGCCAAGGTGCGGGCGGCGGCGCTGCCGCGCGAGGGTCTCGACCGCGAGACGCTCGCAACGAGCCTTCGCTCCTTCGCGCGGGACTGGCTGACGGTCCTGACCAGCGAGACCTCGGTCGCGCTGAACCGGCTGGCGGTCGGACAGGCCGGCTCGGAAAAGCACGATCTCGGTGCGATCGTTCTCGAAAACGGCCCTTTCGCGATGCGCCGGCGCCTGTCCGTGGTGCTGGAGGCAGGCCGGGCGGGCGGACTGCTGGCCTTCGATTCGGTCGATACGGTCTATGAGAGCTTCTTCGGTCTCGTCGTCCGCGATATCCAGATCCGGCTCCTGCTCGGCGAAAAGCTCGTGCTGAGCCAATCCGACGTCGACGCCGATGCGGCGCGCGCGACGGAGCAATTTTTCGTCCTCTACGGGACCGCGGCCGCGCGCCGCTGACCCATCACCGGCGCGGCATGCCGCGCTCATCTCACCGGGAACGGGGGCAGGAAGCCCACGGCCCTTTCGACCCCCAGGGAAGGAAACCACCATGCGTGTCTATTACGATCGCGACGCCGATCTGAACCTCATCAAGTCCAAGAAGGTCGCGATCATCGGCTATGGCAGCCAGGGCCGCGCCCATGCGCTGAACCTCAAGGATTCCGGCGTCACCGACCTCGCCGTCGCCCTGCGTCCGGGCTCGGCGACCGCCAAGAAGGTCGAGGCCGACGGCCTGAAGGTCATGTCCGTCGCCGACGCTGCCAAATGGGCCGACCTGATGATGATGGCGACCCCGGACGAACTGCAGGCCGACATCTGGAAGAACGAGATCGAGGCCAACATCCGCGATGGCGCCGCCATCGCCTTCGCGCACGGCCTCAACGTGCATTTCAATCTGATCGAGCCGAAGAAGACCATCGACGTCGTGATGATCGCGCCGAAGGGCCCGGGCCACACCGTGCGCAGCGAGTTCCAGAAGGGCGGCGGCGTGCCCTGCCTCGTCGCCATCGACCACGACGCCTCCGGCAACGCGCTGGATCTCGCCCTGTCCTACGCCTGCGGCGTCGGCGGCGGGCGTTCGGGCGTCATCGAGACGACCTTCAAGGAAGAGTGCGAGACCGATCTCTTCGGCGAGCAGGTCGTCCTGTGCGGCGGCCTCGTCGAGCTCATCCGCGCCGGCTTCGAGACCCTCGTCGAGGGCGGCTACGCCCCGGAAATGGCCTATTTCGAGTGCCTGCACGAGGTCAAGCTGATCGTCGACCTGATCTATGAAGGCGGCATCGCCAACATGAACTACTCGATCTCCAACACCGCCGAGTGGGGCGAGTACGTCACCGGGCCGCGCATCATCACCGCCGAGACCAAGGCCGAGATGAAGCGCGTGCTGCACGACATCCAGACCGGCAAGTTCACTTCGGACTGGATGATGGAGAACAAGGCCGGCCAGTCGCGCTTCAAGGGCATCCGCCGGATGAACGACAGCCACCAGATCGAGGAAGTCGGCGCGAAACTTCGCGGCATGATGCCCTGGATCAAGTCGAACGCTCTGGTCGACAAGGCCCGCAACTGATCTCGGCCTCGAACTGACTCCAGATGGCGAAGGGGCCGGCGGACTATTCCGCCGGCCCCTCCGGGCTGCGCGCAGCTTTTTCCGGCCGCTCCCAGGCCATCCGTTAACAAGAGCTTAAGTCTTCGGTGGGATGATCGGGTAACCCAACCTTTCTATGGAGGCAGGTGATGGCCGCGCTGCCGGAAACCGAACCCGACGGATCAGAACGCCGCGTCGCACCCCGCGTGCGGACGCTGAAGCGCGCCAAGATTCTCTTCAACAACCGCTATTCGACCTTCGACTGCATCGTCCGCAATATTTCGTCCACCGGCGCGCTTCTGACGATCGACGAGGCGGCGCACCTGCCGAAGACCTTCGACATAACGATCGGCGACGAAAAGACCGAGCGCCCGGCACGCCTCGTCTATCGCCGCGGCGTGCTCGCCGGCATCCGCTTTCTCGACGTCGTCTCGGAAGACGAGGAGCAGGCGGCGCATTTTCCGCTGGCCCCGGCCGTTGCGACTTCCACGGTCGTTCACGACACGCTCGACCAGGGCCTTGGCCATGTCCAGCGTATCGTCGCCGAAATCCTGCCACGGGCGATCGTCCGCAATTATCCCTGGTCCGGCCTGCGCAACTGATCAGGCGGTCCCGTCCTCGCCACCAAAGATACGGTGCACATAAAAATATCGACCCGCCGTGCCATGGCGGGTGGACATCCCGGGGGAGCCTCGCTAAGAAGCAGCCGTCGCCTCCGCGGTGACGGCGCCGAGCGCCGGATGGGTGTGTAGCTCAGTTGGTAGAGCAGCTGACTCTTAATCAGCGGGTCCACAGTTCGAACCTGTGCACACCCACCAAATTCTCCGCTGAAAAAACAATTACATAGAACCGTGAATGGTGACCTTGGGGTTAGCCGTTGGGCGGCGTAGGTCACACCTAGGTCACCGTCAAAATAGTTTACGAGGCCGCGCGGTGCCTCGAAACCTCCTGTACGCCGTTTCAAGTCTGCCGTCCGGATCGTCCTGTGACCTATCTAGGTCACCGTCTCCGCCGACGGTCTGCCTCGTGCCTGCGAGATTCAAGTCGCTGTCCGCCGGCGGTTTTGCCGCCGCTGCCGGGCGCCCCATGCTGGTTCTTCAACATCAAGGGAGGACACCATGGCCGACGAGGACGAGAACGCGATCGCGAACCTGAAGGAGCTGATCCGCAGACTGACGGCGGAGAACGCCAAGCTGACCAACCAGCTCTCGTCTGCACGTCGTCGGGCCGATGCGGCCGAAATGAGCCGGGATGCTCTTCGCGAGAACGCAAGGACCGCCGGGCATACGGCGCTTCTGCTCGAGCGCGACGACGCCCGGCTTCAGGTCAGACTGCTCACCGAGGCCGTCGAGACCATGATCGAGGAGAGCAACAACCACGATTCCTGGGCATCCGACGTATGGCCCAAGGCCGAGGTGCTTCTCGCCCGGATCAGGAAGTGGAACGCATGACCTACGACATCCGCTTTGAAGTCGGCACCGCGCTCGATCACGCCGTTGCGATCGCCAGCGGACCCGCTTGCCTTTGACGCCAGCTCCGCCGGCAACGACCCTCTTCTTAGGACATCCGCTGGGGAGCGGGTCCGCCACTGAGGGAGAAAGACAATGACCAACCAGATCCGCGCCGACAAAATCGCCCGCATCGTGTTCCACGACATCGTGAGCCAAGCCAATCGCGCACGGATCGAAGCGTATGGGCGGGCGCGCCAGCCGCAGATCGTCGCCGAGAAGGCGCTGAGGGCAGCACAGAAGGCGCTGGAAGAGGCGAACGCCGTCTACGAGATGGCTTGCAACGAGGCGGATGCCGCGTACGAGGCCGAGGTGACGCGCGCTAGGGCCGAAGGAGAGAAGGCCGAGGCCGAAACTCGCGCAGCGGAGCTGCTCGCCGCCTGATCTAACCACCCCGTCGACGACCCCCAAGCCCCGGCCCCGCGCCGGGGCTTTTGTTTGCCCCCACTCGCCGGCTTGACGCCCACCCCCGCGACGCCGCACAAGGCTCTGATGATCTCGCGCTCGCACCTCATACGCCCGTCCGCCTGACGGCCCTCTCCAGGGGCCGCGACGACGCGCACCCCCGACACGAGAGCGAGACTACCATGCCCGAGACACCTCCACCCGACGACTACGAGCCGAGCCTGCGCACCGCCGCGCGGCATCTCGAGATGGCCTTGCGATTGATCGAGTCCGAGGATCTCGCGGTCGACACCTACGAGGGCGGGCGCGCCCGTCTCGCGATCGCGAGTGCGCTGGCGAACGCGGCCCGCCAGTTCGCCCCGTACTGGCCGAAGGCCTACTCGAACGCCTCGGCGTTCAAAGTTTCTTTCCGCGCCGTGAACTGGCTGCGCGTCCAAGCGCTTGATGGGCCCGTCGCGCCGCCGGACGTTGCCGTGGCGGAACCGCATGTGCGGGCTATCCTCGAGGCCGTGACCCGAGCGCTGGAGGGCCTCGACCGTGGCTGAGATCTTCTTCACGAGCGACCACCACTTCGGCCACCGCGGCATCATCGCGATATGCGACCGCCCGTTCCTCTCCGTCGACGACATGGATGAGGAGTTGATCCGCCGTTGGAACGCCCGCGTCCGCAAAGGCGACGTCGTGTATCACCTGGGGGATTTCACCATGGGCGCGTCGGCCGAGCGCGGGGCCGAGATCTTCGGCCGCCTGCACGGCCGCAAGCACCTCATCATCGGCAACCACGACCGGGAGAAGGTGCGCACGCTGCCATGGGCCTCGGCCCCGCGCGACCGCCTGCTTCTGCGGCACCCGGGGGAGACGCTGCCCCTCGTGCTGGACCACTACGCCATGAGGACGTGGCCCGGCCTCCACTACGGCGCCGTGCACCTGTACGGGCACTCCCACGGTGCGCTGCCGGGCCTTGGGCGAAGCATCGACGTCGGCGTCGACGTGTGGCACTTCCGGCCCGTCGGGCTCGATGAGCTCCGCCCCATCCTCGAGCGGCAGCACGAGGAGCTGGAGCGCGAGCGGGATGCCGCGCGGATGTTCCGCGAGCGGGCGGCGAGGGGGGATCCGGCCAAGGCGTTGGAGATCCTGGCGCGAGTGCCCGATGTCGCACCTGACTCGGGAGACGAGGTGGTGCCGTACGCCGGGCCGGATACCGTCGATGCACAGGCTGAGACGTTCGCCCGGCTGTGGCAGGATAACCGCGAGGCGTCGGCTGCCGGGGTCGGATACAGCACTCGCGTTTTCACGGATCCGGCCGTACTCGGCGGCGAGCCGCACGTGTCGGGCACCACGGTGCCGGCGCGGATCGTGCTCGATGCCATCCGCGATGGTGATCTTGATTTCGAGATCCTCGCGGCGCATCCGACGCTTCCGGAGGACGCCGTTCACGCCGTCCGGGAATGGGCGGCGCGGCGAGAGGTGCCGGACCGCGTGTAGGAGTCTCCGTTCAAGCGAGACTCCTTCCGGGCGGGCCGAGGAAATCCTTCAGTCTATCGGCGAGTGCCGCCGTATCACGAAGCTGGCACTCCCATACCATGAGGACCCGCCACCCGGCCGCCTCCAGCGCGGCGACGTTCCTGAAGTCCCGCTGGCGGTTGCCCTCGAGCTTCGGGATCCAAAACTCGGGGCGGCTCTTGGGCAGACGGGCCAGCCGACATTCCTGATCGTCGTGTCGATGCCAAAAGCATCCGTGCACGAGGACGGCCGCGCGCCGCGATGGGAAGACGAGATCCGGCCGGCCAGGGAGATCTTTGCGATGGAGCCGGAATCGGTAGCCAAGAGCATGCGCGAGGCGGCGCACGGCCATCTCGGGCTTGGTATCCTTGCCCCGGACGAGCGCCATCTGGCGGCTGCGCGCGGGGTCGACGGTGTCGGTCACGGGTTGCCCCGGAGTACCTCCACCTGTTCGGGATAGGTCGTGTTCTCTTTGTAGACGATGACCCGATTTGGAAGGACCGTCGCCTGCCACTCGTGGCCCATCGCATCAAGGCATGCTTGCAGGATCGAGCGTGTCGTCTGCGGTCCTACGGCTATCGTGACCTGGCTCCCTCGCATGTCAGCGTGTCCCTTTCGCCATGCTTGCTTGCCGGGGCCGTCAGCCTCGTAGCGCAGCGTGTACGGCAACATGTCCTTCAGGCGAAGGAACACCTGGAGTATCTCCTGCGCGCCGGGCGTTATGGCCGTGATGTCCCGGTCAATCTGAACCGGGTGACGCAGATCGAAGACGGCCGACTCCTGGTTCTCCCGGTTATGTCCGGGGTCGTTGGATCCGAACCCCGACGTATTCCAGAACGGACGCATCCCTGTCGTCTCGATGAACTGGTCGATGAGCATGTCTTCAAGATCGAACATGTTGAAGACGAAGACCCTCACCGCCTTGAAGGACACCTCGGCCGGATCCAGGGATTTTCGGTGTTGGACGTTTTTGGCATGCCTGTTCAGCCTGTACCTGAACCCCGCCTTCGCGTCCGTCTTGCCGATGTAGATGACCGTGCCGTTGAGATACAGCATGTACGCTCCCTGCGCCTGTGCAGGGATTTGATTGATGTTCGCCGGAAGGAGCGGCACGGGATCGAGGGCAGCGAAATAGGCCGGAAGCGACGACTTCATGATCGCCGCTATGTCTAGCTCGAACTCGGCGTAGCCCTCCGGCATCAGGCCGCCCGTCGCCGTGGGCGCCGCGCCGCCGGCAGCACCTCGGACATCGCGCGCGCTGCCGCCTCGGCGAGCTGCGTCGGAACGGCGTTACCCAACTGTCTCATGTTCTCCGACCACGAGCCCGCGAACTCGTATTCGTCCGGCATGCCTTGCAGGCGCGCGGCCTCGCGGACGGTCAGGTAGCGGACGGCCCCGTTCCCGAGGTCGATGGTGTTCTCGCCGCCCGGCACTCCATGCACGCCCGCCTTCAGCGCCTTCGCCGGCATGTCGAGCGGAGACCCGGTATGGCCGGCATACGAGCGGGCACCGGGCTGAAGGATGTGATTGGATAACCGGCCGGTGCCGGGTGCGCCGAGGTCGGCGATGGCATCGCGCAGCGTGCGCCACGGCAGCAGAGCGGGACGCTCCCCAGACGCTCGGAGGCGACGGACGGCGGCCTCATCCACGCGGTCGGGCCCGGCGGGCCGCTTCATGCCATGGCTCTCCCAGTAGGTGCCGTCGACCCACTGGTCAAACAGGAGGCGCTCCCGGGAGTGCGTCGCGTGCAGCGGCGGATGCGGCGCGTTGATGTCGGCGCGGACGCCCATGAAGAGGACCCGGTGTCTCTTCTGCGCCGCTCCGTAGTCGGCCGCATTCACCGAGTGGACGGAAACCCGGTACTCGAGGCCGTCGACGACGGTGCGCATGCGCTCGAGGTGCTCGGCGCGGGTCTCCCCGTCGTGGCGTTCGACGTGTGGCCGCGATAGGCTGCGCACGATCCAGTCGAGATAGTCGGCGAACGCGACGCGGGTCAGGCCCCTCACGTTCTCGAAGAGGAAGGCCGTCGGCATGGCTTCGCGAACGGCGCGGATGGCTTCGGGCCACATGTCGCGGCTGTCGTCGTTGCCCTTGTGCCGTCCGCCCACAGAGAAGGGCTGACATGGCGGTCCACCGGAAACGAGGTCGATTCCGGCGTGCTCGCGCCAGTCGACGGTCCGGACATCGGCCTGCTGGATGGGCCAATCGCGGACGTGCTCAATGCCGAGCTCGCGGTTATGGAGGACGTTGGCGACGGAGTGGCGGTCCCACTCCACCATGCGCATCGACTCGTACCCAGCGCGGGACAAGCCCATCGAAAGGCCTCCGCACCCGGTAAAGAGCTCGACTGAACGCATGCACACCACTCCAATTGATTCGACAGAACAACGGCCAGCGTCGATTCGCGAGTCGTCAAGCAAGATGCTCGGCAACGCTCGAGCGGCGCTTACCACGGAACGAAACGTAAACGAACCTGGAAAAGGTGCAAGATTCAGTTGTCAACGTGATGAACGAGGCGCGATCGAGACGGCGAAAGGTGCGGCCAGTATGTTGTGGATTTCCCGTTGGATGAGATCTGAAGGTCGCAAGCAGGCGGCATCCGCCACCTTGAGATCGCGCAGCGTTGACCTCGAAGGCGGCGTTCGCGATCAATGATGCTGGTTTCGATTTCCAAAATTTTCAGACGGAGGCTGACTGCGGCCGCAAATAACCCCGCACCCCGAACCCCCCTCTAGGGACCCCGGCATCCCCCTGCGCCCCGGGCCCCCATCGCAGTGACGACGCGGGCAGCCGATGCGACGCCCATCGCATGCCCGGTCACCCGCGATGAGAGCGGGCGCCGAGCCGAAGGATGAGGCGACGAGCACGAGTCTCGTCGACGGCGAGACTCGTTGGCATCCGGCATATGGGCTGGTCCCCGAAATGAAAGCGACCGCGCTGCCGGGGCGACGCGGTCTGCTGGAGGTCACCGAAACGGCGACGGGGTGGCCTTCAGGGCACGCGGTTCTGATTGGCCGCAGCCAAGACTTTCGAATGCGCTGCGTGCAAGCGGTTGCCGATGAAGGCCATGCAAGGCGTCGCCATTGAGTTGCCCAGCGCCCGGTATCGGGGGCCATCCGCTGCCGGCTTCCCTCGGATCACGATGGCCGTGTGCCCGTCTTCGAACCCCATCAGGCGCTCGCACTCTGTCGGCGTAAGACGGCGCACGATCCAGCGGACCGCCTCGACAGCGTGTTGGAGGCCGGCAACGACGGTCGGCACCTGATTGGTGCCCGAGGCGCCTGCGCGCAGCGGCGGCGTTGCCTCCTCGATGTAGCCGATGCCGCGCGCCTTCTCGCTGTTTCCGGCGGAGAAGCCCGCCGACTGGACGACGAGGTAGTCCAATTCGTTGCCTTGGCCGGCCGCGCGCGCAGTCCCGGCGCCGTTTGCGAGGAGGGTCCCGACGGGGCGCTCTGCGCAATGGGTCGTCACGACCAGTGCCTCGCTGCCGCCACCGCAGTCGCCCCCGGATGCCCGGAGGGACGGAAGGCTGTCATTGCTGGCGACGTACTCGGCGTGGCCCGTGAGGGTCACCGGATATGCCACCGCATCCATCCGGCCGCCGGCTGTCATACGCGACTGAAGGGTCGGCGCGACGTCCTCTGACACCGTGCTGTAGTCCGCGATACCGTAGGTGACGTAGGTCTGCTGCTTGACCCCCGGCTGGGCCGCCAGAGCGCCGGCGAGTTCGCCGTCGCCGCCGATGAGCCGGAGCTCGTCGCGGCTGTTCTGCGCGAAGGCGACCGGGTCGTTTGCCGACATCAGCCGACGATCGCCCGCAGCGCGTTCGCCAGTATCGTTGGCACAGACTTCCCGCGCCCTGCGGCTCGGCGGAGAATCCCGCCGCACGCCTTCGGACTCAGCAAGTACCGCGAGAGGGTCGAGAGCGGGAGCACCTCCAAGCACTCCGAGAGCAAAGCAACGCGCGCGGCGTTGGGCCAGGCCGAAAAATTGGGCGTCCAAGACTCTCCACGCGACTGAAGCTTCGGGTCCATACACCACACCGCAACCGCTCCAGCTTCGCCCTGCTGGCTCGAGCGGATCGCTGGTGCCCCCGGACAGACCTCCCAGGAAACTCCCGAACGCAACCGCGTCGCTGAGGACTCCGGGCACGTTTTCCCAGACGACATACTTGAGGCCATTCCACTTCTCCATTCGCTTCGCGAGCTTGATGAATTCGAGCATGAGGCCGCCACGGCGGTCACTAAGGCCGGCGCGGAGGCCGGCGATCGAGAAGGCTTGGCAGGGCGTCCCGCCTTCCAGGAGGTCGACCGGGCCGAGGCGGCGCAGGTCGGCGTCGCTGATCTGGCTGAAATCGCCAAAGTTGATGGCCGTGCTGATCTCGGGCAGGTGCTTTACCGCCTTGATCGCCACGCGGCGGGCCTTTGCCTCCTTCGCGGAGATCTCCGGCTCGTCCGCGTCGGGCATGTACCGGGGGCGGCCGCAGCCCTTGCGCTGCGCCAAGTACTCCGCCGAAAACGGATCGATATCGGCGAACCCGACGAACTCGAACGCCGGCTCCTTCCATGAGAAGGACGCGGCGGAGATCCCGCTGCATACCGACAGTGTCTTCAGTCTCACGCTCATTTCTCTCTCCTCAGCGCCCGTTTAGTGCGGCGCTGATTGAAAGTCTCATGTCGGCCGGCGGGACGCAAATGCCTGAGATCGTTGGTAATTGTTGACAACGTAGCTGGCTAAATCTGTTCTTCGAGCGATATTTGGAGGGTAAGAAAAGGGGTCTTCGGAAATGTTTGAACTGAGAACAAACATAAAACATATGGATGTAGAAATTTGGACCAGTTCTGGCTTCAACGATCCGTTAACCTTTTTAATCAAGGGACGGAGAACTCGGCAAAACGGGCCGAAAATGTCTTTCTTGCCGGCCAACTTGCGCCATTCCGCCGGCCGAGTTCTCCTGTTTCGTGGGAGGGCCAACCGATGCACGACAACACCCTGTACGACGAGATCGAAGCCGAACTTGACCGCCTTGAGCGCATCGTCCTCGGTGAGCTGCCGGACGACGACTGGCGCGATACCGATCTCGAAGCAGATATCTAAAATCCTTCTGGTCCTGTGAGCCCTTCGCCGGCCACGCCCCCGGGTCGTCGTTGACGCCGTCTCCGCCGGGCGCCAGGTTGCCGCCCGAACCGAGGAGGCGATCATGGCATTCACCAATCCCAACCAAGTCAACGGCAGCCTCCTCGCTACCGGCGCCATCACCGCTATCGTCGGCCACAACCTCACGATGGGCCTCCTCGACGGCATGCGCGCCGCCCGCGCCCAGCGCGCCGACAACGCGGCGATGGCTGCTTGGGACCATGCTCTCGGTGAGGCACGCCATTCCGCCGGCCAGATGACGAACCTCGCCAAGGCGGCCGTCGGCGCCGCGCTCGATGCCCAGGACGAGGCCGAGGCCCTTCGTGCTGAGGTCGCCCGCTTGCGCCGCGCCGTCGACCAGCGCGACAATGTCATCCGCAGCTTGGCCGTCTGATGCCCGACGACCTCTTCATCAAGCACGGCCTCGACGCGCTGCACGATTGGCCCGAGGCCCAGGATCAGGTCGCCGAGTTTCTCCGGTCGCGGGAGACCGGAGCGGCTCGAGACGCACTGGCCGACTACCCCGTGTTCGACACGACCGCTGAGGACGCGATGAACGAGGCCGAATGGGCGTGGGGAAGCCAGACGCTGAAGAGCGTCAACTGAGTCTCGACGGATCAGAGACTTTCAATGACAATGTCCGTCCACGACGCACTCGAAGCGTGGCAACTCGGCGAGATCCCGACGACGACCGCGTTGGTCCTCGCCGGCGCGGGCGAAGTTTCCGAGCTGATCGAACTCTGCGCTGCATGCGGCGTCGAGGTTCGGTCGAGTCACCGTCCAGAGCTACAGGAGTCTCCGTCCGGCGGAGACTCCTAGGCGAACGCCAATCCCTTAGGGGCGAGCGCGTCGCAGGAGTCTCCGGCTTCTCGCGACACCCTGGCGCGTCCAGCCAGCCCGCCGCCCCCGACCTGTGGACAACCTTCGGGCGTGCCTCGCCTCCCTGCCGGCACCGTGCTCCTCTCGCGTCTGAACCCCATGGCCCGACGAAACCGAACCACTGATCCACATACTCCTTTCGCAGCCGACGGCGTTCGTCTCGCATTCGGGCGCGACGCGTCGGATGACATCGTCCACGTTCTCCGGGTGCTCGAGGGTGGCGTCGGGCCGTACACCTGCCCAGGCTGCGGCGGTGGCGTTTTCGCGAGGGCCGGCAGCCGACGTCCGCACTTCGCCCACGCGGTCGCCCCGAGCGATGGCAAGCAGAACCCGGCGTGCGCCTCCGGGCAGATGACGGCGCTGCACCAGTTCGCTCAGCGCCTGCTCGTCGAGGGCAGGACGCTGACGCTACCCGTTGTTGCCGCAGGCGACGGAGAGGAGCGCATTCAGCGGTTCGCGAAACATAGCCGCACGTTCGAACATGCCGCCTCGGAGCAGCCCGTCGACTCCATCCGGCCCGACGTAGTCATGTGGACCGGGGCGAACGTCCTGCACGTCGAGGTCTACGTCACGCACGCATGCCCGCCAGAAAAGATCGAGGCCGTCCGCGCGGCCGGCCACGCCATGCTCGAGATCGACCTCTCGAAGGGTGAACGCGACGTCACGCAGCCCGGGCTCGGCGACTGGATCCTGCACGAGGCCCCGCGGCACTGGATCTACAACCGCCATCTGCCCGAGATTGAGGCTGTGATCGCGGACAAAAGGGAGGCGGATCGCCGTGAGAAGGCTGCCGAGGAGGAGCGGCTCCTGACGAAAGCAGCCGACGAGCTTAAGGCCGCCTACCGACGCTCGGAGCGCGCGGCCCTGTCGCACGACCCGTACCTGCATCCGACCGTAAGCCGGGCGGAAGAAGGCGGCTGGATGCACCTGATCGACGGCTTCGACGCGCTCGCGCCCGGCCTATTCCACGTCCACCCAGCCCGTTGGAAGTCGGAGATCCTGACGTCCATCCTGCGCGTCCACCGAGGGAAGTCGGCCGAAGAGGTCGCGGACGCGCTTTCGAGCGAGAAGCTGGTCGACCGCAAGCTATCCGACCGCACGCTCGATGATTACGAAGTGGGGAAACGCGCCGGCCTGCCAATGTTGGCGGAAGTGGTTGAAGACTATCTCAAGTTCCTAGAGCGGTCGGGCGCCGCGCACGATTCCTGCGACCATTGGACTCTCGACGCTTCGTTTCACCGCCTCCTCGAGCAGCAGGGCGCACGCGAGGCGACGAGGGCTTCCGAGCTGAGGGCTCGAGATCGCCGTTTCGTCAGCCTCGTGGAATCGTTGGAGGCTATCCGGCTCGAACTGCTCGATCATGACGCCGAAGCCTTCGAGGCCGGATACCTCGCGTGGCTGGAAAGTCCGTTCAGAGGTTCTGCGCCCGTCGCGATCGCCGAAGCCGGAGGTCCTGCGTGGGACGAACTCAAACGCGACCTGTCTGCCATTCTGAAATGCATACGCGAGGGTCTGCCCGACCCCGCACCGCCGAACCTCGGGATGCCGTACGTCGACGAGGCCATGGAGAAGGGGATCGCCCGCCGGCTTCAGCGAGTCGCTGATGAGCAGGATCGTGTCCGCCGACAGGAAGAGCAGAAGGCTCAGGGGCTGGCCCGTCAGGCGGAACAACGTGTTGCTGACATCCGGAAGGAGGCGGTGGATAGCCTCGGCTCCGAGGCCGAGAAGTGGCTGGCGACCTACCTCGTAGCGCGCCGGGCAACGCCGGAAGAACTGGCCCGGCGCTCCGAACGGACCCTGGAGCATGCTCGCCAAGCGCTGCGGGACGCGGTCGCGCTGCGGAAGGATATGAACAGGTCGGGCACGAAGCGCGGGTGGTAGGGTAGCCAGACTGGCGGCCTAGCGCCCCATTCAGAACGCCGCCGCCATGAGGCCCCCCACCAAGTACGCGGCGACGCACTGGATCGTCAGCAGCCCGGTCGCGAACGCCGCCGCCACCTTTGCGCCCGGCACATCCGCGAGATGCCCTCCGGTAAGTCGGAGAGCTGGCGAGGTGAGCGATCTCCCCGACGACGCTGCCGAGCAGTGGCAGCCACCACCAGTTGGAGAACAATTCGAGGAGGAAGCTGCCAGCGATGAGCAT
This sequence comes from Aureimonas sp. SA4125, assembly GCF_019973775.1. Taxonomy (NCBI): domain Bacteria; kingdom Pseudomonadati; phylum Pseudomonadota; class Alphaproteobacteria; order Hyphomicrobiales; family Aurantimonadaceae; genus Aureimonas; species Aureimonas sp. SA4125. The sequence continues at coordinate 3,202,711 of NZ_AP025032.1, read as the reverse complement.
CATCTGTCCTGAGAAGTGGTCGCCGAGGCCTCCGTACTCCGGCCGCCACCGGACCGCCAGCCGCCAGCGCGGCGCCCTGAAATGGGAAGGGGCAGTCCATCTCCGGACTGCCCCTCGTTTAGACCCTTTCGGCATCCCGCATGGGGAGCAAGCTCCGTCGTAATGTCGCCACCGACCGGGTGATGTCAGTCTTGCCGGCTGGCTTTCTCAAAGCAAGCCAGCTCCGTCGACCGTTACCCCATCACCAGTCGGGGCACGGCACCCTTCCGGCGCCGCACCCGCTCGGCGAACGACTCGACGGTCGACGGCTCCTCGCGCCCGGCCAGTTCGGCTTCGGACAACTCCGGCTCCCGACGCCGACAAGGCTCGACACCGAGCGCACCGCCGCCCATCCCGCGCGCCAGCCGCCCGCACACGAGGCCGCTGGCCGCCGCGAGTCGGTCGAGATCGTGTGGCCGCAGGCGGAGGAGCCACGACACCTGATCCGGCGACAGCGCCTCCAGCGACACCTGCCGGCGGTCGGTTGGCGTGGCGCGCGCGTATGCATAAACGGTTGCCGAAACCGGATCCGTGCCGTCTGGCGACGGCTCAAGGTCCAATGGCAGCGCGCCCCGGACGGCGCGCGTGCGGCCGCGATTGGCGACCATGTCCGCGATTTCGGCGGCAGGGTCGCCGGCAGGCGGCTGACAGGTTGGGTGCGGGATCGAACCTGCGGATCCGCCGCCCAAGAGGCGGCCGGGGAGGCCGATGGTCCAGTCGATGGCCCACCAGCAGTACCGGAACCCGGTGGCGACGGCGGATGCGGCGTTGCGGAGCGCTGCGGCGATGGCTGCAAGCATGGTGTTGATCTCCCTCGGTTAGATGTCGAGGTTCGGTGCCGGCGGCGCAGGGGACAAGGCGTTAACGTTTCGTAGACTCCCCTGACGGCTTCCCCTGGCCGACAGCCCGCGATCATGCGATCGAGCCCGTCCACGACCACGAGGCCATCATGTCCGCCGCCGCCATCCTTTCCCTCCGCCCCGCGCACGCAGTCGAGACCCGCCACATAGGCGGCTCGAACTCGTCGGACTCGCGGGACACGTGCGCCCTCACGCACGCAAGGGAAAGTAAGCCGGAATGGTCTACAAGAACAGCAACGACAACATCGACCTCGTCGCGCTGAACAAGGCGCAGGCGGGCTACGGACTGATCGAGGTCCGCGCCGGACGCATGGTCGACCTCGTCATGGTCGCGGTCGTCGCCGCGGCGGTCCACGAGAAGTTCGTGAATGACCCGTCCCTCTTCCTCGGGGAACCCGAGATGGAGCAGGACAGCAAGAACCCCTGCATCCAGCACCTCTCGCCCTTCGACGCCGCGGAATGGGCGTGCACGAAGACGGCGTTCGCGGAACACCTGCCTAAGATCATCACGGCGTCGGGCGCCAGCAAGCGCCCCAAGGACGCGATGCCGTTCGTGATCTCTGCGCTCGCCCGTCACGAGCCGTTCGTGACGGCGGTCGCCTTCCGCTGCCAGGGCGTCGTCGCTCCGTCGGCAATCGCCGAAGAGAAGCTGTACGGCTACCTCGAGCAGCACGGCACCCGACTGGTGTTCGAGATCCTCAAGAAGTTCTCGAAGCCCACGGTTTCCTGCACGCTCATGCTTCGGCAGTTGCGAGAGATGATCGTGGACAAGCACCGCCAGACCAGCATCGGCAAGCTCATGCCGACGGCCGGGCTGGATGGCCGTCAGGTCGACGAGGTCTTGGAGGACTGGATGCTTGAGCACGACGACCGCATCCACGAGCTCCTTGGGTTTCCCCCGTTCGACCTCGAGAACGACTGATGGCAGAAGTCGTGAAACTGAATCCGAAGCCGCGCGTCGAGAGTGACGCGCGGCGCAACGAAGAACACGGCAACGCAATCTGCGCCTTCCCTGACCGAGAGCGTCAGATCGAGGACGAGCGCCTCGAGCTGCTACACGAATGGCTGGAGGAAGCTGATGACTGGCTCCTGATGCTCGTGGTCGAGCTGGCGGAGGGGCCGTTCGAAAGCCAAGACCACTTGTCCGAGTGGGTTCAGTTGAACTGGCACGGGTCCGAGGTCTTCAGCACCGCGCCCCTCGAAGGCCTCCGTTGGCAGGCCGCGAACGACCTGATCTTCCATTCGATGGAAGGTGAGGAGTACGACCTCGAGCTTCTCATGCCCGCGTGATCACGCACGGTAGCAAGACATTAACGACAGAGGCCCCGGCATCGCCCGCCGGGGCCTCCGTTCTCAAGCAAAATCACCTACGCAAACTGGAGTTGCCATGTCCGCTCACCTCATGCCGCCGCGCCCGGATCTCACCCGCGAGGAGTACGTCACGAGGGCGATCTATGGACTGTCGATCATCCTGATCAAGGAGTTCTACGCATCCCCAGATGCCTATGTGTGCGATGGCGGTAGCCCTTCAGGTCGGCTGGCAACCGATGCGGAGAACGGCACGCTCTGCGCTAGGGAAGTCGCGGAGTGGTTTTGCGAGCACCCGTTTAACAAAGCCGAAATCCAGCAGTTCATGGAGGTCAACGATCTGGACGTCCATTTCGCCGGAGGAGGCGTCGTGCCGCTTGCAGCCTGTCTTGCCGACAACGAGATCTTCGTCGCGGCGGTAGAATCCGCATTCAAAGGTCAGCCATCATGACAAAGGCCCCGGCATCACCGCCGGGGCCTTTGTCATTTCAGGGCCGCCACCCGCAAACGGTGGCGCCATGTCGATTGTGCTGGAGCACCTGCGCGACCGTGCCGTCGGACATCGCTGCGACGTCGGCCGCCGCCGGCCGGATGGGCCGCCAGCCGTCGCAGGCGCTACCGCCCGTCGTCGCGCACCCAGCCAGCAAGCTCATCGCGCCGAGCCGGCCTTTGCCGGATTGCCGCGAAAGCGGTGCGCTAGGACTTCTCGTCATCCGTCTCGGTCTTCACCTTGGCCTTCTCGGCCTCGGCATCCGCGTCGATCTTGTCCTTCGCAGCCTTCTCGTCAGCCTCAGTCTTGGCCTTCTCGGCATCCGTCTTTGTCTTGGCCTTCGCCTCGGCATCCGCGTCGTCGGTCTTCGGCTCGACAGCCGCGCCGAGCGCGCGAAGGCGAACGCAGCGGCGCGGACCAAAACGGCGGCATCCGTGCTCGCCGGAACGTCCGTCGGGATGGCCGCGATGGCCTCGTCGGCTGCGGTCTGAGCGGCTTCGGCCGCGGCGATGAGGGCTTCTAGATCCACGGTGGGTTCCTTGGGATGGGTGGCCGGGTCGGCTGCGCGGAAGCGCACGGCCGGCGGGGAGGGGGCGACCTTGCCGCCGGAGCGGACGGATGCGTTCGGGGCGGCGCCGATGGGGACGAGGGACGCCTCGAGCAGCGTCCACCGGGTCGCCCGGGCGAGCGGCACGTCGCCGTCGCGGGCGACGAGCTCCTACTCGTGGACGACATAGCCGACCGACAAGTTCGGGTGGAAACCCTCTGCCATCTCCGCGACGATGCCCGCGTGGCTAAGCTTCACTCGGGCGCAGATCACGAGGCATTCGCCGAGGTCCGCCACGAGCTCGGCGCGGATCTCATCGACCTGTCCGAGGTAGCGCTCAAGGCCGAAGCTACAGTGGCTGTCGAGCAGCGGCATGCCGCGGGCGCGGGAGAGGTCGACGCCGGACGTCAGGAGAACCTCGTCAGCCTCGATGTAATCCCCGCCACACGGGGACGGGACCCACGTGCGGACCGGATGCTCCGAGGTCAGAATGGCCTCGAACGTGCCGGCCTCCACGACGGCGCTCGACGGCCCGCGCGAGAGGGCGCGGGTCGAAATAATGGCGGCGGTGGGGGACGTGGGCTGCGGCACGGCGCGGAGGTCTCACGAGAGGATCGTGAGGACAGTCAGCAGGGGGCGCGTGCAACATTCGACGGCGCTTATTGCAAAATCGACCGGAGCGGGTGAAGGCTCTGCCCAAATGAGCCCGAAGCCGACAAATCCTGCTTCGGACATGAACAGCGTGGCTCGACAACACGGAGTGATGGATGACCGAGGACGACGACCTGCGACCTATCGCCTACGCCATCTTCGCGGAGAAGCGCGCCGCGTTGTGGCAATGGCTGCGCACGCGGCCGCTCGCGGTTCCCTCGTTCGTCGATGTCACAAACACGTTGCCGGACCGCATCGAGATCGCGGATTTCGATCCGACCGGAGTGTACACGGGGCAGGCCAAGATGCGCACTACGCTGCCGCGAACGCTCGACCTGTCCAGCGCGACCTTTCCGGTCATCGAGGTCGTGACGGCCGAAGAACTCATGATCATCGGCAGAGCGAGTGCGGGCGACGACCGAATGACGTTGATTCTCGGGCCGAACGCCTCGCTCTACAAGGAGCGGCCGGACTTGCTGTTCACGACCTTGGAGGCTGCAAAGGCATACACGTCGGTGCGGGCCTTGAACGATGGAATGTGGACCATAGACGGCGAAAACCGGGGACTCCAGCAGATCTACATGAGAAAGGGCGCGGAGCGATTGTTCCGCATGTGTCGCAACTACGACTTCTTTGCGTCCAACGAGGTGGAGATCCGAAACCTCATGGCTAGCAACTCGGTCACCGACTCGTTTGGCAGGGTCAGCGAACATCTCGCATGGACCAGCTTGGGCAAGCTCGCGGCGCGACGGGCGACCTTCGAATTCGATGACGAGGCGTCCTTCGACGTCGGCATCTTCCTACGGGAAAGCGCGGCAGCGACACCCGCACCGAGCGTCGGTGACTGGTCAAATTACGAAGCCGACTGCGCGGCGGCATTGTCGGAGGCTGGTTTCAAGGTCGCGCAGACGCGTCGAACTGGCGACTACGGCGCGGACATCGTAGCCATGAAGGACGGCCTGACGTACGTCGTACAGTGCAAGTGGGCCGCCCGACCCACGGGAGTCTCCGCCATACAGGAGATCGGCGCCGCCCTTCGATTCTACACCGCAGACTTCGCGGCCGTCGTCGCGAAGAGCGGATACACGAACGCGGCTCATGAACTTGCCCGAGCGAATGGAGTGGCCTTGCTGGACATGAGGTCGCTCGGAGACCTGGACCGCGCCTTTGGATCCTAGATCCCGAGGGCGTACAGATCGCGACGGTGCTCCACGACCAGCTTGCTCCGGTGGCACTCCATGACCTCGAAGGCCACCTGCGCGTAACCCCGATGAGCCGACCGGACGTCCGCCGGCAGCCGCGTGACCGCCTCGCCGACGCGCTGCCACCTCTTGGAGAACGCGCGGCGGGCATGCAGGTCCTCGACAATGCTGAACAGGAGAGCACGGAGCGTGTCGGACCAGTCCGATGCCTCTTCGTCGGCTTGGGCGAGCGTCACCCCGTGATGGGCGAGCCGCGCCTTGCAGGCCGTCTGCCCGTCCTCGTTGCCGGGGATGTGGAAATGAACGTCACGGCTCTTTTCGGCGCCGCGCGTGAACTCGGCGAACTCATCTTCGATCTCCTCGAAGTGCGCGTCGAACTCGTCGCCGTCGAGGAAGAGTCCGATGTCGATTTTGGTGCTGTCCGTGTTCGTGCTCGTGATCATGTCCGCTCTCCTGTCGCATTTACAGCGTCAGGCGCCGGCGGGCAGGAGCCCAATCACAAAGCCGCGATCGACGGCGATCACTGTACGACCGTGATCTCCGTTGGCCGACTCGTTCACCCGAGCTACTAACGGGGAATCGACGCACCGCGCCTTCTCAGGCTACTGGCCTTCAATGTCGTTCTCGCAAAACGAGATCGTCTTCTTGTCGGCCGACAAGATATGGGCGTCCGTCGCGTTGCAAAGAAGTCCGAGGTCAACGACCCGGCCGTTCTTCATCAGCTTCGTCTCGCAGGATCGCATGCCGCAGACAAGGCCGGACCAGATTTGGGCGACGACATACTCGTCGCTGCCGCGAGTGAAGCTGGCACGGTAAACCGATGCGCTTCCGCCGATTGCCTTGATCTCGGACATGCTGTTGGCCCAAAGCTTCATCGCTACCGGGTCGTCCAGACCGACCCGCTTATAAGCAATCGGGGCCGCCTTCTCCGATGGATCTGCCGCGTCCACACGCTGACCACCGCCCGCACCGCCGCAAGCCTTCGCCGCGGCCGCCTGCGCTTCCTTGTTGCCTTTCACGATGGCGACGCGTTCCGGCGACTTCCCGAGCTTGGTGACCACAAGGCGGCTTCCGGCCTCAAGGTCCATGCGCACGACCGTGGCGCACGGTGCGCCGCCGCCGATGGACACCCATTCGATCTTGTCGCCATAAGGCTTGCCCGAACCGATGATCAGCGCCTCCTCGCTGCCTCCGGCACCGTCACGCACTTCATCGCGCTTTCCCTTGGCGGCGGGTCCGAAAATGGGTGCGGCACGGCCGTCGAAGTACGAGAGCACGGCCGCGAACCCGGCCGGCCCGCGGCAGAAGTGAGCGAACTCGTCGGGCTGGAAGTCGACCGAGCGGCAGGACGAGACGTCGGTGTAGGTCGACTTGGTGGACGCAGCGGATGCGGGAACGGCGGTGGCGAGAACGGCGATGGCAAGGATGGCTGCGCGCATGGAGGCTCCGGAAGCGATTGATGCCCAACCGTGCCACTGAACCTCGAAACTTCAGGTTCCGATAATCGTTCAAGTTGCCGGCATACGCGTCTTCCTCAGTGCGGATGGAGCACCTTCTGCGGGTACTTCTCCTGCCAGGTCTCGATGAGGAACAGTGTCAGCGCGCCGGCCGAGTGGATCGCGAGCCTAGCGATGCGGGCGTTGATTCTCTTGGCACCCCGCTCTCGACCGTGAGCGTCGCCGCCGTGGGTTCGTAGCGCACCGATGCCGCCAACAGTCGCCGCGAGGTTGCCGAGGATCGCACGAACGTCCTCGGCGATCTCGTCCGGCACCGACACCTTGTCGGGCGCCAGCCTGGACTTGCCCCGGAAAAGTGGAGAGTTCTCAATGAGGCATGAGGAACTCCATGGCGAAGACACAGCGACGATTTACGAAGGAATTCGAGGAGGAAGCCGTCCGTCTGGTTGAGACGAGCGGCCGGACGCAGCGCGAGATCGCGGAGGACCTTGGCGTTGGGCTATCGACACTGCGGCGCTGGATCGACAAGCGGCGCGACGCCTTGATAGAAAGCCCGCCTCCCGACCGCGTCGAGGACATGGCTGCGGAGATGAAGCGGCTGCGGCGGGAGAATGAGATCCTTCGTCAGGAGCGTGGCATCCTGAAGAAGGCGATGGCTTTTTTCGCCCGGGAGGGAAGTCGGTGAGGTTCGAACTCATCGATGCGGCGAAAGAAGAATTCCCCGTCCAGCGTCTCTGCAAGGTCCTCGGCGTCAGCTCGAGCGGCTATTTTGCATGGAAGGATCGACCGGCCTGCCGCCGGCAGCAGCGCGACATGGTGCTTCTGGCGCATGTCCGCTCGGCGTTTCGGTTGTCGAACGGCACCTATGGGAGTCCTCGCATGCGGCATGAACTCCAGGCCGAGGGGATCGCTATCGGGCGCCGTCGGACAGCGCGCCTGATGCGCGAGAACGGCCTCAAGGCCCGGCAGAAGCGGCGGTTCAAGCGAACGACGGACAGCCTGCACGCCTTCCCGATCGCGCCGAACCTCCTTGATCAGGACTTCGCGACCGAACGCCGGGACGAGAAGTGGGGAGCCGACATCTCCTATGTTTGGACGCGAGAGGGCTGGCTGTATCTCGCCGTCGTCATCGACCTGTTCGCCCGGCGCGTCGTCGGCTGGGCCGTCAGCGATCGTCTACACAAGGAGTTGGCTCTCGAGGCGCTCCGCAAGGCCCTCGTCCTGCGCCGCCCGAAAACCGGCCTGATCCATCATTCTGACCGCGGCAGCCAATATTGCTCGATCGACTATCAGGCCGAGCTACGCAGGTACGACGTGCTGATCTCGATGTCCGGCAAGGGCAACTGCTATGATAATGCGATGGTCGAGACCTTCTTCAAGACGTTGAAATCCGAGCTGGTCTGGCGCACCGTCTTCCAGACCAGGACCGAGGCGAAGGCGGCCATCGGCCGCTACATCGACAGCTTCTACAACCCCGTCCGGCGCCATTCCGCGCTCGACTTCATCAGCCCCGTCCAGTTCGAACGACTGGCCGCCGCGTAATCAAAACGCTCTCCACTAAAAGGGGGCAAGTCCAGCCCAAGGGGATCTCGAACCGCCCGGTAAAGGTTCTGCACGTCGCGTTTGGCCGGCAGGGGAACGTCGAGTTCGACGAGGATCGAACGGCAGACGCTCTCGACAATGGAGCATGCCGCCGTCACCGCGTCCTCCGGGTCGTTCACCGCGTTCTCCGTGGCCCGGTCGAGATCCCGGCGGACCGTGTCGAAGTCGAGCACAACGGCCGCTGCCGACAGGGCGCTCACCACCGACGCCGACGTGCCGGCCTTCACCAAGCGCATCCGGCCGCCCTGCTGCTGAAGCTCGAACCCGTCCGGCCGGAGGAAGTCGTTCAGATAGGCGACGACGGTGGCATGCCGCTCCGCGTCGTTCCGGAAGTCGCGCGGGTCGGCTGAGAGTTCGGCCACCTTGCGCAGCGCCTCATCATTACCCTGTTCATTGGCGGCGCGCAGGGCGTCGGCCAGCGAGGGAAGGCGGGAGCCGACGACGCGCATGCTGATTCCGCACCCGCCCATAAACCTCTCGATGTCGCGCGCGCTTCTGTAGATGCCGATGGACGGGTCGCTCGCGCCCATGCCACTTCCGCCGGACACGACGTCGATGAGCGCCTCGATCGTCTGCGGCGAGAACATGAGGTCCACAGCTCAGACTGCCCGGCGCCGACCGCGCACGTAGCCCTCGCTCACATGCTCAAGCACCCGGCCGAGATCCGCTCGTGCCCGCGCCGCCTCGTCGAGGACCGCTCGCAGCGCCGCCCGGGGGTCGCCGTCGAACGCCGCGATTGTCATTCGGCGTGCAATTTTGACCCCCTAGGCGGGGTCATAGGCGTCCAAAATTGACCCCCATCCGATGGATCTGAAGAGTCCGCGTTTTCCTCTGGAAGACGGGCGGGCGGGGGATGAAGGGCGTGGATACAGTTGCGCGCATCCGGCGCGAGTTTTTCGTGCGTGGCCGGACGATCAAGGAGATTGTCCGCGAGCTCCATGTCTCTCGCAACACGGTCCGGAAGGTTCTCCGCTCGAACGAGACGGCCTTCGACTATGAGCGCTCCGTTCAGCCAAGACCCAAGCTCGGTGCCTGGAAGCCTGAGCTTGACCGGATGCTGGCAACGAACAATGCCCGACCGGCCCGGGAACGCCTGACACTGATCCGGGTGTTCGAGGAGTTGCGTAGGCTGGGCTACGAGGGCGGCTATGATGCCGTACGCCGCTATGCTCGGGGCTGGCAACGCGATCAGTCCTCGCTGTCGGCATCGGCCTTCGTGCCGCTGAGCTTCGATCCGGGCGAAGCCTACCAGTTCGACTGGAGCCACGAGGTCGTGCTGATCAATGGCACGACGGTGACGGTGAAGGTCGCCCACGTGCGGCTCTGCCATTCCCGCATGCTGTTCGTCCGAGCCTATCCGCGAGAGAGCCAGGAGATGGTGTTCGACTCCCACGACCGGGCGTTCGCTTTCTTCAAGGGCGCCTGCACGCGGGGCATCTACGACAACATGAAGACGGCGGTGGAGACGATCTTCGTTGGCCGTGAGCGCGCCTATAACAGGCGTTTCCTCCAGATGTGCGGCCACTACCTCGTCGACCCGGTAGCCTGCACGCCGGCGTCGGGCTGGGAGAAGGGACAGGTTGAGAACCAGGTCGGTCTGGTACGCGAGCGCTTCTTCACGCCACGGCTGCGGGTCAAGAGCTACGAGGAGCTGAACGCCTGGCTGCTCGATCGCACCATCGCCTTCGCCAAGGCACACCGCCATCCCGAGTTCCGCGACCGGACGGTCTGGGAGATGTTCGAGCAAGAGCGTCCAAGCCTTGTGCCCTATCGCGGCCGCTTCGATGGCTTCCATGCCGTGCCGGCCTCGGTGTCGAAGACCTGCCTCGTGCGCTTCGACAACAACCGCTACTCCGTTGCCGCCAGCGCCGTCGGACGCCCTGCCGAGGTCCGGGCCTATGCCGATCGGATCGAGCTGCGCCAGGACGGGCGCATTGTCGGAGAGCATCCCCGCTGCTTCGGCCGTGATCAGACGGTCTACGATCCCTGGCATTATGTCCCGGTGCTGGCGAGGAAGCCCGGCGCGCTTCGCAACGGTGCCCCGTTCAAGGACTGGATCCTGCCAGCCCATCTCGAGCGTGTGCGTCGCAAGCTTGGCACCACGCCCGACGGCGGCCGCCAAATGGTCAGCATCCTCGCTGCGGTATTGAGTGACGGACTGCCCGCCGTCGAGGCCGCCTGTGCCGAAGCGCTCGGCGAAGGCGTTCACTCCGCCGATGTCATTCTCAACATCCTGGCGCGGGCCCGGGAGCCGACGCGCACGATCACCATTATGACGCCGGATGCGCTGCGCCTTCGCCATGAGCCAGCGGCCGACTGCGCCCGTTACGACAACCTCAGGAGGGCAGTGTGATGGAAAGGTCCGAGATCCTCGCCACCATGGGCGAGCTCAAGCTCTACGGCATGAAGGCCGCCTTCGACGAGATCATCGCCACCGCCGTGAAGCGCCAGCACGAACCGCAGCGGGTCGTTGGCGATCTCCTGTCGGCGGAGATCTCCGAGAAGCAGGCACGCTCGATCAAGTACCAGATCACCATTGCCAAGCTGCCTCTCGCCCGGGACATCGACGACTTCGTCTTCGACGAGACGCCGATCAACGAGACGCTGGTGCGCGATCTCGCCTCCGGCAACTTCATCGCCCATCAGCGCAACGCCGTGCTGATCGGCGGAACCGGAACGGGCAAGACCCATTTGGCGATCGCGATCGCAAGGGCCTGCATCCGGGGTGGCGCCCGCGGCCGGTTCTTCAACGTCGTCGATCTCGTGAACAAGCTCGAGGCGGAGGGGCGGTCCGGCCGCCAGGGCCGAATGGCCGATTACCTCACCCGCATGGACTTCATCGTGCTCGACGAACTCGGCTATCTGCCCTTCGCCCAGTCGGGAGGGCAACTTCTCTTCCATCTGGTGAGCCGGCTCTACGAGCAAACCTCGGTGATCGTTACCACCAACCTGGCCTTCGGCGAGTGGCCCTCGGTCTTTGGCGACGCCAAGATGACCACCGCGCTCCTCGACCGCCTGACGCATCACTGCGATATCGTGGAGACCGGCAACGAGAGCTGGCGCTTCAAGAACCGGGTTTAATCGCTCAGGTCGACCGCAGCCCTTACGCCAAGGGGGTCAAAATTGGACGCCGATCCGGGGTCAGATTTGAACGCCGTTTGACACCGCGATGATCGCATCGACGTCGTCGTGCTGGCTGGAAACTGGCTGCGGGGCGGAAAGCATGTCGACGGATCCTTCGAGGGTGACCCGAAGGGTGACATGAGCCGACCGCCGGCGGGAGTCCTGCGAGCGCGTACCGCGACGGCGCCCACAGGTTCTTGAGCGCGCGTCAGGCAGCCGCCCGGTTTCGGTGCTTCCAAGCGGTGACCGTCCGGACCGCGCTCTCCCTGCCAGCGTCGATCTTCGCCGGGTCGGTCTGCTTCGACAGGGCGGCGCGCTCCTTGCGCCCAAGGAAGAAGGCGATGCGCTCGCCGTTCGCGCCTGACGGGTGAGGCATGCCCTCGATCAGGCGGTCCCGAGTGACGCAACCCTGCGCCGCCATCCATCGGCATGCCTCCGTGACGGCAGGCCCGAGAGGCACCACGATCGCGTCGGGAAGAGACGCGAGCTCGGCTCCCGTGAAATCCAAAAGCTGCTGACGGAGCAGCGGCGACGACGTGATGCCGGGATTGCTCCCCGTGTAGTTCTTTCCGCCCTTGAACACCGGGTGACGAAGAGCGGACGCGAACTGGACCAGCCGCAGGTCCGCGCTCCAGAGCGAGGCCGTAGAAGCGATGCCGAGCGCCCCGGCGACGCCGATTTGGTCGAGCATGGCAACGAGGTTGGCCCGCATCGGTCCGGCGAAGCTTGCGGCTGCCTTGGCGAGATCCATGGCCTCGGCATCAGACAGGCCGCGCTGGAGAGCGGCGCGCGCGGTGCGGATCGCCTCGTTCGCCTGCACCTCGCCGGGCGTGATGCCGAGGATGACCACCTTGGCGGCCGGGTTCACGTGATCGAACGGGGCGTACCGAACAGCAAGGGGACCTTCCTCGGCGATGATGAGGGCAGGGTCGTGGACGTCACGGGCGGAAAGCAGGGCAGAGCGGTAGCGTGCGAAGGCCATGGTGTGGCGTCTCCGGTGAGGAATTGCGGGATTGTGGAGGGTGGTTTGGCTTAGTGCAGCCGAGGCCGCTTGGTGCGGTGGCCGACGGTGACGACGGAGCCGTCATCACCGACGACCGCATAAACGCCGAGCCAGCGCTCGACGGGCTTGAGGGCAGCTTCGCCCCCGAGGTGATGTGCAAGGCGGCGACGTGCCGCCTTGTCGAAGAACATGCGCTCGGACCCGCCGCACCGCTTCGAGGATCCGAAGGTATCGAGGTAGTCGAGCATGAACGTGGGGATGGCGCGTTGCTGAAGGCGCTTCCGGGCGTGGTTCGTCAGGCCGACAAGATCGTTCATGTCGTCGGCTCGAGACCAAGCGAGGCGACGGAACGGCGCTCCCAACGGTCGGCCCGGACGATGCCCCAGTTTCCGTTCGGGTTCGGGCGCCGCCAAGCGGGGCGGGTCATTGCCGCCACGTGCGCGAGTGCCGCAAGGTAATCGTCGAACGGTAGCTCCTCGCCCTTCAAGCCCACCGTGTAGCCGGCACCCCGGCGGCAGTCGGGGGTAAACGCGGTCCCGTCAGCGGCGACCGGGACGAACAGGAACTCGCCGACGGCATCGCCTTCCTGTGTTTCGCTTTCCGGCTCGTCGGTCTCGCGGCCGGAATCCTTCCAGATCGATTCCCTGAAGGATTCGCGGCTGCGGAGCCACTCGAGAGCCACCGCGGGAGCGATACGGCCGTCCGGCCCGGACGTCAGCCCCGACCCCTTCTTTGTGAGGAGGTTCTGGAGGCTGCGCAGTCCGATGCCCGCCAGCGCCGCGAGCTGCTCCGACGAAACCGATTTCCCGGTGTCGAGCCGGATGCGGGCCTCCGATGCCAAGGCGACCTGATGCACTTCCCTCATCTCACCCCACCGAGCGGGGATGCTGTCGGTAAAGGCCCGGAAGGCAGCAACCGTCTCTTCGATCGCGGCCGTCAGGTCGTCCGGCTCACCTCGAATGTCGGGCCGAAGTCCAAAGCCGGAGAACGCCAGAAGCTCCGTCATGTCCTGGCCGCGCTTCATCAGGTGCCCATGGTTTTGGGCATCTTCGTTCCATTCCTCGCGCCAGTTGCGGTCGTTGCCGAAGGCCTCTTCCGGTGGCGCCTGAAGACTGTCGAGAAGCTGGAGCATCGCCGCGTTGGCCGCATGTGGCTCACCCGTCAGCGTCTCGAGCCACTCTCCAGTCTGGGCGATCATGTGCAGCATGTCCTGCGGAGGATTGCCGTTGAAGGAGTCGACGAACTCTTCAGTTCTGATTTCGTGTAGCGTTGCCATTTCGTCCTCTATGCAAGATGTCTGCACCCTGCATAAACAATCCTGCGGCCCGCGCAAGCGTTAAATGCAGTGTGCTGGCATTTCGCATCAGAAATAGGCTATGCCGCTTCCGCCTCCGCGAAGCGCCCGACGTCCGCCTCTGTCTCCGCCGCGACCACGGCCGCCAACGCTTCCGACGCCGCCGTGTCGGCAGCCGCCATCGCGACCTGGTCCGCGTCCTGGCCGACGTAGGTCGAGTAGCGCAATTTCAGCTCGGTGGCTGCTGCCTGATCCTGCGCGTTCTCAAGATCGATCTGACGAACGTCCTCGCCGAGCTGCCCGGCGACGCGCTTGCGGCTCGTGATGCCCGCACGGATGGCGGCGCTGTAGGCCTGAATGTCCTGAACCGGATGCACGTACCCGCGCGCCGGCGGCGTCCATTGCGCACGGAGGTAGTCACGCGGGCGAGCGCCCTCAGGCGGGACCCAGCGTCCGGAGAGGATCGCGGTCTGCACGAAACGCTTCCAGACCGGGCCGCAGAAGAGGTCGATGAGCACGTGGTACTGGAACATCTCGATCAAGCGCACGAACTCGAGCATGGCCGCCCGGTACTGTCGGTCGCCGAGCTTCTCGAAATTCCAGGTCAAATGCTCATACGTCATGTGCAGCGACACGGCGACGGCGGCGAGCTGCTCTCTCCGGAACGGCGCGTAGTTCGCGTCGCCGGACGGCGGCGTCGCCATGTCGACCTCGTAGCCGACCGGAAGCTCGAGCCAGGTGTTGGGCTGGAGTGGCTGGAGGACGATGCCGTCGTCGTCGATCTCCCCGAAGGCGTCGGGGATGGAGCCCTCGGAGTCGAGCGGCTTGCGGTAGAAGCCGCCGAACATCGCGGCGCCCTTCTTCCTCTCCAATTCGGCGTCGTCGTAGACCGAGAGGTTGTCTAGCGTGTTCAGGGCCGTCGCGAAGACAGGCACGCCGCGCCTCTGTCCGGGGCGATCCTGAAGGAAGACGTGCATCACCTCGCTCGCCGGGACACGCGAGGTCGTCCATGTCTGGCTGCGCCCGGTGACGTAGTCCGTCGGGTGGTCGCGGTAGAGATGGTAGGCGACAATCCGGCCGATGAGGTCCTCCTCGATCGACGCGAAGATCGTGTTGCCGCCCGTCATCGCGTTGTTGTGCAGCGGCAGGTGGTCAGGCTCCATGATCTGGACGTCCAGCGGCACGCTGTCGAGGTCGCCCTCGAGCCGGGCGCGGAAGCGGGCGATCGCCTCACCGGACTGGAGCCACGTCCCGCAGACGAGCGCCTGCTTGCGGTAGAACCCGGTCTCCTCCGCCCAGTCCTCGAAGAGCTCGCCGAGGTCCTTGTACGGGGTCAACGGCTTGATGCCGTAGCCGACGACATTGCTGATCAGGACCCACAATGCGTGTTTGGCGTGCGGATTGTTCCGGACGGCATGGCGCGACCGCGCGCGGATCCGCTCAAGCTCCCCAACACTGGCGTTCGGCCCGGTGTCGGCGACGTGCTGCACGCGCTCGCTCGGCGACGCGGCCTCGTACTGCGACTTCGGGGAGAACTTCCCCCGGAGGCCGAACGCGGAGCGCATTGCGACGCCGGCGCGTTGCAGCGTCCGCGTCAGCCGGCGGGGTTCCGTGGCGGGCGGGGCGGCGGCGGCGACGGGGGCGGGCATCGAGCGGCGGGATTTCGCCATGTCAGTAGCCCTTCACGGCGAGCATGCGCACCCGGCGGACGACGGGCGCCGACCCGAGGCCCTCGAGCTGGTCGATGCGGTTGTAGAGGTCGCGCAGCGTCGCCATCGCGTTGTCGCGGGTGACATACGAGACGGTGCCGGCGGCGCTGTAGCCGACGCTCGCCGCGCCCGTGGACAGGCCCTCCTCGATGCCGCGCACGGCGGCGATGAGTTCGTCTCGCGTCCAGTAGCGGTAGCGGAGGGGCGGGCGGGATGAGTTTACCATGCGGACCTCAGGAGGCCGCCGCCGGCGCGACGGATGGGCTGCTTGACCTTGCGCTTCGGCAGCGCGGCGGTCGGGGGCGGGGCGATTTCGGGCGGGGATGCCTTCGGCGCGGCGACGGCCACCGCACGCTCTGCCGCCGCCACGGTGCGGGCGACGTCGATCTGGACGACGTCGAGGTGCTCCTCGGACTGCGCCGAGCGGTCCGGTCCGACTTCATGGACGGTCACCAGCGGCTCCTCGAGGATTTCCCCGGTCTCGGGGTCGTGCGGGGGCACGTATGGTGCAACTCCGGCTTTGTCGGCCGCAACATTCAAGTTGGTCCACTTCCGGTCGGAGACCTGAAGGCCCTCCAGCGCTGACAGGGCGTAGACCCAGCAGTCCCATTCCTCGCCCGAGTTGGCCTTCTTGTTCTTGTGATCCCAGTGCCAGCCGGAGTTCGCCTTGATGAAGACCTTGTGCTCGGCGGTGAGGCCCTCGAAGAAGTCGGTCGTCGCGCACCACGACGGGAAATGGACGGTGCCGGGGCCGCGTCCGCCACGCTTCATCGTGACCTCGAGCTGGTCCTTCGCCAACCCAGTGTCGAGCCTGAAC
Organism: Aureimonas sp. SA4125; assembly: GCF_019973775.1. NCBI lineage: Bacteria > Pseudomonadati > Pseudomonadota > Alphaproteobacteria > Hyphomicrobiales > Aurantimonadaceae > Aureimonas > Aureimonas sp. SA4125. The sequence goes on along the minus strand of NZ_AP025032.1, from coordinate 3,186,609 downwards.
CACTGCGTCCGTGCCGCCTTCGCAGCCTTCGAGGCCGCCTTCGGCCAGATGAAGCCGCGCCGCAAACCCTTCGGGATGTTCGCGCCCTGCACGGGCCAGAGGTTCCGGCGGGGGCGGTTGGCACAGAAGTTCTTCACGGCGTCGCCGAAGCCGCCCTGAATGTCGAAGGCGGCGGCCTGCACGAACATCTCGGCGCCGTTCCGCTTGGCGAATGGCCGCTTGAGGATCGCGTCGACCTGCGCGGCGCACTCGTCCGACCACGGCTCGTGCTGGTCGAGAACCCAGTAACCCAGCAGCCAGCATTCCTTCCCGCGGCCCCAACCCCAGACGGCGATCTCGACGCGCTCCTTCATAGCCCCGACAAGGGACTGGTCTTCGGAGCCCTTCTGCGTGTCGGCCCCGAGCGTGATGACGACGACGTCGTCCGGGCAGGCGGCCGGGTACGGCTCGCACCGCTCGACGAGCGACGACGCGGAGACAGTCTTGCCTTCGATGGGGGTCCACGGGAGGCCGAGCGTGTTGTTCCAGAACACCTTTAGCTTGGCCGCGTCGCCCTGAGCATCGAGCCAGCGCTGGACGATGCGCGTCCACGATGCCTTCGGGTGGTAGGACATGCCCTGCCACATGTGGTACCCGGCATGCCGCTCGACGTCGGGGCGGTCGGGGACCCACACGCCGCCCTCGACCATCTCGAACTTCTTGCTCTCGTCGATCTCGCAGCCGCTGTGCTCGCACTTGTAGTAGACGCGCGCGACGCGCTGGGTGCCCGGCACGAGGTCGTACCAGATGCCCCGGCCTTCCTTCCGTCCGCCCCAAACGAGGCGCTGGAACTTACCACAACAGGGGCACGTGAAATTCAGGTGACGTTGGTCAGAGCGCAACCACTCGGCGTAGACGTTGGAACTGTCGATATCGAGCGGCGTCGACCCGACGACGTCGCAACCGTCGGCGAAGCCCTCGCCGCGGGCGCGCATGAGGTCGAGCTTGTTGCCGTCGCCCTTTGCCTTCGGCCGCCAGCCGGGCGCGTCGAACTCGTCGCCATACCGACGCCGCGCCGCCTTGCCACGCAGGTTCGCGTCGCTGTCGGCGCCGCGCAGGTAAAGCATGCCGTGGTTCGACAGCATGATGTCGGAGATCGTGTCGGCCGGCTCGCCGCGAACGGGGCGACGGCGCAGGGCCGCCAGCTCCTTGATGTCTCGGAACATCGGCGCGAGTTCCTGACGCCAGAAGTTCTCGGCCTCGCGGTCCGTCGGCTGCACGACGAAGACGCTGGTCGCCTCGTGGACCAAGTTGAAGGCGATGCACTGCTTGACGAGGTTGGAATACCCGACGCGGGTCCCCTTCATGACGGTGACCTGGTCGTGGCCGTTGCCGCACATGACGTCCGCCGGCTCGCGCTGGTAACCCCACAGCGTCACCTTGCCCGGCTGCCCGGAAGTCTCCGCCGAGATGCGCCCGAACTCGTTGATCCAAGCGGAGCCGCGCATGGGCTTCGGTGGCTGAAGCACCGACGACCCAAGGAGGAAGCGGAGTTCCTCCTCAAGCAGGTCGAGACCAGCGGTGAAGTCGAGACGGCCGGGCGTGACGTGGAGCATCAAGCCCCCGAAAGAGCGGTGAGCTCTTTGTCGTAGACAAGGTTCGACAGGGACTCCGAGATCAGGCCGTCGACCGTCTCCTGGATGGTTACCGCAGGCTGCCCGACGCACCGCATGCCCGCCTTGGCGCCGAGACCGAGAAGCGACTTCCGGACGTTGGCGTAGTCGCGCGAGACCGACCGGGACACGAGGGAGATCGCGACGACCTCCTTCATGCGCTCGGCCGCGTCAGCCTCGTCCTGCACCATGAGGGCGATCGCCCGCCGACGGTCCGCCTCTTCCTTCTCGATGCGCTCGGAGTCGCCGTCGCCGAAGCGCGCGGCCACGGCGGCGGCGCTGCGCTTCTCGAGCCACTCGACGACGTCGGCGACGTCCAGTTCCCATGGCGTGCCCGTCGCCCGGTTGCCCCGCGTGATCGCCGGACAGCCTTGCTCGGTCCACTTCATGACGGTGTTCCGGTCGCGGTTCAGCATCGCGGCGACGGCGGCGAGCGACATCCGGCGCACGGACGAGTTCTTGCCACGCGGCGCGTCGTCGTCGCCCGCGCCCAGCACCTCCGCAACCTTGCTCGGCCGTCTAGCCATCCGTTCGGAATCCTTTTGTTGCAAAGACTCCCGCAGGTTTGAGCGCAACATTCGACGGCAAGTGACGACCGGAATGTTGATGTTGGACGGCGGTTTGGCAGATTGTTGACAGGGGCGGGATGCGGCCTTCCGGCATCCCCATAGTGTTGGTTGCCGTTAGTCGACGCCGCCGACGGCCTTCCCGGCGCCGTTCAGCGTACCGCGCTCCGCTATCAACGCCGTCTCCCGTGCCCCGACGTCTGCCGCAGCCGGGTTCTCCAAGATGTGCAGCTCGATGCCCCGCCTGGCGCGCACGGCGTCCGCGAGCGCGACATGGATGCGCCGGAACCCGGCCGCGTTGCCCGCACGGTATCCTCGACCGCTCAACAGGTTGCCGACGTTGCGGCTGTACTCTTTCGTCGGGCGGGTGCCGCGCGTGTAGCGCCCGACGTAGGAGCCGATGCCCTCGATGACCCACTCATAGATGCCCGGCAGATCGAGGGACGCCCCCTCGTGGAGGGTCAGCGTGAACCAGGTATCCGGCAGCTTGACAGGCTGCCGTCCGGTCAAGGCAGCCAGCTCGGCGACGCGGCGGACGATACGCAGGATAAGGCCGCTCTCGAACGCCCCCGCCAGCTTCCCTTCCGAAAAGCGATCGCCCCGTACGAGCGTCGTCATCAGCTTCGCGAGCTGGCGGACGCTTGCCGCCTCCACGGCGCCGGGATCATGCTGAAGCCGGGCCGCTTCCTCGCCGCCGTGCCACTCGCTCCAAGTGAAATCCGACAGCACCCAGCCGCCGTCGTAGGCGGCTTGAACGAAGGCTAGCGCCTGTTCCGACATCGAAAAGTACGGGAACTGGACCGCGCCGCTTTCCATCGGCTGGCCGCCGCCCCACTCGCCGCAAGAGAAGCCTTCGGCCCCGAACGTCTCCGCGAACGAGGCGAGGGCGGGCAGGTCCGGGTTCATCCGTTGCCGGGTGATCCGGCCCGCCTCGGTGTCGGGGCCGACGTTGATGGACCGCATCGAGTCGGTCACCAGCCGGACCAAGCCGCCGTCGTCCGCGAGACCCCAAGCGGCGTGGCTGCGGAACAAGATGACCTGCGCGCCCTCGGCGGCCCGCTCGCACACGAAATCGATGGCGAGACGCGACGACGGCAGTGCCTTGATGAGGTCGCTCGTAATGAGACCGGATGCCCGCGAGTGGTACGGTACGATCTCGACGCAAGCGACGCGCTGCGCGAGAGACGACATCGCTTCGTCGAACGTCCAGCCCTCGCCAACCAGGCCTTCGGCGAGCGCGGCGAACTTCGGCCACCACCAGCGAAAGGCGCCTGTGTTCGCGATCCCCGGATCGATGGACCAGAACGGCGACCGACCGGTATCCTGTCGAAGGCCGGCCAGCTTCAAGCCGCGCGCGATCGTGCCGTCGCCTTCGTCCAGCCAGTTGCCGGGATCGAGACCGGGGTTAAGTAGGCACATGACGATGTCGGCCCGGCGCAGGTCGCCGACGAACGGCTGTGGGATCAGCGACGCTTGTAGCCGGGAACGTTCACGACGAAGTTCGGCGATGACATCGGCTTGGTTGGTGGGAGCGTCCCAGCGGACGCGGTCTCGGTAACGCGTCGCGGACAGGACCTCTTCGTCGGCGGGGTGGACCCAGTGGGGGCCGCCCGCAAAGCCTTTCCAGAACTCGATCAGCCGCTCGGTCGCGTCGCCCATTCGTCACTCCTCTCATGAGAGGGGCACTCTACAGATGGCGCGGCGTCGCGGAAGCCTCTCGGACCTCGGCGATGATGCTGGCATCGATTTCAAAATTTTGTAGACGGAGACCCGGTGCGGCCGCAAATAACCCCGCACCCGGCACCCCCGTCCAGGGACCCCGGCGCCTATCCCGGTGCGCCGTCCCGCGCCGCCCGCAGCTTCTGGATCTCGTCCAGCATCCCGTCCACGATCTCGGCCGCCTCATGCTGGTCGATCCACCGACCGCATCGGTCATCGACCCGTCGGACGACGTCCTCGATGGGGATGAAGCTGTTGCGCTGGATGGCACAGAAGCGCTGCCACCAGTCGATTTCCGGGCGCACGCTGCCCTCCAGTCGGGCGGTCTCGCGCTCCGCCGCGATGATGGCTTTTGCGAAGGCGAGCCAGTCCTCCCAGCGTCCTCTCGGGTCGTAGGCCTCGCCCGTCTCGAGCGCGACCTGCTGATCGTCGCTGTGCTGGACGTAGAGGCGCGGGATCGACGAACGAGGCATCGCCTTGTCGGCCTTGCTGACACACGCAGCCGTTCGCCGCCTCTGGTCGTGCCACGTTCCCGCTTTCGCGTCGCAGAGAACTGCCAGGTGCTCGGCTGCGTCGACGATGCTGCCGAAGCAGTCTGACTTGCCGAAGACGAAGGGGGTGTCGGTCGGCAAGACGCGTTGAATCACGTGCTCCGGTTTCCACGACCACCACTTGCCGAACTCATCGAAGGCGACGCTGCCGACGGTGGCCCATGACTTGGGCGCCTCTTCCCACCGCTGAAGCGCCCACTTCGGCCGGCCGTGGTCAGTGATCACGGCTTCCCAGAGGTAGTCGTCGATCAGGTCGACGGTGGGCAGCGGGGCGGTGATCGTTTCGGTCTCGGTCATCATGCCTCACCTCCGCGCACGAACCTGGGGTGTGGACTTGCCCCCTTTTAGTGGAGAGCGTTTTGATTACGCGGCGGCCAGTCGTTCGAACTGGACGGGGCTGATGAAGTCGAGCGCGGAATGGCGCCGGACGGGGTTGTAGAAGCTGTCGATGTAGCGGCCGATGGCCGCCTTCGCCTCGGTCCTGGTCTGGAAGACGGTGCGCCAGACCAGCTCGGATTTCAACGTCTTGAAGAAGGTCTCGACCATCGCATTATCATAGCAGTTGCCCTTGCCGGACATCGAGATCAGCACGTCGTACCTGCGTAGCTCGGCCTGATAGTCGATCGAGCAATATTGGCTGCCGCGGTCAGAATGATGGATCAGGCCGGTTTTCGGGCGGCGCAGGACGAGGGCCTTGCGGAGCGCCTCGAGAGCCAACTCCTTGTGTAGACGATCGCTGACGGCCCAGCCGACGACGCGCCGGGCGAACAGGTCGATGACGACGGCGAGATACAGCCAGCCCTCTCGCGTCCAAACATAGGAGATGTCGGCTCCCCACTTCTCGTCCCGGCGTTCGGTCGCGAAGTCCTGATCAAGGAGGTTCGGCGCGATCGGGAAGGCGTGCAGGCTGTCCGTCGTTCGCTTGAACCGCCGCTTCTGCCGGGCCTTGAGGCCGTTCTCGCGCATCAGGCGCGCTGTCCGACGGCGCCCGATAGCGATCCCCTCGGCCTGGAGTTCATGCCGCATGCGAGGACTCCCATAGGTGCCGTTCGACAACCGAAACGCCGAGCGGACATGCGCCAGAAGCACCATGTCGCGCTGCTGCCGGCGGCAGGCCGGTCGATCCTTCCATGCAAAATAGCCGCTCGAGCTGACGCCGAGGACCTTGCAGAGACGCTGGACGGGGAATTCTTCTTTCGCCGCATCGATGAGTTCGAACCTCACCGACTTCCCTCCCGGGCGAAAAAAGCCATCGCCTTCTTCAGGATGCCACGCTCCTGACGAAGGATCTCATTCTCCCGCCGCAGCCGCTTCATCTCCGCAGCCATGTCCTCGACGCGGTCGGGAGGCGGGCTTTCTATCAAGGCGTCGCGCCGCTTGTCGATCCAGCGCCGCAGTGTCGATAGCCCAACGCCAAGGTCCTCCGCGATCTCGCGCTGCGTCCGGCCGCTCGTCTCAACCAGACGGACGGCTTCCTCCTCGAATTCCTTCGTAAATCGTCGCTGTGTCTTCGCCATGGAGTTCCTCATGCCTCATTGAGAACTCTCCACTTTTCCGGGGCAAGTCCAGTGCAGCAGGTACAGCAAGTGCGGGACGCCCAACGCGGTGTAGACGTCGATGTAGTCCCGTTCGCACAGGTGCGTCCGGTCGCCCGTCAGTTGGGCGCGGAGCACGCGGTACGCTTTGGCGCTCACGTCCGCGAAGTCCTCGGCCTCCTCGCGGTCGAGCTCTCGGGCCTTGTCAGCCGCGAGCTCGGCGAGAGCGTGCGGATCCTCCTCGGCGCCCGCCGAGACTTCGAACTCGCGAGGCGTGTCACGACCCACGCGGCGGACGTCCCAGGTGCTGTACGTGTGGATGGCATACCCGGGCGGCCGCTGGCGGGTGAAGACGTATTCGTCCCCGCCGACCATCGTGCGGAACTCGTTGATGTAGCGGTTGCGCCAGTCGGACATCACGCAGCCCCTTGGTCCGTGCCGTTGAACGCGTTCACCCGGTTGCCCCACTCGCTCTCGACCGCCTGCCGCTCCTCGGGCGTCGCGTCCGCGAGGCTGGTTACCCGATGGTGCCACGCCATCTCGGCCGCGCGCTCCTCGGGGGTCAGGCGCATGAGGTATCCGCCGGCCATGATGCCGCCTGGCTCCTCGATGCCGTCGTTGGCCCACTTACGCGAGAGGGCCATCCAATCGATCTTCGGACAGCCAGTGTCGAACTCGCGGCCCTTTGCCGACATCGCGGTCATGATGGACTGCCTGATGTCCTGCATGATCTCGGCACGGATCTCGTCGTCGACCGCATCCAGTGAGTCTCCGATTCCGCTGCGGCTGCCCAGGTCGTCGAGGATGGCCTCGGCAGCCTGATCCACCCACCCGTCCCGCAGGACGTACACGGGAGGCATCGCGACGTCGTTTTCGCCGGCGCCGAAGGTGCGGACGGCGTCCGGGTTCTTCGCCCTCGTCCAGTCGCCAACCGACACGACGGGTCCGAGGCGAACCTCGCGGAGGCGGGTGCTGTAAGGCCCGAGGACGACGATGCCGTCCGGCTCGGTGGTGTCTTTGGGGGTATCACCCATCTCAGCGCTCCATGTCATCGTTGACCTAGAAGCGTGCTTGCCGGCGGAGCCGGACACAACGGGCGGCGCGGCGGCCCCTTAGTGCAATCCGTTGACGGACGCAGGAGCGACGGGCCTCACATTCCGAAAAGTCCACCAGACGGACTTTTCAGAATGTGAGAAGGGGCCGACGCCCGTCAGGACGCCGACCCCTCCACGTATAGGGCGACTCGAAAGCCGCCCTGGTTGCGCCTAGGGCGCTTCATGCTCGCCATCCGCAGCCCGTCGGCGGCGGATGGGCTGGTCGCCACCCGGAAGCGCGACCCCTCATGCACACACGATGACCGCACGGTGCGGTCACGGTTCTCTCCAGCGCGCTCTTCGACATCCCTGCATACCGCGGAGACTGCCTGTACCCCCAGTGTGGACGGGGCTGCACACGCAGCGGCGGGGCGCCTCCATTTCAGCCGGCTCGGGCAACCCTGACGAAACGCTCGGCGACCGCTATGCAAGATACGAGAGCGCACCTGGAGGCAGCATGGCATTCGTCGACACCGAAGAAGGGCATAACGCCCCGCGCGCCACGGGCGCCGACATCGAACGCCTCCGCCACATCGTGACGACGGCGACCCAGAAGCTCTTCGCTCAGATCGCAGGCGGCCGGATCCGCTGCGAGAGCGAGGCAACCCTCCAGCTTCACCTTGGCCGGATCATCTCGACGGTGGCTGACCTCGAACTCGTCGACAGCCGGGAGACGATCTCGATCGAGCTGGAAAAGCCCTTGATTGACGCGTCGGGACGCTCGGGCAGAAAGACGTCGCGCGGTCGTATCGACATCTGGTTCCGGATCGGGAAAGGAGATGGATCCAAGGCCCGTTGCGCGATCGAGCTAAAGTTCTTCAAACGAGCCAACCACCGCGAGCCCAACAACAGGTACGACGCCTTCTCCGACATCTCACGGTTAGAACGGTGCGCCGATGTCGCCGACGTGGGCTTCTCGCTGATCGCGACGGATCACACGCACTACCATGTGCATCCCGGCTACAGCGACGACACCAAGGCCTTCGACTTCCGCGACGGGGCGTCCTACCGCGCCGGGACGCCGCTGACCTACAAAACTGCGATGCCGTACGGAGATGCGATCACACTTGGCTCGGACTACGAGTTCAGATGGACCGCCGCGCCGTCGGGCGGCGGTCTCGGGTACCTCCTGCTTGAGGTTGCCCCTCGAACCATCGACGCAGCCCCCACCGTTGCCGAGGAAGCCGTTGATGATTGATATGCGCACCCAGCACGCCACGGCGTCCAGCCTCCGCGAACGTATCCTAGAGCACTCCCTCGTCGCCGACATCTGGCGGCTTCTGTGGAGTGCCGGGATCACCGACGTCGAGATCCTGCGGTCCGAGTTCGATGGCTACGGCTACGACCTTGTCATCGCTTGGGGCGTCGTCGTCCGGCACGTGCAGCTCAAGGCCGGGCGCCTCAAGAACCCTGGCAACTTCGACATCGCCACATCGCTGGCAGACAAGCCGTCCGGCTGCGTCGTCTATCTCGACGTCGACGATGCACTCGAGGTTCGCGCCTACTGGTACTTCGGCGCCGAACCCGGAGAGCCGATGCCGTCGCTTGAAGGCTATCGGCCGGCGAGGCGTATCGGGCGAACCGCGGAGGGCGTGCGGCCGGATCGCAAGAACCACGTTCGGCTGCGGGGAAGCGGCTTCCAGCGGTTGGACGGACTGGAGCAACTCGTCGAACGGCTTCTCGGGCGAATCGACGGGGGAGGCGAAACCACGTGAGCTCGCGCCACATTCCTCCTCCTAATCCCCGACCTCGTCAGCCGTTTGACCGAAGCAACCGTGCCAGCACCCCGCCTGCACGCCGCCGCTCCCGGGCACCGCGCAAGCTCATCCGAAACCTCGCTGTCGGCGTCGCCATGGCCCTCGTGGCCTTCGTCGTGGCGGCGACCGAAGGTCAGGGCTGGTTCGGATCGATCGACGGCGCCGACGCCCAACGCACGACGGCATCCGGCTCTGCGGCAAAGCCCAACGCCGCCCGCAGCCTTCCCCTCTGCCCGCCCAAGTTCCGACGCGGGGGAGGCGGCGTCACATGCATCACTGACGGCGACTCCGGTGTGGCGAACGGCGAGCCGTGGCGGCTGACGACCAGGTCCGGCGGCGTCGACGCACCTGAAGTCGGCCGGCCGGAATGCGCCGCCGAGCGCACGGTAGGAGACCGCGCCACGCGGCGGCTCCAGTCGCTGATGTCGGGGGGCTACACGATGTCGGGCGGGAGCACGGACAGGCACGGGCGGCGGCTCGTCACCGTGACGCTAGCTGACGGGAGGGACGCCGGGCAGGTGCTCATCGACGAAGGGCTGGCGCAGCCTTGGCCAAACTTGGGGAACCCGTGGTGCTAACGGGGCCTCTGCGAGGCCATGGTGGCACGTTCAACGACGGGATCGCGTTCGCTTTGACCACGGACTGGGAGCTGCCAAGTGGCCACCATTAAAACTCATGCTAAGCCGAAGTTGCTCTATCGCTACAGATCCCTTTCCCCGCATCCATCCAAGGATAGCAGTGCGGGGAGAGTAGATAAGTTCGGCATTAGGTAGCAAAAGCCACAAGATCGGCATCCCGTTTCCGGGTACGAATCCGCAACATTCGCGGGAGTTCGGGCAATGGGTTTCGAGGACGATCTCAAGGCCCGCAGGGCGGGTGTGGCGGCCGAGATTGCCGAGTTGCGCTCGAGGATTTCGGTGCTGGAAGGCGTGCTGTTGTCCTTTGACGGCATCATCCACTTCTACGACCCGTCGGCGGCCGTAGCGGCACCGTTACCGAAAGCAAAGATCTCTCGGCATCCATTGCCGCTTCAACTCCAGCAGATCAACAAAACCGAGGCAGTGTTCCAGACACTGCGCGAGGCTGGGCGGCCGATCTCGACGGGCGAGTGTGCTGAAGCCATCGGCATCCGCCACGGTGTTGATCCGGCAGATCCCGCACTGAAACGCTTCTCCAGCAACGTCTCCGCGACGCTCAGTGGCCTGATGAAGCGCGATCGCGTGCGCCAGGTGCGGGCGGCGGACGGAATCAAGAACCTTTGGGAGATCGCAGCCTAAGATGGCTCTGGATCGTCCTTCTTCGGCTTCTCCCAGATGAGGTCCGGCGGGCAGTTGCCCTGCCAGTAGCCGCAAAGAAACCGTGAGGTGGGGCGGTTAAGGGCTAGACCGAGGAGCGTCTTCGTCTGGAAGCCGTTCGCCCGGCCTCGGAAGTCCTCGCGCCAGGCGACATCTGCAACGTACCAGTCGAGATACTTCATCGAGAAGCGGTGGTGGATGCCGACATAAGAGCGCTCGAGGCGACTGAAGAAGCTCTCGACGAGGTTCGTGTTGTAGCCTTCCTTCGTGGCGTAGGCCTCGGAATGGTTCACCCGCTTCATGCGGTTGAGCCCGAGGAGGTCGTCGTAGCTGGAATGCTCATCGGCGTAGACGGTGACATCCCTCGACACGTGGTCACGCACGGCCGCCCACGCCGCCTCGCCGTCCTCGTTCTGGATTACCCGCGTGAACGTCGGGCTGCCTGGTGCGCGGCCGCGGATGGCGAGAGCGCAGAGACGGTCTGGGCTGCGGTTCTCCTTCAAGCGCCTGTCGACGCGGTCCTCGGCCTTGTTCTTCTTGCGCACATGACCGCCGATGTATTTGCCGTCGATCTCGACCTCGCTGTCGATGCGCATTGTCTCCCGCCGTGCCGCCACGACTTCGCGCAGCTTCATCAGGAGCACCCAGGCCGTCTTGAACTGCACGCCGATCTCGCGGGAGAGCTGGAGCGCGGCCTTGCCCTTCACGGAGTTCGCGGCGAACCAGATCGCGATAAGCATCTTCTTGAAGGACAACTTGCGGAAGGCAAAGGCCGTGCCGGAGGTGACCGTGAAGACCTTCTTGCAGGCGCCGTCGGAGCACTTGAAGCGCGACCGTGTCATCCCGTAGCAGCGCAGCGTCCCGCAGTCAGGACAGTACGGTTTGCCTTCCGTCTTGAACCAGCGTGCCTGCTTGAACCAAGCGTACGCCTTCGCCTCCGTGATCCGCGCAAGGTCCATGACCGTCAGCGTCCGGCAGTCCGGGGAGAGGAGGAAGTGCTGCCCCATGGCTCAGCGCCTCCCTCGGAACGAGGCGAGACTGGCGCGGTATTTTACAGCTCCGGACGACGGTCGGGACGATGCGCTCGATGAAGATGGGGGACGACGGGATCATGCTCGGGCTCCGGCTGGAGGTCGGTCTCGTGACGAACGATGACGACGCGCGACAGGGGTCGCGGCGGGTGGATGTCAGCGCTGTGCTATGAGCCGATAGAGCATAGTGGGTCTCGTACCAGGAACCCCGACGGATGTCGATCGTATTCCCGCGATGCCGTCAACGAGGGTTTCAGAATGCGGCTTACGTCCGCTTCAGCGGGTCGGTCCACTGCGACTTTAGCCCTGGCGCAATCTTCCCCGGGCGGTCGGAAGCATAACGGGAGACCGTCCTTCCGGCATCGGCAATATCAGATATAATCTGGCTTGCAGACTCGATGATCTCGAAATTTTCCAAAACCTTCAAAAACATGCGGGTCGACAGCATGTAGACCTCGGGATGGGTCGCCAAGACAGCGCCATTGCCAAACGGAGCATCTTCAGAAAGAAGGAGAACGATCTCCTCTTGAGGCGGCGACGCGTTGATGCGCTGAAGAAGCCATGCGATCGACGCGTCGCCTATGCCCTTCGAAGGGTGCGTTTCGTCTCCAGCTTCCTCTTGGCGGACGGCATCCTGCCAAGTCTCGAGGAAAGGGGTTTTCACTACGTGGCAAATCTTCCCGTCGAACTGGCCGAACCAAGATCCAAGGACGTTACCCCCGACCTTATTGGGGTATCGAAGGCATTCCGACTTCACGACATCGGTAACGCGCACTCGCAACGAGAACTGATCGAGCAAGTCCAGACGGTCGCAGGCAGCCAAGCTGATGAGAGGACCAGTATCGACGATCACCAGCGTGACCGGAATGCGACTCTCGTTCAAGCGGCACGAGTTCCCGACGAAGCAATCGGGTCGTTGCTGGTGTTCTTGGCAATGGCATTTTCCACCGCCTTCGTCACGGCTGATGAGACGCGAAGCTCGCCGTCGGCCATGTCTAGATTGATATCGACCCCACACGCTGCGGCCAAGCCGTACAACTCCAAGACATCCACGGCCCCGGATAGCGCCATCGCGCGCGAGGCAGTGATCTCACCCTGCTGCCATGCTTCCAGCGCATCGTGAACTGACATCATTTTCGTGACCTCTGCCGACTAGCCCAGAATGTATCCCTTGCCATAGCGGACAGCAAGCGCACCTCGGTGCGGCCGACACTCCGGCAAGAAACATCGAGCGTCGCCAGCCCGTTAATCAGCGTTTTGTGGTCTTTGCTACCTAATGCCGGATAAGTTCGAGATGGAGATCCGGGCCATCGAAGAGCATTACGTCTTCTGCCCAACATATCCGGAAATGAACGACGCAATGGAAGGCTTGTACGATGCCGCGTACGGCGGGAACGAAAGGCACCAATACCGGAGGTTTGTCGAATCCGTTCGGCATCAGAAGCTTAGTTTAGGTATCGCGGCGTTTTCAGAGAGTTGGGATAACGAGCTGATGTGGGCGCACTATGCGGATGGCTTCCGGGGCATCTGCATCGCCTATGACGTCGAAAGTCTCCTTGATGGCCTAGAGGACCAGACTGCCACGCTTGCTCGGATGGCTTACGGTGAACAGCCCCAAACCGTGGAGGTGTCCGGCAGGGACGAAGGGGAGCATGCGCGGGCGATACTCTCTACGAAAAGCCTGAAGTGGGTCTACGAGCGGGAATGGCGGCTATTCGTGACTAGCCGTGGACAAGCAGGATATGAGCCGGGCGCCGTTCGCCATGTCTGGCTGGGCGCGCGTATGCAACCCGACATTAAGAACCGTGTCCAGAGTCGGGTTGAACTGATGAATATCGAGGTTCATGAGACCCGCGTTGACGGCTACCTCGTTCGCAAGGCACGTCGTTGAATCAACGTCGAAGCTGGTGACCAGAGGCAGGGGGAATTATGCGCGAGATTTACGCGAAGGCCGCAGTGCGGGCGACGGCACTGAACCGGAGGGCCGAACTCGACTGGACGCTCGCGGGCATCGTCTTCGGCATGGTCGTAGGCTTCATCTTCGGCGGCATCGGGATCGCCGGCCGGGGCGACGCCATCGGCGTGTGGGGCTTCGTCGCGGGGGCTGTCGTCCTTGGGCTTATCGGCAACCGCATCGGTACGGGGCGTGACCGCGCGGCGTTGGCGCGGAAGGCAAGCGGGCGATAAGCTTGCGGATCACGTCGCTGTCGGCCACGAATGCCTCCTGTCGGGCGGCAAGTACCGCGTCGCCCAGAACGGCTCCGGACGGGTAAGCGACCACAGGATCGCCATCGCCTGATCGTTCTGGCCGCGCGCGAACAGCCCTGCGACCGTATCGGTGGCTGCTTGGACGAAGCGTCGTCTCTCCGCTGCCTCGGCTGCCCGGAAGGCGCGGACTTCGTCGAGCACCTGGTTGATGCCGAGGGGAGCTGCGGGCGCGACCTCGACCGTGTTCGTCATGACGGGGCCACCGTAATCGAGGACAGGCGGCGTGAGGGCGGTGGTGCCGAAGGCGTTGCCCATCACGCGACCTCCGGTGTCGGAAGGGCATCAGGAACCCACCCGCTGGCCGCTCCCTCGCGGAGATCGAGCTGCCGCGCGGCATGATCCATCGCGGCGCCGAGCGTATCGAAGCCTACGCCAACGAATGGGTCATCATCCCATTCTGCCGAACCAGTCAGCCCGCCGGCCGACCATCTCCATCCCGCGGCTTTGTCGAAGAGGACCATGTAGGTGTCGTTCGGATAATCGCGTACCTCAGCAATTCGACTGTCGTCCCAGTCCATCACGCCATCTCCCTTTCCATGAGCACCGCCCGCTCGCCTTCCGGCACCCCCAGCAGCGCTTCAACGACTGCTAGGCTCTGGCCCAGCAGCCCCGCCGTGCGCGACGCCGCACGCCGACGCGTCGCCGCAACCTCGGCGATGCCCATGGCGGCCCGCGCGTCTTCCCACAGCGCCTCGTCGTCGACGTAGCCGAGCCGCGCGTTGCCGAGGTGCGGGATGCTGCCCATACTGCGGAGGATGCCGCCGACGTGGCGGACGTCGACGGGGTCGGTGCCGATGATCCTGATGGCGGCGCGCAGGCCCTCGCGGGAGCGGCGCCCGATTTTCGCGGACGTCGGCTGGATGGCGAGGAGGATTCGCTTGGCGCGGGCCTCGCCCGTCACCGCCAACCAGTTGCGCAGAATGACGTCGTTGCGCGCCTTGCGCTGGACAGCCGGTGGCGGCTCGGTCGGTGGCGTGCGGCTGACGCGGATGCCCGTCGGCGTGTAGCGGGTGTAGGCCATGGTGCTCTCCCTCAAGTGCATGGAGAGAAGCGTGGTTGCCGGCGGCGCGGGCGTCAAACCGCCGGCACGATCAGGCTACGCCGCCTCGCGCAACACCGACGGCCCGAGCGCACGCTGCTTGAACCACGTGATCGCCTGGAGGTTGACCATCTTGGCAATGTCGGACCATTCCAGTCCCGAGGCATCGAGGTCGGCGACGCTCTCCTTCCGGACGTCGTTGCCGACCCACTTCAGGAAGTCCCCAGCGCGGCGCATGTCGGTGACCCCGCCGCATGCCTCGGCCAGCCCCTGCTCGAGGCGCGCGTCGGTCATGTAATGGTCGACGAACTCGCGGTGGCTGGACGTCGCCCACGAGTTGATGCGCGCTGGCTTGGCGTCCTTCGTCACCTTGTGGCTGCCGCCCTTCACCTTGAAGGCCATCGTGGCGAAGCGCTCGAGCGTGCACTCGGCCGCCGGGAAGAAGACGAGTCCTTCACCCGGTCCCTCGATGTCGAAGAGCTCGGCGATGTACGGGTCGCAGCGGTCGATCGCGGACACGTCGGCGTTGATCTGTTCCACGACCATGCGCACGCCGACCTCGTCGCCGAAGTCCATGCGGTGGGCGTCGCCATGGTAGGGCAGCACGTCGAAAGTGCGGTCGAGCAGGAAACCCGTGATCGCTCGGATCGTCGCCGGATCTGAGATCAAGAGGTCGCGCTCCGGAAGGTAGACGGCGAAGGCGAAAAAGCACCGCTTCGGGATGTCGGACACCGACACGAGCTTCTGGACGCCCGGCCCGGCCCATTCGCCAAAGACGACCATCGTCTGCGGGTCGAACAGGCGTCCGACACGGCTCGACCAGTGCCAAGCCGTGTCTCGCACCCAAGCGGCGAAGTCGTAGTTGTCGGCTTCCGGCGTGGCATCGGACGAGCGCTTCTGCGCGGTGACTGTGCCATCGGCGTCGATCCGGATGGCGGCGTTCGTGCCGTGCAGCTTGATCTTGGCCCGGTAGTCGACGACCTCGGTCCCGAGCATCATCTTGGCGTTGTGTCGGTAGACCGTGTGGAAGGCCTCGATCGACGGCCACTTCACGAACTCGCTCATGCGTCTTCTCCCATGCGCCCGAGGGCTAGGGAGAAAGCGTGGTTGCCGGCGGAGCGGGCGTCAAAGTCCATTCGCAACCCTCAGAGATGCGATCGCAAAACAGGTTGACGGCTACTCTACTACTCATTACTACTCAAAACCGGGATGAGGAGACGGCGATGAGTGACCTGCGAGCCATTGAGATCGATTTCGATGTCCACAAGC